>NZ_NRRF01000029.1 GCF_016583565.1 Thiocystis violacea | reverse complement strand
GAAGCTCGGCCAGGGTCGAGGGCGGTGTGCGCGAGATGCTCCAGCGGGTGCCGTCCAGCAGGGTGATGAGCCAGCGGCTCCGGGCTGGACTGGTGTCGTTGGCGGCCTGGGTCAGCAGTTCGACCAGCTCGGATTTGTGGTCGCGGATGAGCGCGCGGGACAACTCGGTAATTCTCTCGCGCGGCGAGACGATCAGCCTGTCGCCATCGACGGACATAGCTAATCCCTGCTCGCGCAGATCAGACATCAGGCGAGCGGCGCTCATGACGCACCCCGCATCTTCCGCCGCGTGACCTTTCCATCGGTCTGCCGAGCATCGATGGGCAGTGGGCGGTGATGTGCCATCTGGTTGACGATGGCGCTCAGGTCGGCCCCACACCTCGGTGGAGCGCACAGGATCAGCTCCGTATGCGGCGGATTCCACATGCCCCACTCAGGCATTCGTCGCGCCTGCCAGCCGTGATCGAAGCACCAATCAATCACGCGATCGACCCCGCCAGGATACGGTTCGGTAGTGACGAGGCGATGCCCGATCCAGTCCCATACCTGGGTGTGATCGAACCCGGACGGCTTGCCGCTCGACCCATGACCGAACAGCGATACCCATGCTCGGCTTTCGCGTACTGACGCGGCATCGATAAACCGGATGGTCCGCATGACGGTATCCAGTCCCTCGCGCGCGCCATCCTCGCTGAGGTACCCGGCATTCCCGCGCGCCATCCTCCTGATTCGAGGTGCCAGTTTGATGTACTCAGCGAGCGTCAGATCGGCCTCGATTTTGCGGGCGACCGAGCCGCGTTCTGTGTTCGTTGAGAATCGCGCCGATAGCTGAATGATCTGGTTGGCCATCAGAACGCCTCCCAATCAGGCATCGCGATCTCGGGATTTTTCTCGGTATCTCTGTTTTTTGCCGGGACAGCCGGGACAGCCGGGACAAAGCCTTGTGGTTGCAGGGCTCGCGGGCTGTCCCGGTTGTGTTTGCCAACCGGGACAGCCGGGACAGAAGCGGCCGTTACTTGCGCTGTCCCGGATTCCTGTCCCGGTTGTCCCGGTGTCCCGGTGACTACCGGGACAGGCTCAAAGCCTTGTGGTTGCTGGTCGCGTCCCGGCTGTCCCGCCTGTCCCGGTGTTTTTATGAGCTTCCCGCTTTTTTCGTCTGGAGAACCGTCGAGAATCGATTGCTTGACGACATACAGCCATGGGCGCCCGCCACCGACGCTCGTTCTCGCCATCAGCTTTTCTTTCTCATTCGTGTACAAGTAGCCTGAATTTTTGAGTGTCCGCGCGATGGTGGTCTTGTCGTTTCCTGGAGCCGCCTCGATCAGCCCGGCAGGTGTGAACATCCATCTCCCCGCCGTGCGATCGACGTAGCCGACGCGATCGCGAACCGGCTCAGGCGCCCTGGGCGTCGGCTGGTACTCAGCCCCGTAGCGATCAGTTCTAGGTGGTGGGTCCGGCTCATTGATCGGCTGGAACCGGCTCTCATGACGCAGGATGAAGGCGCGCACGCTGGAGACGATGCGGTCCTCGTCGGTTTCGGCTGATGCGCCCAACCATGCGGTGACGATGCCCTTGGTCGCGCTCCTGATCTGCTCGGTGGTCGCCGGGATCAGCCCTACTTGCGCGGCAAACTCGCCGGCCACCGAAACCAGGGCGAAGCGCTTGATCGCCCGCAGTGTCTCGGTTGCCACACCAGCGGGCGCGATCTCGGTCAGGATCTTGGCAATCTGCTCGCGGACATAGGCCCGCGCATCCGCTGCGCTGTTGAAGCGTTTGGCGATCAACCGGACCAGCTCTGGTCCAGCGGTGCCGTAGGAGCGCGCGCAGGCGATCTTGATGCCAGAAACAACGCTTTCGCGATCAGATTCCGGGGATGCGCCGGCGATGTCGTCAATTTCAATGTCGAGTGCGCGATGGGTCAGACCGCCCTTGACGGTGCGGCTTCGGGTGCCGTCACCGTCCGGGTCGGACATCCGCGCGTGAAGGGATAGCTCGCCGGTCGAGATGACGATGGTCCTCCAGGAGCGCGGTTCTTTCATTTCGCGCGCGGAGGTCATGGCGGTCTTGCCCTGCCCCCCGCTCACTTGGTAGACCAGTGGGCGGATGTCTCCGATGGTGGAGCTTCCCAGCTCGTCGAGAACGAGCGGCATGTCGCTATGGGCCTCGGCCAGCCCTTCCAGCCCGTTCCCGGTCAGGTTCCAGCGTCGGATGAAGGTCAGGCTGGGCGCGTCGTTCGGATCGGCCGCACAGCCCCACGGAGAGGCCGCAATCTGCCCAACCGTGGTCTTGCCGCGAGAGGTCTTGCCCCAGAAATGCACGATGAAGGAATCGCCGGCTTCGGCGAACGCCTGGAAGGCTGTCGCTAAACCACAGCACAGGCTGAACAGCATGGGCGGATGGGGGCAGGCAGGTGTGGCTACATTGCGCTGCCAGTCGTCCAGCGAGCCGGACGCATGAACGGTGCGGACGGTGGGTGAGTAGCGCTCCGGCTGGAAGATGACTTCGAGGTTGCCGTCGCGAGCAATCACACGATCGGGCATCACGAATGACAGCGCGCCAGTTGTATCTTCCAGCCAACCAAGACGCTTCGCGGAAAGAATGCGGGTGTCGGGCTTCCAGTCCGCGAGGTAATCAACAACCTTCTTTTGCCGAGACGGCCTGATGGCAAGCCCCATGCGCGCGAGATCAGACACCAATATCCCTGGGTCCGCGTGCAGCCGTTCGGCGGGAATCGCCATCCGCCGCTCGCGCTCGTCATGATCGACGAAAGCCAGCACTAAGCCCCACTCGCCATGCGCCCCGGTCGTGCGCCCAAGCACCCAAAGCGGGCCGCAGACAGGAACGTACTCGTCACCATCCTCCTTGGCCTTGACCTCGAAGACCATCGTCGCGGTCAACTTCCAGCCTTTCGGCGCCCCGCGCGTTGGCGTTGCGTCCTGAGTCGTATCCAGGTCGTCCGGGATCGCCGGCTCGTCATGCGGGTTAGCGGACTCCGCCCATTGCGCCTCGATTTGCTCCCGCACGGCCTCCAGCCCGAGCGCCTGGTGCAAGTCGTTGAAGTCGGTCGCGCCCTCGGGCCGGTCGGCTCCGAAGTCTGGCGTCACTAACGGGATATGCGGTCTGAACTGCCTAGACGCCTTCACCGCCGCCTCGATCGGCTCGCCGGTCTGCTTGTCCAGGTCAGCCGCCAGGATCGGACGCAGCCGCTTGTAGCCCGCGTGGATGGCAGAAATCGTCTTGGCGAAGTTCGACACCGACAGCGCCGCGACTACAGGTAGCCCGGTTGCCATCCGGATCGATAGTGCGGTACTGACACCCTCGCCAACGATGACGGTGCCCTCGATGGCATCGAGCGGTTGAGCGGCCCAGTAGGCGCCGGTCTTGGTGCCTTTGCCATTCAGTGCGGCCTTGGTCCCGCTGCCGTCGATCAGCTCCAGACTCACCAGCTCGCCGCCGCGATGCAGGGGCACGACTAGCAGCGTCCCGTTTAGACGCTTGCCGCCAGCTGACGGGTGATACCCAAGGATCTTGGCGGCCGTGTCCGTCTCGATCTGGCGCAGGTTCTCGGTATTCGCGTCACTAACGCCTTTTCGGTCCAGGTAAGGGTTGCGATCGTCGTCAGTAACGGGATATGCAGCGTCCCAGACTGCCGCCGCCTTGATCGCGGTCTCGGCTTGCTGACGCGCGATGTCCGCCGCTTCCTGTGCTGCCTTGGCGTCAGCGATGCGTTTGCGCTCTGCCAGCTCGGCGGGCGTTGGTGGCGTCGGTCGATCGATGTCCCGCCAGCCGTTCGCCTTGGCCTCATGGAACAGGCTGCCGATCCTGACCTTGCCGCTGGCGTCGATCGATTTCCACACGTCGCGGGCATCGGCGGCGTTGTAGGCGTCCGAGCCCTGGGACCAGTCATCCCAGATGTCGAACCCGGACGCGCCGATCTCGCTCTTGATCGCCATGCCCATCTTGAGCCAGGTGTCGCGATCCTCTGATGGGACGAATGACAGCGCCTCTCGGATGCGCTCCTGGTCGTTCGGTGCTGGCGCCTGAAACGCCATCTGCGCCCGGACCTCGGGCGGAAGGGTGTCGAGGTTGACGGCGGGGGCCGAAGCCCCCGGTCCTTGGGGGCTGGTCATCAGTGCGCGCCCTCTTGGGTGTTCAGCTCAGGGCAGCCATCGCGGGCCATCGCGACGCAGATCGCATCCCACAGGCGATCATCGATGACGCCGTTGCTCCAGGTGTCGGCAAGTGCCTGGAGTCGCGCGAGGTGCGCGGTGTCATGTGACGCGCACTCGACATCAAGCGTGACCGATTCCACCAACGCGGCGACTTGCGTCAGGACATAGAGGGATGCCCATGCCTGACTTGCCTCGGGTGTCGCGTCCATATCGACCACGGCGCCGCGAAGGGTCTCGATAGCGGTGTTGAGCATCGCGCCGGCGGTGTTGATTGCCAGGCTTGTGGGGATGTCTGCGGCAACGGCGAAAAGATGCACATTCGGTCCAAGGACCGGCATTGCCATGAACGGGGTATTGCGGGTTTTCATGTGTCGGAACTCCAAATTGATTGGAAGATCCGAGCGCAACGGGCAGGTAGACGCGGACAGGCGCAGTGCAGACGCACGGGGGCCTTGATATACTTCGTCTCGCGTCGGTTCCCGGTCACTCGGGATTTATGCCGGGGATTGGCGTCCCCGGTGACGGCGCCTTTCAGCGTCATCTGCGTTACACGATAAGCCTTGAATCGAATCCTTTGCAACGCCTCGCGAGCCGGTCACTCGCGGGGCGCTTTCGTTTCTGGCCCATCGCTCTGTTCGTTTCGCGCGTCTTTCAGCGCGGATCTGTCTGGATTTGCTGCTCATCTCGCGCTCATCCCTACGCCGCGTGAGGCCGCACAGCTTTCGCCGCTGCCATTTCGTCCAAAGCCTCATCGGGGACGCGATACACGCGCCCAAACTGAACCGCCTTCAGCTCGCCGACTGCGATCAGGCGTCTGACGTGCCGAGCTGACATGCCGATCATTTCGGCAACAGCTTCAGTGGAGTGGTACTTGCGGACTTGGTTCAGGTTCTTCATTGACGCCTCGTGTCGCGTTAAGTGATTCTGCGGACACAAGGTACTCGGCCGGGTTGCCCGCCTAGCCCAAATGGATTTAGGCAAACCCCAAATGGGGCGGGATCAGTCAAGGCCGATCTCTGAGCCCGTAGCCTCTCGGTCTCGCTCGATCAGGTTGCGCACGTCTTTGAGGCGGTCCGAAATGGTGCCTTCGCTGCTGATTGGTTTCGCTCCAAGTCTTTGGAGCGCGCTGTCGATTTTTTTCTTGATGGTGCTAACGTTTTCCTTTCTCTCGGGGTGAAATCCGGCTAGATCCATCATCGCCGCGATGATACGCAAATAGGTATTGCGGCTCTTAGGGTCCGGTTCCTCGTCTCCTGGGTCTAATGCCTTTTTCATGTTCAACTCCCTGCGCAGTCTCGAATTTTCATCCATAAGAGAAATCATCTTGTCGCGCTTTTGAGCGTTATCCATTTCAAGACTCGCGACATCTGGCGCATATTCAATCGCGCGTATGCGAGCCTCGTAATCTTGCTGGCTTTCCATTTCGCGAAATGAGCGCAATGCTTGCAAGCGATCAATGAGCGCGGATTCGGTCTCGATCTCATCAAATAGATATGAATACCAAGTGCCGGATGGAGACAGCTCCAATCCAACAGATTTCGCCCATGACTCGACTTCCCGCGCATTCAAAATCGGCTCGGGGACTGACCATTGATGCCGTTGAAGCGATCCCCGCACAGGATGCAGCTCTTCGGATTTGATAGCCTCGATCAAGGCTTTCTCAATCTCGCTCTCGCTTGCTTGATCGTAATCAAATAGCCCTTCATGAATTCGCCGTACTGCGTCAGCAATGGTTAATTCAAAAGGGCGCAGTAAAGAATGATCGCCCATCAAGGCGAGCTTCGGGTTAATATTCTCATTAGCCATCGTCGAGCCTCTCTATCAGGCTGATTGGTGGTCAGGACCCCGAGGCGACGGCCATCGTCTCGGGGTCTGTTCAGTTGTAGGGGGCGATTAGGCGGATGCTCGCCGGTTCCCGAGATCCACAATCTCACCAGCGGTACCGTGAGCCATCGCCTCCAGGGCATCGGCGATCCGCTGGACGTGCGGCGCCAAGTCGTCGGCATCGAAGTCGATATAACCGTCATGGGCATCGCGTTGATTCACCACATGTCCGGTGAGACGGCGCACGGCCGCGGTTGGCACGCCAATGGATTCACCGACCGAGATGAATCCGCGACGCAGGTCATGAGGAGACCACTCGACGCACGACTGTGCTCGATGGCGGTTGATGGCTTTGCCCGGATGCGTCATGGGGCCAATCCCTCCGTCCTTCTTCGCGGCCGCAAAGACCCAATCAGATTGACCTGAAAGCGAGTCCAGAACTTCGACGCTCTGGCGGGCAAGGGGGAGTTGATAGGTGTCGCGGGTCTTGGTGTCCCGCAGCCAGACGCGCCCGCGCTCCAGGTCAACATCCTCCCAGCGCAAGGTCATCGCCTCATCGATCCGCCAGCCGGTGTAATAGAGGATCAGCCACAGCGCCCGGTCCCTGTCGTTCTCCCACGCCTGGGTGGTCTGCATCCATGCCTGAGCGGATTCACGATTCAGGCGACGCTTGCGCCGGTTCGGCTGACTCCACTCCTTTTGCTTGCTCCATCTGGCCGTAGGCCATTCGGGCAGTTCGAGATTTGCCAGCTCCTCTCTGGTCCAGTTCCAGACAGCACGTAGGTAACGAGCCTCGCAGTCTGCCCGTGTCGGAGCTTCTAGCTTGCGGTCCCGGTGCCAGCGGATGACGGTATCGGTGTCGAGCGTGATGAGCGGCTTGTCCATGAACTTGGCCAAGCCATAGCCCATCTTGGCGCGGTAGTCGTCAGCGGTGCGCTGCTTCATCGGCTTGGTGCCGCAGGCGCGAGCTGCGAGGTATAGCTCCAGGGCTTCGCTCAGTGTGGTATCGCGGCTCTTTGCGGCTTGCCGGGTGGCCTTGACATCCTCGCCTGCCTTGTACCGCTGGCGCAGTTCGAGTGCTTTGTTACGAGCCGCGTCCGGTGTCGGGAAGTCGGCCACGCTCCCTAGGGTCTCCATCCGCTGAATGGTCTTGCCGTTGAGGTCGGTGAAGGTCAGTCGAAGGACGTAGGACTTGGCGCCGGACGGGTAGACGCGCAGCCCGAGGTTGGGGGTTGTGTCATCCCACACGATGAACTTGCTGGCACGCGGCTTGAAGCCGCTGACCATCTCCTTGGTGAGACGGCGGCGGGTGTGTGCGATTCGAGGCATGGTCTTAGGTCCTTTCTGCGCTGGGTTCTTTGTGGGTCCTATCGGGACACAAAGATTTCTAGCGGACAGGATAGGACATAAAGACACTAAAGCCCATAGAGCGGGCCATTACTGGGGTTGCGAAAGGGCCTAAAGACCGATGGGGTTCTTTCTGGCCAATGAACCAAGAGACTCATAATCCCTTGGTCGTAGGTTCGAATCCTACACGGCCCACCATATTTCAATCACTTAAGGTCGCTCCAAGGCGCGTGAATCGCCTCGGTTGGCCTCGTTCGCGCCCTGCGGGGTCACCTCTATTCGCGAAGCGGGGCAGGATCAAAGCGGCGAGTCGCCGACCCTGCGCCGGGAGGGAATGTGTCTCCGCGTCGGTCAAGGCGGAGCGCGGCCATTAGATTCTCGCGGGCGGGTTACCCTGTGAGTCTCTCCAGTCGCCTGAAGCTCAACCGAGAGAGGCGCCACCCGGGAGGACGCGTTCGTTTGACAAGGGCAGGCGTAGGTTACAAGAATACTCGGCTTTATCGCGCTACACGACGAAAGGTCAGTCAGCCTATGCAAGAGTCCCTGTCACCAAACCTCGACCGCGAGGCGCCGCGCTGGTGTGAAGCCCATGGGTAAGGTCTGGTTCGTCGGTGCCGGGCCGGGTGCGCCGGATCTCATCACGGTGCGTGGGGCAAGGCTGCTCTCCGAGGCCGGTGCCATTCTCTATACCGGCTCGCTGGTGGCCGAGGCCGTGCTCGAATGGGCGCCCGAGGGCTGCGAGATCGCGGATTCCAAGTCGATGGACCTGGCGCAGGTGACGGCCTGGCTGCAGGAACGCGCCCAGCGTCATGAGACCGTCGTGCGGTTGCAGACCGGCGATCCGACGCTCTACGGGGTCTTGGCGGAGCTGGCGCGGCCGCTGGACGCCGCCGGTATCCCGGTCGGCATCGTCTCCGGCGTCTCCTCGGCCATGGCTTCCGCCGCCGCGGCTGGGGAATGCCTGACCCTGCCGGAGATCACCCAGACCGTCATCTTCACCCGACTTTCCGAGCGCACCCAGATGCCGGAGCGCGAGTCCTTCGCCTCCCTGGCGGCGCACCATTGCACCCTGTGCATTTTCCTCTCCATCGAACGCATCGAGGCGGTGGTCGGCCATCTGCGCGAGGCCGGCTGGGCAGCGACGGCCCAGGTCGTCGTCGTCCACAAGGCGACCTGGCCGGATGAGGAGCTGGTCCTGCGCGGCACCCTGGAGGACATCGCGGGCCGTTGTCAGGAGGCCCAAGTCGAGCGGCAGGCGCTGATTCTGGTCAGCCCGGCCTTGGGTGCGCGTGGGCGCGCCGGGTCGCAGCCCTCCAAGCTCTATGACGCCTCCTTCCCGCGCCGCTTTCGCCCGACGCGCGCATCCGAGTCGACGCGGGACTAGCGGGCGCTGCGATGCAGTTGGAAGAGACCGACCGCTATCGCCTGCGCCGGCGGGGGCGTTACCTCTGCGCGACCCTCAAGCAGCCCCACCGTGTGCTCAGCACCTGCCGGGTCAACGGCGGGCTGCGCGAGGATCTGACCCATATCGCCAATCACCAGAGTTGCGAAGGGGTCGCCCACGTCGTGCGAGATACCCAGACGGCCGGACAGGGGCATGACGGCTACCATCGCGGCGCCTGCGCCGCCGGCCAGCTACCGCCCGAATCGACCGCGCTCATGGCGACCGCCGCCAACATGCAGTGCGCCGTGCTGACGCACGCGGCCCACGAGGATCTCGCCGTCTCCGTGATCGCGACCGCAGGCGTGCTGGGCAATGCGACCCGAGCGGGCGATCCGGCCGGCTGGCACGAGCATCGAGATGGCAGCCGGCCGGTCGAGCGTGCGCGGCAGGCGGCCGAGGCGGACGCCTCCGGCGCGTCGGTGCCGCCGCCCGAGGCGGGCTCGGGCACCATCGTCACCCTGGTCTTCATCAACCAGCCCTGCACGCCGGCCTGCCTGGTGCGGGCCGCAACCCTGGTCACCGAGGGCAAGAGTGCCGCCGTGCTGGACCTGCGGATGCCGAGCTTGCAGTCATCCGGTCTGGCGACGGGCACGGGCACGGACCAGCTCGCCATCGCCGCGCCCCTGGTCCGCGAGGACACCTGGGAGCGCCATTGGGCCGGCAGCCACAATACGCTCGGCGAGCTGGTGGGGCGGGCGACGCACGCGGCGGTGACGCGCTGCCTGCTGCTGCAGAACGGCGTCTGTCCCGAACTGCGCCGCTCGCTCTGCGCCGCCCTGGGCCGACACGGTTGCGACGAGCCGACGCTGCGGGCGACGGCCAGGGACGAGCTCGAGGCGCGCGACGCCGAGTGTTTCGAGCAGAATCTGCTCGCCCTCCAGCACGACCCCATGAGTGCTGCCGCGGCCTATGGCATGGCGGAGATCCTGGATCTGACGCGCGCCGGCGTGCTGCATGCGGAGGTCGCCCGCGAGGCGATACTCAATCAGGCGGCCCTGCTCGCGGCGGCCGTCGCGGTGAGCCCGGAGGCGCTCACGGAGCTCCGGGTCGCGCTGTTTGCGCATCAGGACCTGTCTCCAGGCCGCCTTGCGGCGTTGGCCGTGGTCAAGGGGTTCGAGCGGAAATGGACATGACCACGCACCTGGCACTCGTCATCGGGGCTTGTCTCTTGGACGTCGCCTTCGGCGATCCCGTCTATCGGCTGCACCCCATCCGGTTGATCGGTGGCTGGAGTCTGGCCTGCGAGCGTCTGCTCTTCGCGCGCGGGCTAAGAGGTCGGGCGGGTGGCGTGCTGCACTGGCTGATGGTCGTCGGGGGGGCGCTCGGCGCCTGGCTGGGCGTCCATTGGGCGCTCGCCTTCGTGAGTCCGGCGCTGGCGATGGTCTGGGACCTCTTCATCGCCTATAGCCTGCTCTGTCTTCGGGGGCTGATCGAGCAGGGCTGGCGGGTGCTCAAGAGCCTGGGGGATCTCCCGGCGGCGCGGGAGCACATGCGCATGCTGGTGGGACGCGACACCCAGCCCCTGCAGCGCGACGGCATCGTGCGGGCGGCCATCGAGAGCCTGTCCGAGAACTTCACGGACGGGGTGCTGACGCCCCTCTTCGCGCTCTGCCTCTTCGGGCTGCCTGGCCTCATCCTGGTCAAGTCGGTGTCCACCCTGGACTCCATGGTCGGCTACAAGCGCGCGCCTTATCTGGAATTCGGTTGGGCGGGCGCACGCAGTGACGACCTGGCGCACTGGCTGCCAGCGCGGTTCTCGGTCGTCTTGATCGCCGTGGCGGCGGCGCTGCTCAGGCTCCATCCGCTGCTAGCGATTCGCGCCGCCTGGCGCTATCACGCCGTTCTCCCGAGCCCGAACTCCGGCTGGAGCGAGGCGGCCTGTGCGGGGGCCTTGCGCGTGCGTCTGCTGGGCCCTGTTTGGGCGAAGGGGTGTTTGATCAACGAGACCTACATGGGCGATGCGAATTGGCCAGCCGACCTGGATGGCGCCGATCTCCAGCGGGCCTTGGAGCTGATCTTCCTCTGCAGTTTGCTGGCGTTCGCCTGCGGCGTGGTAATGGCGCCTCTGCGCGCCTTCTTGCCTTGGTGACCTAGAGAAGGTGTCCGGCGGTGGCCGGCCCTTCAGGGATCTTGCACTCCAGTCGGTTTCACGCCAGTCTGCCCGCCGCTCAGTTGCCCCTTAAAGGAGATGTGCCTTGTTTCGTTCCTTCTTCCCGCGTCCCGGACTCTTCTTCTCGACCGCGCTGGGTTGGACAGCCGTCAGTATTCTGTTCTGGTACCTCTTCGGCGAGTCCTTGGGCACGGTGCTGGGTTTCCCCGCGGCGGCGGCGGATGCGCCGCCGGTCATCGGGATCGGCTATTTCGTCACGCCCGGCTTCATCTGGTTCTACATCTATTACGCGCTGGTCACCGCGCTCTTCGCGGGCTTCTGGTTCAGGCGCGACCCGCACCCCTGGCGCTGGTGGTCCATCCTCGGTTCCTCGCTGATCCTCTTCTCGACCTACTTCTCCGTGCAGGTCTCGGTGGCCATCAACGAGTGGCGCCGACCCTTCTTCGATACCGTGCAGAATGCGCTCTCGGGGGATGTCGTTGTGACCTCGGGCGAGCTGTTCGCCCTGCTGATCGACTTCGCCGAGATCGCCTTCATCGCCATCCTGGTGGTCGTGGCGACCAGCTTCTTCGTGAGCCACTTCGTCTTCCGCTGGCGCACGGCGATGAATGACTACTATGTCGCCCGCTGGGAAGAGGTCCGCTCCATCGAGGGTGCCGCCCAGCGCATCCAGGAGGACACCATGCGCTTCGCGGACATCGTGGAGACGCTCGGTGTGAAGATCGTGGACTCGGTGATGACCCTGTTCGCCTTCCTGCCGGTGCTCTTCGCGCTCTCCTCCTATGTCAGCGAGCTGCCGATCCTGGGGGCCATTCCGGCACCGCTGTTCAGCGCCGCCCTGGTCTGGTCCATCCTCGGCACCGGCTTGCTCGCGGTGGCCGGCATCAAGCTTCCGGGTCTCTACTTCCGCAATCAGCGCGTCGAGGCGGCCTATCGCAAGGAGCTGGTCTATGGCGAGGACGATGCCAGCCGCGCCCAGCCGCCGACGCTGCGGGAACTCTTCAGCAACGTCCGCAGGAACTACTTCCGGCTCTACTTCCACTACTTCTATTTCAACATCGCCCGCTACACCTACCTGCAGGCGGACAATATCTTCGTCTATCTCATCCTGGTGCCGACCATCGCGGCCGGTAAGGTCACCTTCGGCATCCTGCAGCAGATCCTGACCGCCTTCGGCCAGGTGTCTTCGTCCTTCCAGTACCTGGTGAATTCCTGGACCACCATCGTGGAGCTGCAGTCCATCCACAAGCGACTCGCGGCCTTCGAGGCCGCCTTCGAGCAGCGCCCGCTGCCGGAATTGGATCAGCTCTATCTGGCCACCGAGGCGGCGACCCCGGACTGAGCCCCGCTCGGTCTCATCTGGCGGCGCCGCGATCGGGCGTGTGCCGGCGGTTCCCCCTGGTCACGCGCTTCCGGCTGGCGCGGCGCGGCGGCTAGCGGCGGCGGCCTGGCCACACAGTCCCGGCCGCGATCCCGCGCCGATTCGCATGGCGGATGCGACCGACTTGGCGATGCTTTCCTCTGAAGTCCCTATGCCAATGGGCAGGGACCAGGCGCCCGTCCGACCGACGGGCGCCTGCTCTTCGGTCAGGCGCGCGCTCAGGCGACTTGCGCGCAGACGGCGCGGGCGGGCTCAGGGTAGAGCCATGCCTTGAGGCCGCGACGCTCGAACGGCTGCCATTGGCCTTCCGGCTGGGCGAGTCGGTCGGCGACCGCGAAGAGGCTGAGCGGGTTGCTGGCGAGGCCCAGGTGACTGGAATGGACCTCGATGTTTTCGGTCTGCGGACCCTCGCGCTCGAGACTGCAGTTCCAGGGGACGATGCCGTCCGTGCGGCTGTAGATGGATGTCGTCGGGACGGGAGGCGCTGCGTCGAGCGGGCCGTGCCGCTCGGGCAGGCCCATGGGGTCTCCCGTCGCCGCCTCGTACATGGCCCAGAGGTCAGCGGGCGTTTGGTGCCCGGTGAAGGGCGATCCGAGGGTGATGACCTGTCTGACCAGGTCCGGCGCCTCTTTGGCCATCTCTCGGGCATAGAGTCCGCCGAGGCTCCAGCCAATGAGGCTCACCGCGCGGCCATGCTCGGCATGGAGGTGCGCGAGTCGGGCGAGGCAATCGCGCAGGACGCCCTGTCGCGGGCCGAGGTTGACGCCAAGCTCCCAGGGGCTGGCGGCATAACCGAGCGTGGACAGGTAGTGGCGCAGGGGTTGGGTCGAGAGATCGCAGCCGAGCAGGCGTGGCAAGACGAGCACCGGGTGTCCGTCGCCTGTCGGCGCTCCGTAGAGGAAGGGCTGGGCGACGAAGAGGCTGGCGAATTCCAGGCCCGCGCGGGACTCCAGTGCGAGTCGGAACGGGGTGCTGGCCTGGAGCCAGAGGGCTTGCGATTCTGAGAGTCTGGTCATTGGATACGTCATCGATGCGGAAACGGAGGGTGTGAGCAAGAGGCTCGGGGCGGAGGTCGGGCAGCTGCGCTGGCTTGCTTTGGCGAAGCCGAGCGACATGCCCAGGTCATCGTCGACGCCATCGAGTGGCGCCGACGATGAGCGATCTCGCCCCGGGCATTGTCTCGCATCCGCGTGATCGCGTCGTCAACGATGCCGAGCGCGGCCTGGACGCTGACTCTGACCGGGCGGCCGATCGACTGGAACCAGGATCCGAGCCACGGTCTCCGGTCGCGATTCGACGACGGCCCGAGGGCGGCGGCGAGCCCCTGGTTCGGGAGGGCGTAACGCCCGGACGATGGCGGTCCCTAGGGGCATCGCGCGTGATCGCTTTGCCCTGCCTGGATCAATCCTCCCAGGGGCCATGGCCTGGAATGTTGATCTGCCGCTCGTTGTAGTTCCCCTCGGTCGCGCCGCGATGGCAGGCATTGCATTTGCTGAAGCTGCCAACCTCCGGATTTCCCGCCACCAGACGTGACGGGATCTCATCATGCTCGTGCTTGAAGTTGGCGGTTTCGCTGATGCGCGGCAGCACGCCGCCCGTGTTCGGCCCGCTGGCATCGAGGCGCCGAGGATTGCCCTGCAAGGCCAGATCGGCGGAATTGGCGCCGAGGAAGCTGCTGATCTCGGTGCGCAGATCCTCCGTCAGCGAGGCGTCGTCGCCATAGTGATTCGCAAGCGCCGTGGGCGTCATGATCTGCGCCCAGGCGCGCGGCGGCAGCAGTCCCGGCTGGTAGGCCATGTGACAGGAGCCGCACTCCGTGTTGTAAGTGGCGTTGACGACGGGCGCGAGCCGGGAGCGGGACTCCATCCAGCCGCTTTCCTCGTGGCCGCCCTCGCGGCCTTCATCGTCGTCGTCGTCATCGCCGAAGGCCAAGCCGACAGTGCCCAGCGAGAGCAGGCCGACGGCCAGCAGGATGAGAATGGGTTTGGGATGCTGCATTGATTGAGTCTCCGGATGACTGGGTCGTGATTACTGGGTTTTGAGGTAAGCAATGAAATCGGCCTTTTCGGTCGCGCTGCATTCGCGCCCGAGGGTCCAGTTGCAGTTGCGCAGCAGCCATTTGTCGACCTTCTTCTGGTCGGTCAGGCGTTGTGGATTGACCGAGGGCGCCATGGGTTCGATCGTCTTGCCGGTCTTGGCGTGACGACCCGCCTGGGTCAGGTCGCGGCCGTGGCAGGTGGCGCAACTGCGCGCGGGCGAGCCGTCCGTTTGGGCGTATTCCTTGATCCAGCCCGCTTTGCCCGCAGCCGGGTCGGCGGCCAAGAGGGTGGTCGGCAGAGTCAGCGCGCCAGTCGCGACCAGAGCGATTGCAAGGCGTTGTTTCATCAGTCTTCTCTCCGTTTGTATCCGGTAATCATGGCGCCGATCAGATTTTCCTGATGCGACAGGCTGGAAAAGAGCACGCCGGCCAGGTGAGCGATCACCAGGGCGAGCGTGAGGTTGGCGAAAAATTCATGAACGTCTTCGAGCGCATGCGCCGTGGCGTTGGAGACGCCGCTCATCGCCCCCGCCAGGGGACCGGCGAATTCCTGTGCGCCGTAGAGCGCCATCCCGCTGGCGCCGGTCGCCGTGACCGCGAGCAGCAGCGCCACCACCATGGCCCCGCCAGCCGGGTTGTGCCCCAGATAGCGCGGCGCGCGCAGGGTGAGCGCCGCCTTGAGGTAGGCGATGACCTGGCTAGGTCTCCGCACGAAGTCGCTGAAACGCGCATGTCGGGTGCCGATGACACCCCAGACCAGGCGCACGGCGATCAGGCTCAGGACCAGATAGCCGGCCCAGACATGCACATCGAGGAGGTCGTCCTCGACGATGAAGGCCGTGGCGAAACCGCCGGCCAGCGTCCAATGGAAGACCCGCACCAGCGGATCCCAGACGCGCACCCGCGGGCTCGCGGCGGCGGTGATGGAATCCGGTGGCGTGGTCTCCTGGGTGACCGTGGTGGGTGTCGTCATGGATCGGTGCTCCTTGTGGTGGTCGTCGCTTAGGCGGTCACGAGGTGTCGTGACCCTGTTGCGCAGACTACCGAGGCGACCCTGACTGTTGGCTATCGGGCCTTGTCAGCGTTCGGTCAGTTGGGGGCCGGCCATAATCGTCGGCATGAACATCGCCTCTCGCCGTCTTGAGTCGCTCGCCTGCCTCCTCGCGGGGGTACTGGCCTGCGCTTCGGTCCATGCGGCTCCCCAGCACGACCATGATCACGATCACGCGCGTGAGGCATTGAGGCGCGGGGAGGTGCGCCCGATCGCTGAAATCCTGGCTGGGGTGGCGGGCGAGGTGGTCGGGGTGGCGTTCGAGCGTTCGCGGCGCCACGGCGCCGAGGCGTGGGTCTACGAACTCAAGATCATTGCCAAGGACGGGCGTCTGCTGGAGGTCGAGGTGGATGCGGCCACCGGCCGCATCCTGGTGGCGCAGGAGGACTGATGCACGAGTGATCTGCCGATTCGCTTGCCCGCCATGTAGGGAACAACGGGCGTCAGCCTGCGTCGCCCAACCTCAGAACAGCGCGTAGATGAAGGGTGCCACGGCCGAGCCCTGGGCCAGCACGATCAAGACGCCGAGCAGCAACATGACGAGGATGATCGGCGCGAGCCAGAACTTCTTGCGCTCGCGCATGAAGCCCCAAAGGTCCTTGAGAAGATCGAGCATCAGTAAGGTTTCTCCATGGATTCGGGTGCGGCCGGTTGGCTTGGCTCGCGGTAGCTTTCGGCATCCGGCGACAGACGGCGCTTCATCGGGTCATTCCCGGCCAGACGCATGATGAGACCCGCCGGGACGAACACCAGGAAAAAGACGAGGGTCAGGATCAGGGGCGTCGTCACGCGGCTCATCAGGAGCCCAAGACGCATCCAGCCGCGATAGACCGGGCGCAGCGAGCGCGGCGCGGCCAGCCCCCAGAGCATCAGGACGGCGGCCAGCGGCCAGGGCCAGATCGGAAACCGCAGGTCGAACAGCCAGGGCAGGATCAAGCCGAACAGAGCGGCGACGATCGCACCTGTGGTCAGCGCGAAACGGCGCAGTCCGCGCGCGTCGAGTTCGGGAATGGCGTGCATCGGCGGATACCCTCAGTCCAGCTCGAATTCGTGTTGCCAGCTTTGATCGCGCGGTTGCACGGGCTGCTCGGACTTGGCCAGCAGGCAGTTCTCCAGCACCAGATAGTCCATCTCGGTGCGCATGAAACAGCGGTAGGCATCCTCGGGGGAACCGACGATGGGCTCGCCACGCACATTGAAGGAGGTGTTGATCAACAGCGGGCAGCCGGTGCGCTCGGCGAAGGCCGCGATCAACCGATGGAAGCGCGGGTTGGTCTCGGCATGCACGGTCTGAAGCCGGGCCGAATCGTCCACATGGGTGATGGCCGGGATCTGCGAGCGCGCCACCTTGAGTTTGTCGATGCCGAACAGCCGCTGCTGGTCGTCCGTCATGGCAATGCGTCGGGCTTCGGCGACCGGCGCGACCATCAGCATGTAGGGGCTGCGGCCCGCGTACTCGAACCAGTCCGTGACCTGCTCCGCGAGGACCGCCGGCGCAAAGGGTCGGAAGGATTCCCGATACTTGATCTTGAGGTTCATCACCGTCTGCATCTTCGCGCTGCGCGGATCGCCGATGATGGAGCGCCCGCCCAGCGCCCGTGGGCCGAATTCCATGCGGCCCTGGAACCAGCCGATGACCTGCTCGTCGTCGAGCAGCGCCGCTAGCCGAGCCATCAAGGTGTCGTCGTCCAGGCGCTGGTAAGGAATGCCGGCGCTATTCAGGTAGGCTTCGATCTGGGCATTGTCGAACGCCGGCCCCAAATAGGCGCCGCGCATGCGGTCGTGGTCGGCGCCAGCGCGGGGCTTGTCGAGGTACTGGTGCCAGACGGACAGCGCGGCGCCCAGGGCACCGCCGGCGTCGCCCGCCGCGGGCTGAACCCAGATCTCCTTGAATGGCCCCTCCCGCAGCAGCCGACCGTTGGCGACGCAATTCAGCGCGACCCCGCCGGCCAGGCAGAGGTGATCGACGCCCAGCTCCCGATGGACCGTCCGACCCAGGCGCAGCACGACCTCCTCGGTGACCGCCTGAATAGAACTGGCCAGGTCCATTTCCCGCTGCGTGACCGGCGATTCGGGCCGGCGCGGCGGGCCGCCAAAGAGCCGGTCGAAGGCCCGGTTGGTCATGGTCAGGCCGTTGGCGTAGTTGAAATAGCGCATGTCCATGCGAAAGCTGCCGTCGTCCTTCAGCGCCAGCAGGTGCTTGAGGATTAGATCCCTGTACCTCGGCTCGCCGTAAGGGGCAAGCCCCATCAGCTTGTACTCGCCGGAGTTGACCTTGAAGCCGGTGAAGTAGGTGAAGGCCGAGTAGAGCAGCCCCAGTGAGTGCGGAAACTGGATCTCCCACTGCGGCGTCAGCCGATGGCCGTCGCCGAGCCAGACCGAGGTGGTCGCCCACTCGCCGACGCCATCCATGCAGAGCACGGCGGCGCGCTCGAAGGGGCTTGGAAAGAACGCGGAGGCGGCGTGCGCCTGATGGTGTTGGGTGAACAGCAGTGGCGGCAGATCCGCCGGCGCGCTGCCGCCAAGCGCGGCGAGTTCCTTGCGCAACAGACTCTTGAGGAGGAGTTTTTCCTTCAGCCAGATCGGCATGGCGGCCAGGAAGGAGCGCAGCCCGCCCGGCGCATAGGCCAGGTAGGTCTCCAGCAGGCGCTCGAACTTGATCAGCGGCTTGTCATAGAAGACCAGATGGTCGAGATCCGCCAGCGCGAGGCCGGCCTCTTCCAGGCAGTAGGCGATCGCCTCCGCCGGAAAGTCCGCGTCGTGTTTCTTGCGCGAGAAACGCTCCTGCTGCGCAGCGGCCAGGATCTCGCCGTCACGCACCAGGCACGCGGCGCTGTCATGATAATATGCGGAGATACCAAGGATAGTGACGGCCATGGACGCGCGGTAACGATTGGGGCAATGGGCGCGCAGTATAGCGAACTCCCAATGGGGCGGCTCACGATCGAGATGTGATGCGAAAGGATCCGATGCGAAAAGCGCTGCTCGTCTTGGTCTGGTTGGTCTTCGTCTTCTTGCTGCTGGAGGCTGCGGGCTTCGCCTTCTATCAGCTGCGGATCAGTCAGCCGATCAGCGACTATGGCTATCCGACGGGTCTCACCGTTGCGCATCCCCAGCTGGGCTTTTCCTACCGGCCGAACTTCTCCGGTTACTTCAAGGGCTCGGCCTACCAGGACATTCCGATCGAGATCAACGCGCAGGGGTTCCGCGACCGTGATTTCGCGGCCCAGCCCGGCGATGGGGCGCGGATTGCCGTCTTGGGCGACTCGGTCGTGTTCGGCGCGGGCGTGCGCCAGGAGGACAGATTCACCGAGTGTCTCGGCGACGCCAATCAAACCGGCCATGCGGGCCGTCGCGTGCTCAACCTGGGCGTGAATTCCTATAGCTTCGGTCATTACCTGACGCTGGCGCGTCTGGGTTTCCTGGGCGCCGCACCCGATGCGGTCCTGGTCGGCATCACCCTGAACGACTTCGCGTCGATGGACAATAACGGCCCGGCCCGCCGTGCCCGGCGGCATGCCGAGGGATGGCACAAGCCCGACTGGGTCGCCCGCATACAGGAGCGCATCGGTCGCACCTATGCCGTGCGCTTCCTGCGCGAAATCAAGACGCGCGTCTCCTATGCCCTCGTGAACGTGGACGAGCGCGAGGAGTACCACACGAAGTGGATGCGCACCGTGGTCGCCGGTTGGCGATCCGAGGAAAACCGACAGCGATTCGAGACGCAGCTCGACGACTTCGCGGCACTGCTGAAAGGCGCGAACATCCCCTTCGATGTCATTCTCTTCCCGGAGCTGAACGAACTGCGCACTCCCTCGGAGTTCGGCGAACCGCGGATGCTGGTCCGCGACCTGCTCGATGGACGTGGCCTGCGATACTGCGACCCCTATGACGATTTCGCGCGCCAGAGCGATCTCGACGCCCTGTTTCTGGCAAGAGACGACATCCACTACAGCGCCAAGGGGCACCAGATCCTTTGCCAATCCCTCAGCCGCTGCCTCGATGATCTGACGTCGAAGCCATGATCTCGGGGTAGAGCCTCCGCAGGGGACTCGCGCCATCCAGGCAAAGGGGCGGGGAGTCGGATGCGATCGTTCCGTGACCGCTGTCAGAAGGCTGTCAAGGTGCCGGGGTATGATGGTGCTGCTGAGCGTCTTGGCTGGCGGCGCGGACTCGGGATCACCTCGACGCCGATCGTCCGGGCGGAATCGCTACCTCTCGACGGTATTGCGACATGGAGCACCTGTGATATGGCCATGCGACCCAGATCGAGTCGCCCGCTAAGGGCGCGTCTTCTTCTCTGCTGTGCCGCTGCCCTCGTGATGGCTGGCTGCGCGAGCTCCGCGCGGTCGCTGATGCCGACCCCCAGCATTTACGCCGCCCACCCCGAGAGCGCGCCCTTTGGTGAGGTGGCGGCCGATCTGCGCCGCACGAACGTCGATCTGCTCTACGTCACGGACCGACTGCCGGACCTGGCGAAGGAGGCGGTGCTGCCCTACGGCGAGGTGCGCTCGCGCTCCATCGGTTTCGGTTCGGCCATCGTGGAGATGACACCGGTGGCGGATTGGGCGACGCTGGAGCGGCAGAGTCTGCTCGCGCAGCGCACGCAGGACATCCATCTGGAGCTGGGCGCGGTCAAGGAGCTGGGCCGCTTTCCGACCGAGCCCTACGACATCGAGCGCACCGCCGCCGGCAAGACGGTTCGCACGCCTGGCGTCGTCGCGCGACACGCCCTGGCGAAGGCGCATTTCCAGGGCGAGCTGCGGCGGCGGCTGAAGAATGCGCCGAGCAAGCAGGTCATGCTCTACGTGCATGGCTTCAATGAGACCTTCGCGACGGCCTCCTATACGGCGGCCGAGCTGTGCCATTTCTTCGCCCATCGCCACGTCTGCGGCTTTTTCACCTGGCCCGCCTCCTCGTCGGGGAGCTTCCTGATTTCCTACACCAACACGACCGAATCGGCCGAATACTCGGTTGGCCATCTCAAAAAGGCCATTCGCCTCATCGCTCAGACGCCGGGCGTCGAGGGGCTCCAACTCCTGGCCCACAGCCGGGGGACCGCCGTCCTGCTCGGCGCCTTGCGCGAACTGGCGATCGAGTCAATCGCGGCGGGCATCGAGCCGGCGAAGTCGCTGAAGATCGAGAACGTCGTGCTGATGTCGCCCGACATCGACGTGGATGTGGCGACGCAGAAGGTCGAGGCCTTCGGCTCGGACCCGGACCTCATCGCCGCCTGGGATACCGAATTCGTGCCCAATCTGCTGCGCGGCCGACTGACCATCTATGCCTCGCCGGAGGATCGCGCGCTGCGTCTGTCACAATTCCTCTTCAGGAGCCGCAATCGCGTCGGTCAGCTCCGACCGGAAGACATCACACCGGCGGCCCAGGCGTACTTCTCCAAATGGGGGGACATGGACCTCATCGTCTACGACGGAGAGCGCACCGACATCTTCGGACACTCCTACTTCACCAGCAATCCAGAGGTCAGTTCGGACCTGATCGAGCTGGTGCGTTTCGGCCGCGCGCCCGGCGAGCCGGGGCGGCCGCTGGTGCAGACGGGACCCATCACCTGGGAGTTTCCGAAGGGCGCGACCCAGACGGCCGGCGGCCGCTGAGCCTCGGCGGTCCGGTGCGCGGGCTCCCGAGCCGGGCCGCATGTCATTGCCTTGCCCGCGCTGTTAGGATCGGAGCGGATCCCGCGCGCTCCTGGCGCGGATGACGAGAGGGAGCCCCGGCCGTGCCAGACAGACAACTGACCCTTCGCGCCATTCTGACCGGAATCCTCCTGGGCGCGCTGCTGACCCCCTGCAATATCTACTCGGGTCTCAAGATCGGCTGGTCCTTCAACGTCTCCATCATCGCGCTGCTGATCGCGTCGGGCTTCTGGGCCCTGCTCGATCGGCTGAGTCTCGGCCGGCCGCTCGGGGTGGGCGAGGCCAATATCGCGCAGACCACGGCCTCATCCTCCGCGAACATCATCTCGGGCGGCCTGGTGGCGCCCATCCCGGCCCTGGCCATGCTGACCGGCGCGAATCCGCCGACCGGCCAGCTGGTGGCCTGGGTCTTCGCGGTGAGCTTCCTCGGCATCTGGGTGGCCTGGTATCTGCGCGACTCGCTCATCCTGCGCTCGGGTCTGCCTTTTCCGACCGGCCGCGCCACGGCGGAGACCTTGCTGGAGCTGTTCGACAAGAGTCGCGAGGCGGCGCTCAGGCTGCGCGTGCTGCTGACGAGCATGGCCGTCGCCGGTGGGCTCAAGTGGCTGGACACGGGCTGGCTGGCGCTGCCGCGGCCGAGCCTGGGCTTCAGTCTCCCGGCGCTCGGCAAGCTCGCGGGCCTTGGCTCGGTCAGCGCCAAGAACCTGACCTTCACCCTGGATCCTTCGCTCATGCTGGCGGGGTTCGGCGCCATCATCGGCTTTCGCGCGGGGGTCTCATTGCTGCTCGGCGGCATCCTGTCCTGGGGCATGCTTGGGCCATGGGGGCTGTATCAGGGATTCGTGACGCCCGGTGAGGCGGATGCGGATGCCATCTGGTTCGCCGCCATGATCGAGTGGCTGCTGTGGCCGGGCGTCGCGCTCATGGTCAGCGCCGCGCTCACCAAGCTCGCCCTCCATGCCTACGCCAGCCGTCGCAAGGGCTCCGAGTTGCGTCCGGACGCAGCGGCAGATGGCGAGACTTGGCCGCGTCTACTGGGCTTGATGGTGGCGAGTGCCCTGGTGGTCATGGCGCAGGTTGGCTTCTTCGGTATCCATTGGCTGATCGCTACGCTGGCCGTGCCCATCGCCTTCCTGCTGGCCATGGTGGCTTCCCGCGTCGTGGGCGAGACGGGCATTCCGCCGATCGGCGCCATCGGCAAGGTGTCGCAGCTCGGCACCGGGGTGATGGCGCCGGGGGAGATGACCGCCAATCTCATTGGGGCCAATGTCGCCGGCGGCGCGGCCGGACAGAGCGCCGATCTGCTCAACGACTTCAAGGCCGGGCACGCCATCGGGGCGCCGCCGCGTCTGCAGGTGGTCGCGCAGATCTTTGGCGTGCTCACGGGCAGCCTGATCGGCAGCCTGGTCTACCTGAGTCTCATCCCAGATCCGGCAGCCATGCTGATCACGGAGGAGTGGCCGGCGCCGGCCGTCGCGACCTGGAAGGTGGTGGCGGAGACGTTGAGCCATGGGCTGTCCTCGGTGCCGGCGAGCGCGCTCTGGGCGGTGGGGATCGGCGGGATGATCGGCATCCTGGCATCCATCCTCGAGCATCGCCGCGGTCCGCGCTGGCTGCCGAGCATGCCGGCCTTGGGACTGGCCATGGTCATCCCGGCGTCGCTCTCCATCACCATGTTCTTCGGCAGTCTCGTCGCAAAGCTGCTGGAGCGTTGGAACCCGACGGTGGCGCAGCGTTTCCTGATCGCCGCGGCCTCCGGGCTCATCGCGGGCGAGAGCCTGACGGGCGTCGCCCGTGCCCTGGTCGGCATCTTGGAGTGAACCGGGATCGACCATGGAGCGAGCGTCGATCGATCATGCGATGCGCGTTCGGCGAAGACGATTCCATGTGCTTGTCGAACTTCTTGGGGCTTTGCACACCTGTGCCGCGTCAAGTTGAGACGTTCATCTCAGAATGGAGAGGCTGCTGTCCGCTGCGCTCGACGCACCTGGCAGGGCGGGGTAGAAGTGAGGCTATTCATCATCTTTCATGAGAGGAGGTGCGCGTCTTGCTCACTCGATTTCCGTGTCATGCAACCGCCCTCGTCATCCTATGTCTCTCCCCTTGGGCTGCGAGCGTTGCGGCTTCGGATCTTCCCGGGTCGTCAGGGCTGCCTCAGTCGTTGCTCACCCATGACGTCGCGGGTGCCGCGGATGGGGATCTCTTCGATGGATGGGGCAGCCAGGCCAAGTGGAGTGTTCTGCCTGCCCTGGTGAACCGCGCCAGGGCCAAGGGGCGCATCCGGGTTCTTGTCGGGTTCGATGTGCAACACGGCTTTCTGTCCGAGGGCCGGTGGGATTCGACGGATGCCGTCATCCGACAGCGCGCATCGATCGCTTCCGCGCAGAGCAACGTTGCTGATCTGTTGGCCGGTCTCCAGGCGCAGGTTCGGGCGAGTTTCAAGTATGTCCCAGGCATGGCCCTTGAGCTCGACGCGGACGCGCTAGAGGTGCTTGCGTCCTTGCCGCAGGTGCGGTGGATCGAGGAGGATGTCCCAACGCCACCGACGATGGAGAGCAGCAATCTCGTCATTGGCGCCGAGTCGGCATGGGCAATGGGTTACGACGGCAGCGGTCAGGTCGTGGCTGTCTTGGATACGGGTATCGACAAGACCCATCCGTTCTTCAGTACGGGCGGCAACAAAGTCGTCTCTGAAGCCTGCTATTCGACGACCGCCGCGACCTACGGGTCGACGAGCCTATGCCCCGGCGGAGTTGCTGAATCCGTGGCCGTTGGCTCTGGTGTCAACTGCTCTACTGCGATTTCCGGCTGCAAGGATGGGACGCACACGGCGGGGATCGTCGCCGGCAATGACGGCATCGGCCCGAACTTCGGCGTCGCGCCGGGCGCTGATCTGGTTTCGATTCAAGTCTTCTCGCGCATCGAAGGCACGGCTTGCGGCAGTCGGCCATCGCCTTGCGCCCTGTCGTATAAGAGCGATCAGGTGAAGGGGTTGGAGCGGGTCTATGAGCTTCGCCATCAGTATGCCATCGCCGCAGTCAACATGAGTCTTGCTGGTGGATGCTATAACGATCAGAACCTGTGCGACGCTGACAATGCCCTGCGTAAGGCCGCGATCGACAACCTGCGCAACGCGGGCATCGCAACGGTTGTGTCGTCTGGGAATAGTCTCTGCAAAGACAGTATTGGAGCGCCTGCCTGCATCTCCAGTGCGATTAGCGTCGGTGCGACCGACGATGACGATGTGGTGGCCGAGTTCTCGAACGTGGCCCCCTTCATGAGCCTGCTCGCCCCGGGATCCTCGATCACCTCGTCGGTTCCTGGTGGTGGCACGGAAACCTTGAGCGGCACCTCCATGGCGGCGCCGCATGTCGCCGGTGCCTGGGCGGTGCTCAGGCAATCCCAGCCCAAGGCAAGTGTCGATGTGGTCCTCGAGTCCTTGCAGGCGACCGGAGCCTCCGTGGACGATAGCCGCAGTGGTGGTCAGGTGACCGATATGCGTCGGATCAACGTCGACCTCGCGCTTGGGCTCGAGTGCTCGGCAAGCTCGATCTCGCTAGCGCCCGGTCTCTTTCTAGGCATTGGCGAGGTGCGCTCCGGCAACGACATTCTCACCTCCGGGAACCTCGTCATCGCCTCGGACGCGGCCGTCTCATTCAACGCAGGTCGCCAGATCCGGCTCAACAAGGGCTTTGCGGTGCGGGTGGGGGGGCTCTTCCAAGCACGGATCGGTCCGGTCGGCTGTCCGACGGGCTGAATCCACCCGGCATCACCACAAGCGACTGCCGACGCGCCGCATCGCCGCGATGCGGCAGGCGCGGCTTGGTGTGTGGAGCGACGAATCCTCAGCCGGGCGAAACCAGCTTGAGCCCAAGGATCCCGATGACGATGAGTCCAACGAAGAAGAAGCGCGCCAGGGTGGCGGGTTCGGCGAAGACGAGAATGCCGAGTGCGAAGGTGCCCACCGCGCCGATGCCGGTCCACACGGCATAGGCGGTGCCCATGGGGATGGTCTTCTGGGCTACCAGAAGCAGCGCTCCGCTGGCGATCATGCAGACGACGGCGAAGCCGATCCAGCCCCAGCGCAGCCCCGACTCACTGAGCCCTAGCTTCAGGCCGATGGGCCAGCCCCACTCGCAGAGGCCGGCGGCGAAGAGATAGATCCAGGCCATCGGCTAGGCGGAGCCGCCGATGCGCCACGCCCGGCGGCTCGCGTCCAGGTCCGACCCGACGCGCGCCGAGGCGTCGCGCCGGACGGACAGCGGCGCAACCGGCCTCACCGATGCGGCGCCACGTTCGGCACCAGCAGCACGGGGATATGGCTGTGCTGGATGACCTTGCGGGCCGTCGAACCGACCGACGAGCGACCTAGGAGTGCGTGCGTACAGGTGCCCATGACGATGAGGTCCGCGTCGCGCGCCTCGGCCGTCTTGATGATCTCCTCCGATGGCAGGCCGCTCGCGACCTCCAGCGCATCGACGATGTCCGCCTCGATGTCCGCGGGCGCGGCGTTGAGTTCGTCCTCGCAGAACTTGCTCAGGCGCTTGTGCATGGTCGCCAGGATCTCCTTCAATGCCTCCTGCTCGATCCGATGGACGTCCACGTCTGGCAGATAGGCGCCGATCACCGCGCGCCCCGTGTTGCCCAAGGGTTCCACCACATGCAGCATGGTGATGCGCGCGTTGCTGTATTGCGCGAGCGCGACGGCGTTGCGAAAGACCGGGCGCGTGTAACGGCCCAGGTCGGTCGCGTAAAGGATGTGCGTGTAGGTCGGCATCATAGGTCGGCTTTGGCCCCGCGGTTCAGTTGTAGCCTGAGGTTCAGTTGTAGCCCTGAAGTCTGTCGATGTATTCCGGCAGGAAGAGCGAGATCTGCGGGACATAGGTAATCAGCATCAAGAAACCAAGGAGCAGCAGCATCCAGGGCAGCACCGACTTGATGACCCAGCCCATGCTCTCGCCCGTGATGCCCGCGGTGACGAAGAGATTCAAGCCCACGGGCGGCGTCAGCATCCCGATCTCCATGTTCACGACCATGATGATGCCGAGATGGATGGGATCGATCCCCAGCTGGGTGGCGATCGGGAAGAGGATGGGCGCCATGATGAGCAGGATCGCCGAGGGCTCCATGAAGTTGCCGGCGATCAGCAGCAGGATGTTGACCACGACGAGGAACATCCAGGGCGAGAGTCCCCACTCGACGATCGTCTCGGCGATCTGATGCGGGATGCGCTCGGTCGTCAGGACATGCGCGAAGAGCATGGCGTTGGCGATGATGAAGAGCAGCATGATGGAGACCTTGGCGGCGTCCAGCACGACCTTGCGAACCTCCGGATTGGCGAAGCTGCGTGGAATCGCGAGCGGGACTTGCCAGAGGTTTCTCACCAGCAGGCGGCCCACGCCTTCGCCCGCTTGGCGCCAAGGGGTGCGTTTCAAGGGGCCGATATCGCGATAACCGATCACCGCGACCAGAAAGGCGTAGACGGCGGAGACGGCCGCGGCCTCCGTCGGGCTCGCGACGCCGCCGTAGATGGAGCCCAGCACGATGACGATCAGCAGGATGCCGCCGGAGGCACTGAAGCCGGCGCTCAGCACCTCCCGAAAGCCCGGCCAGGGCTGCGACGGCAGCCCCTTGATCCGCGCGGCGATGTAGATGGCGATCATCAGCAGGAGGCCCATGAGGATGCCCGGGATGAAGCCGGCCATGAACATGCGGGCGGCCGAGACCTCGGTCGCCGCGGCGTAGACCAGCATGACGATGGACGGCGGGATGAGGATGCCCAGTGTCCCCGCGTTGGTGATGACGCCCGCGGCAAAGGACTTCGGATACCCGGATTTGACCATACCGACGATGACAATGGTGCCGATGGCCGCGACGGTCGCCGGGGAGGAGCCCGACACGGCCGCGAACAGCATACAGGCCAGCACCGAGGCCATGGCCAGTCCGCCGCGGATGTGTCCGACGATATCGGTCGCGAAGCGAATCAGTCGCTTGGCCACGCCGCCTGTCGACAGAAAGGCGGAGGAGAGAATGAAGAAGGGGATCGCGAGCAGCGTGTAATGCCCTGACAGGGCCTCGAACAGCTTCAGTGTGATGGAGGCGATCGAGTCGTTGGAGAACAGCAGGATGGTGACGATGCTGGAGAAGCCGAGTGCGATGGCGATCGGCATCCCGAGCAGCATGCAGCCGAAGAGGAGCAGGAAGAGCGTGGCCGTGGTCATGGCGTCTCGACCCCCCGCTTGATCTCCTCGGCCAGGTGCATGCTCTCCTTGGCCTCGTCATTGCGCAGGAATCCGGTTGCCTTGCCGGTGATGACGGCCCAGAAGAGTCCAAGCAGGCGGATCGACAGCATCACCAGTCCGAGCAGCAGGATGCTTTGGGCGATCCAAGTCTGGATAGGGATGTCCTCCAGATCGATGCCGATCCGCTTCATCTTGCCCAGATAGACCCAGGCCCCTTGGATGAACAGCCCGCAGTACACCAATGAGAGCAGGATCGCGATCGCGCTGATCAGGCGCTGCCCGAGCGGCGAGAAGAGTTGCACGAAGGCATCGACGCCGATGTGGGCGCCGACCTTGAGCCCGTAAGAGACACCGAACAGCACGAACCACGCCGAGAGGTAGAGGGTCGCCTCCTGTCCCCAGGTCAGGCCCGTGTTGAAGACGAAGCGCAGAATCACCTCGAAGAACACCAGCAGGGTGATTCCGACCAGGAGGAGGGAGATGACGGCCTCCTCGATCTGATTGAGCACGCGGAAGAACATGGCGTGTGACCCGGAGTTGAAGGGTTGAGCGGGGCTGCGGCGGGCGTCGCGGGCGCTGTGCCCGGCGACGACCGATGGGGGCGGGCGGCCGCCCCCATCCAGGCGCAGGCGGCTTACTTCTGATTCGCCGCGTAGGCCGCGTCGATCAGCTCGGGGCCGATCTCCTTCTCGAACGTCTTCCACACCGGCTTCATGATCTGGACCCATTGAGCCCGTTGTTCCGGCGTCAGCTCGATGACCTCGGAGCGCTTGGAGTCGATGATGGCCTGACGGTCCTCGATGTCCTTCTCGCGCGCGATCTTGTTGCCATAGGCGACGGCCTCGTCGAGCGCGCCCTTGACGCCTGCGCGCACGTCATCCGGCAGTCCTGTCCAGAATTCGGTCGAGGTCACGACCATGTAGTCGAGCAGACCGTGATTGGTCTCGGTAATGTAAGGCTGCACCTCGAAGAACTTCTTGGAATAGATATTGGACCAGGTGTTCTCCTGGCCATCGATGGCCTTGGTCTGGAGCAGGGTAAAGACCTCGGAGAAGGGCTTCTTCAGCGGCGCCGCGTCGAGCGCCTCGAACTGCGCCTCGAGCACGGGCGAGGCCATGATGCGGAACTTGAGCCCCTTGGCGTCGTCCGGAACGCGCAGCGGCTTGCTCGAACTCAGCTGCTTCATGCCGTTATGGAGATAGCCCAGGCCGATGAGGCCCTTCTTCTTCATTGAGTCGAGCATCGCCTGACCCTTGTCGCTCTGCTGGAAGCGGTCGACGGCGTCCAGGTCTTCGAAGAGGAAAGGCAGGTCGTAGAGCGCGAGCTGGTCGGTGTAACGGCTGAACTTCGAGAGCGCGGGCGCGGCCAGCTGGACATCGCCGAGCTGCATGGCCTCGAGCACATTGTCATCGCCGAACAACTGCGAGTTGGGGTAAACCTCGACGACGACCTTGTCGCCCAGTCGCTCCGCGACCAGCTCCTTGAACTTGTTGGCGGCGAGGCCCTTGGGGGTGTTTTCCGCAACCACGTGGGAGAACTTGATGACGATGGGGTCCGCCGCGCTGGCGATGCCGGTCGCCAGCGCCGAGGCGGCGGTCGCGGCGAGCGTAAGTGCGGCTAGGGTGCGCTTCATTCTGGTGTCCTCGCGAAAATGTGTGGTGATTCGCCGATCCGTCTGGATCGGAGCACCATCAGCAAGGTACGGGCCAGAGGCGGTGCCGCTGGCCAGATGGCTGAATTCATGGGCTTCCTGGTCGGGTTGCCGGGGTTGCTCGTGAAGGAGATGGGTGGAAAGCGACCCATTCGAGCCCATGCTGCGGTACGGAAATCCGCTCATCCTATTTCTCGTCACGGCGTTTCAGTCGGCTCGACGGGCAAGACTGGCGTCGTCATTCTTGAGCCGTGAGAGGGTGGTGTGATGCCGGCGGCGAGATTCTCGCGCGCCACCGGATCGCGCACGCGGCAATCATTCGCATGCAAGGAGATATCGAGATTCCAATCCAGCCCGTTTTCGATGCCCGAGTGACTGCACGCGGCTACGCCATGACGTGCCTCGACAGACGCATGACGCCATGGCGGCCCTTCGGTGCTTGTCGAGGGTACCTGTCCCTCGGCGGCATCCTCGGGCTCTTGTTGATCACTCTCGCCGTGACCGGCTGTGAGCAGGGTGTCGAAGAGCACGGGGGAATCTACAAGGCGGAGGTGGGTTCGGTGCCCGCCTTCCCGCAGCGTCCGGGAGACCCGGAGAAGGGGCGCGACGCCTTCCTCAACCGGTCGATCGTCACTTGCGGCATCCCTGACCGCGTGTACCGCAAAATGGCTGGCGAGGCGCCGGTCGAGAGCGAGCAGCGCCTGGCCGGCCGTGCTGGGCGAAACGCGGAGCTGCCGTACAGGCTGACGGCGACGCAGTCGAGGTCCGGCGTGGAGCTGGTGACATCCAACTGCCTCGGCTGTCACGCGGCCGTTTTCGGCGATGCGGTGATTGTCGGGCTCGGAAACGAGTTCCTCGACATGACGCAGGATCCCTTGCTCGCCGTCGAGGCGGCGGGGGCGGTGGACATGAGCGAGGTCGAGCGGGCGGAGTGGCGGCGTTGGGCCGACCGCATCACGGCGATCGCCGACGACATCATGACCGACACCGTCGGTGTGAATTCGGCCAACAACATCACCTTGGCCTTGATGGCGCATCGCGATCCGATGACCCTCGCATGGTCGAATACACCACTGATCGAGCCGCCGCCCGAAAAGCCTCTGCCCGTCAGCGTCCCGCCGCTGTGGAACCTCGGGAAGAAGCGCGCCCTGTTCTACAACGCCGAGGGTCGGGGCGATCACGCGCGGTACATGATGTTGGCATCCACCGCCTGCGCGGACTCGGTGGAAGAGGCCGCCGCGATCGATGCCTGGTTCATCGACGTGCGGGCCTATCTAGCGACCTTGAGGGCGCCGAAGTACCCCTTTCCCGTCGATCCCGTCCTGGCGGAGCAGGGGCGGGGCGTCTTTCAACAGACGTGCAAGGAGTGCCACGGATCCCATGGCGAGGGCGGGCGCTACCCGAACAAGGTCGTGGCTCTCGGTAAGGTGAAGACGGATCCGGCGTTGGCGCGCATGGGATATAGCGACGCTGACAGGTTTCGCAGATGGTTCCAGCGGTCCTTCTACGGAGCACTCTCACAGGCCGCTCCTGCTCTCGGGTACATCGCCCCTCCGCTGGATGGCGTCTGGGCGACGGCTCCTTATCTGCACAATGCGTCCTTGCCCAACCTCGAGCTGCTCCTCGATAGCCAACGGCGTCCGAAGTATTGGGCATTCGATCGCGAGGGGGATCAGCTGCCGGCCTACGATCGGCAAGGCTTGGGTTGGGCGTACCGAGTGCTGGAGCAGGGAAAATCCGGCGCCATGAGCTGGGACGAGCGCAACCGCATCTACGACACCACCCTTCCGGGCTACGGAAACGGGGGCCATTCTTTTGGAGACGCTCTCACGAGCGCAGAACGGGCCGCTCTGTTAGAGTATTTGAAGACGCTATAAGGCCCGCGCTGGATGGGCCTGCAACTCCAGAGTCGATCCGGAAACGAAAGAAATGGGTCGGTAAGTAAGAAAAAGGGGTTGCAAGGAAGGGGATCCGAAGCTAGTATAAGCAGCTCAGTTGCGGGGTGGAGCAGTCAGGCAGCTCGTCGGGCTCATAACCCGAAGGTCGTAGGTTCAAATCCTGCCCCCGCTACCATATCAAAAGGCCTAGAGGTTTTTCCTCTAGGCCTTTTTTCGTTTGTCTGGAGCGGATGGTGACGCGCGCGGCCTCGTTGTACGCTAGGCAGCTTGTGGGCCATTAGGAATGCGCTGTGCAGAGCCGCGTTTTCTGCCGCGACCTCCCCATTTTGCGTCTCTCGGAGCGCGTAAAAGGCAATTCTCCCGGTCAAGTCTCCGAGCGGCTCTTGGTCGTGCGTCGGATCCACGACTTAGCCCACACTCTTTTCGGGGGATTGGCGATAGGATCCACCCACTATCGACAGCAGCAAGGGCGCCGATGAATCCTCAAAAATGATCAAAAAGATTCGAGTAGAAGATCTCAGGCTGGGGATGTATGTCCAGGACTTGAACTGTGGCTGGATGGATCATGGGTTTCTGCGCAGCCAATTTGCGGTGAAGTCCGAGGCGGCGTTGCAGCAGATCCTGCGAACGGGCACGCGAGAGCTCTACATCGATACGGACAAGGGGTTAGACCTCCCGACTGCGCCGACCGACACGGAGGTGATCGCGGGGTTAGAGGAGGAGTTGATCGAGATTGCGGGGGCGCAGTCTGGGGCTGAGCGCCCCGTTTCCTTGGCGAAGGAGCGTGCCCAGGCCAAGCGCATCCATAACGAGGCCATCAATCTGGTGAGCGGTCTCATGGAGGATGTGCGGCTCGGACAGCAGATCAGTCTGGAACGCGCCAATCCGGTGATCAGCGAGATGGTTGGCTCGATCTTTCGCAACCAGAATGCCCTCATGGGCCTGGCCCGCATTCGTCGCATGGATCGCTACACCTTCGAGCACTCGGTCAATGTGTCTGTGCTCATGGTGTCTTTCGCCCGAAGCCTGGGGTTGGATCAGACGCTGATCCATGAGATTGGGATCGGTGCATTGCTCCACGATATCGGCAAGACGCTGGTACCGAACGAGATCCTCAACAAGCCCGGCAAGCTGACGGATGAGGAATTCGTCGTGATGCGCAGTCATGTGGTCCATAGCCGCGATGTTCTATCGAGCATCCCTGGGATGCCGGCGGCGGCCTTGGCGGTGGCGGCCGAGCACCATGAGCGCGCGGATGCGAGCGGTTATCCGGACGGCAAGCGGCTCGATCAGATCACCCTGTTCGGCAAAATGGCATCCATCGTCGATGTCTATGACGCCATCACGTCGGATCGTGTCTATCACAAGGGCATGGAACCCCACCAGGCGTTGCGCAAAGTGTTGGAATGGAGCAGCCATCACTTCGATCCGCAGTTGGTGCAGCAGTTCATCCGGTGCGTGGGCATCTATCCGGTTGGCACGCTCGTCATGCTTGAGAGCAAACGGCTTGCCGTGGTCATCGAGGCGGGGCGTGATGAGCTGTTCAGCCCCGTGGTGCGCATCGTGATGGATGCCAAGCATCGCCGCTATTTACCCATTCAGGACTTGGACCTTTCGGCGCAGGGCAGAGGGGGCAAGGATCGCATCCTGAGTGCCGAGTCAACGCAGCGCTGGCGCATCGACCCGGAGGAGATTCTGCAGATGCCGCTGCGGTAGGGTGGCGGTTGGGTTGCCGATTGTCATGCCGCACAAAAAAGCCGCATCCTCTTGGATGCGGCGATGAGTGCGCGTCAGCCAGGGATCCCCTGGCCGATTCCGATTAGCGCATCTGTGTCGCCAGACCGGAGTCCTGCGGGATGACGCTCAACGCGTTGCTCATGATGCGCGGCACGCGCTTGAGAATCTCCGGGTGATCGCTCAGGATCACGACCGTCGCACCGATGCGTTTGAGGCGCTCGTTGAGCAGCCAAAGCAACGCCATTCCTGAGTCGAAGACGCGGTCCAGGCCGGTTAGGTCCATGATGCAGGTGCGCAGCGTGGACGGAATGGCGGTAAAGAGCTGGCAGACTTCCTCTGTGATCGTGAGATCGAGGTTGCCGTGGAAGGAGAGATCGAGCCGATCCTCGCTCGCGATAAAAGACGTGATCATGGGCATGACAGCCATCCTCCTGTGGTTTGCACTTCGTCGGCTGATTCCGACTCGGGCAGTCGCGTTCGGTCTCTTCTAAGAACCCAGTGCGTCCGCAACCCATCTGGGTATTCATTATGGACCTTTTGATCTGGGTTTGCCCAGCGCTCTTGTAGGGGCTTTCCCACTCGCGCACGAGGGGAACAGGAAGGCGGTGCCTACAAGCTTATAATTATAGTGGGTTTAACACCACAGCCAAGTCCGTAAGACTACTTACAACTCGAATCTTGCCGGCGCGATTTCCTCGGTTTTTTCATCGCGCAACGGCTTCGCGCCCCTCTGCCTTGGGCTCACTGCGCCCCTGTCATCCAATCTTCACAGCGCTCGCCGACGTGCTGGTGTAGCGTTCGATTTCCTTGTGACGTTCAAGGGGTAACGCCGCGCCGGGCGCTTCCGATCAGCCCCGTGGCGGACCCGATCAACAGGTGGTCCCGTGAGGTACAAGCATCCAGTCGCGGCCTTGGGGGCGACGGCACTCGCGCTGAGTTTGGTCGCGCTCGCATTCGCCGTCCTCCCGAGCACAGTGGTTCCGCTGGCAATGGGTGATGCCGGGTCATCCGGCTCGGACGCGCAGGGGCATCTCGACCTCCGCAATACCCGCATCCGCAACCGCTTCGCCTACATCGCGCCCCAGTGCTACGTTCTCAATCGGGACGAGACCAATGCGGTGCTGAATCCTTGTTACGTCTGCCATCAACGCGGCAAGGTTCCCAACTACCTGGACGACAGCGATTTCCAGCTCAGCTATCAGATGACCGAGCAGGGCCTGACCAATCCCTGGTCGAACCTCTTCGAAGACCGCTCCGCCCGCATCGAAAGTCTCGGCGATGGCGAGATCCTCGAGGCCGTGCGCACCAGCAACTATGTGACGGAAGCGGGCGAGCTGATCCTCGCCCAGCGCCTGGCGGACTTGCCGGTGACCTGGGACCTGGATGGCGATCACCACTGGGACGGCTATCGCCCCGACGCCTATTTCCGCTTCGATTCACAGGGCTTCGACCTCGACCCGGATGATGGCTACACCGGCTGGCGCGCCTTTGCCTACTACCCCACGCCAGGCACCTACTGGCCGACTAACGGCTCGGCCGGGGACGTGTTGATTCGGCTGCCCGAGGCCTTTCGCCGCAACGGCCAGGGCGAGCTGGATCCGACCCTCTACGCGCTCAATCTGGCCATCGTGGAATCCCTCGTCAAGGGCGCGGACGTGGCCATCGACCCGGTCGATGAGAACCTCTACCGGAGCGATCTCAACAAAGACGGCAGCCTTGGCTGGACCAACCTGGTGCGTTACGACTGGGCACCGCTCGAGGGCCGGACGATGTCCTATCTCGGGCAGGCCGGTGAGCAGCAGACGGCGGGCAAGCTGCAGTTGGCCGCTGGCCTCTTTCCCGAGGGGACTGAGTTTCTGCAGAGCCTCCGCTATCTGGACCTGACAGAGGAGGGCCGGGTTCAGCCGGCCGCGCGGATGAAGGAGCTGCGCTATGCGCGCAAGCAGAGCTGGTACAACTACAGAGAGTTGAAGGGCCTGGTCGACCGGGAGAACGCCGAGCGGCGCGAGTACGAGAACAACACCATCAAAGAGGTGCCCGGGGACTATGAGCGTGGTCTCTTCGCGCAGGGCTGGGTCTACCAGGGATTCATCGAGGCCGCGGACGGCAGTCTGCGACCGCAGAGCCAGGAGGAGAGCCTCTACTGTATGGGTTGCCACAGCGGACTGGGTGCGACCACGGATACCACCTTCGCCTTCGCCCGCAAGCTCGATGCCGGTGCCCATCAACGGGGTTGGTATCACTGGTCGCAGAAGGATGCCTCGGGTCTCGACGAACCCAAGGTTGAGATCCAGGGCGCCGGTGTGCAGTACGAGTACAGCGACTATCTGATGTACACCCGATCGGGCAGTGACTTCCTGGACAACGCGGAGCTGCGGGGGCGCTTCTTCAACGCCGACAAGACGCCCAGGGCCGAGGCCTTCGCACGGCTCCACACCGACATCAGCCAGGCATTGATGCCCTCGGCCGAGCGGGCGCTGGCGCTCGACAAGGCCTATCGCACCATCGTCGAAGATCAGGACTTCGTCCATGGCCGGGACGCCAACATCGCCCCCTTCAGCTGGGCGCTGCCCATCGTGCCACCGGATCTTCCCACCGGGGTCGAGCAGGCCGCCAATCCGCTCGCCTTCGGCGGCTGTTTCGCCGCCGATGACGCCTGTGTTCCGGATCAGTTGGAAGCCAAGGACGCGGACCCCTGGGCATCCCTGATCACGGGCGTCGGGATGGACGGCCCCAAGGGTGCGCGCGATCAGGCGGACTGGCAGGATGTGTCGGCGACCGACTAGGCAATGTCTGAAAGAGGGGGAGGGCGCGCGGACGTGACGCTCGGGACTGCGCCAGCTCGGCGCGCTACGAAAAAGGCCGGCGAATCGCCGGCCTTTCGTCCGGTTTCGACGGGGCGTCAGTACCCGCCCTTGCGATTGACGGCTGGTAGACCGGCGATCTTGGTGCCCTGCTTCGTCGGCGCAAGCGGGAAGAGCTGGTAGAGGTCCTTGCTCGTGGGCTTGCTGCCCCACATCTTGCCCAGGTCCTTGAGCACGGCCCGCTCCATCGGCTGGTTCTGGCCGTTGTTGATGTATTCGTCGCGCAGGTAGTTGATCACATCCCAGTGCTTGTCCGTGAGCGCGATTCCCTCGATCTCGGCCAGCTTGCGCGCCACGTCCTCATCCCAATCGGCGTGGCTCTCAAGATAACCGGTCTCGGTCGTTGCGATGCTTTTGCCATTTACCTCGATGGCCATCTTCTTGCTCCTCGATTCATCATGAAGTCATGAGTGGTCAGTTCACCGGCCACTCGGTTCGTCGGTTGGTTCAAACCTCAGAATTTTATGATTTTATGATGAACGAGTCACCCGGTTGTTGGCGAATCCATGCCTGGTGGCCGCTCAGGACGCCTTCTTGACCGAGTCGATGCCTTTGTGGGGGATGAAAATGCCGCATCCCATGAGGCGATGGGGACCTAGTCCCAGCTGCTGGAGCCGCATGGACTCGTCCTTGGTGAGGCCGGAGAGCATGAGGCTGCGGGTGTGGATCGGGCCATTTGGGCCTTGCAGCCGAGTGGCCTTGCCGCAGAGGGCCTTGCGGATCTTGATATCCATCTCTGTGAGCGCTCGCGCGGCCAACTCCAGGAAATGCGCTTCGGTCAGCTCCGGCTCGGAGTCGGCCCCCGTGGCCAGGTAGCGGGTGAAGAGGGTCGTTTCGGTGCTCAGGGGCTTGATCTTGCCGGATCCGAGGGCGATGCCGTTGCCGGCGACCTCTAGCTGGACGCCAGGCAGCGCGGCCAGCAGCTCGTCGGCGCGGGCCTTGGGCGCGCGAATGCAGAGCTTGGTCCGACGCGAGACCATGAGCAGCGAGTCCGGTCCATGCTCCGGGCGCTCCCAGCCATTTTGTGAGCCGGCGACGTGGATGCTATGGATGCCAATGAGCGGCTCCCGGGCAATCCAGGGGATGGCTGACTGAATGGCCGCGGAGAGCAGATAGGCGTGGTCGACGGGGATGCGCTTGCATTCGATCGAGAAGAGGATATCGACGATCTCCTCCGCGCCGTTCGAGTCTTCCGTCGTTTCGTCTTCATACCAGAACATGCGATTTCACTCCGCGGATGCTGCTGTGTGCGGCGGATGGGTCGTCCAGCGACGTGCGCCCGATCTCAGGCGAGGGGTAAGCGCTCTTGGAGTGCCTCGCGGTCGAACCACCAGTTGTCCTGCACCAGGACGTCGACGACGTTGCGCAATCGGACCAGGAACTTCTCCGGCTCCTTGAGCTCCAGGCGTTCCATCCACTCGTCGAGCTGTGCGGGGGAGTCGACGCCGCTATGACGCCGGGCGACCAGGCCAAGCAGTTGGGTGGCGAAGAACATCAGATCCTCGCGCTGCCGACCCTCCGCGCGCACGTCGGCGAGGAAAAGGGCCGTGGTGGCGGCGACAGCGGCGCCGTCGGCATCGTCTGGCGTGTCCTCGATGACGTGATTGAGCAGCTCGACCGTCAGCTCCGGGTCGATCGGGCAGGTGACGGCGATCCAGATGCCGTGCCCGAGTGCGGCGATGGAGTCGGGCTGATTGGCCTGGAAGAGCACATCGCACGCATCCGCGGCGAGTTCGAACTGATTCCATTCGATGAAGTGATCGAAGGCCGTGCGTGCCATCGGCCAGGCCTCGGCGCCGCGATCGAGATTGGCCAGGGTACGCGCGACTTGCAGTTGCAAATCGGCAAGGTGATGCGCGGAGCCTCCACTGCGTTTCAGTTCGCTCAGGTGCTCATTCAGGACTTGGAGGTGCGACTCCAGCGCCGCCGTCTCGACGCCGAATCCAAGGACGGAGTCGGCCGCGGTGTCTGGTAGCCGTGCGGTGAGTAGGTCGAATTGCTTCATGGTCGACTGCCTTCGGCCTGTGTTAACGAAGGAGTCCGCTGAAAGCGGCCTCGAGTCGGTCCTCCCAGTTCTCCGGTGTGTCCGGGTAGGGTGGCTTGACGTCCATGCGGAAGAAGCGCTCTCCTGATCGGGCGACGTCCTGTACCAGCGGGATCAGCGCCTCGAAGGATTCGATACCTTGATTGGCTACAAGGATTTCACTCAGCTTTAGCATGGGGTGTCCTAACCGTTCCTTTCGATTGGATGGTGAATCTGGACCTGGCCGCGTGGGCCGCTGGTCTCCTCCTGCACGCCCGAAGGCTGGGTGCGGTGTTCCATGGTAGGGGCGCCCGGCGAGGTGGGCCGCTCTCCCGCGATCTTGGTTTCGATTCTGTCGCGGTAGCGAACCCGATAGAGCAGTCGCCCTGAGCGACCCGCTGGGAGATCCTCGAATCCTGATCGGTTGTGGAGCACGTTGTTCGAAACGATGCCTTCTCCGGGCTCCAACCTGTGGTGGAAGGTGAAGGCGTCCGCGGACGAAAACAACTGATCCAGGGCCTTGCGGGCCAGCGCGGTCGCGGCGTTGTCGCGCCAGACGACATGCTTTCCACGGGCTGAATAGCGCATGTGCAAGTGTCCCCGGCGGACCGAGAAGACCGGTCCGATGCGCGCCGGGCGCAGCGTTTCCTCGGCCTGGGTGTGCGCTGGGATGAGGAGCGCCCGCGGATGGGTCAGTGCCTCGATATGGCGCGGCGAGTCGTCCCTGAGGCGGATGTAGGCGATTTCGGGATCCAGGAGGGCGTTGACGCCGCCCCGATGCGCCGGACGCACGCAGAAGAGTGTCCAGGCTTCGACCTGGTCCTCGGGCGCGTTGTAGTAGCCGTCGGTATGCCAGCTCAACGGCCGATTGGTATAGGGAATGAAGTCCGTGCGTCGCGCGCCACCGCCCGCGTTGTCCCGCGTCGCCGTCGCGGCCTCGATGTGGCTCACCGCGCGAGTGTCGGCAAAGAGGTTGGCGTCGGTGCGCTGAAGTCCCAATGCCCGGCCGACGGCGAGCACGCCCGCCGGGCAGACGTCTTCGGGGCGGGCCTGAATCAGGGCCATGTTGAAGCGGGCGACGCGCGTCTTGATGGCGTCCAGCTCCGCCGCGGTCGGGTGGTGGAGGTCGTCGATCTCGATGCGGATGCGCTCGATCCCCGCGGGGTAGTGCGCGAGCTTGAGGCGGCGCCACCGCAGGTAGGCGTCCTGATCGTCGAGATCCATGGGGTCGAACATGTGTGTCTGGTCCAACGCTTGTCCGGGCATATCAGAAAATAGTAATATTACGAAACATTGGCCTTTTTGCCCGGTGCCTTGTAGCATCCTGGCGCGATGGGCTCAAGATTGTGGGTCGCGACAGGGGAGGGCAAGGGTCGCGACATCCGGTGGGTCAAGGGATGCGGGGCGCCGTTCGACCGAGATGGGAAAGGCCATATCCCGAAAGGGATAGAGGTGGGGTAGATATCCCCCCCAATCGTGGAATGGGCGGGCTTACAGTCAATCGGTACATTAAGAAATGCCGATGGGGCTGCCGGTACGAAAACAGACGACGCACATAGTCGGTACCACCACCTCCAACTCAGATGTGACGTGATGTATGAACCTGTTGCTCCGGCAAGGCCGCCGCAACCCGCTCGTGCACGCGAAAAACCACTCACTTTCCTGGTTAATCGATAGGAGAGACCGCGCAATGGCGATCGATAAGCACACGACCCCGATGCTCGACCAGCTTGAAACGGGCCCCTGGCCAAGCTTCATCTCAGGCATCAAGCGCCTGCGCGACGAGCATCCAGAGCCGCGCATCAACGAAATGACCAACGACTTGTTGGGTCAGCTCGAGCACTCTTACGAGACCCGTAAGGGCTACTGGAAAGGGGGGACGGTGTCGGTCTTCGGTTATGGCGGCGGCATCATTCCCCGCTTCTCCGAGGTGGGTAAGGCCTTCCCCAAGTCGAAGGAATTCCACACCCTGCGCGTCCAGCCGCCAGCGGGCAACCACTACTCGACGGCCATGCTGCGCCAGTTGGCCGACAGCTGGGAAAAATACGGCTCGGGCCTGGTCACCTTCCACGGCCAGACCGGCAATATCATGTTCATCGGGACGGATACCCACAACACCCAGCATTTCTTCGACGAGATCAATGAATACGGCTGGGACCTCGGCGGCGCCGGCCCCTGCGTGCGCACCGCGATGTCCTGCGTCGGCGCGGCACGTTGCGAGATGTCCTGCACCAACGAGCTGAAGGCTCACCGGATGCTCGTCAACAACTTCGTCGACGACGTTCACCGTCCGGCGCTTCCCTACAAGTTCAAGTTCAAGGTCTCCGGCTGCGCCAACGACTGCCAGAACGCCATCGAGCGCTCCGACTTCGCGGTCCTGGGCACCTGGCGCGACGACATGAAGGTCGATCAGGCCGAGGTCAAGAACTACATCGCCGACAAGGGCCGCCAGTACTACGTCGACAACGTGATCACGCGCTGCCCGACCCAGGCGCTGTCGCTCAACGACGACGACACGCTGAACGTCAACAACCGCGACTGCGTGCGCTGCATGCACTGCCTCAACGTCATGCCCAAGGCGCTCCATCCTGGGGACGACAAGGGTGTCACCATCCTCATCGGTGGTAAGCGCACGCTCAAGATCGGCGACCTGATGGGAACCGTCGTGGTTCCCTTCAAGAAGCTGGAGACCGAGGAAGACTACGAGTCCATGGTCGAGATGGCTGAAACCATCATCGATTTCTGGGCCGAGAACGGCCTGGAGCACGAGCGTTGCGGCGAGATGATCGAGCGCATCGGCTTGGCCAACTTCCTGGACGGCATCGGCATCGAGCCGGACCCCAATATGCTGAGCCACCCGCGCCAGAGCTCCTACATCCGCATGGATGGCTGGGACGAGGCCGCCGAGGAATGGTTCGCGCGTCAGGCCGAGGCCGGCAACTGAGCCGCCCCGAACTGACGACCATACTCATCACCTGAACTGAACCATTCGAACAGAATCATTCGGAGGATTAGGCAATGGCGGAAATGCGCGAGCCAATCGAGTCAGGCTGTCCAGATCCCTGGCAGTACCTGCATCCCGTAATGCGGAAAAACTTCGGGATGTGGAAGTATCACGAGCACCCGCGCCCGGGTGTGCTGCTGCACGTCGCCTACAGCGGTGACAAGATCTGGACGGTCAAGGCCGGCACCCAGCGTATCCTGGACGTCTTCTCGCTGCGCAAGCTGTGCGATATCGGCGACCAGTTCGCGGACGGCTACGTCCACTTCACCCTGCGCTCCAATATCGAGTACATGGTGAGCGAGGAGTCCAAGGTTCAGCCGTTGATCGACGCCCTGGAAGGCGCTGGCTTCGTGGTCGGCGGAACCCAGAACTCGGTGGCCATGATCTCGCACACCCAGGGCTGGCTGCACTGCGACATCCCGGGCACCGATGCCTCGGGCGTGGTGAAGTCCATGATGGACGAACTCATCGACGAGTTCCGCAACGCCACCATGCCCAACCGGGTGCATATCACGACCTCCTGCTGCCAGATCAACTGCGGCGGGCAGGGCGATATCGCCATCAACATCCAGCACACCAAGCCGCCGAAGATCAACCACGATCTGGTCGCCAACGTCTGCGAACGCCCCTCGGTCGTCGCGCGTTGCCCGGTCGCGGCCATCCGCCCGGCCATGGTCAACGGCAAGCCGTCGCTGGAAGTCGACGAGCGCAAGTGCATCTGCTGCGGTGCCTGCTTCCCGCCCTGTCCGCCCATGCAGATCAACGACGCGGAGCACTCCAAGCTGGCGATCTGGGTCGGTGGCAACCACTCCAACGCCCGCGGCAAGCCGACCTTCCAGAAGCTGGTCGCCGCCGGTATCCCCAATAATCCGCCGCGCTGGCCCGAGGCGACCGCCATCGTCAAGCGCATCCTCAAGGCGTACAAGGAAGGCGCCAAGGATTGGGAGCGGATCAACGAGTGGATAGAGCGCATCGGCTGGCCTCGTTTCTTCGAGGAGGTCGAGCTGCCGTTCACCAAGTATCACATCGATACCTGGCGCGGAGCACGCGCGAGCTTCAACAGCTCGTCCTACATCCGGTTCTGAGAAGAAGCGGGGTTGTCCCGATTTCGGGGCGGTGATGGAACGCTTGGCGCCGGATGATCCGGCGCTGCGTCCCGGCCATCCCCCGCCAAGCCCCAGCTGCGGGCGTGAGGCGGCAGGGGCCATGCGTCCCAATTACTGACAACTGACCACTGACCACTGACCACTGACAACTCTATTCCGAGGTCGACATGAAGTTCGCACTTCAGATCAACGAGGGACCCTATCAGCACCAGGCGTCCGACTCGGCCTACATGTTCGCGAAGGCCGCGCTGGAGAAGGGGCATGAGATCTTCCGTGTCTTCTTCTATCACGATGGTGTCAATAACTCGACGCGTCTGACGACGCCGCCGCAGGATGACCGTCACATCGTCAACCGCTGGGCGGAGCTGGCCGAACAACACGATCTCGACATGGTCGTCTGCGTGGCCGCGGCCCAACGTCGCGGTGTCGTGGACGAGGGTGAGGCTGGCCGCAATGGCAAGGACGCCACCAACATCCATCCCAGGTTCCGGATTTCCGGGCTCGGGCAGCTGGTCGAGGCGGCGATCCAGGCCGACCGTCTCATCGTCTTCGGCGATTAAGGGGGCTAAGACATGTCGGAAGTCGTGAAGAAATTCATGTACCTGAATCGTAAGGCCCCTTACGGCACCATCTACGCGTGGGAGGCCCTGGAGGTCGTGCTCATCGGTGCGGCCTTCGATCAGGACGTGTGCGTCATGTTCGTGGATGACGGCGTCTACCAGCTCACCAAGGGGCAGGATACGAAAGGGATCGGGATGAAGAACTTCTCCCCGACCTATCGCACCCTGGGCGACTATGAGGTCAAGCGGATCTTCGTGGATCGCGCCTCGCTGGAGGCCCGCGGGCTCACCCAAGAAGACCTGGTCGAGATCGCCTGGGAGGATTTCGAGACTGAGGAAGAGATCGAGAACATCGTCGAAGTCGTGGATGCGGCACGCGTCAGCGAGCTGATGAACGAATCCGACGCAATCTTCAGTTTCTAGAACGCTCTAAGGAATCTCGGGAGTCGTCCCAATGACCATTCTGCACACCGTGAATAAATCACCCTTCGAGCGGAATTCGTTAGAATCCTGCCTGAAGTTTGCCACCGAGGGCGCCGCCGTCCTGTTGTTCGAAGATGGGATCTACGCCGCTCTGTCCGGGACGAGCGTGGAGACCCAGGTCGCCGGAGCGCTCGACAAACTCAAAATCTACGTGCTCGGCCCCGATCTGAAGGCGCGGGGTTTTCGCGAAGAGCGCGTTATCGCTGGAATCAGCGTCGTGGACTATGCGGGTTTCGTGGACCTAACCGCGGAAAACGACACGGTTCAGGCCTGGTTGTAGCTTTCGTTTTACAGAAACCGAAGAGAGGAATATCGCGATGTCTGACACGATCGAAGTTGATGGCAAGCAATTTGCCGTGGACGAAGAGGGCTATCTGGCCGACCTGAACGACTGGGTTCCGGGTGTGGCTGGCGTCATGGCCAAGCAGGACAACCTGGAGCTGACCGACGAGCACTGGGACATCATCAACTTCCTCCGCGAGTATTACGAGGAATACCAGATCGCTCCAGCCGTTCGCGTGCTGACCAAGGCCGTCGGCAAGAAGCTGGGCAAGGAGAAGGGCAACAGCAAGTACCTCTATAGCCTGTTCCCCTACGGACCGGCCAAGCAGGCTTGCCGCTTCGCCGGCCTCCCGAAGCCGACCGGCTGCGTCTAACAGCTGATCCGCCGGTGAGCCGCGCGACCTTCGTGGTCGCGCCGGCTTGCCGGACCACAATAAAGATCCACTGAGGTAGCGGAAACATGGCGTTTCTGACGAACTTCTACGCCTTCCTGTTTTACTTCGCCGCTTTCGTGCTCGTCGCCGGCCTGGTCTTCAAGATCGTCCAGTACTCGCGTACTCCGGCGCCCCTGAAGATCCCGACGACCCCGGCTCCGACGACGCGCAGTGGCGTCGTATTCAGGATGATGCGCGAAGTCGTCCTCTTCGAGAGCCTGTTCCGCGGCAATAAGTGGACCTGGATCTTCGGCTGGATGTTTCACTTTGGGCTCTTCATGGTGACGCTGCGACACCTGCGCTACTTCATGGAGCCGGTCCCGTTTCCGATCGAACTCGTCCAGCCTTTTGGAATCTATGGCGGCCTGGCGATGATCGTGGGGCTTGCCGGGCTCTGGTCAAGGCGCTTCTTCGTCGACCGTGTGAAGTACATCACCTCAACCTCGGATCATCTTATCCTCGGGCTGCTCATTCTGATTGGCTGCAGCGGTCTGTTGATGAAGTTCGTCTTCCACACCGATGTGGTTGAGATCAAGACCTTTTTTCTGGGTCTTTACAGTTTCGACATCAAACCCTTGCCGGGTGATCCGCTCCTTCTGCTCCACCTGTTCCTGGTCGCCTCTCTGATGATCATCTTTCCGTACAGCAAGCTCCTGCATGCGCCGGGACTCTTCTTCAGCCCGACCCGCAACCAGGTCGACAACCCGCGTGAGCAACGGCACATCGCGCCCTGGGCGAAAAGACTCGACCAGCCATAGGACCGTCGCAATCCGACCATCCCGCGATCCGAGTCGTCTTCCGCATTGAGAGGTTGATCCATGGCCAAGGCAACGTTTGAAGTCCCAGAACTGAGTCAGTACACCGAGGTTCCGCCGGTCACGCCTGGCACCATGGCTCACAGTGCGCCCTTCAAATCGAAGGATGAGTGGCAGGACGCGCTCGGTTTTCCAGGCGAGTTGCCGGAGGACTGGCAGGCCAGGGCCATCGACAAGATGGGCGACCTGCTCGGCAAGTACCGCTCACTGCGCGTTTACATGGACTCTTGCGTCAAGTGTGGCGCCTGCACCGACAAGTGCCACTACTTCCTGGGTACGAAAGATCCCAAGAACATGCCGGTCGGCCGCCAGGATCTGATGCGCAAGGTGTATCGGCGCTACTTCACGTTGGCGGGCCGGTTCTTCCCCAAGCTGGTCGGCGCCGAGGACTTTACGAAGGAAGTCCTGGACGACTGGTACAGCTACTTCCACCAGTGCTCGCAGTGCCGCCGTTGCTCGGTCTTCTGCCCCTATGGCATCGATACCGCCGAGATCTCCATGGCCGCGCGCGAGATCATGGACAGCATCGGCGTCGGCCAGAAGTACTGCAACGAGATCATCGCGAAGGTCTACAGGATCGGCAACAACCTGGGTCTGCCTGGCCCAGCGCTGGAGGACACCCTCGAAGGTCTGGAAGAGGACGTGTTCGACGAGACCGGCGTCAAGGTGCGCTACCCGCTCGACGAAGAGGGTGCCGAAATTTTGTTGGTGACGCCCTCGGCGGACTTCTTCGCCGAGCCTCATGTGGACGGACTCATCGGCTACGGCAAGGTCTTCCACGAGGCGGGCGTCTCCTGGACCATGAGTTCCTATGCCTCCGAGGCCGCGAACTTCGGCATGTTCATTGGCTCTTACGCCAACATGCGCCGGCTTGCGCAGCGCATTCGCGAAGCGGCCATCAAGCTCAAGGTCAAGCGCATCGTGTTCGGCGAGTGTGGCCATGCGTGGCGCGTCGCCTACAGCTTCCTCAACACCTTGGCCGGCCCCTGGGATTTCCTGGATCCGCGCTACCCGGTGCCGCAGCACATCTGCGAATTCACCTACGACCTCATCCAGAAGGGCAAGCTCAACCTGGATAAGAGCGAGAACGACGACAAGGTGCTGACCTTCCACGATAGCTGCAACGTCGCCCGCGCCTCGCGCATGGGCAGCACGCCCGGCGGTCAGTTCGAGATCCCGCGCGCCATCCTCAAGGCGACCTGCAACAACTTCTACGACATGGACGAGGACACCATCCGCGACCGCACCTTCTGTTGCGGCGGCGGCGGCGGATTGCTGACCGACGACCTCATGGAGATTCGCGTCAAGGGCGCCAAGCCCCGGCTGGATGCCCTGAACAACGTGATGCAGGAGAAGGGCGTGACGCACATGGCCGCTATCTGCGCCATCTGCAAGAGCCAGTTCACCAAGGTTCTGCCCTACTACGGAATGGAGATGGACCAGATCGTCAGTCTGCACCAGCTCGTGTCGAATGCGCTGGTGCTCACGCCCGGCGAGGACGACGAGGAGCCGGATGAAGACGACGATCTCGACAAGAACGATAACGACGAAGAGACAGACGAGGCGGCCTGACCGGGGCCATCGAGCGAGTCCGGTCCGCGCCCAGGCGCGTCGACGGGTTCGCGTGATGATACGAACACCCTGATTCCGCGTCAGGGCTCAAACTGGTACGGAGAGTGATCAAGATGGCAACTTCCAGCGACGAGATGAAGACCAAGCCCTCCTGGCGTCGGTTCGAGGACGGCGAGCACGTTTGGGACGACCTGACGCAAAAGATCTTCAACGAAGATCATTCTCATAAGTGCCCGACCTATGTCCACAAGACGCCGCCCTGTCAGGGCAGCTGTCCCTCGGGTGAGGATATCCGTGGCTGGCTGCAGATCGTGCGCGGCATGGAAAAGCCGCCGCAGGGGATGGACTGGCGCGAGTACGCCTTTCGCCGCTCCACGGAGGCCAATCCCTTCCCGTCGATGATGGGCCGTGTCTGTCCGGCGCCCTGTCAGGACGGCTGCAACCGCAACGAGCTGGAAGACTTCGTCGGCATCAACGCCGTCGAGCAGTTCATTGGCGATACCGCCATCGCGAACGGCTACAAGTACGATGCAGCCCCCGCCGATACGGGCAAGCGCGTTGCCATCGTCGGTGGTGGTCCCGCTGGTCTCGCCGCGGCCTACCAGCTGCGCCGCAAGGGCCACGCCTGCACCATCTTCGAGGCCAACGAGGGCCTGGGCGGCATGTTCCGCTTCGGCATCCCCGGCTACCGCGTGCCGCGCGATAAGTTGGACGCGGAGATCCAGCGCATCCTCGACCTCGGTCAGATCGAGGTGAAGCTCAAGACCCGCATCGGCACCGACGTCACCGTTGAGCAGCTGGAGAAGGATTACGACGCCATTCTCTGGTCCATCGGCTGTCAGAGCGGGCGCGGCTTGCCGGTTCCCGGTTGGAACGATACCCCCAACTGCGTCTCGGGCGTCGCCTTCCTCAAGGCCTACAACGAAGGCCGTATGAAGGTCACCGCCGGCAAGGTGGTGTGCGTCGGTGGCGGCGATACCTCGATCGACGTCGTCTCGGTCGCGCGCCGTCTTGGCCATATCACCAAGACCGGTAGCAGCGACCTGCCGGAGACCGTCATCCGCGATGGCTATGTCGCGCACGACGCCGCCACGGCCGCGGCTGCCGAGGGCGCCGAGGTCACGCTGACCTCGCTCTTCACCCGCGACAAGATGACGGCCTCCGAGCACGAGGTCGACGATGCGACGCGCGAGGGCGTGACCATTCTCGACGGTGTCATGCCGGTCGAGGTCATCAAGGACGCCAACGGCCGCGCAACTGGCCTTAAGGTGGCTGATTGCACCATGGTTGACGGCCGGCCGACGCCGGTCGATGGCACCGAGCGTGTGCTCGAGGCGGAGCTCATCGTCTCCGCGATCGGGCAGGGCGGCGATCTCTCCGGTCTGGAGGGTCTCGACAACGGTCGCGGCCTCATGGACTCGGACAAGTTCTACCAGGTTCCTGGCAAGGCGGGTCACTTCGTCGCTGGCGACATCATCCGCCCGCACCTGCTGACCACCGCCATCGGTCAGGCCTGGATCGCCGCCGACTCCATCCACGACTATGTCATGCAGGCCGAGCACAAGCGTCGCCCCAAGGTCGACGTCCATCACTTCAACCTGCTCGACAAGATGACCGAGGCGAATCTGGCACCCGAGAGCTTCGAAGTGGCGCAGGCCGGTGATCTGCGCGGGACCTCCGATGCCAACTATGCGATCCACAATTACGAAGACCGCTCGGGCGCCGAGATCATCCCGCACGACGAGCTCTTCCTCGGGCATTTCAACTATGTCGCGCGCAACCTGCGCAAGGAAGAGGTGCCAAGTTCCGACGACGTTCTGGGTCATTTCCACGAGCGCGTCATCGGGCTGACCGAGGAAGAGGCGATCAACGAGGCCAAGCGCTGCATGAGCTGCGGCATGTGCTTCGAGTGCGACAACTGCGTCATCTTCTGTCCTCAGGATGCCGTCTTCCGTGTCGACAAGGGCAGCCGCACAACCGGGCGCTACGTGGATACCGACTACGCCAAGTGCATCGGCTGTCATATCTGCGCCGATGTCTGCCCCACCGGCTACATCAAAATGGGGCTCGGGGAGTAAGCAACGTGGAGGCGTCGATGGCTAAAGCCTTACTCAGAGCGAGCCTCGTCGCCGTTAGTCTGGTCTGGGTGCTCGCGGCCCAGACCGTCCTGGCGGCCGAGGTGAAGCGATACGTGGTCGAGGGATCCCGGGCCGCCGAGCTGGACTCCTGTGTCGAGCCGACCGAGCGCATGCGCCGAATGCACTTCGAATTCATCAAGCATCAGCGCATCTCGACCGTTCACCAGGGCATCCGCGGGACCAAGTACAGCCTGGAGGGCTGTGTCGACTGTCACATCAGCTACGATGCCAAGTCGCAGCCGCAGCCGATCAACCGGTCCGACCAGTTCTGCGGGGCTTGCCACGCCTATGCGGCCGTCGATCTGAACTGCTTCGACTGCCACGCCTCCATCCCGAACAAGCCTGACCTCGATGCCGAGGCCCAGGCGGCGCACCGTGCCGCCGGCGTCGACCTCTCGGCGCCGAGCGATCGCAATGGGGAAGGCCACTGAGATGAATGACAAGACAGATAGGACCGACCAAGCGATCGATTCCGGTCGTCGTGAGTTCATTGGCGTGGCGGCGGGAGTCGGCGCGGCCATGGTAGCGCCTGGCGTCATCCTGCACGCCGTTGCCGCGACGCCACGCTCGCAGCCCGTGTCCAGCGACGTGCGCTGGGGGTTGCTGGTCGATACCGCGAAATGCGCGGACGGCTGCTCGGCCTGCGTCGAGGCCTGCAACGAGGAAAACGGCCTCAACTTGCAGACCAAGCCCGAGCGCGAGTCCGATCTCAAATGGGACGCCCAGAAGTCCGTTTGGATCCGCAAGGTCAAGCTGCAGGACAATCAAACCGGGCGCATCACCAACCTGCCGATGATGTGCCAGCATTGCGAGCACCCGCCCTGCGTCGATGTCTGTCCGACCGGTGCCTCCTTCAAGCGCGCCGACGGCATCGTCATGGTCGATCGCCATCTGTGCATCGGTTGCCGCTACTGCATGATGGCCTGCCCCTACAAGGCGCGGAGCTTCATCCACGACGAGCTGCAAGGCCAGCTCACGGCGGTTCCGCGCGGCAAGGGCTGCGTCGAGAGCTGCAATCTCTGCGTGCATCGCCGTGACTATGGCGAGGCGTCGACGGCCTGCGTCGACGCCTGCGCCGCCGAGGGCCATCACGCGATCGTCTTCGGTGATCTCAAGGACCCCAACAGCCCTATCAACCAGAAGCTCAGGGAGCTGCCGAGTCGTCAGATTCGGGAAGATCTGGAGCTGAATACGGGTGTGCGCTACTCCGGTGTCTAGTCAGGGCGAGGGAAACTGAGCATGAAACGAATCGTCTATCGCGAATGGCGGATTCCGCCGCAGCGCTACTGGAGCATCCTGGGCGTCCTGGCCGCCGTCGTCGGGGTCGGTGCCCTGGCCTTCGGGTACATGGAGCACCAGGGGCACTGGGTCACCGGGATGAACAACTCGGTGGTGTGGGGAACGCCGCACGTCTTCGCCGTCTTCCTCATCATCTCGGCGTCTGGCGCTCTGAACATCGCCTCCATCGGCACCGTCTTCCACAAGCCGATCTACAAGCCGCTTGGCCGACTCTCGGGCCTGCTGGCGGTGGCGCTGCTCATGGGCGGGCTTCTCGTTCTGGTCACGGATCTGGGCCGGCCGGAGCGCCTGATCGTCGCCATGACGCACTACAACTTCAGCTCCATCTTCGCGTGGAACATCTTCCTCTACACCGGATTCATGGCGATCGTCATCGCCTATCTCTGGACGATGGCCGACCGTCAGGGCGGTCCCTTCAACCGTTCGGTCGGCATCCTCGCACTGGTGTGGCGTCTTGCGCTCACCACGGGTACCGGCTCCATCTTCGGCTTCATCGTCGCGCGTCAGGCCTTCGACGCCGCCATTCTGGCGCCCATGTTCGTCGCCATGTCCTTTGCCTATGGGCTGGCGGTCTTCATCCTGGTGCTGATGTTCGCCTTCGACGACGAGGGTCGCCCGATCGGTCCGCGGATGCTGCGCCGCCTGAAGAATCTCTTGGCCCTGTTCGTCGCCATCGTCCTCTATTTCACCCTGATCTATCACCTGACCAACCTCTATGTCGCCGAGAACGACGCCCTGGAGTCTTGGCTGCTGCTCAAGGGCGGCATCTATACCTTCCTCTTCTGGGTCGGCTGGGTGCTGATCGGAGGTCTGGTGCCGCTCGGGATCCTCTATCACCCGCAGTTGAGCCAGGACCGCCGCTGGATCGCGGGCGCCTGCGCCCTGGTGATCGTCGGCGGGCTCGCGACCATGTACGTGATCATCATCGGGAGTCAGGCCTTCCCCATTCAGATGTTCCCTGGGCGCACCGTGCTGGAGTCCGGCTTCTTCGATGGCGTGAATGGTCAGGCGGCACCCTACTGGCCGACGATTCCCGAGATCCTCTTGGGGCTCGGAGGCGTTGGGGTCGGTTTGCTGATCACCGTCGTGGGCGTGCGTGTTCTGCAGTTCCTGCCAGAGTCCCTCGCCGACGATGTGGTCCCCATCGACGAGGAGACCCTCGACGAATCGGGTTCGGCGCCCAAGCCGGCGTGATCGGGTGAGCCTCCCGGCGCGATGGCCCACCTCTACATTGCTGCTCCGCAGAAGTCGTCAGGGAAGACGACGCTCTCCATCGGTCTCTGCCGCGAGCTGAGAAACCGCGGCCTCGTCGTACAGCCGTTCAAGAAGGGGCCGGACTACATCGATCCCCTCTGGCTGGGGCAGGCCGCAGGCCGATCCTGTTTCAATCTCGATTTCCACACTATGGCACCGCCCGAGATCTCGGACGCCTTCGGGCGCGAGCTGGTGGGGGCGGACATCGGGGTGATCGAGGGCAACGTCGGCCTCTTCGACAGCGCGGATCTGAACGGCGCCAACAGCAATGCGGAGCTGGCCAAGCAGCTCGGCGCGCCCGTCGTCCTGGTCGTGAATTGCAATGGGCTCGCGCGCGGCATTGCGCCGCTGTTGCTCGGCTACCTGGCTTTCGACCCGGATCTCGCGATCGCCGGCGTCATCCTCAACCAGGTGGGTGGCATGCGCCATGGCGCGAATCTGGTGCGCGTCGTCGAGCACCACACCGACCTCGCCGTTCTCGGCGTTCTGCACCGCGACGACGAGATCGCCATCTCCGAGCGTCATCTGGGATTGATGCCCATCAACGAGGCGCAGGACGCGGATGCCTGGATCGAGTCGATCCGGTCGCGGATCGCCGATCAGATCGACCTCGAGCGGCTGATCGGAATCGCGGAGCGGGCGCGGCGTCCTGAGTTCGCGTCGGCAGCCCATCCCACTCAAGGTGCCTGCGGCGCCCCGGTACGGATCGGCATCGCGCGGGATGCGGCCTTCGGCTTCTACTATCCGGACGACCTGCGCGCCCTCGCCGCGGGCGGAGCCGAGCTGGTCTCCTTCAGTCCGATCAGCGACCCCGAGCTGCCGCCGGTCGACGCACTCTTCCTGGGTGGCGGTTTTCCCGAGTACCGCATGGCGGAACTCGAGTCCAATGTCTCCATGCGCCAGGCGATTGCCGAGTTCATCGCCGACGGCGCTCCGGCCTATGCCGAGTGTGGCGGACTCATGTATCTCTGCCAGGGGATCCACTGGAACGGCTCCAGGCGCGCGATGGTCGGCGCGCTCGCCGCCGAGGTGGAGATGCGCCCGCGGCCCCAGGGGCGCGGCTATGTCCGCTTGCGCGAGACCTCCGACTTTCCCTGGCCTGCCGAGAGCGCGCGGCGGGCCGAGATCCCGGCTCACGAGTTTCATCACTCGGCGATCCTGAACCCGGACCCCGGCTGGCGATACGGTTACGAGGTGCTGCGCGGCGTCGGGATCGACGGGTCGCGCGACGCGGTCGTCCAGGGCAACCTGCTTGCCTGCTACAGCCATTTGCGCGACGCCCCGGGCAACCGCTGGACCGGTCGCTTCCTTGCGCACATCAGGCGCTGCCTCGGCGCCTGATCCGAGGGCGCGGCATCGGCCCGCGGGGTGCCGTACGGTCGCTCGCTCAGGCGCGCGCCGAGCGGGAGCCGCGTTGCTCGCTTCCCGTATGGCTGGCGGCTGGTGGCGCGATTTCGGTGTTAAACTTCCCGGCAGTCCAAGTGGAAGCCAAGAACAAAGGTCTGAGATGTTCAAACTCACAGCAGCAGCTGCGGAACAGGTCCTCAAGGCGGCGAAACAAGGTGGCACCGAGGGCTTGTCGCTGAGACTCGCCGCGGCGCAGAACCCGGACGGCAGCATCGAGTACCGCATGGGATTCGACGAGCTGACCGACGACGATATTCGCCTGTCGTGCGAGGGCGTGGATATCGTGATGACCCCAGAGCAGGTGCCGCTCCTCGATCAGGCCACGATGGACTATGTCGAGATGGAGCCCGGTCAGTTCCACTTCATCTTCCTCAACCCCAAGGATCCCACCTACGAGCCCCCGATCGAGGGCTGAGGATGGCTTCCGGCACGTCTGACGTCGTCCTCGACTGATCCCATGGAACTCAGCCCAGAGGACAGCCTGAGACTCAGCGTTCTGCTCGCCAACAAGCCGCAGGCCATCCGCATCGACGAGAGTCGCATGCGCGTCCAGGGCCTCACGGCGCAGGGTGAGTCCACCCTGCGTCTCAGTCCCAATGCCCGGCCTGACCAATATCTCCGGCTCGTCCGTGAGCTGATCTCCGGTCATGTACTCGGCTCTCCGGGCGGATATCCGGTGTATCTGAGACGCTGGACCCGGATGGGCCAGATGCGCGACGAGAGCCTTGAGCAGCTCCTGCTGCTGGGTGAGCCGGAGGCGGTGGTCGCCGCGGTCTGCGCGCCTGGTCTGAGCGACGAGCTGGCCCGGCGCGCCTGGTGGGCGATGGAGGACGCCGGCAATGCGCGGCGCATGCTCAAGAATCCGGCGGTGAGGGAGGGGCGGATGGGCAGGATCCTGGCGGATTACCTGGTCGACTATCTCCCGTTCGAGACCGAGCACGAGGAGATCATGGAGACGGTTCGCCTGGTCTTGCAGCCGGGCCTGCTCGAGGAGTCGCAGCGGCTCGATCTCTGGCGCAAGTCGGCACGCAAGCAGGCCTATCTGGTCGGTTTTCTGCAAGCCTTGCCGGATGGGCTACCCGAGCCGGCCCCGGCGCGTGAGTTGGCGTCCGCGCTCTCGCCGCTCGCCGAGACCGGCAATGACTATGCGCGCTTGCTGCGGCGTGTCTGCAGCCCCTTTGGCCAGGCCTTCCTCAAGACCGTCTCGAGCGTGCTCGCCAAACCACCCACTCAAGAGGTCCTCATCGCCGCCCTGGAGACCCTGCGCGGCTACTTCGCCGGCCTGCGGCCGGCCGGCGATCCGGATCTCACCCTCGACGACCTCCTCTCCGAGGTGCAAGGGCTTGCCACATCGCCGCTTCAGCATGCGCAGGCGGCCGAGGTGCTCGCCCTTGCCCCCGGTGTGCGCGACGAGGTCTTGGCGATGCGGTTTCTCTCCGGTGTCGGCTATGGTCTCATCAGACCTCTGCTGCCGGACCCGACGACACAAGGCAGTCTGATGCGCCGCAAGCTCGCGCCCGTCATCGATCCCATTCAGGAACGGCTTGGCATCCTGCGCGGCGTCCAGGGCTGACATCGACGCACCTCGCCTCTCATCCCGACCGGCAACCCGGATGTCTCGCTCATCCATCGCCCTCTGGCGCGTTCTTTGCTGGAGCTTCGAATGAACCTTTGATTCATTCGGGGCACGCCCCCTCTCGACTCATCTCAACCGTCACGAGGAGAGCCAGCAATGAGCAGCATCTTGAACAGCATCGGTGATCTCGCGTCGAGCGTCTATGGCGCCAACACGACGCAGACCAAGCGGTATGGCGACCCAGCAGACAGCATCAAGCAGGTGTTCTCCAGCCTGGACACCCAAGGCAAGGGCTATCTGGATGCCGCCGACTTCCAATCCGCCTTCGAGAGCCTGGGGCTCGGATCCGCCGGAGAGGGTGACGAATCCTTGACGGCGAAGAGCGCCAAGGAGGTGGTTTCGGTCCTGGATCTGGATGGCGACGGCCAGGTCACCACGGAGGATATGACGCAGGGCCTGCAGACACTCACCGACAGCCTCGGTGTCCTGCGTGGGCGCGACGCCATGGCGGGCCCGGAAGCCATGAGTGGAATGCCTCTGCCACCAACGCCCGAGCAGGTGCTGGGTTTCACCCGCGACGAGCTGACCAGTCAGCTCGAAACACTCACGACCGCGGTCGATGCCGACACCGAGGACGAGGGCACGCAGCTTCTCGCCACGATGCTGGCTGATTTCGACACGGCGGACGCGGACGGTGACGGCCGGATCAGCGGCGAGGAGGCGATGGCCTTCGCGCAATCCCTGGATGCGGCCGGAGCGACGACTGCAGCGAGCACAGCCGGGCAGACGGGCGTGGAGTCCGCGTCCGCGCGGGAGACATCGACGGAGCAGCTCGTCATGCGCCGCATCATGGCCCTGGTGGATGCCTACGGGTCATCCGCTGTGTCTGGCGAGGCCAGCGATCTGCTCTCCGAGCTCGCGTGAATCAGGCGTCGGTTGGGTCGTCCCTCGGCCCAACCGCCACGGATGCCTCGCGTCAGCGCATCCCAGTCAGCGCCTCGCTGATCTCCCACAGACGTCGATTGGCGGCCGGATCCCGTGCTTGGGCGGGTGCCCGAATCGCCTTCTCTCCGGCCAAATAGGCCCCGCTGAGATCGGCGATCTCCGCTGATCGGGCCGCATGGAGCACGCGCCGCGCCGCCGTCTCAGATGTGGGCAGCGCCCAGCCAAGACCTACCTTCAGCAGCGTCCAGAAGAGCCCCTGCGCCCCGTCGGTGCCGCCTAGATTGGAGTTGAAGACACCCGGGAAGACACAGTTCACCGTGACGCCCGTGCCCTGGAGTCGCCGCGCCAGCTCGAAGGTGAAATGCAGCATGCCGAGCTTGGACTGGCCATAGGCCTGCATCATGCGATAGGGGCGCCGCTCCCAATTGAGGTCGTCGAAATCCATGGCGGTGTCCATCCGCGTCCCGACATTGATGATGCGCGCGGGGGCGTCCGCCGCGAGCCTGGCGAGCAGCAGATGGGTCAGCAGAAAGGGCGCCAAATGATTGACGGCGAGCGCGCACTCGATGCCGTCCGGGCTGAGGCGGCGCTCGGCGAAGGCCGTCCCCGCGTTGTTGATGAGGAGGTGAAGGGTGTCAAAGTCCTTCAGCACCTCGGCGGCGAGCCGCCGCACCGCGGACTGGTCCGCGAGATCGGCGACGAAGAGCCGCAGCGCCATGTTGCCAGTTTTGGCTTTGATCTCCTCCAGCGCCTGGGTCCCGCGCGCCTCGTCGCGGGCGACCAGTCCGACCCTCGAACCCTCGGCCGCCAGTGCCTCGGCGATGGCTCGGCCAAGACCGGAGCTGGCACCCGTGACCAAGGCCGTCGTTTGCGTGTGGTTCTGCATCCCGCCCTCGTCGCCGTCGTTTTGTTGGTTGTGAGCCAGGCGTTGGTTGTGAGCCAGGCGGCTCAGTGTCCAGATTTGCGTATCCGCTTGCGCCCCTGATAGGCCGCAATCTGCTGCATGATGTCCGTGAAGGGCAGCTGATCGAGCGATCCGAATGCCTCGATGGCGGCCAGGATCGTCGCCCGGATGTCGTCGATGTAACTGGGTACGGGCTGGTCCGGTGCCAAGGCGGCCTGGATGCCGCGCAGTCCGCCGACCTGGATGCGCATGGCCTTCGCGTGGGGGAGGGCGGTGTGGGTATCGGTCGACTTGAGGGCAAAGCGGGCCTGCCGGCGCAGCAATTCCAAGAGGTGCAGGCAGGTCGCTTGAGCGGCCTCGTCGCCGCAGCGAACGCCCTCGCGCTCGGCAATGCAGAACTTCTGGGCCAGGGCGCAGCCGCCGCTATTGGTCAGGATGCTCTTCTCGTAGGGGCAGAAGCGCTCGTTGATGGCGCGATAGGTGCTGCGGAAGGCGTCGTTGTCCACGTTCGTCTCAGTCGGAGGGTTCGTTGCGGCCCGTGAATCGCTGGATCATACGGCGATCGCGCTTGCTCGGGCGGCCTTCCTGCGGCTGGCCGCCCAGCTCGCGGCGCTCACGAGCGATCTCCTGGCGCTTTTCGCGGCTTGCCTCGTCTTCGACATAGAGTCCTGCCGCCTCGGTCGCCGGGCGTCGCTGTTTGTTGATCGCCAGGACCTCGATGGTCCAGGATAGACTGCCCTTGTGGATCTCCAGTCGGCTGCCCGGCCGGATCGATCGGCTGGGCTTGGCACGCTGGCCGTCGACTTGGACCTTGCCGCCGTTGATGGCCTCGATGGCGAGCTGGCGTGTCTTGAAGAAGCGGGCCGCCCAGAGCCATTTGTCGAGCCGCATCTCGCCGCCGGGGCTTGAGAGCTCGCTCATCGGCCGAGCAGGGGGTCCAGCTCGCCCCGGTCGTCCAGCAGCGCCATGTCGTCGAAGCCGCCGATGTGCAGCTCGTCGATGAAGATCTGCGGTACCGTGTAGCGGCGGCTGCGCTCGACCATGATGGCCATCTGCTCGGGGTCGTGGTCCACCGAGATCTCCTCGAAGGGGACTCCCTTGCGTTTCAAGAGGTTTCTGGCACGCGAACAGTAGGGGCAGATTCTGGTCGAATAGATGGTGACCTGAGGCATCTTGTCATTCTTTCCTGAGCCGTTACTCTGACTTCCGAGCTTCGCCGCCTCGACGAATCCCGTCAAGCCGCCCCCATTTAAAATGGCGACGGATCGCGCGCAGACCAAATCCGCCCTGGCATGCCGCTGGCGCGCGCGGGGCGCATGACCATCAATCGCATGAACATCAATCGATTCAACCGATAGGGCTCTCATGTATCGCGACACCCCGCATCCAGTCCATCGCAAGGACTATCAGCCGCCCGAGTTCCTCATCGATCGCGTCGATCTGCGCTTCGATCTCGACCCCGAGCTCACCAAGGTCGAGGCCACGCTGGCGCTGCGGCGCAATCCGGCGGCGACGCGCGGCGGCGGCGATCTGCGGCTGCACGGCGAGCAGTTGGATCTGGAGTGGGTCGCCATCAATGGCGCGGCGCTCACACCTGCGGAATATGCCGTCGACCAGGAGAGCCTGACCCTGCACCGGGTCCCGGATCACTTCACGCTCGAGACCCGGGTGCGCATCCATCCGAGCCTGAACACCGCGCTCGAAGGGCTCTATCAGTCCGGCGACATGCTCTGTACCCAATGCGAGGCCGAGGGCTTTCGCCGCATCACCTATTTCCTCGACCGTCCCGACGTCATGGCGCGCTACAGCACCACCCTGGTCGCTGACAAGGCCAAGTTCCCGGTGCTCCTGTCCAACGGAAACCCGGTGGAAACGGGCGATCTGGATCGCGGTCGCCACCTCGCGCGCTGGGAAGACCCCTTCCCCAAGCCCAGCTATCTCTTCGCCCTGATCGCGGGCAATCTCACGGCGGTCGAAGACCGTTTCGTCACGGCCTCAGGCCGCGAGGTCGCGCTCAAGATCTATGTCGAGCCCCACAACCTCGACAAGTGCGACCACGCCATGCGCTCGCTCAAGAAGGCCATGCGCTGGGACGAGGAGCGCTTCGGGCGCGAGTACGACCTCGACATCTTCATGATCGTCGCCGTCAGCCACTTCAACATGGGCGCCATGGAGAACAAGGGGCTCAACGTCTTCAACGACAAGTTCGTCCTCGCCCGACCGGACACCGCGACCGACGTCGACTTCGACGGCATCGAGAGCGTCATCGCCCACGAGTATTTCCACAACTGGACCGGCAACCGCATCACCTGCCGCGACTGGTTCCAGCTCAGCCTCAAGGAAGGCTTCACCGTCTATCGCGACCAGGAGTTCTCCGCGGATGTCGGCTCGCGCGGCGTCAAGCGCATCAGCGACGTGCGTCTGCTCAGGGCACACCAGTTTCCCGAGGACGAGGGGCCCATGGCGCATCCGGTGCGCCCGGACTCCTATATCGAGATCAACAACTTCTACACCGCCACCGTCTACCAGAAGGGCGCGGAAGTGGTGCGGATGCAGGCCAAGCTGCTCGGTCCCGAGCTGTTCCGCAAGGCCACGGACCTCTATTTCGAGCGGCACGACGGTGAGGCCGTCACCACCGACGACTTCGTGCGCTGCATGGAGGACGCAAGCGGTCGAGACCTCGAACAATTCCGCCGCTGGTACCAGCAGGCGGGCACCCCCGAGCTGAGTGTTCGCGAGGCGTTCGACGCGGACAGCGGCCATTACAGCCTGACCTTCCGCCAGCACACGCCGCCGACGCCAGATCAGCCGCTCAAGGCACCCTTTCATATTCCGCTCGCCGTGGGGCTGCTCGGACCGCATGGCGACGACCTTCCGCTGCGGCTCGACGGCGATGCCGAGGCGGGCACAGCGGGTACCCGGGTGCTGGAGCTGACGGATAGCGAGCAGCGCTTCACCTTCGTGGGTCTGGCGACCCGGCCCGCTCCCTCGCTGCTGCGCGGCTTTCCGGCCCCCGTCAAGCTGCGCTTCGATTACAGCGATGACGACCTGCTCTTCCTCATGGCCAACGACAGCGATGGCTTCAATCGCTGGGACGCGGCCCAGACCCTGATGCAGCGGTTGCTGCTGGCACTGGTCGAGGATCCGCGCGCCGCGGCGCCGGACCGCTTCTTCGACGCCTTCCGCCAGGCGCTGCTGGATCCGGCGAGCGACAAGGCCCTCTTGGCCGAGGTGCTGACGCTGCCCTCCGAGGCGTATCTCGGCGATCAGATGCGCGTGGTGGACGTCGACGGCATCCACCGGGCGCATAGCGCCCTGGGTCGACGCATCGGGGAGCGGCTGCGTGATGCGCTGCTGGAGGTCTATCGCCTCAACGACAGCGCCGAGCCCTATGTCTTCACGCCGGAGGCGGTTGGGCAGCGCGCGCTCAAGAACCTGGCGCTGGGCTATCTGATGAAGGCGGACGAGGCGGCTGCCTTGAATGCCTGTCAGTCGCAGTTCGCGGCGGGCGGGAACATGACGGACGTCATCGCCGCCTTGCGCTACTTGGTCGACCACCGGACGGTGGAGGGCGCGCGTGCGCTGGAGGACTTCTATGCGCGCTGGTCGGGCGAGCCTTTGGTGCTGGATAAATGGTTCAGCGTCCAGGCGACGAGCCTGCGCGAGGATACGCTGGAGCGCGTCATCGCACTCATGGGCCATGCCGACTTCTCGCTGCGCAATCCAAACCGGGTCCGCAGCCTCGTCGGCGCCTTCTGCAACGCCAATCAGGTGCGCTTTCACGCGCGGGACGGACGCGGTTACCGCTTCCTCGCCGATCGCGTGCTGGAGCTGGATCCGCTCAATCCGCAGATTGCCTCGCGCCTGCTCCGCTCGATGCTGCGCTGGCGGCGCTTCGATCCCGAGCGTCAGACCCTGATGCGTGCGCAGATCGCGCGCATTCTGAGCGCCGCTGAGCTGTCAGCGGACGTCTTCGAGGTCGCCTCCAAGGCATTGGATGACGAGGGCGCCAAGGCTCGGGGCGTCTCGTGACAGCCGCTCGGCGGTGTCACGAGACGGGCTTGGTTGGCTAGGCCGCGGAGCGGCGGACCGGCGCATGGCTGCGTTCCATGGCTTCCTGGCAGCCCGCGCAGCGCTTGGCGTTGGGCACATGGCGGCGGCGGCTCTCCGGGATGATCTCCCCACAGTCGATGCAGAACCTGCGGCCGAATCCCAGGTTCGCGTGGCGCTGGATGGCATCGATCCTCAGCTGGATCTCGCGCTCCGTATGGGCCTGGGCCATGTCGAGCTCATCGGCGAATTTTTCCATCTGACGCTTGCCGTTGCTGGAGATACGAGGCTCAAGTATGTTCCCGCCAGATGATGCTGAGATGAGCGTTTGATGGCCGCGCCATGACGACCGGAGGGTGTTGCGTTGGCTGTGAGTCTGGCTCCCATGCGAGAATGACGCGCCATTCGCACTGAGGCGGACCATGCTCGGAATCGTCGACCGCTACATCCTGCGCGAGGTGACCAAGGTCTTCCTCGCGATCGTCGTTGTCCTTCTGCTGATCGTCGCGAGCCTGATGTTCCTGCGCACGCTCGAAGAGGTGAACGTCGGCGGGCTTGGCGTCGACGTCGTCTTCTATTTCCTGCGACTGCAATTGGTCCGCGATACCTCCAGCCTGCTGCCCCCGGCCTTCTTCCTCGCCATGCTGGTGACCCTGAGTCGGCTCTCGCGCGACAGTGAGCTGATCGCCATGAACGCCTGTGGCATCGGTCCGCCGCGGATCTATCGCACGCTCATCCTGCTGGCGATTCCGGTGGCCTTGATCACGGGCTGGTTCGCGCTCGTTCTGCAGCCACGCGCGGCGGCTGGCATTCAGGAGGTCCGACTGCAGCAGAAGGGACAGGCCGCCCAAGTGGCGGGGCTCCAGGCGGGTCGCTTCTATGTCGAGGAGCAAGGCGACGTCGTCGTCTACATCCGCGAGATCGATCGCAGCAAATCGCTTGGCGACGTCTTCGTCCTGGATCGCCGGGGTGGGAAGCGGCGGCTGGTGGTGAGCAAGGGTGGGCAGCACCAGGTGGAGGAGGCGACCGGGGACCATCTGGTCACCCTGAGCAACGGTCATCGCTTCGATGGGACGCCCGGCTCCGGTGCCTACCTGATCGGCGATTTTCAGGAGTATCAGATCCGTATCCCCGGATCCGGTCCGACGAAACAGGCCTACACCAAACGCTCGACCACGCCAACCCTGGATCTGCTGAAGTCCTCCGCCATCGGCGATCGGGTCGAGCTGGAGCATCGCATCGCGAGCCCGCTCGCCATCTTCACGCTCGCGATCATGGCGATCCCCCTGGTGGACATCTCACCGCGTCAGCGGACCTCTGGAAGGATCTTTCTGGCACTGCTGGCCTACTTCAGCTTCTTCAACCTGCAGCGCCTGGCGGAGAGCTGGCTGGAGGCGGGGGATACGCCGCCCTGGCTCGGCAGCCTCTGGTATCAGCTGGCCATCCTGATGCTCGTCTATCTCGTTGTGCTGCCCGAGAGTTTCTGGATCAAGCGGCTGCGGCATCGACTGATCCCCGCGCGCGCGGCGGTGGCGGAGGAGGGGGTCTGAGCGCGATCGAGGGACCGAGCATCTGTCGTTCGTCAAGGAGGACATGCCGTCGTCAGCACAGCCTTGTGTCGACCCCATACCCATGACACCGGAAGCCAAGGCACGCCAACACATCGACCACAAGCTCGAACAGGCCGGCTGGGTCGTGCAGGACATGAAGCGGCTCGACCTCTCGGCTGCCGTGGGCGTGGCGGTGCGCGAGTTTCCCACCGACTCCGGCCCCGCCGACTACGTCCTCTTCGTCAATCGCATCCCCGTGGGCGTGATCGAGGCCAAGAAGGACACCGCCGGTGAAAACCTCACCGTCACCGAGAGCCAGACCGAACGCTACGCCACCGCCAATCTCAAGTGGCGCAAGGACGAGACCCCGCTGCGTTTCCTGTTCGAGGCCACCGGCCAGATCATCCGCTTTACCGATAACGCCGACCCAGCCCCGCGCTCTCGCGAGATCTTCCACTTTTTCAAACCCGAGACCCTGGCCGCCTGGCTGGCCCAGCCGGACACCCTGCGCCGCCGGCTAGCCGAACGGATGCCGGCACTCCCCCAAGAGAAGCTGCGCGACTGCCAGATCAGCGCCGTCACCGGACTGGAGCAATCGCTGGCGCTGAACAGACCGCGTGCCCTCATCCACATGGCCACCGGTGCGGGCAAGACCTTCACCGCCATCACCGCGGTCTACCGTCTGCTCAAGTTCGGCTCTGCCCGCCGCATCCTCTTCCTGGTCGACACCCGCAACCTGGGCAAACAGGCGCATCAAGAGTTCATGGCCTACACGCCACCCGATGACGCGCGTAAGTTCACCGAGCTGTACAACGTCCAGCGGCTGGCCTCGCCCAGCATCGACCCGCATGCGCAGGTCTGCATCAGCACCATCCAGCGCATGTATTCCATCCTGTCCGGCGAGCCCATCGATGACTCCGCCGAGGATCTGTCGCTCAACGAGGTCCGGCAAACCGCCACGCAGGAAAAGCTGGTCCGCTACAACCCCGCCGTGCCGGTGGAGACCTTCGATTTCATCGTCATCGACGAGTGTCACCGCAGCATCTACAACCTCTGGAAGCAGGTACTCGACTACTTCGACGCCATCCTCATCGGCCTCACCGCCACGCCCGACAAGCGCACCTTCGGCTTCTTCAACGAGAACATCGTCGCCGAATACACCTACGAACAATCGGTGGCCGATGGCGTCAATGTCGGCTATGACGTCTACGTGATCGAAACCGAAATCACCCAAAAAGGCGCCGAACTCAAGGCCAAGGAGTGGGTCGATCACCGCGACCGCCAGACCCGCAAGAAGCGCTGGGCCGAGACCGAGGACGACACCGCCTACGCCAGCAAGGAGCTGGACCGCTCCGTGGTCAACCCCAGCCAGATCCGGCAGGTCATCCAGGCCATGAAGACCGCCGTGGAAACGCAGATTTTCCCGGCACGCAAGGAAACGCCCAAGACGCTCATCTTCGCCAAGACCGACAGCCACGCCGACGACATCATCAACATCCTGCGCGAGGTCTACGGCCAGGGAAACGCCTTCTGCAAAAAGGTCACCTACCGCGCCGAGGACGACGCCGACAGCATCCTGTCCAGCTTCCGCAACGACTACCACCCGCGCATCGCCGTCACCGTGGACATGATCGCCACCGGCACCGACGTGAAGCCCCTGGAAGTGCTGCTTTTCATGCGTGACGTGCGCTCGCGCGGCTACTACGAGCAGATGAAAGGCCGCGGCGTGCGCTCGCTCGACGGCGACAGCCTCAAGCGCGTCAGCAACTCAGCCGACGGCGCCAAGACCCGCTTCGTGCTCATCGACGCCGTGGGCGTGGAGACATCGCTCAAGACCGAGAGCCGCCCGCTGGAGAAGAACCCCGGCGTCGCCCTGAAAGACCTGCTGCAAGGCGTGGCCCTGGGGCACCGCGACGATGACACCCTCCTCTCGCTCGCCAACCGCCTGGTGCGACTGGCCAAGCAGCTCGACCACAAGGCCCAGGCGCGCATCCAACAGGCATCGGGCGGCATCCCGGTCGCCGAGCTGGGCAAGGGACTGATCGCCGCGCTCGATCCCGATGCCATCGTCACCGCCGCGCTCGCCACTGCCCAGGCCAAGGGCATCACGCGCACGGAAGACACCCTGCTCCCGGACGAGATCGAAGCCGCCCGCTCGATGCGCGTCGCCGCCGCCTGCGCGCCCTTCGACACACCCGAGCTGCGCGACGCGATCGAAGACGCCCGCCGCGAGCGCGAACAGCTCATCGACCACATCAACCTCGATCAGCTGACCTTCTCCGGCTTCAGCGAGCAGGCGGAGACCCAGGCCCAGACGCTCATCCAGCGTTTCACTGACTACATCGCCGCCCACAAAGACGAGATCGCCGCCCTGGACTTCTTCTACCAACAGCCCTACCAGCGCCGACAGCTCACCTTCGACATGATCGAGGAGCTGCACGAGCACCTGAGCAAACCGCCGCTGATGCTGACCACCGAACGCCTCTGGAGCGCCTACGCCCGCGTGCGGGCCGGCCAGGTCAAGGACCAGACCAGCCGTCGCCAGCTCACCGACCTGGTCTCGCTGGTGCGCTTCGCCCTGGGGCTAGTGGTCTAGAGTGAAAGTCCTAATACTGTTTCTGGGCGATCGATGGCATCCTACTCATCTGTCTTGAGTTTCGCCGACGAGTTGATGACACGATGCCACGCTGCACCCCGATTCCCGTTTCCCTCACCGACAAAGAACGTACCCAGTTGGAGGCGTTGGTGCGTCAGCACACCACGGCGCAGCAACTGGCGATCCGAGCCCGAATCATTCTCGCCGCCGACGCCGGCAAGGGGATGCACGAAACGGCCGCCACGTTGCAGGTCAGTCGCTCGTTGGTCCAACGCTGGCGCCGCCGCTGGCGCGAGCGCGCGGATCACCCGGTGCTCGAGCGTCTGAGCGATGAGCCGCGTTCGGGGACACCGCCGACCTTCACCCCCGAGCAGATCTGCGCCATCATCGCCCTGGCGTGCGAGCCTGCGGTCCGCGAAGGGGTGAAGCTG
>NZ_NRRF01000028.1 GCF_016583565.1 Thiocystis violacea | reverse complement strand
TGCGTGTGCGCGTCGATCAGTGCTGCGAACGGATGGGCCATCGGTTTTCTCCCCTTGAAAAAGGCGGGGAGCCTTTCCAGCCCGGCTCGCGAGCCGCCGAGTGTCACGGACTCGGATGGCGGTGTTCAGCCATCTTCTAAGAAAGACAGTCGGAAGCGTCAATGACGCTGCCGAAAACCGATCACATGGGGCTATCTGCAGCGAAAAAATACTCATCGGCAGGCATCATGCCTGCGGAATGTGCGACACAAGGAGGCGGTGCCCGGCCTCGGCCAGCAGGCAGCGTCCCGGCGGGGGTGCCTAACGGCATTGATGGTGAGCTCATCGATCAGCTCCAGGCTCGCAGCAAGCAGGTGCTGCTGGGTGCAAGCGGCGCACCCTTCGCAGAGGCGGTCACGCATGGGCCGGACATCATCAAGCGCAACATCGACGCGCTGGTCGAGCTGGTCGATCGGCCGCCGTAAGGTCCGGCCGAGGTATTGGACGCGGCGATGTCGCTGATCGACTCGGGTACCCGGCTGGTGGCCGTGTCAGCGTCGCGACAGGATGAAGGCGTTACATCCCCTGCCTTCCGAGCCGATGGCGTGATGAACTGTGAAAGGGTCGATGAAAAATTGACGATGAGCCCTACAGAATCACGCGCAAGAGGCCGTTAACCCTGGAGAGCGTCGAGCGTCGGCCATCTTCTCGAATCTCTGCTGTCCTCCTCGTCTCTCTGATCGAGAGACTTTTCGACCCGGCCCCCGCCGGGTCTTTTTTCATCGGTAGGCCGTCACAATTCCTGCGGGCCAATTTTCAGTGTTCAGCTGCGCAAGCACTCGACCTTGTCGTAGATCTCGCTGAGCGGCAACGTGCAGGCAATACTCGGCAGGGCCACCTCATCCGTCAGCGCGGCGTACTCGGTCAGGATCCACCGGCCCGCCTCGCCGCGCTCATAGAGTTCCACCCGCGCGCGGTCCTGCGACACCAGCAGATACTCGCGCAGGCTCGGGATCTGGCGAGACAGGGCAAACTTGTCGCCCCGGTCGTATGCCTCGGTGGACGGCGAGAGCACCTCGACGATCAGGCTCGGGTTGAGCAGCACATCCCGGCGACCATCGGAAAACTCCGGCGGACCGCAGTAGGCCAGGAGGTCCGGGTACTTGCCCGCGTCGGCGGCCCGGATGACCACCTTCATATCGTTCGCATAGACCTGACAGGGCTTGCCCTTCATCTGAGTGCTGAGCTCACGACCAATGTTCATCACGATGGTGTTGTGGTCCGCGCTGGCTCCCGTCATGGCGAAGACCTCGCCGTGGACATACTCGCAACGCGCTTCGAGGGCATTGCGCTCCTGCTCGATCCATTCATCGAGGCTCAAGCTGGGTTTAGGCTGGAGTGACATGGCTCAGGTCCGTCGGCTTGGGATGTCGAAGAGTATAGCCCCGCGCCGGAACAAACCTGACGGCTCATGGCCTGCTGCGCTAGCATGAGCATGCTGGAGCTCAATCCCATCCGCATGATGGCCAAGCCGGACGGGTGGCTGATCCCGGTCGCCTGCGACTTCAAGTGCACCTTCGACACGGATGACCCGGCTTGGCAGCGGCTGAATCTGCCGGCCAGCCTGGGGTCCGGCAGCTATTCGGCCTTCGAGCTGGAGGTCAACGAGCTGCGCACCTATCAGGGCCAGTCAGACGTCTTCGTCATCAACGACCAGGGCAGTATCACGGCCATGACCTTCGGCGGCGGCGCCAACGCGCTGGTGACCGAGCTGCTCGGTGAGGCGGCTACCATCTCCTCGGACTTCGGCGGCAATTCGCCCTACGAGAAGATGTACGACATCAGCCGCATCGTCTACAAACACTGGCTGGCGCAAACCACTGTGCTCTTCATGATCCGCGGCAAGGCCAACAACACGGACATCTACACCACATTCCGCGCCATGGCGGATGCCCTGCGCGACGACTTCAACCAGAACGGACCCCGACCGCTGTTCGTGGTCCTCGGTCGCGGCGGGCCGAACCTCATCCGCGGCATGGCCTATCTGAAGGACGCGCGCGACATCGACGATTGGATACGGCACGGGGGACGCGAGGAGATCGCGCGGCATCTGGGCATCACGGCGACAGCGGTCGAAGGCCCATGTCGGCTTCCTCAGCCACACGGGGTTCGCGCACGGCGGCAACGGCTTCGAGGCGATGCAGTTCCTGATGGAGCGCTTCGGCGGGCTGGAGCTGGCCGATCCCGGCGACCCCAATCACGGCTTGGACCTGGTGCGCATTGCGGCCGATTAGGCGCTGGAGTACAAGGCGTACAAAGCCCGCGCCAAGGCGGTCGGGAATCTCTCCTACGCCATGCTCCCCGGCATCAACCACCCGGTCTTCAAGGGGCAGGAGGTCAACCTGGACCCGCGCGAGGTCTATGTGCGTGAGCTATTCGCGTCGCGCGGCAGCTACAACGTCTTCCACGACGTCTACCACGAGCTGGTTCACGCCCTGGCGAGCTATGGCGTGAGCGCCAACCTCTACTGCGTCGACATCGACGCCTTCCTCTACGGCCGTCTGGGCGGCGAGGCCGTCGAGATCGAGGATCACCTCACGCGCGGGCGTAACATGGACACCCGAACCCCGGCGAGCCGCTGTCGCTACAGGGCGTGAGATGCTTGCCGGCGGCGAGGTGCGGGGCGGCTGGGCCGCATGGTCTCTGGCCGATGCGCGATATCAACGGGAGGAACCCTTCTTCCCAACAACCACAGAGGATAGCGGCCATGAACGACGAGGCGATCATCGCGGCGACGCGGCAATGGATCGAAAAGGCGGTGATCGGGCTGAACCTCTGCCCCTTCGCGAAGGCGATCTACGTCAAGGACCAGGTGCGCTTTGTGGTCAGTCATGCGCGACATCTGGACGGTCTGCTCGAGGATCTCGATCGAGAGTTGGAGCTGATTGGCAGCACCGACCAGGACGCGATCGAGACGACACTGCTGATCCACCCCGAGCTGCTGCCCGACTTTCTGGATTTCAACGACTTCGTGCAACTGGCAGAATCGGCCGTGGGAGAGCACGACCTGGACGGTGTCATTCAGATCGCGAGCTTTCATCCCAGATTCCAGTTCGAGGGAACGGAACCCGACGACATCAGCAACTTCAGCAACCGGGCACCGTTTCCAACGCTGCACTTGCTGCGCGAGGAGAGTATCGACCGCGCGGTAGAGGCGTTCCCCGACGCCGAGTCGGTCTACGAACGCAATATTGAAACCCTGGGCGCGCTCGGGCACGAGGGATGGCGGGCCTTGTGGCGCGAGCCCTAAACATGCTTTCAACGCACGACCTGCCTTCGGCACAACACCGGATCCGCCCCCCGCACCTCGATCACAAGGCCGATCGAGCAGACCTGTCGGCGGGATCGATGGGAGCGGCATCCCGTCGCACCGAGGGCGGCGCTCCCACGTCGGCGCGCCAGAACCATGAACGCGGCAGCATGACTCGGCGGTCGATTGATCGTCATTACGGCTCCACCGGAGTCGATCTCACTGAAAGGATACGATGAAAGTTCCAAAACGTCTTGAGCCACTGATGCATGACGGTCTTGTCGACGAAGTGATTCGTTCACTCAAGAGCGGCAAAGAGGCCGCCGTCTATGTCGTGCGATCCGAAGGCGTCATTCGCTGCGCGAAAGTCTATAAAGATGCGAACAAACGCGGCTTTCATAGCCAGACGCTCTATCGCGAAGGCCGTCAGGTACGCAATAGCCGACAGGCCCGAGCGATGGAAAAAGGCTCGCGCTTCGGGCGCCAAGCCCAGGAAGACGTCTGGCAGAATACCGAGGTCGACGCGCTCTATCGCCTGGCGGCGGCGGGCGTACGTGTTCCGCAACCCTATCATTTCCTCGACGGCGTGCTGCTCATGGAACTGATCACGGATGAGGACGGCGATGCCGCGCCGCGACTGAACGATGTGGAATTGAGCAGCGAACAAGCCCTTGAGTACCACGGCGTATTGATTGCGAATGTCGTCAAGATGCTCTGCGGGGGACTCGTCCATGGCGACCTTTCCGAATTCAATGTACTCGTCGATGCGCATGGTCCGGTCATTATCGATCTGCCGCAGGCGATCGATGCGGCGGCGAACAACAATGCCGCGCGCATGCTGGCACGCGATGTCAGCAATCTAGCCGACTATTTCGGTCGTTTCGCACCCGAGCTGCTGAGCACCAGCTACGACCAGGAAATCTGGTACCTCTATGAAAGCGGCACCCTGACGCCTGACGTCAAGCTCACGGGCCATTTCAAGGGCCGGAATCAAGAGGTCGATCTCGAAAGCATCCTGAGAGAGATCGATGACGCACGCAGTGAAGCGATACGGCGCCAGCAGGGACGAGAAGACGAATAGCCAGGCATTGGACTCAACGAGATGCGGCGGCGGACCCTCACTGCTGTTGCGCGACCGATCGATCGCCATCTAAAGACCGCGAACAGGGAATCGTGGCGTGAATTCGGCCACGTCGATCACCCAAGGTCGAGGGCGGACAAAGGCGATGGCTCTCCCGGATCCAACGCGGTGCGGTCCACCAACCAGGGCGCGGGGCTGAGCAGCGGTCGCACCCTGTCAGCCGCTATACTTCCACGCCAAGTGCTCTTACGATCCATGTTCATGTCGCCCGAGGAGCCCCCCTATGAGATTGCCCCGTCCGATTGCCGCTCTTGGGCTGCTCATCCTCTTGGCGAGCGCATGGCCCCTCGCCGCCGCGCCCGTGGATGTGGTCCTGGCACTCGACCACTCGCTGAGCATGTATAAGAACGACCCAGCGCGCGACAGCCTCAAGGGCGCCGAGCTGTTCAGCACCCTGCTGGGATCGGATGATCGTCTGGCCGTCATGACCTTTGCGCAGAATGCTCGGGTGCTGCTGCCGCTACGACCCTTGTCCGACGCGAAGACCCTGAGCCAAATCGCCTCGATCATCGACAAGATCGAAATGAATGGCACTCAGACCAACTTCGAAGTCGCCTTGAAAACGGCCTATCAGACCTATTCCGACCCAGCGTCGATCCCGGCGAGCCGCTTCCTCGTGCTCTTTTCCGACGGCCAGATGAACCTCGGTGACAATGAGGCGACAGAAGCCGGGCGCGCCGCGCTCATCGAGGATCTACTGCCAAGGTTTCAGGCGTCTGGCATCCGCATCTACGGGGTTGCCTTCTCGCCCGACGCCGATTTGGATCTGCTGAGTCTTCTCAGCGAGTCCACGGGCGGCTTGACGATTCGGGCAGACACCCCGGACGACATCTATGAGGCCTTCGTGGGTCTGTTCGAGCAGGCGGACCGGCCATTGATGCTGCCGGTGAGCAACGGCTCCGTGGAGATCGATGCGGATGTCCAGACGCTACGCTTGCTGGTGAAGCGGGAGGCTGGCGACGCGGGGATACAGCTGACGGATCCAAACGCTCAGCCGCTGAGCGCGGGTGATCGGCGACCGGGCATCGATTGGAAAAGCATGGCGCATTACGACCAGATCACGATCCAAGACCCGCAGCCGGGAGTATGGAAGATCAGTGGTCAGACGCAGGATCAGAATGCTTATATCGAGAGCGATCTCAATCTGTTGATCAAGGTGCCGGTCCTCGCCGTGGTTGGCGAGCCCATGGAGGTCACCGCTCAACTGACCAATCAAGGGTCACCGCTCGCGCCGAGTGCCCTTCAAGGCATCGAACTCAGCGCCACGGTCCATGACGAGGCGGGAGGTGTCGTCGAAACGCTCGCGCTCCACCCAAGCGCCGACGCACGGAACGGAGGGCGGGCGGTGGGCCAGTTCAGCATCGACAAGGCGGGGACATTCCACGTCGAGGTCAGCGCGCGCGGCCAGGGATTTCAGCGCAAAAAGGTGTCTCTGATCAACGTGGTCACGCGCCTGCATCCACTGTCGAGCCCCCCGGTCGTGGCGACCGACGACATGACTTCCGCGCCAGCCAGGGTCACCGAGGCCAAGGCCCGCCAGCGGGCAATGAAGATCATCGTGATAGCCAACCTTGCCTTGTTGGCCCTGCTCGGAATCGGCGTCGGCGTCTGGTGGTGGCGCGGAAGCCACGCCAAGCCGGACGTTTTTGACGATGTCGATTGAGCCTCGCATTCGATTGAGCATCCCATTATGACGTCTTCTCACTATGTGTGGATCTTTGGCCTGGCCGAGGCTTTGGCCGTGGTCCTCATCGCGGCAATCGTCTTTGGCGTGAAATGGCTGCGTCTGCGCCGAGAGCGCAAGCGCGCGAGCGCGCGAATCGCCGCCTTGATCGCCGCGGAGATCGCGGAGACCAAGACAGGCCGCGGCTGCCGAGCGGCGCTCAGGGATGCCCATCTCGCCTTTCTGACAGCGCTGTCGCTGCCGTTTCGCAAGGATCGAGTCGGTGACGAGGACGTCTGGGAATGGGTTCTGGACACCTTCGCCCGAAACGTCCAGCAGCTTGAGCAGATCACGGACGACCGCTCCGCAACCGGCCGGAAGCCGCTATCTGGAGGGGCCGATCCACGCGAAATCCGGCGAGCGAGGTTCGATCATGCGCACCCGCCGGCCGAGCCGATCCCCGACCTCGAGATCGAATCACTGCTTGCGGGTTTGCGGAACCGGCTCTTTGAACGCGATGCAGACGGGAAGGCTGCAGAGGGGATAAAGATCAAATACGCGCAACTGGAGCGCGCCCATGAGGATCTCAAAGCCAGGCTCGAAAGCAACGCAAAGCTAGACCCCACCGGAGAACTCCGCGAAGAACTCGACGAGGCCAGGCGCTACAGTCTGGAATTCATGCAGACGGCCGCCAGGTCGAAGCGGAATTTCAACATCCTGAGCCAAGAGCACGAGGTGCTCGAAGAGCACGTCGAGCAACTGAGTTGGGTCCTCGAGCACAATCGGCACTCGGCGCACCACCTCCTCGTCGAGCGCGACAGCCTGGCGGAGGAGAACAAGCAGTTGACTGTGCGACTCGAGATGAAGGACAGGCACATCGAGCAGCTGAATCGGAATTACACCATTTTGCGCCGGGAATACAACCAGCTCTATGGGGTGACTCAGTAACCGGCTATCCGGTTTCGCCGCCCGTGTTCTCGCTCGACGAGCGTTGATGCTCGCGATGGAGGATGAGTGCGTCCGCGAGCGCTTCTCGAGTGATCTTGCCCTGTCCGACCAGGACTTCGCCGAGACGAATGCGCTGATCATCGAGAAGCTTCACGGCGGCCGTGCAGGCCTGCTCGCTCAACACGCCCACCGCTCGCAGCGCCTCCTCGAACGCCACCATGTGCTCCCATTGATAGGCGTGCACCCGCCCGAAGTCCTCGACCGAGAGCATTCCCCGCTCGATCAACACGAAGCAGAGCGTGGCATTCAAGTCCTTTTGCACCGCACTGGCGCGGGCGACATCGGCGTCGGTCAACAACCCCTGGATGACCAAGAAGCGGCCGAAGAGAATGGGGATATCCAAGAAGTCCATCATGGCGTCTCTGAAAAGCGGCCTCTGAGGCGGTTGTTCCCGACATTCTAGACGCTTTGCGCCTGCCGTTTGGGAAGAGCGACGAACAGAAGACGCCCGCTCGTCTTGCCATCACGTTCGCAAGGGCTGCGCGTGCATCACTTCCGGCCGCAGCCGATCGGGAGAGGCGCGGGACAAATCCGCGACGAATGACTAATCTCTACCAAGCAGGTCGGAGATTCTACGATCCTCGATCTGCGATGCATCCACACAGCAGCAGAACGAGGAGATCGAGGAGATGAGTCAGACAGTCGATGAGGTTCTCGCGGCGAACGCGCACTATGCGGCCGATTTCGGAGAAAAAAGTCAGCTGCCGATGCCGCCGGGCCGGCAGTTCGCCATATTGACCTGTATGGATGCGCGCCTGGATCCGGCGAAATACGCTGGCCTTGCGGAGGGCGACGCCCACGTCATCCGCAACGCTGGGGGCCGCGCCAGCGACGACGCCATCCGCTCGCTGGTGATCTCGCACAAGCTGCTGGGCACGCGCGAGTGGTTCGTCGTCCATCATACGGACTGCGGCATGGAGACCTTCACCAATGAGATCATGGCCGGCCTGCTCGACAGCAGTCTGGAGACGGCCTCCATCGACGCGCGTGGCTGGCACGACACGGGCAAGGGTCCTGGCTCACCGGAAGGCCGCTACATCAACTGGCTGACGATCAGCGACAACGCGGCCAGCGTGGTGGAGGACGTGAAGCGCATCAAGGCCCACCCGCTGGTTCCGGGCGACATTCCGGTCTACGGCTACATCTATGACTGCAAGACAGGGCAATTGGTCGAGGTCCCGGAGGCGACCGCGGCCGGCCTGGCCGACTGATGCCCAACCATCGAGCGTCGCAGCCTTCGCCATCACCGGCCGACCAAGTTGGAGAGCGCCGGTGATGGAGAAGTGACGACAACCCGCTTCGTTAAGTTGTGTCACTCACCCCTGCGCGCTGTCTCCGCGCCTTCCTCTCAGAGCAGATCCGTCTTTGCGGCCATGATGAAGTCGTTGCGGTGCAGACCGCGGATCTTGTGCGACCACCAGGTGACGATGACGCTGCCCCACTCCGTCACCAGCTTGGGGTGATGCCCCTCGGCCTCGGCGATCTCTCCAACCTTGTTGGTGAAGGCCAGCGCCTGCACGAAATCCGGGAAGTCGAAACGTTTCTCCAGCTGCATGACCCCCTCCCGGACCTCGATCGACCAGTCCGGAATGTCTGCGATCAGGGTCTTCAGTTCCTCGTCCGACACCTTAGGCGCGTCGGCACGGCACGCTTCGCAGGTCTCTCGCGTCAGTTCGCTCATGGTCTGTCTCCTCGAGATTCGGTTTCGGTCAGATTCGGTTTCGGTCAGCGCGCCAACGACAACAGCGCATCCAGATCCAGGCAAGCCTCGCAGTGGTCGGCGAGATCGTCCAGGGCGGCCTCGATCCGCGCCTCGAAGTCGATCCGCGCGGCCTGAGCACCGACTTGCCGAAGCCAATGCGCACGGAAGTCGTCCGCGCCAAAGATGCCGTGCAGATAACCGCCCATGACCCGGCCCTCCGCCGAGATGGCGCCTTCGGGACGGAGGCCGCCCGCGCTGTCCTGGAGCAGCATCCAGGGGCGCTCCAGGCCAGCGCCGGTGGTGCGGCCCATATGCATCTCGTAACCGCTGATGCGGCAACCGCTGCGCTGCTCCAGTCCATCGATCTCGATGAGCCGCTTGTCGGCACCGATCTCGGTTTCGATGTCGAGCAGACCAAGTCCGGGCGTCTCGCCCGGCGCGCCTTCGATGCCTTGTGGATCACGCACCACGCGTCCGAGCATCTGGTAGCCCGCGCAGAGTCCCACCACACGCCCGCCGCGGCGCACATGCGCCTTGATGTCGATGTCCCAGCCCTCGCGCCGCAGGACCTCGAGATCCGATCGCGTCGCCTTGGAGCCCGGCAGAATCACCACATCGGTCTCCGCGGGGATCGCCTGACCCGGATTGATCCAGCGCAGATTGACGCTGGGCTCGGCGGCCAAGGGGTCCATGTCGTCGAAATTGGCGACACGCGACAGGCGCGGAATGGCAACGTTGAGCGTGCCCCCGGTGGTCTCGGCGGGACGCTCCAGGGCCAGCGAGTCCTCCGCCGGCAAGCGGCCCGCCCCCTCGAACCAACGGACCATGCCGACGAAGGGCCAGCCCGTATGCGCGGTGATGGTCTCGCAGGCGGGCTCGAACAGCGAGAAGTCGCCGCGGAACTTGTTGACGATATAGCCGACGACCCGGTCCCGATCGGCCTGATCGAGCAGCAGCCAGGTGCCGACCAGCGAGGCCATAGTGCCACCCTTGTCCAGATCGCCGACGACCACGACCGGCACCCCGGCACGCTCGGCAAAGTGCATGTTGGTGATGTCGCAGTCGCGCAGATAGACCTCGGCGCCGCTGCCGGCACCCTCCACCAGCACCAGATCCGCCTCGGCACAGAGGCGCTCGAAGCTGTCGAGCACAGCCGGCATCAAACCCTGACGCATCTCGTGATAGACGCGCGCCGGGCAGTTGCCGAGTGAGCGTCCCCGCAGGACGACCTGCGAGCCGACGTTGGTCTGCGGCTTGAGCAGCACGGGGTTCATGTGGATCGAAGGCCGCACGCCGCAGGCTCGGGCCTGCAGGGCCTGGGCACGCCCGATCTCGCCGCGCGGCTGCTCGCCGTCCGGTCCGGGGGCGGCATCCGTATCGATGGTGACGGCCGCATTGTTGCTCATGTTCTGCGCCTTGAACGGGCGCACCACGAGCCCGCGTCGTGTGAAGGCCCGGCAGAGACCGGCGACCAACAGGCTCTTGCCGACGTCGGAGGCCGTGCCCTGAATCATGAGCGCGCGTGCGCGGCGAGGGCCGCTGTCTTTCAGCGGCGGCAAGTCGATCTTGATGGTGGGTGCGGAATCGGACATAGGTGGAGAGAGAGTTCTCAGTTGTCAGGGACGCAGGTGGACCGCGCTGCGCTTGCTCGCGGGTCATGGTGTCAGGAGGAAAAGGACCTTTCAGAACGGACGCGGGGTCTGCACCCAAGGGATGCAGACCCCGCGTCCTAGCGGACGGCCCCGAACGCATCGGGGCCGCTGGGGTGGATCAGGCGTTCTCGTACTGCTTCACCTGCTCCTCGGTCATCTGCTCGGTGCCGCCACCGCACGCCTTGGGACCACCGCACGCCTGCGGTGCCGCACCCACGGCGCTGACCGCCGGGCGCTTGGCCGGCGGGGCCTTCTTCCAGGCGTTGTGATCCGGCTCGACGATCTTCGACCTGTCCTTGTCGTAGTCGAACTTGATGAACTTCTTGAACAGCGGACCCCAGTAATTCTGCTTGCCCAGCTGATAGAAGCGACGCTCCATGGCGCTCTTGAGGAACGCCTTGATGCAGCCCATGAGGTAGCGACGGCGGAAGGGATCCTTGACCCAGGGATACTGGAAGAACATCCGCTTCATGTAGAAGCGCCGATAGTTGGCCATGACGCCGTCAAGCAGCTCGGCGCGATCGATCTTGTCCGGCTTCATGATCGGCGAGACGAAGTTGTACTTCGAATAGTCGAAGACCTCGACCTTGTCGCCCATCTCGGCAAACATGTCGGAGAAGGGCCAGGGGGTGTACATCGACCAGTTGGCCATGTCCGCGCCCCAGTCCATGACCATCTGATAGGTCTCTTCCAGCGTCTCGCGGGTCTCGTTCTCGAGGCCGACGATGAACTGCGCCTCGGTGACGATGCCGTTCTGCTGCAGGAGCTGGATGGCGCGCTTGTTCTGCTCGATCGTGGTCTCTTTGACGAAGCGGTCGAGGTTGAGCTGAGCGGCGGCCTCGGTGCCGAGCGAGATGTGCACCAAGCCAGCCTTGCGGTAGAAGGGCAGCAGGTCCTCGTCGCGCATGACATCCGTCACGCGGGTGTTGATGCCCCAATGGATACCGAGGTCGCGGTCGATCAGTTCCTGACAGAACTCGACGAACTTCGCCTTGTTGATCTGCGGCTCTTCGTCGGCAAGGATGAAGAAGCCGACGCCGTGGACCTTCACCAGCTCCTCGATCTCATCGACCATGCGCTTGGGATCGCGCACGCGGTAGTCGCGCCAGAACTTCCATTGCGAGCAGAAGCTACAGGTGAAGGGGCAGCCACGCGCCATGTTGGGCGTCGCGACCGGCACGCCGAGCGGAATATAGATGTACTTCTTCCACTCCAGGATGCTCCAGTCCGGCCAGATTGAGTCGACATCCTTGATGGATGGCTCGGCCGGCGTGGCGACGACCTGACTGTTCTCGTCCAGATAGGCGATGCCGTTGATCTTCTCGCGCTCGGCCGGCCAGCGACCCTCGTCGATGGCGCGCACCAGGTTCAGGGTGACGGCCTCGCCCTCGCCGCGCACGATGACGTCAATCCAGGGCGCCTCGCCCAGCACCTGCTGGAACATGAAGGTGCCGTGAATGCCGCCGAGCACGGTCATGGCATTCGGGCATTCCTCCTTGGCGATCTGCAACACGCGCTGCGCGGTGTAGATCATCGGCGTCATCGCCGTGGTCGCGACGATGTCGGCCTTCGCATCGCGGATCGCGACGCGCAGCTGATCTTCATCCAGTTTGTCCACCAGGGCGTCGACGAAGTGGTAGTCCTCGTAGCCGCCGGACTTCAGGTAACCGGCAATATAGGCAACCCAGGCCGGCGACCAGTTGCCGGCGATGTCGGCGGCGCCCGCGCTGTAGTTTGGGTGGACAAAAAGGATTCGCATTGTCAGCTCCGGGGGTTTCAAGAACGGTCGGGCATGGACGCCTTTGCGTGAGGGCGGCACCGTTGGGCCACAAGAGGATGCGTCAGTCCTGCCGGCTCAAGCAACCCTAAAATAAGTAGGGTGATTCGGCTCGCCCTGAGCTGGACGGACCGAAATTGACTCAAGTCGTCAATAGTACCAACGACTGGGTAGAATCTCCACGTTGATGGTCACCTCCGAACCCCTACCCCGCCCGAACGGCGGCTGCGGTTCTCTCGAGGCCAAATCGCCTTCTCACGCAGCGCGGACACGACACTGACCGCCGTCGTCCCGCACAACCATTTCGAGCAACCATGAAGACGCTGTACCTGATCGGCATGGGTCCGGGCGGACCCGAATACCTCACCATCCAAGCCATCGAAACGCTCAAGCGAACCGACGTCTTCTTCATGCTGGAGAAGGAAGGCCGCGGCAAGGAAGAGCTCTTACAGATGCGCCGAGACATCCTTACCCATTATCTCGGGGATACCGGTTATCGGGTGGTGATCGCCACCAGCCCAGCACGGCGCATGGAGGCCGACGGCTACAAGGAAGGAGTCAAGGTCTGGCACGACGAGAAGCGCACCCTGTTCGAGCGGCTCGTCAGAGACGAACTGGAAGACGGGCAATCCGGCGCCCTCCTCCTCTGGGGCGATCCGGCCATCTACGACCAGACCCTCAGCCTGGTCGCCGACGTGGCGGCGGCTTCCCAGGGCACGCTCGTGTTCGAGATCATTCCCGGCATCACCTCCGTCCAAATGCTGACCGCCAGGCACAAGATCCCGATGAACCGTGTCGGCGAGAGCATCACCATCACGACCGGCCGACACGCCGAAACCTGCGACCCGACCGAGATCGACAACGCGATCGTCATGCTCGACTACAACGCGTCTTTTCAGCGCTTCAAGGATCAGAACATGGACGTCTACTGGGCCGGCTACCTGGGATGCCCCGACGAGGTTCTGATCTCAGGGCCGGTCGACGAGGTGACGGACGAGCTGCTGCGGACCAAGCAGGCGGTGCGCGACCGCAAGGGGTGGCTGATGGACATCTACCTACTGAGGCGCCGACAGGACGGGAACGGCTGAGAACCGCTCGCGCATGCCGCCCCGGGGAGCGAACGGCCGGCGTCACATCACCCCAGACAGCCATCCCACCAGAACCCGATCGAGAATGACCGAGGAAGGCCCATGGACTACGACCACATCCTAGCGGCACTGAACCAGGCAAGTCTGTTCGAGCTGTACCGCCTCAGCGCCGCTATCAGCAACCAGCTCGACGATCCGGCGCGCATCCGCGCGGTCAAACAGGCACTGCGCGTGGGTCAAACCCTGTCGTGGTTCGACAACGTCGAGAACCGCCTGGTCGAGGCTCGGCTCGTGCAGATCAACCGCACCCGCGCGCTCGTGCAGAACATCGCCGACGGCAAGCGCTGGTCGATCCCCTTCTACCAGATCAACCTGGAGGGCAAGGACGCCGAAATCGGCGCGACCAAGCGCCGCGGGCTGGACCGCAACAGCGTCAAGGTCGGCGACCGGGTCGCCTTCCGGGACCGCAACGGCCTCGACCGCTTCGGCGAGGTGGTTAAGCTGAATCAGAAGACCGCGGCCGTCCTGGTCGGCGCGACCCGCTGGCGCGTCGGCTATGGTTTGCTGTCGCACGTCATCGACGGCAACCTCGGCGACGACACGCTCGCCCTGCCCGGCACCTGGACACGAATCACCGACGACGCCGAGGAGGATACCGACCCCCGTTCCGACCAGGGAGCGGACGAGGCGCCGCTGTGACAGGCCAGGGGACGGACGGCGCCGGGCCGTCCGTTTCGACCCGATCGGGCCAGACCGAGCCGCCTTGCCCCTACCGCCATCGCGACGCTCGCCTCCATTGGCCGAATGACACTTGGCCCGGTTGATGCGTTGCGCCAATCACAGGCAACGCCAACCATCGAGAGAGGACCGCGCCATGGGTGATGACTTCGACATCGACTTCAAGCTGCTCCCCCCGAAACTCCAGATGCAGCTTTGGGTACTCGCGCTTGACGCCAACACCAGCAACGTCAACCTCGCCTACCGCTCTGGCACCTTCCGCACCAACCTGGCCTACCACTACGGCGGCAATCTCGAGGCCGGCATGAGCGTCCGGCGCCTCACGCTCAAGGCCGGCGTCAATCCCGGCAACGGCGACATCAGCACCGGCCTGGTGTTTCGCGGCTTCCGCTTCGGGACCTCGGCGAGCGTCGCCAAGCGATCGGCCGGGTTCAGTTTCGGCTACGGCAACCAACTTCTGCCGTTCCCCGCCGAGCTCGCAGACACCTTCAACTCCGCGGCCGTGGGGCTGCAGAGCATGACGCACGACATCCGTTCGGCGCCGGACAACCCGCTCGCCTGGTACAAGCTGCACAGCGACGACGTCGGCACCATCGGCAACGCCGTCAAGCTCGGGCAGCGCATCGCCGCACAGGGCGGTGCCGCGAATCGTTTCGGCGTCGGACTCCGCCTCAACTACAACCCGGCAACGAAGCTCACCATCTACGGCGGCGCACAGTGGCGCTTTTGATCCTGTTGCCAGCACGCATCGTGGCCGTGAGCTGTGAAATTGAGCCTTGTGCTGGGTATGCCGGCTCAGACTCCAGCCCCAAGAAAAAGCCCGCCACGGCGGGTTGAGTGCAAACGGTCATTCGATTGAAGTCGGCCTCGACCTTGGTGCGGAAATGCGCAGGCGAGTGATGCGGACCTGCCAGGGTTTTGCCCTGCCGTCTGTCAGCTTGCGGATAGATGCCATCGAACCGGCCCCCAGAGGCCGGTCCGCTAGAATTGGACGGCGCCATTGCCGAACCTCTGCAACAGGCTTGTGGGCTCGGAACAGCACCACACGAGACACGCTCAGCGCAGTTTTTTGAAAGGGTTGGCTCAGATTCGAGCTTGAGCAAGCAGGCGAGGGCCTCGATCATCCTCCGGACCAGTCGTCTTCGGTAGGGTGGACAAGCGCAGCGCAGTCCACCAACAACGGCGCGGGATTCGGTGGACTTCGCTCGCGCTCGTCCACCCTACCGGCCCAACTGATGACCGAGACCAAGGCGAAAGAAGGGCGTTTTTCGTAATCGCTTGATTCAATTGGCGGAGAGGGAGGGATTCGAACCCCCGGACCCTTGCGAGTCAACGGTTTTCAAGACCGCCGCTTTCGACCGCTCAGCCACCTCTCCAATCGAGCCGGCGATCAGGTTGGGCTCGCGAGCCCGGCGATCGCCGTCGAGCATCGAATGATAGCTCATGACGCGCCTTTACCCAACACCCGCCAAGCTTGCATGGAAATGCCGCTCGGGTATCCTTTGGAACTTGAAGATCCGACAGCGAGTCATATACTCGGTAACGATGAAAAATCACCCACTTACGAAAGGAGTGAACAAAACACATGGCTAATCCTGGCTTTACCGTCGCTCAAGCGACTCAGTCCGCGATCTCGACGAACAAGGTGTTGAAGAACACCTATATGCTGCTGGCGGCAACCCTGGGATTCAGTGCCCTGACGGCGATGCTTTCGCTTGCGCTGGCCGCTCCGCCGTGGACCTACATGGCCTCGGTCATCGTCGCCATGCTGCTCGGCATCTTCGTGCTGCCGCGCACGGCCAACTCGTCCGCCGGCATCGGCGTGCTCTTCTTGATCACCGGTCTGCTCGGCTTCGGGCTGGGCGCGATCCTGAGCCTCTACCTCGCCCTGCCGCACGGTCCTCAAACCGTCGGGCTGGCCTTTGGCGGAACCGCCGCCATCTTCCTCGGCCTGTCGGGCTACGCACTGACCAGCAAGCGTGATTTCAGCTTCATGGGCGGCTTCATCTTCGCTGGCATGATGGTCGTGATCTTCGCGGTCGTCGCCAACATCTTCCTGCAGATGCCTGCGCTGTCGCTGGCCATTTCGTCCGCCATCATCCTGCTGATGAGCGGCTTCATCCTCTTCGATACCAGCCGGATCGCTCGCGGTGAGGAAACCAACTACATCATGGCGACCTACGGCATTTACTTGAGCATCTTCAACATCTTCATCAGCCTGTTGCAGCTGCTGGGTATCTTGGGCGACGACTGACCGTCCGCCCGCGGTTCGCCGCCTTCTGAGTGAAGACCCCGGCCTCGCGCCGGGGTTTTTGTTTGTTGAGCATTGATTCAAAAGGAGAACATCATGGAGCTGTTCCTGAAGATCGCCGCCGCTGCGGTGCTGGTCCTCATGCTCTTCTATCTATGGCCCACCTATAAGCAGTGGCAGGAACATGGACCCAAGGCCCAGAAGGGCGACTGGCAAGCCGCTATCCTTCCATTGGGGGCCGTCGTCCTCTTCGTGATCGTCTTGATCATGGCGGTTCGCTAGCCTTCCATTCGTGTCTGCACCAGGGAGCGCGTCTCGGGGCATGTGAGCCGGATTGCGGCGACTGTGAGGCCAGCGGGCGCATCCCGTCACTGTCGGGAGACTGAGATGCTGAGCGAGATTCACGCTTTCCTGATCGATTTGGACGGGGTGCTCTATCAAGAAAACCAGCCGATTCCGGGATCGCGGGAGGCGATCATGTGGATTCGCGCCCGCGGGATCCCGCACCTCTTCGTGACCAATACGACCTCCCAGCCACGCCGATCCCTGGTCGAGAAGCTCGCGCGCATGGGTATCGAGGTCACAGCCGACGAAATCCTCACGCCGTCCGTCGCCGCGGTCGAGTGGCTCCGAACGCACGCGGCCGGCCCGGTCGGACTCTTTGTTCAAGACGCGACCAAGGAGGATTTCGCCGATCTGGTCATGGTGCCGCCAGACGCCGCGACCGCCGTCTCGGCGATCGTGGTCGGCGATTACGGTGAGCACTGGTCGTTCCAGGCGCTCAACCAAGCCTTTCGCTGGCTGATGGGCGATCCTGCGCCGCAACTCGTCGCCCTCGGCATGACGCGGTATTGGCGCGCAACGGATGGCCTGAGGCTCGATACCGGCCCCTTCGTGGCGGCGCTGGAGTACGCGACAGGGCTGAAGGCCATGGTCGTCGGCAAGCCGGCACGCTGCTTCTTCGAGGTTGCCCTCGCCCGGGTCGGGGCGACGCCGCAAACCGCCTGCATGGTGGGAGACGACGTCGTGAGCGACATCGGCGGGGCTCAGGCGCTGGGGATCAATGGCCTGCTCGTGAAGACCGGTAAGTTCCGACCGAGCGACCTGGATCACAGCCCGCTCCCAATGGTGATACTCCCCTCGCTCGGGGATCTGCCGAAGTGGTGGGAAGACCATCACCGAGACCGGTGAGCCGGCGCTCGGCGCTGGTGCCTATTGTCTGACGAGCCAGGTTTGTCAGGTCCATAGAGTGTTGCTGATGCGATGAGTTCACCTGTGCCAGGCTTTGGATTCAAGATCGTCGATCGTCTCGAGTCGCAGATCGCACCGATCATCAATAATTACGACCTGGTCCTTGCCGCACTCGGCGATCTCAGGGCCGAACGCTCGCCAGGCTGAGACTCAATCCAAGCGCCCGCCCTCGCGATGCGCATAGGGCGGCTCGCTCTGGAGCCGCGCATCCTCGAGGGGCGCACCCAGGGTGAAGTGATAGAGCGACTGCCAACGGGTGTCCTCGATGCCCAGGAGATGATGGACCGCGTCATCGAAGAAGCAGCCGATCCCTGTGCCACGCAGCCCCGCGGCCTCGGCTTCCAGATAGAGCACCTGCCCCAGCAATCCGCACTCCCAGAAGAGTTCCCGATAGCACCAAGCCCCCTCTTCCAGGGCCGCGTCGAATTCAGCCAGCATGGCGACCGCGAAGCAGCCATCCCCGGCGATGTCCTGATGACAAGCGAGCGCGCGCGCCGCCTCGCGGGCGTCCCCCTCGACCAGGCGATAGAGCCCCAGGTGCGTCGGCACCCCCTCGACCAGCGCCCACGACCAGTCGGGCCGAAGGCTCTCGCGCAGACTGCCGAGACTGTCGGGCGCCCGCACCAGCGCATAGAGACCGGGCGGGACAGCCTCGACCCGATGCACGAAGAGCAGGAGATTCACGCGCGGAGACCGACCCCAGGCGTCCAACGGCGGCACGCCGGGCCTGGGCAGGAGCGCATCCAGCATCGCCACCCAGGCATCGAACGGCATGCTGGTGCAGCCATCGAAGGCCACCGCGCTGCGTCTCTGCCGGATCAGGGCCGCCGCTCCCTGCTCGCAGACCCGCGGAATCACGCTCGGCAGCGGTGTCTCGGCGACTGACGCGACGCCCTGCTCCGCGTCACGCTCGCACGCCTGGCAGACCAGCTCGATGCCATGCCAGCTCAGGTGTCCCGGGCTGAGACGGTTGGCCGTTCCGCTGAAGGACCAAGGCCGACGCCTCAGCGCCTCGACGACCTCACGGCTCGGTCGCTCAGGCCCCACCCAGAGGGCCAGATCAGGCGCCTCTCGCTCGTCCGGATCGAAATCCGGGGCGCGGTCGACGCCGAGGATGCGCGCCAAGGTCGCATCGGACCAGCCAAGTCGCTCCACCCGCCAGCCCAGGACAGCGGCGGCATAGGCAACCGCCGCCAAGGCGTGCCCGACGTCGTGCTGACAGTAGCGATAGGCGCGCAGCCCGTATTTCCAGGCCTCACGCCAATGGACGCTCGTCAAGGCGAGGATCACGCCACCCGGCGCCTCAGCCTGGGCGAACAGGGTGATGTCTTGGGCACGCTGCTCCAGACAATGATCGTGGCTCTGATAGTGATAGACGCCGCCCACGAGACCAGGACAGCCGCCGCTGACCAGATACGCCTCCGTCGGATGCAGATTGCCGCTCGAAGGGTTGCAGCGCAGTGCCCAGCGCGCGTCACCGTAAGACTTCCAGGCGGACAGGCCGAGCGAGCGCTCGAGCAGCAGACCCAGGTGATCGATATCCAGGGGTGCGGCGGGCGGACGCTCGCCCGCCCGGACAGCCGAGAAGGGCAGATCGCCGCCATCCGCGAGGAGCGGCAGCATCAGGCGCGGCACGCCCGCGAAGGATCGGAACGGGTTGGGTTGCGTCGCCCAATCCAGACCGCCCGGCCCGGGCGCGTAGCGTTCGGGACGGTGTTTGCTGTCGAAATGATAGGCGTAGACCTGTCTGAGCTTCTCGTTCGTCATCGGCGCTTACCTGTTCGCGTTGGCGCATTCGCGGTGGTGCATTCTGGCCGCTGAGGAGAATGTCGGTGCGCGCGCGCGCGAATTCGACGTGCAGGTTCTGCGCGTCACGCGCGCCGGGGCGCACTCGCTCCGCAAGGAGCCGCTTGTGCCGTCGCGGCGAATCGGTGACACTCGATCCCATGCTCCCCGTGATCCACACCTATCAGGACCGCCACATGGCCAGCCGCGCGATGCGCTGGCTGCGCCGATACCGCGTGCCTGATTGACACGAGACGACCCCAGGCGTCTCGTCAGACCCCACAGGCCGCGGCATTCCAGCCGCGGTCTTTTTCGTTGTTGGACCAGCAAAGCGGAGGTATCGCGTGTCCGTTCCGGCGGCATTCATGGGTGTCGTGCTCATCTGGGCGACCACACCATTGGCGATCAAGTGGAGCAGCGAGCCGGCGGGCTTTCTGTTCGGTGTCACCTCGCGCATGGTGCTGGGCGTCTTCATCTGCCTGGTGCTGGTCGCCCTCATGAGTCGGCGCATGCGCTGGCACCGCAGAGCGCTGCAGACCTATTGCGCCGCCGGATTGGGCATCTGGGGCGCCATGAGCAGCACCTACTGGGCCTCCCAGTTCATCCCTTCCGGCCTCATGTCAGTGCTCTTCGGGTTCACCCCGGTCGCGACGGCGCTCATGGCGGCGGTTTGGCTCGGCGAGCGCGCCGTGACGCCAGGGCGGCTGCTCGGCATCGGGCTGGGTATCGCTGGGCTGGGGCTGATCTTCAGCCAGAGCCTGGCCCTTGGCCATGGCGCCGTGCTTGGTGTTGGCGGCATCCTCGCCGCGGTCCTCATCCATTCGGGCAGCGCGGTCTGGATCAAGCGGATCGGGGCGCGCTTGCATCCGCTGGAGACGACGACCGGTGCGCTGCTGATCGCCGTGCCCCTGTTCTTGCTGAGCTGGGGATTGCTCGACGCCACGATCCCCGCGACGCTCACGCCGCGGGCTGCCTGGTCGATCCTCTATCTGGCCCTATTCGGCTCGGCAATCGGGTTCATCCTCTACTACCACGTCCTCCATCACATCCAGGCCAGCCGGGTCGCGCTCATCACGCTGATCACGCCTGTCCTGGCGCTCTTCCTGGGCCAAGCCGCCAACGGCGAAGTGCTCAGCCCCAGGGTCTGGATCGGCAGCGCCATCATCCTCGCCGGACTGGCCTGCTTCGAATGGGCCGACCGCTGGCAGCGACGCCTGAGCGCCGCCTAAGATCCGAGCAGCGCGATCGAGGGCGTGCACTCCGGGTCGCTCGCCCTCATCATCGAAGGATGTGATGCCGCCGCCAGCGCCCTCGGGCCAAGTGCTCCCGCTCACCCAGCAACAGGTCTGATCAGGATGCCGCCGTCCGACGAACGCCGATTCCACTGTCTCGCCGACGCACGCGCGCGACTCGCGCGAAGCGCCCTCGTCAACGCCGTCATGGGCTTGCTGCTGCTGACGCTGCTCGCGCACCTGCTCGCCGGCTGGATGGGACTCGGCGGTTGGGCCGCCCTCAAGTCGGCCGCAGTTTACGCGGTCGTCCTGGGCTGGCTGTCTCGCCAGCTGCCTGGGCATTTGCCCCATCCGCGACTCTTCCCCGCGAACCAGGTCACCCTCCTGCGCCTCGGATTGACAGCACTCCTCGCGGGCTGGATCGGCGAGCCGCTCGACCTCGACAGCTGGCGACCGGCACTGGTGGCGGCACTGATCCTGGTGCTCGATGGGCTCGACGGCTGGCTGGCGCGTCGCGGCGGCTGGGCCAGCGCCTTCGGCGCGCGCTTCGACATGGAGACCGATGCCCTGCTGGTCCTCGTGTTGGCGGCCTTGATCTTTAGCCAGGACAAGGCCGGGCACTGGATCCTGCTGATCGGTCTCGCGCGCTATCTCTTTCTCGCCTCGGCCCGGATCTGGCCTTGGCTGAACCGGCCGCTTCCGCCGAGTCGTCGACGTCAAACCTTCTGCGTCCTGATCGTGCTCACGCTCTTGCTGACCCTCACCCCGCCGATTCAGCCACCCGCAAGCATGGGATTGGCGGCCTTGGGCCTGGTTTTCGTCGGCTACTCGTTCGCCGTGGATCTCTGGTGGCTATGGAGACAAGGCCCCGAGAGGGCTCAGCCGCGCCGGCGTTCGCCCAAACCAGCCCCCATCCGCGGCGATCAGGCGTCCGATGGAACGCAAGCCTGACCGCATGACGTTCAAGAGGCTGACAACCGATGCCGACTGATCCGAAAGCCCGACGCTGGCGTCTCTGGCTCGCCCTCGGCGTCTCGCTCTACGGGCTGAACCTGCTCTTGAGCTTCTACAACGTCTGGCCGACGCCCTGGATCACGACGCGCCACCATCTCTCGATCGAGATCCTGGGGCTGGTGCTACTCATGGCCCTGTTCACCGAATGGGGCCGGCCGCCCTCGCGGCGCATGCTGGGTCTGCTGACCCTGGCGCTCCTCTGCATGACCCTCGGGCGCTATGCGGAGGTCACGGCCCCGGCCCTCTATGGACGGCGCATCAATCTCTACTGGGACGCCCCGCACCTCCCCGGGGTGGCCGCCATGCTCATCCAAGCGGCCAGCGGGCGGCAGTTGTTGCTCGCCGCCGCATCCCTTGCGCTGGGGCTCTTGGGGGCGTTCTTCGGGATTCGCTGGATGCTCGCCCGCACGACTGACGCCCTTACCCTTGTAGCCCCGCGCCGAATTCTAATCGGCGCCTGCCTCCTCTTGGTGCTCCTCTTCGTCGCCGGGCGGATGCACAAGGAGCTTGGCGTGCGCACATGGTTCTCGCGACCGGTCACCCAGACCTACGTGGAGCAACTGCGCTTCATCGGCGAGGCCATGCGCGCGGACACCGATCAGGCGCTCGATGCCCCGCCGCTCCCCGCGTCGCGCTTCCGCCAGATCGCCGGCGCCGATGTCCTCTTGATCTTCCTGGAGTCCTACGGGTCCACGACCCTGGATCGGCCCGAATACGCCCGCGCCCTCGAGGCGAGCCGGCGCAGACTCGCCGCGGCGATCGCGGGCACGCGGCGCGAGGTCGTTTCGGCACGCGTGCGCTCGCCGACCTTCGGCAGCGGCTCCTGGTTAGCGCACATGAGCCTCCTGTCCGGCATCGAGGTCGGTGACAGCGGCCGCTACAACCTGCTGCTGACCCGTGATCGCGACACCCTGGTGCACCGTTTCGCCGCCGCGGACTACCGAGTGCTGGGGCTGATGCCGGGCCTGCGCATGGCCTGGCCGGAGGGGCGCTTCTACGCCTATGACAAGATCTATGACGCCACCGGACTGGACTACCGGGGACCCGCGTTCGGCTGGTGGCGCATCCCCGACCAATACGCACTCGCGCGGCTCGACCAGCAAGAGCTGTCCGTCAAGCCGCGGCCGCCCGTCTTCGTCGTCTTCCCGACGATCACCAGTCACGCCCCATTCCGGCCCGTCGCGCCCTATCAGCCCGACTGGCAGGCGATTCTCGGCCCGAAACCCTTCGATCCAAGCCGTGTCGATCATGCGTTGAACCGCAAACCAAGCTGGACGAACCTGGGCGCCAGCTACGTCGAGGCGGTTGGCTATGCCTTTGAGGTGCTCGCAGGTTTCCTGGAGCACCACCCCAAGGACAACCTGGTTCTCATCATCCTCGGAGATCACCAACCCGCCTCCAGCGTCAGCGGCGAGAACGCAACCTGGGATGTCCCGATCCACGTCATTGCGAGCCAAGCGAGTCTGCTACAGCGCCTTCGGGCGGCGGGATTCGTCCCCGGCCTGGTGCCGGAAACCTCTGTCATCGGGAAGATGAGCGAACTGGCGCCCGTACTCCTGAAGGCGTTCGATTGACCGCTCCCAGGTCACCCCTCGACCGACCTGGCCCGGGATGGGCTCGGCAGCCCGCGCACCCTGCTCGCATTGATTCCGCCCCGCGCCGCGAACCAGTGTCCGAGTCGAGCACGCACGCACAACCCGCTTGACGCGACGCCCTGAGCCGGAACCGCAGGTGATCTGCAACCGGCACGCTCCGTCACAGCGCCCCGTCTAGATCCGTTGCTCGGACGGTCCCACTGGTTCCAGGACGTGTCCGGCCTGGCATCTGCCGCGCGATGCCTGCACTGGTGGTGTCGGCGATCTTCACACCGCGGACAAGTCAGCAGGAAGCCCAGATGCCTGATGGCGATCCGGACTCAAGCATCGAACTCACCATGTACACGAAATACCAAGCTGCAAGCACCCGAGCCTGACAGAAGCATCCAGACAAAGAACTGATAGCGCCGTGTAAATTCGCCTATTTGCAATGATTTACTCCTGAAACTACTCACGGACTCATGGACACGAAACGACGCATATCATCGAGATCAAAGCGGATTACGACGGACTGCGGTTCTGTCATGACGTTCGATCAACTAAAATAAGAGACAGAACGCACAGATCCTGGATAGAACGCATCGGGCCAAGAGCATTGACCTGACAGCAATCCAAGCGATCTATCCATCGGAAAGAATGGCGGCGATATCGGGGCATCTTCCGAGAGCAGTCGCCTTGTTAAATAATTCATTGATGCGCGAGCCTGCAATAACGCGATGCTTGCGAAATAACTGGACAGATGAAGTTGGACGCTCGCTCGATTCATCGACACATGCGTCCAACGTATTTTTCATTGAGAAACGAGGAGCTACGACGATGACAATGGCGAGATTTGCTGTTCTTGCGATGTTCTCACTAACGGCTATGACAGGCGGCACCTGCATGGCTCTAGACGTCGAGTTCACACCGGCCACCCCAATGTACCTGCCGCGCATGGCGCATGCGCAGCTGACCCTGAACGATGGCACGGTCGTGGTCTTCGGCGGGCATGGGACAGGTTTCACCGCCCTCAACACAGCTGAAATCCTCTATGACGGCGCCCCATCGTTCCAAGTGTTGAACATGCTTTACAGCCATGATTGGCCGGCATTCGCGGTCAGTGACAGCGGCGAAGTGCTGCTCGCCGGTGGCAGTAAGGACTGGGGTGTGCCAGGCTATGTGACCGCGGAAACCTTCGATCCCACGACAGAGCTCTTTTCAGCGACGGACACGCTGAACCGCCTGCGAACGGGCTGCGGCGCGGCCTATTTGACTGGAGGCAAGGCCCTGATCGCGGGCGGCTGGTGGATACAGAGTGACGCTCATACCTATGGTGAGATCTATGACCCAAGCACGCGCACCTTCACCCCCACTGGGCCGCTGAACGTGCCCCGCGCCTACACGATCGTCTTACCCGCGGACGATGGACAGGGGGTCGTCATGGGCGGCTATCCCTATCAGGGCGGGGCACCGATCGATGCAGTCGAAGTCTATGACGTGAATACCAACTCCTTCGCTGTCCTGCAGGACTCACTCTTCCCGCCGGAGATGGGGTGGGGTATCACTGCATCCAGCAAGCCGATAGCGGTACAGGACCAACGCATGGATGACGGTAGGTATTTATTCCTCGCCTTCAAATCCTCGGGTAGCGTATCGGCACACCGGCTATTGACCTATGACCCGGCGACCAAGGTCATCGCCCAATTCGAAACCAACCCTCCCTTGCCCGACTCAACTGAATTCTCCTTCCATCCGCCAGTCGTCGATCGGATCCGCGGAAAGGTGCGAATCCTCGCCCTGAATACGGAGTATAATGGATCAGGACATGAATATTACCTGTTCTCCGTGAATCTCTCCGATGGCGATCTAGAGCAGTCTGAGTCAGGGCATGTCCTGAATTACTCACTGGGCAACTCGGGCATGAGCCTACTTCCCAACGGCAATCTCTTTGTTACCGGGGGCAGCATGACGAACAATTTCGATCCAGTCAGCAATACGCTGATCATCGCCCCCAATGATGTCTCCCCCCAGGAGATCTGCCACGCGGGCTCGAAGGTCATCGAGGGTGAGGATTATCATGGCGACTGGTACATCCGCGCTGAAACCACACTGAGCACCCATGGCCCCGTGATTGTCTTCGATGACGCCGATGTCGTCTTCCAAGCGTCCCGCTCGATCGCGCTCGGTCATGGATTCAGGGTTGCGGCGGGGGGGCGCTTCCACGGATCGATCGGCCCGGTCACCTGCTCGGCCGTTCTTTGAGTTGAACCCGAGACGGCCTGACAGCGCGCTCAGGTCGGCAGGGCCGTCTCGATGGACGCGGCCAAGGAGGTGGGCAGGTGACGACGCTGCGCCCTGAGCTTCGGCAGAACCCGGTCGCGAAGCAGCCGCTCTGGCGTTAGATCCGGGTAACCGATCGCGCTGAGGTAATCCGCCGCGAAGAGCCTCGGCGAGGCATCGTCGATGCGATGCAGGTCGTCGTAACAGCAGCGCGCGAGATAGAGCGCGGCGACGTTGGCGCGCACCTCCACTGGAATCCGATGGGGCTGAGCAAACTCCGGATGGCGGCTGAATTGAACGCTCTTGCAGAGCACATCCGGTAGCTGCCAGCCGCGCAGCAACTCCGCCCCCATCTCCGCGGGATCGAGATCGTCGAATAAGAGACCCAAGCCGGCGTTGTAGGTCTTGAGCAGCTCCATGACCACCAAGCCGATGTCGCACAACAGCCCCAGCGTGGCAACCTCGGCCGGGCGGCCCGCGTGCAGCGACTCGGAGACCGTGAAGGCAATTCTCGACACCTCGATCGCCCGACGATGCAGCTCGTTGAAGAAGGGCGTATCCGGGAGGCTCTGCCGCATGCTCTCCGACATGATGATCTGATACACGATGTTGTGCCCCATGAGCACGATGGCGTGACCCACATGGGTGATCTTCTGCCGGAAACCGAACAGCGGCGTGTTCGCGGCCCGCAACAAGGTGCTGGTCAAGGAGGGATCCATGGTCACCAGCTCGACGATTTCGTTCTTCGTGGTGCGCTCGTCGAGCATCTTGTTCAGCAGCGTGATGCTGGAGACCGGCAGCGCCTTGATTTTCGAGAACAGCAGCTTGACCGCCGGAGACTGGGCGAAGCCGACCCCTTTCCGGGTTCGCGACGCGTAGAGCAGATCCGCCAAGAGGTCTTGCCGCTCGGAAAGCGCCTCGATCTCAAGCCGGAGGCGCCGAAGTCGCGCCAGATGTGAAGCCGTGATCCGCGTCCGCAGATAGCGCTGCCGCGCCTCGTCCAAGTCAGCGATTTGCTGCCTGCGGATCGCCAGGAGCATCGTCGAGGTTCGAGCGATCACTGTGCTGTGGTCGGCCTCCGAGACATCGAGCTCGACGTCGCCGATCCAATCGCCCGGCTCAAAGGTTTCGAGCGGTATCCCGCTGGCCTGCTTCAGGTGAAGGCAGCCATTCAGGACCAAGCAAATCCGATCCATGGTCTCGCCCCGCTCCAGCAGCCGCTGCCCCGCCGCCAGGCGGACGAACGACATCGCATCGAGCAGGGTTTTCACATCCGACTTGGAGAGGCCCGGAAAGGCGTGGAGGTCTAGGACGGCCGTCATCGCGGCGGCGACCTCCGGCGCTTGATCGTCCACCGCGCCTGGCAGAAGAGACTTCAGTCGGTTCCACAGCACGCTCATCGTCATCCCTCCGAACCAAGCTCAACGGCTGCTCTCGCAGCCTCGCCGTCGGGCCGCGGCGAGGCCAAGACCAGCGCTTCATGGCGCAAGAACCCCGAGGCTGCCCGACGCTCTCCCCGCGCGGGATGCAGGCACTGCTCACCGGCGCGCGGCGGCGCCACCACCGCGACCACCTCAGCGCGCGGACTCGAATCGAAAGGGCGCGGCCATCAGACCGTCCGGCGTGTCGATCAAGACGCGCGCCTCCCAGGTCATGCGGGCACGCACGCACACCGGGATCATCCCCTGCCCCTGATACCGCCCAGGCTCGACCCGGCTCAGCTCAACCCGATTGAAGCCCATGTACATGTCGACCCCGGCGAAGTCCACCTCCACACGCTCGCTGTCGAGATCCCGTACCTGAACCCTGAGCGTCAAAGGGGCTGACGTGGGGATGTCACCTGGGCGGATCTCCAGACTCACCGAACCGCCGCCGGAAAAGCGTACCGCACAGGGGCCGCGCCTGAGGTCGCACGTCGGGTTCAGCTCCGCGACTTCGCGCACCTGCGGGTGGAGCAACGGCCAGAGCTTGTAGCCCAGCGTCGCGATCGCGCCGAGGACAAGCGCCGCGAGGATCAGCCAAAGCGCGCGGGGCGAGCCTGGCGTCGGATGGGCGGCCTCTGTCATGAGATTGGGTGTGACCTGCTGTGAGCGAGTGCGACTCGACGGCGCGCTGGCCGCGCGGAGCCAAGCATCGGGCGCGTTGAACCATGGACGCGCAAGCATACGGCGGAGCCCGGGAAACCGTCACCCATCTCTTTGCGCGTGCCGGCCTCCCCTGGCCGCAACGGATCAACGCACCTGGCGCCACCAGCGGTTGATGATATCGGCGACATCCAGATCGTCGGGACCCTCGCTCCAGCTCTTCGAGAGCGGCGCGTCATGACTGGCCGGCGCCGGATTCGGCGGATGCACCAGGATCCTGGAGGGCAGCATCGCGGCATCGCCGACCGCCAGCACCTCGCCACGGCGCAGCGAGGCCAACATGTCCGCCAGGTTCTTGGCGCCTTCCGGCAGCAATCGGCGCACATACTCCTGGTCGTCGGCGTTGGAGATACGCAGACAGAGGTAGTTGCCGCATTGGGAGAGGACGGTCTGCGACAACTCCGTCGGCCGTTGGCTCACGATGCAGAGATTGACACCGTACTTACGCCCTTCCTTGGCGATGCGCTCCATGGCACGCCGCGTCCCGACGAATCGAGTGTCCGCCTCGCTCGGGATGTATTGGTGCGCCTCCTCGCAGACCAGGAGCAACGGGAACTCGTGCCGGCGTGGATTCCAATAGTTGAACTCGTAGGCGAGCCGAGCGATCTGAGCCGAGACGATGGGGCGCAGATCCACCGGCACAGGGCTCAGGTCGATCACCGTCACCTGACGCTTGGGCTCGCCCAGACCCACGAAGTCGCGCAGCAGGCCTTCGAGGGTCGCCGAGCTGTTGTGCTTGCGCGGACGCATGAAGAAATCGTAGCGACCGTCGTTGTAGAGCGACTGAAAGCGCACCAGGAAGTCATCGAAGGCGCCGAACAACGGCCCCTTGACCTTGCCGAATTCGAGCTTCTCCTCGTTGGCCTTCTTGAACTTGGCATAGAGCTCCTCGATGGGGAAGTAGACGGGCGAGTCGACCGAGAGACGCTCCAACCCCATGTGCTGATTGGACTGCTTGCGCAGCGAATAGAGTGCCTCGCGCAAGAACGCGATCTGGACCGTCGCATTGGCATCGGTGCGGTCGATGAAGAGATCCACCAGCTCCGAGTAGGTCAGCAGCCAGTAGGGGATCTCAAGCTCGCGGGCGTCGATATAGCGCGCCGTTCCCGGCGGGAAGATGCCCTCGACAGGCCCGTCCTTCGTCTTCCACCCATATTCGCCATGCAGATCCAGCAGAATCATGTGCGAGCGCGGCATCCCCTTCACCACGCTCTGCATCAGACTGGAGAGCGTCCACGACTTGCCCGCGCCCGTCTGCCCGAGGATCGCCAAATGCCGCCCGAAGAGGGCCGAGGGATCCAGCGTCGCCATCAGCGTGGGACGCACGGACAGACGCCCCAGCTCCAGGCTGCCCTGCGTCTTGCGTGAGATCAGGGCCGCCAGGCGTGTGCTCACGATCAGATGGACCGCCGCGCCGATGACCGGATAGCGGCTCACCCCAGGCTCAAGGCGACCGTCGCTGTTGATCTCGCCCAGAGGTGTAAGCTCCAGGCGCCGCTCACGCACCGTCACCTGACGCAGACCGCCGCTGCCGTCATCCTTGGGATTCGGCACATCCCGGGCGTCCTCCACGACGCGCGACACCTCGGCGAGGACATGACCCGCGCGGTCCCTGACCTCCACCAAGCTACCCAGCTGCCCGATGGGGAGCGTCTCCTGATTGAGCGTGCGCGAGGCGGCGAAGCCCTCCTCCCCGGGGAAGAGGGTGGCCACGAGACACCCACCTTTGACATCGACGATACGGCCAATCAGCGTGGACTCAGGCGTTGACATGACGATCCGGGCTCCTTGTTGCAGAAGAGTGCATCCAGAGGCGATTGTCACCCAGACAGGCGCTGCGTGGCAGGACAGAGGTCACAGATAGCGTGCTTGGACCCGCAGGCCCGACTGAGCGGTGGTCCTTGGCGCGGAGCCTCGGGCAAGCCGTGGCCGAGGCGGACGGGGCAGTCGGTCTTGGGTCGGGAAGGATGAAGCAGCCGTCGATGCTGCCGCAGCCCATGGGCATGAAGAGGGCCGGCATGCGCGAACGCGATAGCGGGCAACGATATGGCATCATAGTGCGATACGCGCCAACCAGGATCCATCGCCAATGGATGTGCCCGATCTCTCCCTCGCCCATCTCTCACTGACCGACCTCACCCCCTTGCTCGGCCACATGGCCTCCGTGTTCATGGCCTTCTTCGCGATCATGAACCCCATCGCCAACACCGCGGTCTTTCTCGGGCTGACGGCCAGCGACTCGCACGCCGTGCGCCGGCGCATCGCGGTGAAGGCCGTCTTCGCCGCCTTCGTGCTGATCCTGACCTTCGTGCTGCTGGGGAAGGTCATCTTCGGGCTCTTCGGCATCACCCTGCCCGCCTTTCGCGTCACCGGCGGGGTGCTGGTCGCCCTCATCGGCTACCAGATGCTGCACGGGAGTCCCTCCAGCGTGCACCACCCAACCGAATCGGACCGCGCGGACAGCCTGGAGAGCGCGCTCGGCGTCGCCATCTCGCCGCTCGCCATCCCCATCCTGGCGGGTCCGGGCACCATCGCCACCGCCATGAACTTCGCCTCCACCGGAACGCTCAGCGAGATGCTCGTAACCATCCTCGCCTTCGCGCTGCTCTGCGTGATCACGCTGCTCTTCTTCCTCTTCGGCGAGCGGCTGGTCAGTTTCCTCGGCCAGAGCGGAATGAACGTCGTGACGCGGATCATGGGGCTCATCCTGGCGGTCATCGGCGTGCAAATGCTGCTGGATGGACTCGCGGGAGCGGCAAAAACGCTGCTGCCATGACGGCGCCGCGCGTTCTCGCGCAACTTTGGCATGCTCGCCCCCGGATGCTCCCGGATCTGGCCGAGCCGCCGCTTGCAGAACGCGCTAACCCTGCTTCGCACCCATCTGCCCGGCGCCGATCAGCTCGATCGGACAGCCGTCCGGATCCTCAACGAAGGCAATGATGGTGGTGCCGGCGTTCATCGGACCGGCCTCGCGGAGGATCTTGCCGCCCTGCGCCCGGATCCGGTCGGTAGCCGCATAGACGTCATCGACCTCGATGGCGATATGGCCATAGGCATCGCCCAGTTCGTAGCGCTCGACGCCCCAGTTGTAGGTCAGCTCAATGACCGTCTGCTCGGACTCCGCGCCGTAGCCGAGGAACGCCAGGGTGAACTCGCCCTCCGGGTACTCCCTCTGGCGCAGCAGCGTCATACCCAGCACCTGGGTATAGAAGTCGATGGAGCGCTGCAGATTGCCGGTTCGCAGCATGGTGTGAAGGATTCTCATGGGTCTGGCCTCGGTGTGATCGGACGTTGTCGGTGCCTGCCGGTCTCCAAGCAGGCTCGGGAGCGGCATCGCTGAGCACAGGCTCTCAGCGCTTGGCGACACCCAGTAGATTGCGGACACGCTTCCAGGGTTTCAAAACGACCGGGCGCTCGCCATCGCTCCGATCGAAGAAGAAGCCGGTCGATGAGCCGCCGTCGAGATTGATGGCGCGATCGATCCGCCACGCGGTCAGGGCTCCCGGTGAGGCGAGCGCATCCGCCAGCTCGGCAAGGCTGAGCGCGCTCGCGGTGGCCCCCAGCACCCAATGTCCGCGCCAGTCGGTCGCAATGAAGGTCCGCGGGTCCGGCTTCGACCGCGACAGACCGCGCACGCCTCGGCCGGCATCGACGAGGTAAGGCCCCGTCTGCAGCAAGGCGGTGATGCCCGCGTGGTCGCGAAACAGCCCCCGACGCAGGAGATGGACGCCATGTGCGTCGCTGTAGATCAGGCCGCTCAAGAGCTTGGTCCGCTCAAGCGCATTGGTGCGCCCCTGATCGGAGACCATCAGCCCGACCGGCCGCCAGTCCGCGTGAAAGAAGCCGCCGTTGACACCCGCGAGACAACCCTCGGCCCGAAAAGCCTCGGTGAGCGTCGCGTATTTAGGCTCCTTGCCCGCCCCCAGATCCACAACCTTCAAACGGTAGGCCGGTGAGCTGAAGAAGGCCAGATGCGCCGTCAGCGCCTGACCGTCGGACGCGCGGACGGCGGTTCGCTTGGCATAGAAGAGCGCCCGCGCGTCGTCGGGCGGACCCGCCGTCCAGGTCGGCGCCCAGTCTGCGCCACGGGCATTGGCGGCGATGAGCAGGAGCAAGAGAGGAATCAGGCGAAATGAAGGCATGCAGGTGTCAGGAATGGGGCCATGGCCGTGGCTCGCGCAGGGGCGTCGAGCATGGTCCGCTGGGGCATCAGGGTCAAGCGAGAGGATGCCAGGCCCACAACGGCAAAAGGCCGGGCGTTTGCCCGGCCTCCCCTACTTCAGACGCAATGCCTCAGCGTCTACGCATCAGGCGGCAGCCTTGGCCTGCTCAGGCTCGCGCACGTCGTGCGTGATCGCCTGGCCGGGACCGGCGCCGCGAATCTCGATGCGGCGCGGCTTCATGGCCTCGGGCACCTCGCGCACCAGGTCGATGTGCAGCAGGCCGTTCTCCAACTTGGCTTCGACCACCTTCACATAGTCGGCCAGCTGGAACTTGCGCTCGAAGCTACGGTTCGCGATGCCGTGATAGAGGAAATTACCCTGCGCCTCCGTGGCGCGACGTTGACCGGAGATGGTCAGCAGATTCTCCTTCGCCTCGATGTCGAGCTCCTCGTCAGTGAAGCCCGCGACGGCAAGCGTGATGCGGTAGCGGTTCTCGTCCTGAAGCTCCACGTTGTAGGGCGGATAGCCGCCGGGCTCGCTGCGGTAGGCGGTCTCCAGGGAGTTGGCCAACCGATCGAAACCGATCATGGAGCGGAACAGCGGTGAGAAGTCGAGAGTTGTCATGGCATATTCTCCAATGAGCAATATGAACAAGGAATTGGCGTTCGTTCGAACCGCCAGCGTGACAGTCCCCAGGTGGGCGACTGCTTGCATTATGTAAAGTAGTGATACGTTGGCACTCTGTCAAGGGGAGTGCCAACCGATTTTTCAAAAGGGATTGAGTCAGGAGCCGAGACCGCTTATGAGCCAGCCGCATGCCAGCCCGCCCAAACCGGCCCATCCGACGCAGCGCCGAGAGCCTTTGCCCTGGGAGCACCCCAAGCCGACCGAGGAAGAGGCCGACTCCGCCGCCCGGATCGCGGCCATCACGGGACACCCGGCCTACCGCAAGCCGGACCGCGACGTCGACTTCCTCTATACCGACGCCACGCGCGGCATCCGGCTCCAGCTCGACGACCTCAAGGCCGAGCAGTGTCTCGCCGACAACGATGTACACCGCTGCATCGTCGTCTTCGTCAGCACCCGCTTGCGCGAGCCGGAGACCGCTCGGCGCGAGCTGTCCGATGCGCGGCACGCCGCGGCTGAGTCACCGGATCCCCCTCTGTCAGGATAGATGTCGCCTCCCCCTGGGGAGTTTTGTATGGGTCTGCGGCATCATGGGAGCCGGGGCCATCGTCGCCCTGCCCGGCGGCTTCGGCACGCTCGACGAGCTGTTCGGCGCCCTGACGTTGATGCAGACGCGCAAGATCCCGCCCATGCCAGTCGTGCTCATCGGCGAGACCTAGTGGCGCAACGTCTTCGATGCGGACTACCTGCTCGAGGTCGGGAGTATCGACGCGGAAGATGCCGAGCTATTCTGGTATGCAGAGAGCGCCGAAGAGGCCTGGGCAGGCATCGAGGCGTGGCACCGAATCAATGGCGGCACGCTCGTCAATGACGACGAGGCGCCGCCCACGGGAGACCTGCGATGAACGTGTCCTTCCACGGCGCGAATCGGAGTGTGACCGGATCCTGCCATCTGATCGAGGTCGGCGGGCTGCGCGTGCTGGTCGACTGCGGACTCTTCCAGGGCGGGCGCGAGATCGACGAGGACAACGCCGAGGATTTCGGCTTCGACCCGCGCGCGATCGACGTCCTGCTCCTGACCCACGCGCACCTGGACCACTGCGGACGCATCCCGCTGCTGGCCCGGCGCGGCTTCGCGGGGGAGATCATCGCGACCGCCGCGACACGCGAGCTGACCCGGGTCGTGCTGCTCGACGCCGCCCATCTGCAGGAAGAAGAGGCCAAACGCCTCGCCCGCAAGGCCCACCGCCAGGGCCGCTCCCTACCCGAGCCCCTCTACAGCACGCTCGACGCACTCAACGCCATGGACCTCTTCGGCCGCAAGGCGGACTACGGCAAGCCGATCCCGCTGAACGACAGGATCAGCGTCACCTTCCACGATGCCGGTCACATCCTCGGCTCGGCCAGTCTTCGCCTGGAAGCACGCGAGGGCGGCGCGACCAAGGCGATCATCTTCTCCGGCGATCTCGGCAATAAGGACCGCCCCATCCTGCGCGATCCCCACATCCCGCCGCACGCCGAGACCCTGGTCATGGAGACGACCTACGGCGACCGCCGCCACAAGGCGCTGGCGCCCTCCATCCAGGAACTCTATGCCGCCATCGACACAACCCTGGCGCGCGGCGGCAACGTCATCATCCCGACCTTCGCGCTGGAGCGCGCGCAAGAGGTGCTCTACTACCTGCGCGAGGGCGTCGAGCAGGGCGCGCTGCCGAAGCACCTGCCGGTCTTTCTCGACTCACCCATGGCCATCTCCGCGACCGAGATCTTCCGTCGCCACCCCGAGTGCTATGACGCCGAGGCCCGCGCCCTCTTCGAGCAGGGCACGGACCCCTTCGCGCCGCCCAATCTGCGCTTCACCCGCGAGAGCACCGAATCCATGGCGCTGAACCAGCTCGCTGGCGGCGCGGTCATCATGGCCGGCTCCGGCATGTGCACCGGCGGGCGTGTCCGCCACCACCTGCGACACACCCTCTGGCGGCGCGACTCCAGCGTCATCTTCGTCGGCTTCGCCGCCCCGGGCACCCTGGCGCGCATCCTCATCGACGGCGCCAAGCGCGTGCGCCTCTTCGGCGACGAGATCCCGGTTCGCGCGCACCTGCACACCATCAACGGCTTCTCCGCCCACGCCGACTGCGATGAACTCCTGGCCTGGCACCGGGCGATCAAGCCCGAGCGGACCATCCTGGTGCACGGCGAGGAAACCGCCATGCGGACCTTTGCGGATCAGCTTCAGGGGACGGAGGTGGTGATGCCGCGGCAGAACCAGAGCCTGGGCCTTTAGTGCGGCTTGGCGCCACGGACGCGCGCGAGATCGTCCCGATAGTCGACGAAGTCGAGCATGTGCGCCCCGAGCCGGGCGGCCAGCTCCTCTTGGGAGATGGACTCCTCCGAATCCGCCGTTCGGTTGTAGGCCAGGTCCGGCTCGACCATCTCCACCGTCACGTAGCCCAGAATCCCCTCGGCGATCAGCGTGGCGGCCTCGCACTCCCAGTGCGGACGCTCGCGCTCCAGCACCGCCCGTTGTTCGCTGTCCAGGGTGCCGGCGCGCCGAGCGACCCAGGCGTTCACCAGCAGGCGGATCAGGTCGTCTTCAGTGGGTTCTTGCTGACTCATGCGGACTCTCGCTCAGTGGTGAAGGTGATGGCGGGCACCACGCAAGGTGCGCCAGGGTGCGCCTCCGAGCCCGGCTCAATCGGGCATCTCGTCCCGACTCGTCTTCACGAGGTCGTGCACGAAGGCGAGCTTGTCGATGACGGTCTCGGAGAGGACGAAGGGATAGAGGTCCGGCTGGCCCATGCTGCGGTTGATGCTGTTGAGCGCGAAGGTCAGCGGGATCCAGTTCTGGATGATGGGCACGAAACCCTTGATGGTGTAGGGATCGAAGTCCGGGTTGGCGCGCTGAAAGCTCCCATTGGGTAGGCGCCTGGAGATGCTGATGCCGAAGTGCTCGCTGGTCTCCAGGGTATCGACGATGTGCAGATAGTGCGCCCAGGTCTCGGCCCAGTCTTCCCAGGGGTGCATGCTGGCATAGGCGCTGATGAAGCAGTCTTGCCAATGCGCGGGCGCGCCGCTGGCGTAATAGTCGGATTGGGCCTGCCCATAGTCGATGCGCTCGTCGCCGAAGCGCGCGCGGAAGTCACCCAAACGCAGGCTGTCGCGGACCAGCCGATCCCAGTAGTAGTGACCGATCTCGTGACGAAAATGCCCGAGCAGGGTGCGGTATTTCTCGTCCAGATCGAGGCGCGTGCGCTCGCGCTTGACGGGATCCGCCTCGTCGATGTTGATGGTGATGAGCCCATCGGCATGCCCGGTGAGCACCGGCTGCCCATAGGGTGCATCGACGTTGGAGAGAAAGGCGAACCCCATGCCCCGCTCGGGATCCTGGTGTTTGCTCCTGACCGGCAGTCCGAGCCGCAGCAAGCCGTAGATGAGCCGGCGCTTGCTGCGTTCGATGCGTGCCCATTTGTCCAGGTTACCGGGGCGATTGAGGTAAGGGATCACCTGGTTCGGACCACAGGCCGCGCAAAACGGCTCCGCTGACTCGGCCGGCACCATCCAGTTGCAGGTGTTGTGCTGGCTGTAGTTGCCGCACTTGCGATAGCGCTTGTGCGGCTTGGCCGTCAGCGCCGGCTGCTCCGCGCGGCGGGCGAACCAGCGCGAGAAGAATCCGCTGGAGGCGAGATCCCTGTCCTGAAGGCAGCCCTCCGTCGGGATCTCCCAGATTCCCTCCCGCTCCTCGACCAGGGCGGAGAGGCGCAGCTCGTCCGGCAGGAAGCCGAGCGTCGCCCCGCAGTGGGTGCAATGGCTGTTCTCGAAATAGACCGGCTGTCCGCACATCTGACAGCAGAAGGTTCTCATGGCCCGCGCTCCTCGATCACACGACAGGACTTGGACAAGCCGCGATTATCGTCGAGAACGCATTGGAAGCGCCAAGGCGCGTCAGAGGCATTCAGCGCAGTCCATGACCGTTCGGCGACCGCGCAGATGGGCAGGTCCGCGAAATATCTCAAAGATGAGCCCCGAGCGCGGACGCCGCCCATCGACGATCTTGCCTCTTGCCGGGCCGAGACGATGCCCCGGCCCGACGGCCTCACGCCGAGTAGTCGGCGATCCCCGGATTGCCGGCGACGTTCTTCAGCTTCGGCGTGTTCAAGCGCTTGATCTTCACCGTCTTGATGTCACGCAGATAGGTGGCGACCGTCTCCCAGATCGGCTCGCCCGGCGACTGGCTGCCGACCGTCGCCCAGCCGGCGACGACGTAGCTCTTGTCGGCATCGATTCGGGTGCCGTCATCGAGGGTCATGTCCTGGATGCGCTCGCCAATGCCGGCGGCCGGATCGCAGACATAGTTGAGCCCGCCCACCCGGACCATGTCACCGCCCTGCTGAACGTAGGGATCGGGGTTGAAGAGGTTGTCGCACACGTCCTCCAGAATCGCCTTGATGTCGGAGCCCTTCATCTCGCGCCGATAGGTCTCCGGATAGGTGATGCAGGTCTGGTCCATCACATTGTCCATGGTGATGGCCTGGCCGGGCAGCACGGTGGTGCCCCAGCGGAAGCCGGGCGAGAGGCTGATCTGGGCGTCATGCACCTTCATGAGCGCATCGCAGATCACCTGGTCGAAGGTCCCGTTGAAGTTGCCGCGCCGGTAGAGCAGATCGTCCGCCGTCGCCAGCTTCTCCTCCAGCTTGCCCTTGTAGGGGGCACGCACGCCGGCGATGTACTCGGCCATCGCCGGATCCGGCTCGATCAGGTTGGAGAAGACCGGCAGGAGACGATAGCGGTAGTCGCGCAGCTTGCCGTCCTTGACGTCGAGATCCATGACACCGACGAACTTGCCGTTGGAGCCGGCGTTGGTCACCAGGGTCTTGCCGCTGGCGTTCTCCACGACACTGGGCGCGGGCACGCCATCATGGGTGTGTCCGCCGAAGATGACGTCGATCCCGGTGACGCGCGAGGCCATCTTGAGATCGACGTCCATGCCGTTGTGCGAGATCACCACGACGAGCGCGGGATCTTCTTTCTCGCGGACCTCGTCGACGATCTCCTGCATGCGCCCGTCCTGAATGCCGAAGGTCCAGTCCGGGATGAAGCGCTGGGGATTGGCGATCGGCGTGTAGGGGAAGGCCTGGCCGATGATGGCAACCTTCACGCCGCCCACCTCCTTCACGGTGTAGGGCTCGAATGCCAGCCCCCGATCCTCGTCGAAGCCGGGGAAGTCCTCGAACCGGTAGTCGAACAGGGCCTCCTCGCGCACCTTGACGTTCTGGGCGACGAAGTCCCCCTTGAACGCCTCGATATTGCGAATGACCTCGTCGTCGCGATAGGTGAACTCCCAATGCCCGGTCATGACATCCACGCCGAGCAGATTGCAGGCGCCGACCATATCCATGCCGCGGGTCCAATAGGCCGTGCCGGAGCCTTGCCAAGTGTCGCCGCCGTCGAGCAGCAGGCTGTTGCCGTCGCCGGCGCTCGCGCGCAGACGATCGACCAGGGTCTTGAGGTGCGCGAATCCGCCCACCGAGCCGAACTTCTGGGCATCCTCGACATAATCGAGATAGGTGAAGGCATGGGATTCGATGCCGCCCGGCGCGAGATCGAAGTGCTTCAAGAGGAATTGACCGACCAGGTGCGGCGGCTTGCCCGCGGCCGAGCCGATCCCAATATTGACGTTTGGCTCGCGGAAGTGGATCGGATTGAGCTGGGCGTGGGTGTCGGTGATGTGCAGCAGCCTCAGATTGCCGAATTTCGGGAGCTCATAGAGATCCGCCGGCATTTTCTTCGCCGCAAGGGCGGATACGGGAAGCAGTCCAGCCGCTCCGGCCAGACCCATGAGTCGGATGAATTCGCGTCGAGATAGGGACATTGACTGACAATCCTCCTGTGAGCTCGAGAGCAGGTTCTTATTGATTGGCAATTGATTGGCACATTCTTATTGGATCGAGCTGCGCGGCGCCGAACGGCCCATTCCCGCGCAACGGCTCCTATGTCTGGCCGGAGCGCCAGTTTCCCAACCGACGAACGCACCTTTGCGGGCGCTTGGAGCGTCCGCATGCTATAGCTCGGCCAGGCCATTGTGGGACTGGATCGCCATGCCCGCGACCGTGCTAGGATTCAGCACCAGACGCGCTCGGGGTAGGAGGCCGAGCCAAGGGAGGTCGCGAGCCAAAACGCACCACACCAGCCAATGATCTCGCAACTGCAGGGTCTGCGGCACTCAAAGCAAAAACGTCGAGGAGGTTTCGCCAGTGTTAGTCCCGTCTAACGTCGCTCTCCGTTCGCCTAGACAAGGTTTGATGGCCCTGTCCTTGGCACTCTCCACCCTGGTGACAGGCACCGCCTGGGCCGATCTGCCGCCGGATCTCGTGCTTGATGGTGACGCGCAGGCCGGCAAGGTCGTCGCGAACGACCGCTCCAAGGGCAACTGCGTTGCCTGCCACGTCATGGCCGGATCCGAGAGTCCCGGCGCCATCGGGCCTGTCCTCATTGCCATGCAAACCCGCTTCCCGTCCAAGAAGGTGCTCGCCGAACAGATCTGGGATGCCACGGTGAAGAACCCCGAGGCGGTGATGCCACCGTTCGGTAAGAACGAGATCCTCTCCAACAAGGATTTCGTGGACGTCGTCGAATTCGTCTGGTCGCTGTAACGAGACGCTGAATCGATGCCCACCCGGCATCCGATCGACGCATCGGCCCCCAGCGCGCCGTTTGATGCGACGCGATGTCGGATTCGCCCCGTTTCCGACTGCTCGGGCACTTGAGAACCGCTTGGCACCCAGGGTCCACGGACCCGATGGCATTTATGCGTGTTCCCAAGCGACCACTATCCGAGGCAACCACGCTATGACCAAGAACACCATCACCCTGATCGCGGCCAGTCTGGCCTGCGCCCTCACCCTGCCGTTGGCGGCCGCAACGCCGGAGCAGGACAAGGAGAGCTTCCAAGCCTACTTCAAGTCCAGATTCCCCAATGTCCCTCAGGACGACTTCAAGAATGGCGCCTATGCCATCGACCCCATCGGGCGCGAGAACTGGGAGGCGATCGAGGAATTCCCCCCCTACGAGAACGCCATCAGCAGTGGCGAGACCATGTGGGACACCCCCTTCGCCAATGGCAAGACCTATAAGGATTGCTTCCCGGACGGCCCCGCCATCGCCGGCAAGTACCCCTATTGGGACCGCGAGCGCGGCATGGTCATGACGCTGCCCCTGGCCATCAATGATTGCCGCGAGGCCAACGAGGAGAAGCCGCTCGGCTACAAGAAGGGGCCGCTGGCCGATCTGGAGGCCTATATCACCTACCAGTCGCGCGGGCAGATCACCAATGTCGAGATCCCGAGCGACGATCCACGGGCGCTGGAGGCCTACGAGAAGGGCAAGCATTTCTACTTCGCACGCCGCGGTCAGCTGAACTTCTCCTGCGCCCACTGCCACCTCGGCAACTCTGGAAGCACGCTCAGAACGGAGATCCTGAGTCCGGCCTACGGACACACGACTCACTTCCCCGTCTATCGCTCCAAGTGGGGTGAGATGGGCACCCTCCACCGCCGCTTCGCGGGCTGCAACGAGCAGGTCCGCGCCAAGGCGTTCAAGCCGCAGGGCGAGGAATATCGGGATCTCGAATTCTTCCTTACCTATATGAACAACGGCCTCGAGCTGAACGGACCCGGGGCACGTAAATAGCGGCGGCACCCTTCAGACAGCCACGAGGGGAGAGGCGGGCTCACGCAGCCCGCCTCACCGCGCAGAAGAGACGAGAGGAGCATTTTCAGCATGAAGATTCGGACATTGTCGATGGGCGCCCTGGTCGCCGCCCTGTTGATCGCGCTGCCCATCGGCAACGCATGGGCAACGCACCGCGTCGAGGCGGAGCAAGCGATCGCGCAGGCCAAGGCCGCGCACGCGAAGGCCAAGGAGGCGAATGCCGCCTCGCTCGACACCGCTCAGATGATCGAGAGGGCCGAGAAGCTGCTGCCGTCGCGGCAGTACACCAAGGCCGTCGAAATCGCGACCGCCGCGCGCATGCAGGACACCTTCGCCTACACCCAAGCCACCAGCGGCGACACGGGCGACACCGAGATCAGCCAACGCGCCCAACAGGCCATTGATGCCGCCGAGACGGCGCGCAAGAAGGCCGCCTCCGTCGGCGGCGAATGGCGCGATACGGCGGACATGATCGCGGAGGCCGAAGGGCTTCTGAAATCCGGCAAGTTCGAGGACGCCATCACGCTCGCCACCAAGGCACAACGACAGGGTGAGCTCGGCTACGAGCAAGCGATGCAGGAGAAGGACGCCGACTTCCCCTCCTACGTCGCCAGCAAGCCATGATCCGCCGCCGAGACGTCGGACACATCCGCCTCAATCGCGTGCCCAGGAGAATCACATGACACAGAGAACCACGCCCACGCTCGTCTTCGCGCTCATTGCATGCATTGCCGTACCAGGCGCCACGCTCGCCGCCGAGAACAAGATCAGTCGAACGCTCGAGAGCGTCGAAGTTCTCAACAACGGCAAACCCGTCACCGTCTCTCGCGGACACGACCCCCATGCCACACTGCCCGCCATCTTCCAGAAGACGGATCGCGGCTGCCCGCCCTTCTGCGTGCAACCGATGGTCGCGGTCGACGGCGTCGAAACCGTCGGCGAGATTGAACTCCTCAGCTTTCTTCAGCGCATCGCCAAGGGCGAGGACGACATCCTGGTGATCGACTCCCGCACCCCGGATTGGGTGATGCGCGGGACCATTCCGGGCTCCGTCAACATCCCCTGGAACAAGATCAACCGCGACACCGCCGGCACCTTCGAGACGCCCTCCGAGGCCGATAGCTTCCATCACATCCTGGAAGACGAGTTCGGTGTGGATCGCAAGGCGGACGGTTCGGGCTGGGACTTCAGCCAGGCCAAGACCCTCGTCCTCTTCTGCAACGGCATCTGGTGCCCGCAATCCACGGCCAACATCCGCACCTTGGTGGACATCGGCTACCCCTTGCACAAGCTCAAGTGGTACCGCGGCGGCATGCAAGACTGGGTCAGCGTCGGGCTCACGGTGGTCGAGCCCTGATCCGATCGCGATCCGCTCATGAGCCAAAGCGAGGCGCCCGCGGGCGCCTCGCGCGTTTGTCGCCTTTCGGATACCTCTTTCGGCCGAACCACTGTAAAATGCTCCGATTGCGCGGGTGGCGGAATTGGTAGACGCGCTGGATTTAGGTTCCAGTGGAGCAATCCTTGGGGGTTCGATTCCCCCCTCGCGCACCAAACACCTCGTTCAGCGCCCATGCGGCGGCGGTGCCCTCTTCCAAGCAGGCAAGGGGCGCAATTCGACCAAACCTCCCCAAGAGGATGCACTCATGGCCCCGACCAACGGCCCGCGCCATGCCCGGACCGGGAAACCCATCGACACCGGCAAGCTCGACCGCGTGGTCGCCGAGGCCCGCAAGGCCAGCGACGACCGCGCCGCGGGCTACCGCGATCAAGCACTCAAGCTCTACCCATGGGTATGCGGACGCTGTGCGCGCACCTTCACGCGCGACAACCTGCGGGAGCTGACCGTCCACCACAAGGATATGGACCACGACAACAATCCGCCGGACGGGAGCAATTGGGAGCTGCTGTGCATCTACTGCCACGACAACGAGCACCAGAAGTACGAGGAGCACCTGGCCGCGCTCGGCGCGGGCAAGGGCGCGGGGCGAACTGGCCAGGCAGGGAAACAAACGACCTTCAATCCCTTCGAGGGGCTTGCCGACCTCATTAAGAAAGAGTGAGCGACCGCCCGAGCCGCCTTCCCTTCCGCGGCACGCCCGACCAACGCATCTGCCCCAACCGCACAGCACCCTCGCCGCCCGCGCGGCTCGCCGACAACGCCCTGACACGACCCCGCACCTGCGTGCCCCGGAGTTCCTGACCTGCATGTCCGATCATATCTTTTTCGCCTCTGCCCCAAAGCACATGGGGAGTCTCCTGGCCGAGGAACTCATCCGGCTCGGCATGGCGGACGCGACCGAGACTCGCGGAGGCGCGCGCTTTACAGGCAGCATCGAGGACGGCTACCGAGCCTGCCTCTGGTCGAGGCTCGCAAACCGCATCCTGCTCCCCATCATCCAGCTCCCCGTCACGGATCCGGATGACCTCTACCGCGTCGCGCTCGAGGTTCCCTGGGAGGAGCATCTGACGCCGGATCACACCTTCGCCATCCAGTTCGACGGCAACCTTACCGGCATCAACAACCGCCAGTTCGCCGTCCTCAGGGTCAAGGACGCGATCGCCGACCGCTTCAACAAGAAGCGCGGACAACGGCCCAGTGTCGATCTCGTGAATCCGGACCTGCGCGTGCATGTCTACGGCCATCACGACCAGGTCGGACTCAGCATCGATCTCTCGGGCAATTCGCTCCACCAGCGCGGCTACCGCGATCAGGGCTCGGCGGCGCCGCTGAAGGAGAACCTGGCGGCGGCCATCCTCATGCGGGCGGGCTGGCCGGAGATCGCCGCCGAGGGTGGCGCCCTGCTGGACCCCATGTGCGGCTCGGGGACCCTGGTCATCGAGGGGGCACTCATGGCCGCCGACATCGCGCCTGGACTGCTGCGCGAGCGCTTCGGCTTCCACGGCTGGACCCAGCACGACGAGCCCGCCTGGCAGCGCTTGCTCAGCGAGGCGCACATCCGCCGCGACGCCGGGATCAAGCGCATCGGCCCGATGCGCGGCTATGACGTCAATCCCAATGCCGTGCGCATCTCGCTGCACCACCTGGAACGCGCCGGGCTCGCCGGGCTCGCCCACTTCGAGCGCCGCGAGCTGGCCGATTGCCGACCGGGTCGCGCCGAGGACGAGGGACTCTTCGTGGTCAATCCGCCCTATGGCGAGCGGCTCGGCGCCCACGAAGACATGCCGCTCCTCTACGGGCGTCTCGGCGCCGTGCTCAAGGAGCGTTTCGTCGGCTGGCATGCCGCCGTCTTCACCGCCGACGCGGAGTTGGGAAAGAACATGGGCCTGCGCGCCTTGCGGCTGCACAGCCTCTACAACGGCCCCATCGAGTGCCGGCTGCTCAGTTTCCAGGTCGAGCCACGCTTCTTCGTCTCCAATCATCCGCGTCCGCTGCCGCCGGAAGAACGCAGCGAAAGCGCCATCATGCTCGCGAATCGGCTGATCAAGAATTTGAAGGCGTTGCGCAAGTGGCAGCGCGACGAGCACATTCAATGCCTGCGAATCTACGATGCGGACCTACCCGAGTACGCCCTCGCCATCGACGTCTACGCGGGCGAGAAGCGCTGGGTGCATGTGCAGGAGTACGCCGCGCCGTCCAGCGTGGATCCCAAGAAGGCACGGCAGCGGCTGCGCGAGGCGCTGGGGCTGATTCCCGAGGTGCTTGAGGTTCCGGGCGAGCAGGTCTTTCTCAAGGTGCGTCGCCCACAGAAGGGGCGCAATCAGTACGAGAAGCTCGCCGAAACACGCAACTTCCACCAGGTGAACGAGCATGATCACCGTTTCCTGGTCAACTTCGAAGACTACCTGGATACCGGGCTCTTCCTCGACCACAGAGACATCCGGCGCATGATCGGGGCGCTCGCGTCCGGCAAGCGCTTTCTCAACCTCTTCGGCTACACCGGCACCGCGACCGTCTACGCCGCCAAGAGTGGCGCCGCGTCGACGACCACGGTCGATATGTCGCGCACCTACCTGGAATGGGCCGCGAGCAACCTCGCCCTGAACGGCATCGACGGCCCCCAGCATGAGCTGATCCAGGCGGATTGCCTGCGCTGGATCGAAATGACGAGTGGCCGGCGTCGCTACGATCTCATCTTCCTCGATCCGCCGAGCTTCTCCACGTCCAGGCGCATGTACGGCACACTGGATATCCAGCGCGACCATGTCGCCCTCATCAAATCCGTGATGCGCCTCCTGGAGCCCGACGGAATGCTGATCTTCTCGAACAACCTGCGCCGTTTCCGCATCGACCTGGAGGGCCTGTCCCCGCTCAATGTGGTGGACATCGGCGCGGATACCCTGCCGCGCGACTTCGCGCGCAATCCGCGCATCCACAGCTGCTGGATGATCCGGTACCGCGCCGCATGACACCCAGCCGGCCGGTGGCGCGCCGCCGCGCACGCGGCGCTTGGGTCCTCTCGCCCGCGCGAAACCACGGCATGGCTCACGCCGATGCCGCCTCGGGCGCGCGCCATGCTTGAGGTCAACCAGCTCGAGTGCCGGCGCGGCGATCGGCGTCTCTTCTCAGACCTCAGCTTCGCGGTGGGTTCAGGCACGCTCCTCCATGTGCGCGGGCGCAACGGCACCGGCAAGACGACCTTGCTACGCAGCCTCTGCGGGCTCTTCACGCCGGAGTCCGGCGAGATCCGCTGGCAGGGCGAGCCCATCCGCGCGCTGGGCGACGACTACAAGCGGGATCTGCTCTACTTCGGCCATCTCAACGGCATCAAGGGCGAGCTGACGGGCATCGAGAACCTGGCCATCGCCGCCGCGCTCGACGGCGACCGCGCCGACACCCCCGCCCTCTGGGAGGCGCTGGCGCGGATCGGGCTTCGCGGCTTCGAGGATCTGCCCACGCGCATGCTTTCCCAGGGCCAGAAGAAGCGCGTGGCGCTGGCCCGACTCATTCTGAGCAAGGCCAGGCTGTGGGTGCTCGACGAGCCCTTCACCGCCCTGGACGTCGACGCCGTGGCGCTGCTGCAGCGGCTGATCGCAGAGCACGTCGACACCGGCGGCATGGCGGTGCTGACGACTCATCAGGAAGTCCCCCTGACCTCGGGTCAGGTCGAGCGGTTGGATCTGGAGGGCTGAGCGGATGTTGCGTGTCTTCTGGACCATCCTGAAACGGGATCTGACGCTAGCCATGCGCCGGCGCACGGACGTGCTGACGACGCTCTTCTTCTTCGTCATCGTCATCAGCCTCTTCCCGCTGGGTGTCGGCACCGAGCACAAGGTGCTCGAGATCCTCGGACCCGGCGTCGTCTGGGTGGCGGCGCTGCTCGCCTCCATGCTGGCGCTGGAGCGACTGTTCGCGGCGGACTATGAGGACGGCACCCTGGAGCAGATGCTGCTCACGGCACAGCCCCTCTCCTTGCTGGTGCTGGCGAAGATCGCGGCACACTGGATCCTGACCGGGCTGCCGCTGGTGCTCATCGCGCCCCTGGTCGGCATGCAATACCATTTGTCCGACACCGCGATCGGCATCATGATGCTCTCCTTGCTGCTCGGCACGCCGGTACTGAGTCTGGTCGGCGCCATCGGCGCGGCGCTGACGCTGGGCCTGCGCGGAGGGGGCATTCTCTTGTCGCTGCTGATCCTGCCGCTCTATATTCCCGTCCTCGTCTATGGCTCGGGCGCGGTGCAGGTCAGCAGCATCGCGATCACGGACACGCAGCCCTATCTCGCGCTGCTCGGCGCCTTCCTGTTGGTCGCCATGGTCTTTGCGCCCGTGGCCTCGGCGGCGGCGCTCAGGATCTCGCTCGAGTGAGCCTTGGAAACGCGCTTCAGGCGCGCGAGGCTGGGCGTTCAAATCGAGCACCCTGCCCACTCATGAAACATTGAGCGGCAAACGTTGTCTCAGGAAGGCCGCGTAACGCGGCGAGCCCTGGAATCAGAGACACGATCAACACAATCACAACGATCCACATCATCACAACGATCGACTCACGCGCATGGCTCTCAACTGGTTCAAATTCGCCTCCCCCGCCTCCTTCTATCCGATCGCCGGTCGCTTGGTGCCCGTGTTTTGGGCACTGACCATCGTCCTGCTGGCCGTCGGTCTCTACTGGGGCTTCTTCGAGACCGTCGATCAGCTCGGCGGCAACAACCCGCAGAAGGAGTATTACCGGATCATCTTCATCCATGTGCCAGCGGCCTGGATGTCCATGTGGCTCTATGTGGTCCTGGTCGGCTGGGCCGCCATCGGGCTGGTCTTCAATACCCGGCTCTCCTTCATGATGGCCAACGCCGTGGCGCCCACGGGCGCCATCTTCACCTTCCTCGCCCTCTGGACCGGCGCCTTCTGGGGACGCCCGAGCTGGGGCACCTATTGGGACTGGGATCCGCGGCTGACCTCTGAGCTGGCGCTCTTCTTCCTCTACATCGGCTATATCGCGCTGCATTCCGCGATCGACGACACCCGCCGCGCCGACCGCGCGGCCGGGTTGCTGGCGATCGTCGGGCTGGTGATGGTTCCGGTCATCTTCTGGTCGATCAACTGCCCGGACCCCAATCAGTGCGCCGCGCTGCACCAGCGCTCGAATCTGATGCGGATCGAGGGCAACATCCTCTTTTCCATGCTGGTCATGACCTTCGCCTTCTGGATGTATTCCTTCGCAACCGGCTTCATGCGGCTGCGCAGCATCATCCTGACGCGTGAGGCGGACAGCACCTGGGTGCAAGAGATCCTGAACAAGGAGAACCGAGCATGAGCGACTTCTTCGCACAGGGCGGCTACGCCTTCTTCGTCTGGGGCGCCTATGGGATGGCCGCCGTCCTTTTGGTGATCGAGATCCTGCAACTTCGCGCGCAGCGTCGAACTATTTTGGCTCGGCTGGGTCGATTGACCCGGATGCGTGACGTCTGACCCGAGCGCGTGACTTCGGAGCAACAGAATGAAAGCAAGACAGAAACGGCTGGCGTTCGTCGCTTTGGCGGTGCTGGGTGTGGGCGCCGCCTCGGCGCTGGCCTTGACCGCCCTCAAGAGCAACATCTCCTATTTCTTCAGCCCCTCGCAGGTGATCGCCAATGAAGCCCCGCCGGACCATGTCTTCCGGCTCGGCGGATTGGTGACCAAGGGCACGCTCGCCCGCCAGGAGGATGGACTGACCATCCACTTCGACGTCACCGACAATGCGCAGACGGTCAAGGTGGCCTACACAGGTATCCTGCCAGACCTCTTCAGCGAGGGCAGCGGCGTGGTCGCCAAGGGGCGACTCGGACCGGACGGCGTCTTCTATGCCGACGAGGTCCTGGCGAAACATGACGAAGACTACATGCCGCCGGAGGTCGCCAGCACCTTGAAGACGGCCCACGCGGAGGGCGTGGCGGATGCCGCCGCCGGCATCAACGGGGCATCCAACTGATGGTCCCCGAGCTCGGACACTTCGCCCTCATCCTGGCTCTGTTCCTGGCCATCATCCAGGCCAGCGTGCCCCTGGCCGGCAGCCTCAGCGGCAACCGCACCTGGATGTCGATGGCGCGCCCCCTGGCCTGGGGGCAGCTCACCTTCATCGGGATCGCCTTCCTCTGCCTGCTGCAGGCCTTCCTGACGGATGACTTCTCCGTCATCTATGTCGCGACCAATTCCAACAGCCTGATGCCGACGGCCTATAAGGTCTCCGCCATCTGGGGGGCGCATGAGGGATCCCTGCTGCTGTGGGTCTTCATGCTGGCCGGCTGGGGCGCCGCTGTGGCCGCGTTGAGCAAGAATCTGCCGCTGGCCATGATCGCCCGTGTCATCTCGGTGCAGGGCATGGTCGCCATCGGCTTCCTGCTGTTCACGGTCCTCACCTCGAACCCCTTCGACCGGATCTTCCCCGCCCCTCTCGAAGGCCGCGATCTCAACCCGCTGCTGCAGGATCCGGGGCTCGCCATTCACCCGCCCATGCTCTATATGGGCTACGTCGGCTTCTCGGTCGCCTTCGCCTTCGCCATCGCCGCGCTGATCGGCGGCAAGCTGGACTCGGCCTGGGCGCGCTGGTCGCGGCCCTGGACGACGGTCGCCTGGATCTTCCTCACCATCGGCATCGCGCTCGGCTCCTGGTGGGCCTATTACGAGCTGGGCTGGGGCGGCTGGTGGTTCTGGGACCCGGTCGAGAACGCCTCCTTCATGCCCTGGCTCGCCGGCACGGCGCTCATGCACTCGCTGGCGGTGACCGAAAAGCGGGCGGCCTTCAAGACCTGGACGGTGCTGCTGGCAATCTCCGCCTTCTCGCTGTCGCTGCTCGGCACCTTCCTGGTGCGCTCGGGCGTGCTGACCTCGGTGCACGCCTTCGCGACGGATCCGACGCGAGGCAGCTTCATTCTGATCTTCCTGTGCATCGTCATCGGCGGCTCCCTGGCGCTCTATGCCTGGCGGGCGCCGACCATCTCGGGCGGCGGGCGCTTCGATCTGGTCTCGCGCGAGAGCTTTCTGCTGGTCAACAACCTGCTGCTGGCAACGCTCACTGTGCTGGTGCTCTTCGGCACCCTGGCGCCGCTGATCTACGAGGCCGCCGGCTGGGGCAAGATCTCGGTCGGTTTCCCCTGGTTCAACAAGATGTTCGTGAGCCTGTCGCCCTTCCTCGTGCTGGCGACCGGCACGGGTCCGCTCGCGCATTGGAAGCACGACGAGCCGCGGCGGCTGATCAAATCGCTCTGGCTTGCGCTGGCCCTGGCCATCCTCGTCTTCCTCGCGGTCTCCCTGCCGATCTTCTCGGCCGGCAACATGGCGATGGCATTCGGGCTGGCGATGGCCGCCTGGCTGGTCGGCAGCCACCTCGTCAGCCTCTTCGATCGACTCAAGCACAAGCATGGGCTCAAGGGGCTGGCCGCCGATCTCGCCGGCAACAGTCGCAGCTATTACGGCATGTGGCTGGCGCACATGGGGCTCGCCGTCTTCATCGTCGGCGTCACCATGGTGTCGATCCACGGCAAGGAGACGGACATCCGCATGTCGCCCGGCTCCGTCCACGAGGACGCCGGCTACCGCTTCCAGTTCAATGGGGTGCAGTCCGTTCCCGGCCCCAACTACAGCGCCTTCCGCGGCGATTTCGTGGTCTACCAGGGCGAGCGCGAGATCGCGCGCCTCTTCCCGGAAAAGCGCAACTACTTCTCGGGCGGCATGCCCATGACCGAGGCGGCCATCGACGCCGGACTGCTGCGCGACATCTACATCTCGCTCGGCGAACCGGTCGGCGACAAGGGCGACTGGGCCCTGCGGGTCTACTACAAGCCTTACGTGCGCTGGATCTGGCTCGGCTGTATCTTCATGGCCCTCGGTGGCGTGCTGGCCGTGACGGATCGACGCTATCGCATGGCTCGTCAAACCGCCGCCTCGCCCATTCCAGGCGGCGCGGCGGTGGCTTAGCTGCCGACCGCCAGCATGCGACGAGCTCCGCCTTGAGACGGACAGGGTCGACAGGATGATCGATCACCCTTGGAGGAGACACGCATCCCGTCGATTCCGTCCGATTTGACTCCGATCTTGCGCTGCCGCTGGACACCCAGGCCCGGTCGGGCCTGGCTCCTCTGGCAGAGGTATTCGCTCTCCAGGTAACCCTGCACTCATGAACACATCCGCTTCACGCGCCCTGATCCCGCTCGGGATCTTCCTGGCCCTGGCCGGTTTACTTTTTTATGGATTGAAGCTGGATCCAAGAGAGATCCCCTCGCCGCTCATCGATAAGCCGGCGCCGGATTTCACGCTGGAATCATTGAAGGATCCGAGCCAAACACTGACCAAGGAGGTCTTGCTGGGCAAGGTCTCCCTGGTGAACGTCTGGGCCTCCTGGTGTCCGTCCTGCCGCCAGGAGCATGCCGAGCTGATGCGCATCGCGCGACAGAACCAGGGCGTACAGTTCCTGGGCTTCAACTGGAAGGACACACGGCCCGAGGCGCTGCAGATGCTGCAGCAGTTCGGCGACCCCTACACCACCATCCTCTACGACCCGGACAACAGATCGGGCATCGATTGGGGCGTCTACGGCGCCCCCGAGACCTTCATCGTGGATCCCCAGGGCATCATTCGCCACAAGCACGTCGGCCCGATCGACGCCCGTGTCTGGGAGCAGGAGATCCGACCCATCGTCGAGCAGTATCAAGCGAAAAAATCATGACGCTCAGCCATCCAAACCGCCTTGTGGCACCGCTGGCCCTGGCCGCAACCCTCGCGCTCGGCGCGGCCCACGCCTTCACCCTCGAGGAATTCACCTTCGAAGATCCAGCGCGCACCGACGAGTTCAAGGATCTGGTCGGCGAACTGCGCTGCCTGGTCTGCCAGAACGAGTCCCTTGCCGGCTCTCAGGCCAGCGTCGCCCAGGACCTGCGCAAGGAGGTCTACCGCATGATGCAAGAGGGCAAGAGCCGCGATGAGGTCGTTGAATTCCTGGTCGCGCGCTACGGGGACTTCGTGCTCTACGAGCCACCGATCAAACCCTCGACCTACATCTTGTGGTTCGGACCCTTTCTCTTCTTCGGCCTCGGCGGCTTCATGCTTCTGCGCGCCATCCAGCGCAAGAAGGCCGAACCCGAGCAAGAGCTCAGTCAGGCCGAGCGCGAGCGACTGCAGCAGCTCCTCGCCAAGACCGACCGCAACGACTAGAGAAGAATAAGGCCCCATGATCATTTTCTGGATTCTCGCCGGCGGCCTGCTGGTCCTGGCACTCGTCTTCATCCTTGCCCCGCTGCTGGGATCCGCGCCCGCGAACGACGCCATCCGGCAGGACGCCTTGAACCTCGAGGTCTTCCGGCAACGCCTCGATGAATTGGACGCCGATTTGCAGGCCGGTTTTCTGGAGCAGGACAGATACGACGCCGCCCGTCACGACCTCGAGCGCGAACTGCTCTACGACGTCGGCGAGACCGGCACCCCCGCGGCGGAACGCGGCGACCGAGCGGGCTCGCGTCTCGGCCATTGGATACTGGGGACGGCGCTTGCCATCGCGCTCCCGCTCGGCGTCGTGCTCCTCTATCTGCAGCTCGGCGAGCCGCGACTGATCGACCCGCTGCAGGCAGGCGTCAGCGAGCAGGGCGCACCCGCGGCCGAGGATCAAAGCGCGGCCTCGCTGGAAGAGCTGGTTCAGCGCCTGGAAGACCGACTGAAAGAGAACCCGGACAATATCGAAGGCTGGCTGATGCTCGGCCGCACCTACTTCGCGACCGGCCAAACGGAGCAGGGACTCAAGGCCATCGGACAGGCCTACGCGCTCGCGCCCGATCAGGTCGAGGTCAAGCTCGCCTATGCCGAGGCACTGGCCGCCGCCAGTCCGAACAAGAGTCTCGATGGGCAACCCGCCGAACTCATCCAAGCCGTGCTGGAGCAGGAGCCGGAGAACCGCATCGCACGCTGGCTCTCGGGCATGATCGCCTTCCAGAAGGGTCAGTATGATTCCGCCGTGACGACCTGGAAGGCGATCCTCGCGGAGCTGGATCAAAACGGCGACGAGGCCGCCAATCTCAAGCAGATGGTGGCAGAGGCACAGACGCGCGCCGGAATCGCGGTGGACACCGCTGTCAGCGGCTCAGCCGATACGCCGCCCCCCGCTGAAGCCGCGACCTCGACCTCGGAGCCAGCCGCCGCGGTCCAACCGACCACAGCGACCGACGCGGGCGTCGCGATCCAAGTCGCGGTGCGCCTGGATGACGGCCTCGCAGACAAGGCGGCGCCGGACGACACCGTCTTCGTCTTCGCCCGCGCGGCCTCCGGCCCGCCCATGCCGCTCGCGGTGCAGCGGCTCCAGGTCAAGGATCTCCCCAAGACACTCACATTGGACGACAGCATGGCCATGACACCCGCCATGCGCCTCTCCGCCTTCGATCAAGTCGTGGTCGGCGCGCGCGTGTCGAAATCCGGCCAGGCCATGCCTCAACCCGGCGATCTCTTTGGGGAGACCAGCGCCCTCGCCGTCCGAGATGGCACCGAGACCGAGGTGCTGATCGATCAACTGAAGCCCTGAGCAAAAACCTGGCGGTGGCTCCCTGACGAAGAGCCAGCGGGCGTGACCCGCAAGCCGCCGGACTCACAGCGGGGCGCGGTCAGGCGGTCTCGCCCGGCGGGGTCTTCTCATAGGTTCCCACGAGTTCGGCGTGGCCCAGGATGTGGTCCTCCATCGCAAGCAGCAGGTCGTCTTTACCCGGGCTGCCAAGCTCGGCGGGCAGACAGAGGTCTAGGGCATAGAGCCGATGAAAATAGCGATGCCGCCCAATCGGCGGGCAGGGGCCTCCGTAACCCGTCCTGCCCCAGCTGTTCACGCCCTCCCCCGTCCCCGCGGGTAGCGCATCCGCGCGCACACCGTCGACCAGTCCAGGGCAGCTTGCCGGTATGTTGTAGAGGATCCAATGGTCCCAGACCATTCGCGGCGCCATCGGGTCCGGCGCATCCGGATCATCCACGATCAGCACCAGACTCTCCGTCCCCTCCGGAATACCCTCCCACGCCAGCGGCGGCGACACATCCTCGCCCTCGCAGGTGAAGCGCCGCGGGATCTCACCACCATCGATGAATGCATCGGATTTGAGAACTAGTGCCATCTTATTCCCTCCAGCCATGTGCTAACGTTTCGAACAACATAGGGAGTTTCCTGGCGTCTTGAAAGGTTGCCCCCGTTCCCTAGCTGTGCGTCCTTCGGCGGCCCTCCGGCCGCCGTTTTTTTATGCCGCCCCGCGTTGATTGAAACACGCTTCGGTGTCATGTCCCGAGCTCCCGCGCCTAAGCATACATCAGCGCGGAACGCCCAGTGCCAGGTCCAGCCAAACGCCATCCCGCCGCACCACACCCGCGCCGCCGAGCCGCCGGCTAACGCCTGCCACCGGGGCTCGAGAGCCTTGACCTGAAGCACCCGCACCGGATTTCTTGGCGCACAGCGCCTGAGTGACGCGCCGGTTACAGTATAATTTCGGCTCAACCGAGAGAACCTGAAGGGCGTTGACGAGGCGCCCTGCATTCACATCAAGCGCCACGACGGGACAAAAGATGTCTGACTACAACGCCGAAGACGTCCGCAACATCGCTCTGGTCGGTCATGCCGGCTCTGGCAAGACGACACTGGTAGAGGCACTCCTGGCCGCCACCGGGGTCATCCCGAGCCCAGGCAGCGTCGCCAAGGGGACAACCGTTTGCGATTTCGACCCACTGGAAAAGGACCTGCAGCACTCCCTGGACGCAGCCATCACCAGTTTCACGACCGGCGGCAAGCACATCAATCTGATCGACACCCCCGGCTACCCGGATTTCCTCGGACGCAGCATCTCCGTGCTGCCGGCGGTGGAAACCGCCGCCGTGGTGATCAATGCCCAGTCCGGTATCGAGCCCATGACCCTGCGGCTGATGAAGGCGGCGGACAATCGCAACCTTTGTCGCCTCATCATCGTCAACCAGATCGACGCGGACAACATCGACCTTGCGGGGCTCACGGAGCAGATCCGCGAGACCTTTGGCGCCGAATGCCTGCCCATCAACCTCCCCACGGAAGACAGCACGCGCGTCATCGACTGTTTCTTCCAGCCCGGCGGTGAAGGCGCCGCGTTCTCCTCCGTCGAGGAGGCCCACAGCCAGATCATCGACCAGGTCGTGGAGGTCGACGAGGCGCTGATGGAGATCTATCTGGAGCAGGGCCAGGAGCTCAAGCCGGAGCAGCTCCACGATCCCTTCGAGGCCGCCCTGCGCGAAGCCCACCTGATCCCCATCTGCTTCGTCTCGGCCCAAACCGGCGCCGGCATCCCGGAGCTGTTGGAGATCATGACCCGTCTCATGCCGAACCCGTCCGAAGGCAATCCCCCGCCTTTCCTCAAGGGCGAAGGCGCCGCGATGGAGCCGGTGCGCGTCAGCCCGGATCCCTCGCTGCACGCGGTGGCCCATGTCTTCAAGATCCTCAACGACCCCTATCGCGGCAAGCTCGGCATCTTCCGCATTCATCAGGGCCGGATCACCAACGCCAGCCAGCTCTTCGTCGGCGATGCCCGCAAGCCCTTCAAGGTCAGCCATCTCTATCGACTCCACGGGGGCGAGCAGGTCGAGGTTGCCGAGGGCGTGCCTGGCGACATCCTCGCCGTCTCCCGTGTCGAGGACATCCACTTCGATGCCGTGCTGCACGACTCGCACGATGAGGACCACTTCCATCTCTCCAGCCTGGAGTGCCCTGTCCCCTTGTTCGGACTGGCCATCAACACCGCCAAACGCGGCGACGAGCAGAAACTGACGGACGCCTTGCACAAGCTCGAGTCGGAGGACCCCTGTTTCCACATCGAGCACAACGCGAGCGCGAACGAGACGGTGATCCGTGGTCTCGGCGAGCTTCACCTCAAGGTTCTGCTACGGCGTCTGTCGGAGCATTTCCATGTCGATGTCGAGACGCATCCACCGAGCATCCCCTACAAGGAAACCATCATCGGCAAGGCGGAAGGACACCACAGACACAAGAAGCAGACTGGCGGCGCCGGACAGTTCGGCGAGGTCTATTTGCGGGTGGAGGCCAATGAGCGAGGCGCCGGCTTCGAGTTCATCGACGCCGTCGTCGGTGGCGTCATTCCGGGCAACTTCATCCCCTCCATCGAGAAGGGCGTGCGCCAGGTCCTGGACGAAGGGGCCATTGCCGGCTACCCGCTGCAGGACATCAAGGTCACCGTCTACGACGGCAAGTACCACCCGGTCGACTCCAAGGACATCGCCTTCGCAACGGCCGGTCGCAAGGCCTTCGTCGAAGCGGTGCTCAAGGCGCAACCGGTCATCCTCGAACCCGTCGTCAAGATCCGCATCACGGCGCAGGACTCGGCCATGGGCGACCTGGCCGGCGACCTCTCCAGCCGCCGCGGGCGCATCAACGGCAGCGAATCCAAGAGCCGCGCACGCATCGTCATCGAAGGCGAGGTCCCGCTTGCCGAACTCGACGGCTACGACGCCCGCCTCAAGGCCCTGACCGGCGGCGAAGGCACCTACAGCATCGAGCTGAGCCACTACGATCCGGTGCCCGGCACGATTCAGAAACAGATGATGGACGCCTATCAGAGAGCCGAGGACTAAGTAGCCGTCTATCAATTGCCTCCCGGTTTCTGGTCACGCAGCTCCAGCTGCGTGACCCATGCGATGAAGCTCCGCTTCACGAAGCGTTGGCGCAGCCTGAGGATTCATGAAGCAGAGCTTCGTCTCGCGGATGACGAAGCTGGAGCTTCGTCACCAGGCTCGAATCAGGACGTAGAAGACGGACAGTTCCTAAGGACAGACGGCCGAAGTGTCCCATGCGGGGCAAGGATGCCCCGCGAGCCATGAGTTTCCTTGCGCGCTCGTTGCGGTTTCACCCGCCTGTCTTCGGGCGCCACAGGGCAGGACGAGGACCACCAGTCCTGCACCTTCGCGCCTCCATCTGCTCGAAAAACCGCATTCGCGGACTCACCGCGGCCCGCGACCTCGCCACTTGCCCGCTCAGATCGCATGACATCCTTGATGAGTCGCCCGTGCGACGCTAGCGCCGTCTATAGTAGACCGCGGCAACGGATCCCAGGCCGCGCCAGCTGCATTGCAATACCGAATCCTCAGTATTGAGAGAGCCCCTTGATGTTATACAATGGCGGCTTTGTCTGAACTGAATCCGCCTTAGGATGCATTCCCGGAAGCGACATGACCAAGAAGCCCGATATCGATCCGCAAGAGACACAGGAGTGGCTCGACTCCCTCGAAGCCGTACTGGAGAACGAAGGCGTCGAACGCGCCCATTTCCTCCTGGAGCGCCTGGTCGATAAGGCACGCCGCTCCGGCGCCTACCTGCCCTACAGCGCCAACACCGCCTACCTGAACAGCATCCCGGTCCAGCAGGAAGAACGCTTCCCGGGCGATCTGGCCATGGAGCGCCGCATCCGCTCCTTCGTGCGCTGGAACGCCATGGCCATGGTCGTGCAGGCGAATCGACTCTCGACCGAGCTGGGGGGCCACATCTCGAGCTTCGCCTCCTCGGCGACCCTCATCGATGTCGCCTATAACCACTTCCTGCATGCCCGCACCAAGGACCACGGCGGCGATTTGGTCTTCTTCCAGGGCCACTCGGCGCCCGGCATCTATGCCCGCGCCTTCCTTGAGGGACGCATCAGCGAAGAGCAGCTCTACCACTTCCGCCAGGAAGTGGACGGCAACGGCCTCTCCTCCTACCCACATCCCTGGCTGATGCCCGGATTCTGGCAGTTCCCCACGGTTTCGATGGGGTTGGGTCCCATCATGGCGATCTACCAGGCCCGCTTCATGCACTATCTGCGTGATCGCGGCCTGGTCAACACGGCCAACCGCAAGGTCTGGGCCTTCCTCGGCGATGGCGAGATGGACGAGCCTGAGTCACTGGGCGCCATCTCCCTCGCCGCACGCGAACGGCTGGACAACCTGGTGTTCGTGGTCAACTGCAACCTGCAGCGCCTCGACGGCCCGGTGCGCGGCAACGGCAAGATCATCCAGGAGCTGGAGGCGGTCTTCCGCGGCGCGGGCTGGAACGTCATCAAAGTGGTCTGGGGTCGCTACTGGGATCCACTGCTCGCCCGCGACAAGCAAGGGCTCTTGCTCAAGCGGATGGAGGAATGCGTCGATGGTGACTACCAGGCGTACAAGGCCAAGGGCGGCGTCTACACGCGCGAGCACTTCTTCGGCAAGTATCCCGAGCTGAAGGAGATGGTCGCCAACATGACGGACGACGACATCTGGCGCCTCAACCGCGGCGGGCACGACCCCATCAAGGTCTACAACGCCTATCTCGCCGCCATGGAGACCACGGGCAAACCGACCGTCATCCTGGCCAAGACCGTCAAGGGCTATGGCATGGGCATCGCCGGCGAGGGGATGAACATCACCCACTCGCAGAAGAAGATGGGCGAGGCCCATCTCAAGGCCTTCCGCGACCGCTTCAACATCCCGATCTCGGACGACCAGATCGGTGCCGCACCCTTCTACAAGCCCCCGGCGGACGGCGCGGAGATGACGTATCTCCATCAGGCGCGCGAGCGCCTTGGCGGCTTCCTGCCGGCCCGCCGCGATGAGGCGCCGCCGCTCGAGATTCCCGGCCTCGACGCCTTCCAGAGTCTGCTCGAGGGCAGCGGCGACAAGGAGATGTCGACCACCATGGCCTTCGTCCGGCTGCTGACCATAATCGTCCGCGACAAGAAGATCGGCCAGTATGTCGTCCCCATCGTGCCGGACGAGGCGCGCACCTTCGGCATGGAGGGCATGTTCCGCCAGCTCGGCATCTACGCCTCGCAGGGCCAGCTCTACGAGCCGGTCGACGCCGACCAGGTCATGTACTACCGCGAGGACAAGAAGGGCCAGATCCTGCAGGAGGGCATCAACGAGGCGGGCGCCATGTCATCCTGGATCGCCGCCGCAACGGCCTATGTCAACCATGGCCAGAGCATGATCCCCTTCTACATCTACTACTCCATGTTCGGCTTCCAGCGCGTCGGCGACCTCGCCTGGGCCGCTGGCGACATGCGCGCCAAGGGCTTCCTGATCGGCGGAACGGCCGGCCGGACCACGCTCGCGGGCGAGGGTCTGCAGCACCAGGACGGCCACAGCCCCCTGCTAGCCTCGACCATCCCCAACTGCGTCACCTACGACCCCGCTTATGCCTACGAGATGGCCGTCATCATCCAGGACGGTCTGAGGCGGATGTATCAGGAGAAGGAGAACGTCTTCTACTACATCACCGCGATGAACGAGAACTACGTCCAGCCGCCCATGCCCGAGGACTGCCAGGACGGCATCCTCAGAGGCATGTACCGCGTGCATCGCGGCGAGGAGCGCAGCCATCGCGTTCAACTCCTCGGCGCGGGCGCCATTCTGCGCGAGGTTCTGGCGGCGGCCGAGCTGCTGGAGAGGGACTTCGAGATCGGCTCGGCGGTGTGGAGCGTCACCAGTTTCAACGAGCTGCGCCGCGAGGGCATCGCGGCCGAGCGCTGGAACATGCTGCATCCGGACCAGGCGCAGCGCGCCACCTTCGTTGAGAGCCAGCTGGCGGGAACACGCGGCCCGATCGTGGCGGCAACCGACTATATGCGCACCTACGCCGACCAGATCCGCCCCTATGTCCCGCGCCGCTACCTCGTGCTCGGGACCGACGGCTTCGGGCGCAGCGACATGCGCAGTCAGCTGCGAAAGTTCTTCGAGGTCAATCGCTACTACATTGCGGTCGCGGCGCTCAAGGCGCTCGCCGATGAAGGCGAGATTCCGACATCGATGGTCTCCGAGGCCATTGCCAAATATCGCATCGACCCGGAAAAGCCGCATCCGGTGACGGTATGAAGCAACCGGAACGACAGGCTTAGGAGGACATCGCGTGGCAACCGTCGAAGAGATTTTACTGCCTGACGTCGGAGACTTCTCCGACGTCGAGATCATCGAGATCCTGGTCGCCGAAGGGGACCGGGTCGAGCCCGAGCAATCCCTGCTCACCCTGGAGAGCGACAAGGCGACGATCGAGATTCCATCCCCCAAGGGCGGCATCGTCAAAGGGATCAAGGTCAAGGTCGGCGACCGCGTGAGCGAGGGGGATCTCCTGCTCATGCTGGAGACGGCCTTGCAGAGCCGTCCGCGGGAGAATGACACCAAGGATGCCCAGGCCACCGAGCCGGCGCCGCCCGCCCCACCGAAGGCAGAGAAGACAGCCGCCAGGGGGCATTCCGAGACGGACACCGAGCGCGAGTCGGTCTCGGTCGTGCTACCGGACGTTGGCGACTTCACCGACATCCCGGTCGTTGAGATCCTGGTCGCACCGGGCGAGCGCGTCGAAGTCGAACAATCCCTGCTGACCCTGGAGAGCGACAAAGCAACCATGGAGATCCCCTCGCCGCATGCCGGGGTGGTCGAGGAGCTCGCCGTCAAGGTTGGCGACACCCTGAACCCTGGGGATCTGATTCTCACGTTGAGCGTGGATGCGGCGCCGGAGTCCGGCAGCGAGGACACCCTGCCCGCGACGAGCACGGAGGCGACGCAAGACCCACCGCCCTCCCCCCCGGCCGCCAAGCCGGAAACCGCGCGCCGCGCGCCCGGTGAGGCTGAACGGCGTCAGGCGCCGGTGCTACCCCGGCCGGAGGACATGGCCGCCATCGCCAAGGGCCGGAAGGCGCATGCCAGCCCCGCCGTGCGACGCTTCGCACGCGAACTGGGGGTCGATCTGGCACGGGTCAAAGGCTCCGGCCCCAAGGGTCGTGCCCTCAAGGAAGACGTCCAGACCTTCGTCAAGCAGGCGCTCGCCCAGGGCCAAGCCAGTGACACAGGCGCTCCCTCAGCCTTCCAGCTCCCCGCCGCTCCGGACGTGGACTTCGCGCGCTTCGGCGCGATCGAAACCAGGGAGCTGCCGCGCATCCGCAAGATCAGCGGCCGGCACCTCCACCGCTGCTGGGTCGGCATCCCGCACGTCACCCAATTCGACGATGCCGATATCACGGAGCTGGAAGCCTTCCGTCAGCAACAGAAGGACAGCGCCGCCAAGCAGGGCGTCAAACTGACCTTCCTGCCCTTCCTCCTCAAGGCGGTCGCGACCGCGCTCAACCAGATGCCCGTCCTCAAGGCGTCACTGACCAGCGATGGCGAACGGCTCGTCTACAAGCACTACACCCACATCGGCGTGGCCGTCGATACCCCCAATGGCCTGGTCGTGCCTGTCGTGCGTGACGTCGATACCAAGGGGCTGTACGCGCTCGCCGTCGAGTTGACCGAACTGAGCACCAAGGCCCGAGACGGCAAACTGCTTCCCGGCGACATGCAAGGTGGCTGCTTCTCCGTCTCCAGCCTCGGCGGGATCGGCGGCACTGCCTTCACACCCATCGTCAACGCACCTGAGGTCGCCATCCTCGGCGTCTCCAAGTCCGAGACAAAACCCGTCTGGAATGGCCGTGAATTCGTGCCACGCCTCATGCTGCCGCTCTCACTCTCCTACGACCATCGCGTTGTCGACGGCGCCGAGGGGGCACGCTTCACCTCCCTGCTCAGCCAACTCCTCGGCGACATCCGGCAGCTATTGCTCTGACAGGCCTCAAGGGCAAACAGCCCGCACTCCCTGGCTCGCCCAGGGAGACGGGCGGCCCCTGATCAGCAGGGGATAAGCGGGTCCGCTACATTTTGATGCTCATAGCCTTGGGATTTTTGGTTTACCAAGAGAGTTCATCGCTCTTCATCTGCTGCGCATAACGCCCAAGATAAGCCGACCTGCGCGCCGCGCCAAATTTGAGATCCAGCACGACGCCGACCGCGCGGGGTCGGCTTGAGCGCCGTGTTAGCCTTTTTTGATGGCATATGTGCTATCATTTTCGCATGGCTTATCGCATCGTAGTTGACACAAATGTGCTGACAGCGGCACTCATTAGCCCAGACGGCCCGAATCGCGCAATTCTGCGGGGTTGCCTTCTTGGCGCTTATAAGCCACTGTTGAGCAACGCATTATTCTCCGAATATGAGGATGTGACCGCACGTCCCGCCATCTTGGAGCGTTGCCCGGTAGCCCCGGAAGACGTGAAGGTCTTGCTCGAAGCCGTTTGTTCTGTTGCCGAATGGGTACCGATCTTCTACCTATGGCGCCCGAACCTTACAGATGAAGGGGACAACCATGTGCTCGAATTGGCTGCGGCCGGCAACGCTCGTGTCATAGTGACCAACAACATTCGGGACTTTTCCAAAGGGGAACTTCGTTTCCCGGATATTCAGATAGTAACCCCCACCGATATGCTGAGAGAGGTCTGACATGGCGACGCTGACTGTACGACTTCCAGACGATAAGCATCTTCGCCTCAAAGCCTTGGCTAAGCGCAAGCACATCAGCGTGAATAAGCTCTTGGAAGAGCTTTCAACCCAGGCAATTGCCGAGTTCGATGCTGAAAGTAGATTTCGCGCTATGGCAGTCAAAGGTTCAATTGAAAAAGGCCTAGACGTTCTCGATCGTTTGGACAACGCGCTTCAAGGCTAACGCCTAAAATCAGCCGACCCAAAAACGCGCAGCGTTTTTTGGGTCGGCTGGATTTTTTTGTTAGCCCTATATTTCATTCGACTTACCTAAATTACAGACTGAACAAAGCGTTTGAAGATTATCTATGACGGTTTCTCCACCTTTACTCCATGGAATAACGTGGTCAACGTGTAACTCTACTCCTGGAGTAACAGCAGGTGAGGCTCCGCATGCGCAGCACTTGAAACTATCTCTCTGCAAGACCTTCCACCTCAGTCGCAATGATGGATCTCTTCCAGTATTTTTTACTTTGTATTTATCTGAATTGGTATTTGTGTTATCCGGAGCTTCTGTTTCTGTAGAGTTGGCATATTCAACAAAGGCACTCAAAGCTCCTGACCAAGAACCGAAAGTTCGATTATAGGGTGACTGAGAAATTCTGGATGGTTCTTTTGATAACTCACTTCGACGTGGTTGCCTACCGTAGTGCTCCCATAATCGAAGAATGTTCTCAAATAATTCTTCTTCTGAAATGTTTAACCGATTTGAAACCTCAAGCCCTGCTAATTCCAGTGCTTTATTCCATGAGCCAAATCGCCTTTCCAATGTTCTGTAATCGAAACTGCCGAACTCACCATAAGTTCTTTGCTGGACAGTGCTTGAGCCAATTTGTTCAGCGACACGCTTGAGATCAGAGAGCAACTCATCATCTTGTGCTGGTGCTCCCGAGACCCTACTAATTTTGAATTTGACTCTCTCTGTCATGTTTCTTTATTGGGCTAACGTCCGGCTCACCAGCGCCCAGGCCGGAGAGGTTTTTGTGGTAAAGTGTAGCGCAGCGAAACCCACAAAAACAGCGGAGGTTTGGGCGTCTGCGTGGAGCCGTTTGTTAGATTATTCCTCAATGCTATCTAGAATTGCGTGATACCTACGAGCAACATGCTCATCAGTTATGGCAAATTTAACTGCTTTATTATTTTGCTCAAGCGCAGCGACTATGCTAGGTATGTTCCTGTTTTTAGTCCCCAACAAGTTTAGCGAAATAGGTGCACCGACATTACTATAAAAAACGTTTCGAATATTGCCATATGAGGTTCGGCCACCAGATGATCCTATATAGCAAAGCACCAACCACTGAACATATTTTTGCATGCAATCTTCGGGGCAGAACTCTAGCCCTCCGATTTCTTCAAGGTTTCGCAAAAGCTCGCCATGTGTATTGTGGGCCCCCCAAGAGTAACCAACCTTTGTCATTTCTTCAAAGTAACTTTCAAAAAAATCTTTTATTTGTGCTTGTTTGAGGTAGGGTAACAAACCAGATCCATACGCAACCCTTGCTTCGATTAGCGTTGGCCCTCGTTTACCTATTTTCTGAACGAACTCTCTTGCACAGGTTATAAGCACTTGGCTTTGTGCCAAAGTCTTAATCGAATTTAACGCAAGATAACAATTTTGTCTCACAACATCAGGCAATTCGACGTTGAGTGAAGAGCTTACTAAAAATTTATATATTTCCAGCTGTCTTGGCTCTGGAGCACAGCGAAATTCCTCTAAGATATTCTCATTTAACGCAGATGGCTCTGCTTTTTCTACAATAGTCTTAATATCAGTGAGTTTAATAAGCTCAATTGGATCTCGTGAAAGGATTACATCTACGCAGGTTCTAAATATGTAAACACAATCTTCAATACCTGCTTCATATTCGTCATCCTCGTGTTCCAAGTCTTTTCGAATATCGTAAGCACGGAGGATGCGTCGGTATTCTGGCCTCGATAGCAAGCCCATTCGATAGGCCAGATCTATCATTTTCGATGTAGAGTAGTTTTCTATGCTCTCAGCATTCGAAATTGGAGGCAACTTATTTTGCTTGGCTGCTTCTGCTGCGATATCTACACCAGCGAATAATATTTTTTCTCTCAAATCATGGATAGATGCGTTAAACAATCTTTGACAGGCGCTACTTGGATCGACATGCAATAACTTCGTCACGCGCTGAATTAAATTCTTAGCCTGCCAATGCGGTCTTATTTGCGACAGTAATGCGTCCACACCGGAAGCTTCAATAAGCTCTTTGTTAGAATTCGGAATTAACTCTTGCCCTGTTGTCATTCGCTGCTTCCCCTCTATTTTAATCTAACAGTTAACTAGACAGAGTGTCGGTCATGCGTGCTAGGCAGATTCTGTCTAGTTCCAATAGGGTGGATTCTGCCTAGCTCCGAAAGCCCCTCGGTTGCGATAAGGGAGCTGGTGTGTACAATTCGATTGGAAGTACACGGCACTGGACGCTAGCACATGGCGCAAAGCGGCTCAACCACTGGAGATGCGATCGAGCGCTTTTGGGAGCGATTTCTCGATCTTGCGCGAAACCGGGGCGTGAAGGACTCCGCGCTACGTTGGTACGTGCGGAGACCTATCTGAAGGCATTTCCGAAGAAGCGCCTTGCCATGCATTCGGCACAGGACGTTGCCGGCTATCTCGAGCGGGTGGGCCGACTAGACAGAATCTCGGACTGGCAGTTCGAGCAGATCGTCAATGCTATACAGAATCTTCTGGAGACGGCACGGGCGCCGGTCGTCGATGAGATCGACTGGGAATACTGGCGCGATTCGGCGCGCACGCTGACACCGGATCATCCGACGATTGCACGGGAGTCACCGCCGGCTCAGATTCGCTCAGGGCGAGAGAAGCCGGTATCGGGGGCTCATTTCAAGGAGAAGGAGGAAAAGGGGACACTGCGGCCTGGCAAGGTCGCGTGTTCTAGCGGGTATGACTCCCGTCTGGGTAATCGTGCGCCGCGAGCCCAGTATCGAGCCTTGCGGCGTCGCTGGTAACAGCGGCGTCGATGCGTAGGCACGAAAGCAGGCGAGGTGCAAAGGTAGCGGGTGAAGCCGCCCTTGAAGGTGTTGAACCCCGTCAACTTTTTGCGTCGGGAGTGCTGACAGGTTTGTCCCTCCGGCAAGCAACAATCCGTGCCGCACGATGGCGAGCGGTACGGGTACTCCCCGGGGTCCGAGGCCGTATCGAGTCTGACATTGAGAGCACGTGGCAACCAGGGCCGTGAAACAGCAATCCTCTTGCGGCACCCGCTCAGCGGAGCGGTGTCGCGAGCGACCGCCATCGTTTCATTTTCCGGGATGCGGCCACTCCCGCATGCTCGTTAGGCGAGCGAGCTGGGACGATGCGCCACGCGCGGCTGGATTCGCTCGAGCAGGGTCGTCATGCAGAGCCAGTCCTTGAGGCTCGTCGCGCCGTACAGGCTCGCCATGGTCATGAGACCGTCGAAGAGATCGACCCCGTCCCACTGTGGGCGAATCAGCTCCTCCAGAGAGACACGTTCGTCGAAGCCGAGATGTTCATAGTTCAGCACCTGATCCGCACCGATCTGGCCCGCAGCCACGCACTGGATCGTCAGCGCGCCGCGTCGGTCGCCCATCAGCGTCAGCTCGACATGGCAACCGGAGGGGAGCCGTGGCCCGCCTCGAACGAGGAGACCGTCACGACCGATGCCGCTGGTCACATAGGGTGCGGACGTCACCATGCTGTGGTCGGACAGACGAATCGCGGCATCGAGCTGTCTTGGGAGGTAGGATTTCTCATCATCCTGTTGCATGGCGGTCTACTCCGAGCATCGACGGTTGGTGGATAGATCGTTGTGTCGTGTCTCGCCCGTATTCTGGACCAATCAAGCCGAATTACAATGGCGGACTTCGGCATTTTTCGCCCAAGCGCATAACGCCCTTGGGTGTTTACCTCTTCTCTTATTAGCCATTGATTAAATGACGTTTTTCTGATCTCAGAGGCCCACGAAAACCTCATCGATTGACAGGCATTCTTCTGTTTGACGATAGCGGTCTTGACGGCAGATCAGGGCGTCGATCATCCTTCGGACCAGTCGTCTTCGGTAGGGTGGACAAGCGCAGCGCAGTCCACCAACAACGGCGCGGGGTTCGGTGGACTTCGCTCTCGCTCGTCCACCCTACCGGTACCGGGTGGCCGCGGGTGCTTACGCACCCGCGGCTCCCACAGATCCGGACGTGCGGGACTACCGCATCCGGCTCCTCGATTGAGCGCTCGCTGCACAACACATGTCGCACACCCGTTGGACCCTGAA
>NZ_NRRF01000027.1 GCF_016583565.1 Thiocystis violacea | reverse complement strand
CTCTGCCCGCAAACGCACCACCTCTGCTTCAAGGCTATCGGGTGGCACTGATGGGGTTGGAGAATCGCTCATGGCAAGAAATTACAGGCACAGATCATGGCTTGGCAAGTGGTCCTGAACAGTTACGACGGGGCTACGGAACGCTGACGCGATGGCCCGTCTCTATCGGGACATCAAGCGGCGCTCACTGGAGATCGATCGGATGAAGCAAGTTGCTTAGGGTGAGGCCAAACGCGATCTTTGTCGTCGCCTTGATGGGCTGGACAGGATTGGGCCTGGCCGCCGTCTGGCTGCCGCCAGCCGTTGCGGCCTGGCAGATCGCCGGGGCTCTATTGGCTGGCCTCGCTGTCGCCGACCTGTTCCTGGTACGGAGGCTCCCGTCTCCCGCGATCACGCGAAGCATGGGCAAGACCCTACCACAAGGGGTCTGGAGCCCGGTCGAGCTGATGGTCGAGAACACCGCGCGGCAGCCCCTGAGGCTGCAGCTGCATGACCTCCACCCGGCGGACTTCGCTGTCCAGGGGCTCCCGCGTCGCCTGCGCCTTGGGAGCATGGAAGGCGCCCGACTGCGGTATCGATTGCGCCCGCACGCGCGCGGCGACTTTCCCATGGCCGGCTGCGATCTGCTCGTCCACTCCCCGCTCGGGCTCTGGCACCAACGGCGGACCCTGACGCTCCCGGCCAGGCTGCGCGTCTTTCCGAACTTCTCCGAGATCAGCCATTACACACTGCTGGCCGCGAACGACCAGCTCGCGCAGTTCGGGGTGCGGCGATTGCAGCGGCGCGGGACGGGCGCGGAATTCCATCAGCTGCGCGAGTATCGGCGCGGCGACAGTCTGCGCCAGGTCGACTGGAAGGCCACCTCGCGCATGCGCAAGCTGATCTCGCGCGAGTATCAGGACGAGCGCGATCAGCGCCTCCTCTTCCTGCTCGACTGCGGTCGCCGCATGCGCCATGTCGATGCCGGTCGGGGGCATCTGGACGAGGCATTGAATGCGCTCTTGCTGCTTGCCTACGTCGCCGTTCGTCAGGGTGATGCCGTCGGCCTCATGACCTACGGTGGGCCGCGACGCTGGTTCGCGCCCCGCAAGGAGCCAGGGACGGTGAATCGGCTCCTCGAATCCATCTATGACATCCAGCCGAGCCTTGAGGCATCCGATCCGCTCATGGCCGCGCAGCAACTGCTCCAGGCGGTGCCCAGGCGCGCCTTGGTGGTGGTCATCACCAACAGCCGGGGCGAGGACCAGGTCGGGCTGGAGCAGGCGGCGAGCCTGCTGCGGCGGCGCCATCTGGTCGTCATCGCGGATCTGCGCGAGTCGGCGCTGGATGAGAGTCTGGACGCCCCAATCGAAACGCTGCAGACCGCGCTGCGTTTCCATACCGTCAACGACTGGCTGGCGCAGCGGCGCCGCGACCAGGAGCGGCTCCAGCACCTGGGGGTGCAGGTACTCGACGTGCTTCCCTCGCAACTCCCCATCGCCCTGGTCAATCGCTATTTCGCGATCAAAAGGGCTGGATCGCTCTGATCTCCGTGCGCGTTCCCGCCGCTGGCGATCCGGCATGGGTCCGCGGTCTTGCGGATGTGATTGATGGGCAAGTTTGGGCGAGGCGGCTATGATGTCGGGCCTGTCATTCGATGATCCCGCAACCGCCGTGTCGAGGAGCCTGTCCGACCTGGGCTGAATCGGCTGCGGAATTCAGCCGTTTCCACTGCCACCCGCACCGCATGCACATCCGATCCAAGCTCGCCGCCGGGCTGATCTCGATCCTCATCGTCAATCTGATCGCGAGTCTGTACGGCTTCCACCTGCTCACGGGGGCGTCCGAGCGCGAGGGGCAGGTGCGCGAGACGGCGTCGAGCATCCTGGTCTCGGCACTCAACGCCCAGGTCCACTTCAAGAAGCAGGTCCAGGAGTGGAAGAACGTCCTTCTGCGCGGTCAGGATCCCGGTCTCTATCAGGAATATTTCGAGCGCTTCGAGGCCGAGGAGGCGCGCACCCGTCAGAGCATCCATGCCCTTCTGCCGCTCTTGGCCGGGAACGCCCAGGCCAGCGCCACGGCCGAGCGGTTCCTGCAGGCTCACCGTCGCCTCGGCCAGGAGTACCGCGCCGCGCTCGTCCACTATCACCCGCAGAAGCCCAGTCCGCAGTTGGAGGTCGATCAGCTGATCCGCGGCATCGACCGCGAGCCGACCGACCTGCTCGACGACGTGGTCTCGGCCACCCTGGCGCACAAGGCGGCCACGCTCAAACAGATCGAGGCCGCGACGCAAGGCCTGGAGCGCTGGATCCTGGTGCTGATGATGGCCGTCATGAGTGCTGCCGTGCTCTTCCTCATCTGGCTGGTGGACCGGACGATTGGCCAACCCATTGCCACGGCGACCGCGGTGGCGCGCCGGATCAGCGCCGGTGATTTCTCCACGCCGATCGCGGTTGCCGGCGCCGGCGAGCAGGCGGACATGCTGGCGGCGCTCAAGACCATGCAAGAGAACCTGGTGGTCTTCCAGGCAAGTCTGACCCAGAGCGAGGCGAGGTCGCGCCTGCTGCTCGAGTCGACCGGAGAGGGAATCTATGGTGTCGACCGCGAGGGACGCTGCATCTTCTGCAACCCCGCCGGCGCGCGCATGCTCGGCTACCAGTCGTCCGCCGGACTGGTGGGGCGCCAGATGCACGAGACTCTGCACCACTCCCGCGCCGACGGGAGCCCCTACCCGCGCGAGCGCTGCCGGGCCTTCGTCACCTATCGCGATGGCATCCCAGCGCGCGTCGACGATGAGGTCTTCTGGCGGGCCGATGGCTCCCATTTTCCCGTCGAATACTTCGCCAACCCCATTCGGCAGGATGGCGAGCTGGTCGGCGCGGTCGTGACCTTCTCCGATATCTCCGCCCGCAAGGACGCGGAGACGGCGCTGCAGGCGGCGCACGCCGCGCTTGCCGAAGAGCGTGCGCAGCTCGCCGCGCGTGTGCGTCGCCGCACCCTGGCGCTCGACCGAGCCAACGCCGAGCTGGCCAGGTCCGCTCAGGCAAAGGACGAGTTCCTGGCGGCGATGAGCCACGAGCTGCGCACGCCACTGACCTCCATTCTCGGTCTCTCCGAGACCATTGGAGACGGACTGCTTGGTCCGCTCAGCGCGCAGCAGGACAAGGCCGTGCGCATGATCCACGAGAACGGCAGACACCTGCTGGAGCTGATCAACGACATCCTCGACATGTCCCGTGTCGCCTCGGGTCAGATGAACCTGCGCTGGGATCAGGTGCCTGTCGATCAGCTCTGTGACGCCAGCCTGCGTCTGATCGGACCCTCGGCCAAGCGCAAGGAACTCAGGGTCGAGCTCGCCGTCGATCCGCGGGTCCGACTGGTCCAGGGCGATAGCCGCAGGCTCAAGCAGATGCTGGTCAATCTGCTGAGCAATGCGGTCAAGTTCACGCCTCAGGGCGGCTCCATCGGGTTGGCTGTCACGACCGACGCGGAGCGCCGCGAAGTGCGCTTCGGCATCTGGGACACCGGCGTCGGCATTCCGGCCGATCAATTCGATCGCCTCTTCAAGCCCTTCGTCCAGCTCGACAGCCGCCCGGCGCGTCAGTACGACGGCACCGGACTCGGGCTCGCGTTGGCGTCCGGGATGGCGGAGCTGCACCAGGGTCGCATCGAGGTCACCAGCGAGGTCGGCGCCGGCAGCCGCTTCGAGATCGTTCTGCCCTGGGAGCCGGATGCGGGCAACGCCGATCGCCTCGGGCAAGAGCGCGACAGCGCCGCGGTCGCCGAGCGCGTGGTCAATCCGCCCGAGCAGCCCGCCGTCCTCCTGGTGGACGACAACGCGAGCAACCTCGAGATGTTCTCCACCTACCTTGGCGCCCGAGGCTGTGAGGTGCGGACCGCGAGCAGCGGCGCGCTGGCCATTGAGCTGGCTCGCGAGCGGTCTCCCGACGTCATCCTGATGGACGTTCAGATGCCGGAGATGGATGGACTGGAGACGACCCGCCGTCTGCGCCAGGACCCCAGGTTGAGACTCACCCCCATCATCGCCCTGACCGCCCTCGCCATGCCCGGCGATCGCGAGCAATGTCTCGATGCCGGCATGGACGACTACCTCAGCAAGCCGCTAGGCCTCAAGGAACTGCACGGGACCGTTCTCACCTGGATCAGCCGCACGCGGGCGCATTGACCGGCGCTGGCAGAGCCCTTAGTTCTACTTTGTCAGATCGGTAGGATGGGCAAAGTCCGCGCTCTGGGGTCGAACCCAGCCTCGACGCCAGACGGACGTGCCCATCTTGCAAGACACCGAGCGTCGATGATGGGCACGCCCCGCGACCCTCGGCACTCCGAAAGAAGCGCATCGCCAGGGCTTTGCCCATCCTACGGGATCGGAACCGCGGATAGGTTGTTTCCCGGAAATCGCCTTAACAGGGGGAGCAGATTCATTTCTGCGCTTCATCGGGGCGAGCCGCGCCGATGCTTCTCGCTCCGGCAGTTGATCATGGCCTCGACCTGAGCCCCGTCACACGCGCCCACGCCTGCCCGGCGCTAGCGGCCTTCGCTCTCCCTGGCGACGAGGGAAAGCGCGGCCATTGCGTTCCGGTTCTTGGGCGCAGCGTGGCGCCATGTCACTCAACAACGCGGCGAAAGCGACCCTTCGCCCGATTCCGCGGCCGCTTCATCCGAGTCGGACAGGCTCCTGACCGCCGTGCGACACTGGCGACATCCGCAGCGGCGCGCGCGAGCCACAGGGGTGGCGGAGGCGTGCGCGACGCTTCGTCGCCAACTTTCTCGATGGGAACCAACAGGAGGCCCCATGCGAACAGCCGAGCTCTTCCGCACCAAGGCAATCAACGCGAACCATGCCCCCGCGGGCAGCGAATTGCGCAGGACCCTGGGTCCGCTCGACCTCACGCTGCTCGGGATCGGCGCCATCATCGGGGCCGGCATCTTCGTGCTCACCGGCGTCGCCGCGGCGACCCAGGCGGGACCGGCCATCGTGCTGTCCTACGCGGTCGCCGGCACGGCCTGCGCGTTCAGCGCCTTGGCCTATGCCGAGCTGGCCGCGGCCGTCGGGGGCTGCGGCAGCGCCTACGGCTACAGCTACGCCGGCTTGGGCGAGATCGTCGCCTGGATCATCGGCTGGGATCTCATCCTCGAATACGGCGTCGCGGTCTCCGCCGTCGCCATCGGCTGGTCCGCCTATGTCGAGAACGCCCTCCAGGCGATGGGGCTTCACATCCCGGAGGCCCTGACCAAGGGGCCGGCCGAGGGCGGCTGGGTGAACGTGCCGGCCGCGCTCATCGTGCTCGCCCTGGCTGGACTGCTGAGCCTGGGGGTGCGCGAGAGTGCGCGCGTCAATGCGGCCATGGTCGTGATCAAGCTGCTGGCCATCGGCGTCTTCATCGGCGTGGCGCTCTTCCATGTGCAGCCAGCCAACTGGAGCCCCTTCGCGCCCTTCGGCTGGACGGGCGTCATGGGTGGCGCGGCCCTGATCTTCTTCGCCTACATCGGCTTCGACGCCGTCTCGACCACCGCGGAGGAGGCACGCAACCCGCAGCGCGACCTGCCCATCGGGATTCTGGTCTCGCTCGCCGTCTGCACGCTCATCTACATGCTGGTGGCCGGTCTGCTGACGGCCGTGGTCGCCTATCCCTCGCTCAACGTCGGCTCCCCGGTCGCGGACGTCATGCTGCGGCTCGGTTACCCTTGGGCCGCCGCGCTGGTCGCCGCCGGCGCCATCGCCGGGCTCACGACGGTCATGCTGGTCCTCTACTACGGACTCACCCGCGTCTTTCTGGCGATGGCGCGCGATGGTCTGCTGCCGCCCGCGTTCGCCCGGGTGAGTCCGCGCACCCGCACCCCGATCCGCGTGATCATCGTCAGCGGACTCGTCATGGCGACCGTGGCCGGGCTCACGCCGATCGGCGAGGTCGCCGAACTCGTCAACATCGGGACGCTGGCCGCCTTCCTGCTCGTGTGCATCGGGGTCGTGACCCTGCGTCGGACCCATCCCGATCTACCGCGCCCCTTCAAGACGCCCTGGTCGCCGATGGTCCCCATCCTGGGCGGGCTCTCCTGCCTCTATCTGATGTTCAACCTGCCGCTCGTGACCTGGCTTCGCTTCGGGCTCTGGCTCTTGCTGGGGATACTGGTGTACGCCCTATACTCGCGCCATCACAGCCTCTTGGCGGAGCGATAAGGGTCTGACGGCTTGCGGCCCGGGCGCGCGTCCCCGGACCGCACGAGACGCGAGGATGCCAGCCCAGCCGTGAACACGCCGAACCCAAGGCCTTCGCGCATCGAGCGCCTGCCCGAGATCCTCTTCCCGGCACTGGCCGTGCTCTTGACTCTGGCGGCGGCTTGGGCCACGCAGCACTCGGAGAACGCCACCCGAACGGCCCTGTTCCGACAGGATGCCATCGTCTACGCAAACGCCATCGAGGACAGGCTTCAGAACCTGGTCAATGACGTTCAAGTCCTGGCCCAATTCCTCGCGGTCGCGCCAGGGGTCGGAATGGAGGATTTCGCCCGCTTCGCGCGACCTCTGCTGGAGCGCAACCGCGCCATCCAAGCGCTCGAATGGGCACCCTACGTACCCGCCGCGGCACGCGCCGCGTTCGAGGCCGAGGCGCGCCAGCAAGGCTCGGTCGGCTTCCGGGTTCGCGAGCGGAGGGGTGAAGCGCTGCGTCCCGCGGCCGACCGCGACGACTACTATCCCGTGGCGCAGGTCGAGCCCTTGGAAGACAACGCTGTCGTGCTGGGCTTCGACATGGGATCGGAGCCTCTGCGCCGGGCCGCCTTGGAACGCGCCCGGGCGAGCGGTCAACCGGTCGCCACCGCCCCCTTGACCCTGGTGCAGGAGACGGCCGAGCAGCGTGGACTGCTCGTCGTCGCGCCCTATCGGCGAGCGCCGCCCGCGGAGGCTGCGCCGAAACGCACGGACCTTCGCGCTCAAGGCTTCGCGATCGGCGCCGTGCGGCTGGGCGATCTGGTGGAGGATGCGGTGAGCGCCCTGCCGCGGAAGGCCGTCGCGCTGGTCTTGCTGGACGCGGCGGCTCCCGACGCCGCCAGGGTGCTCTGCATCCACGCCGTCGAGGCCGACCGGTCGGGCCACCCCTCGGATGTCGCCGGGTTCGTCCGCCACCCCTCGGAATACGAGGTCGCCATGCGGGTTGCCGGGCGCCCCCTCGAGCTTCGGGTTCTCTCGACGGCACCGAGCAGCTTAGCCAGCAGCTGGACCCTCGCGCTCCTGGCGGCAGGGTTCGCGGTCTCAGCGGCCCTCGGCGCCCTGCTCCGGTTGCGGCTCCGAGCGGCCATTCGGCTACGTGAGCGCGAGGAGCGGCTGCGCCTCTTCATCGAGGATGCCCCTGTCGCGCTGGCCATACTGGATCGGGAGATGCGCTATCTGACCGCCAGCCGCCGCTGGCGCCGCGATTTCGGCTGGAGTGAGCAGGATGGCCGTGGGGACGCACGCGCCGCCCAGGCCCCGGCGATTCCGATGCGCTGGCGCCAGGCCTGCCATCGCGGCCTTGCCGGCGAGGGCTCGCGGACGCAGACGGATCCGTTCGACCGGCCGGACGGCTCGGTCCAATGGCTACGTTGGGAGACCTGCCCCTGGCACGATGCCCAGGGTCGGATCGCCGGAACCGCCATCTTCGCCGAGGACATCACCGAGGCCCAGGAGGCGCGCCTGGCGCTGGAGACCCAGCAGATCCAGCTGAAAGCGGCGCTGCGCGAGGCACGCAAGGCCCGCTTGGACGCCCTGACAGGCATCGCCAACCGCGCCGGCTTCGAGGAGCGGCTGGAGCAGGAGGTCGCGCGCGCGCACCGCCATGGGTCGCGCATCGCCCTGATGTTCATCGACCTCGATGGCTTCAAGACCGTCAACGACACGCAGGGGCATCAGGCCGGAGATCAGGTGTTGAGGGACATCGCGGCCGTGCTGATGAACGGCTGCCGCCGCGAAGACTTGGCCGCCCGCTACGGCGGCGACGAGTTCGCGGTCTTACTGGCCGATCCGCTCGATGCTCAATCCGTCGCGGCGATCGCCGAGCGGTTCCGCGAGGAGATCCTTGCCCTGAGCTGGTCCGGGTGCTCGGTCGGCGCGAGTTTCGGTATCGCCCTGTTTCCCGATCAGGCCGATACGCTTCCGGAGCTGATCCGCTTGGCCGATGAGGCGATGTATGCCTCGAAAGCGGCGGGGAAGAACCGCGTCACGTTGGCCGCCTCGTCGCCACGCTGAGCGAGGCTTGCGACGCGCTGGGCGGGAGGGGCTTCGCGCCCACATCCGCGGCCTGGTTGATGACGGCCCCTTTGCGGTTCACAGCGCACTGACCTCTGATTGCGCGCCCGGAGCATCTCGGGCCGATCGGCGCACGCCATGACGCCCCAGCGAGACGCCCACGTCAGGAGCCGCCCTGATCGCTCCACTCGCCGCCCCAGGGATTGTCGAGGGGCTCGGACTCCCTGGTGACGGGCGCTTGAAGGTCGGGCTCCAGCCAGGCGTCTTGCGGGTCGGCGTCCCGCCAGTGCGGCTCGGAGAGGGGGAAGGCGTCCGGGACCTCATTGGCTGGAGGCGGCGGCTGGTCCGCCAGGGGCATGGATCTGGGCCGATGTGAGTCGGCGAGGATGCGGCGGCTGGGCTCGGCACGCACGGCGGAGGACGCCGCCACAGGCTGGCTTGGCGGCTCGACCGTGGCGGTCGCCTGGGCGGCGGGAACCACGACATCGACCTCGGCCTGCCGGGGGGCAGGCGCGTCCTGGTCGAACGCCAGGACGGCCCAGAGGGCGGCGCTCCAGACGGCACCGGCTAGCATCAGGTAGAAGATGGATGTGCGCATGACGGGTCTCCTGGCTGCATGGATGGGCGCTGTCCGGGTGCTCGGCGCGGCCTCGGTGCGCTCGCCTGGAAGCGGCGATTGGAGCTCGGGCACACCGGCGTGAGGCCTCGCTGCAACGCGGAAAGCAGCCGCGGCGCGGCTGCTTTCCGTCCTTCGCGTTCGGCTTATCGCCAAAGGGTTACTCCTTGACCTTCACCCGGCGCAGCGACTGCTCCCACATGGCGTCGGGCTGGACCTCCTCGCCGGCCGGCAGGTAGTCGATGTTGGCGCTCAGCAGGTAGCCGGACTTGTCGTCCTTGGCGTTCAGCGCGGGGTCGACGATGGTCTTGCGTGCCGCCTGCTGGAGACAGCCGCCCTGCACCAGCGCGGCCGGGTCACGCTTGCGGGCGCCGAGGTCGACATAGCCGCATTCGAAGTGGCGCACCTGGACATCCGGGTCGTCGGACTTGAAGGAGGCGTAGTCGTTGCCGCGCTGGCGGATCTGGTCGAGCGGCAGGATCCGCTGGACACGCTTGCTCACGCCGTAGCTGGGCCAGTCGTAGTCGAAGCCGACCGCCTCGCCGTCGTTGGCGAAGATGACGGCGACCTTGGATCCACCGCCGAGCACGGGCTGGCCGTTGATGCTGCGGGTGAAGACGACGGTACTGGAATGGACCAGCTCGGGATCCATGGGCGCGCCGTCATAGGCCCCCGCGCCGCCCGTGACCTCCACCTCGGTGAAGTAGGGCACCAGTTCCTCGCCACGCCCCAGCCTGATCTGATCGCCCAGGTAGTCGGCGATGAAGGCGCGGCCAAGCTTCTCCAGCTCTTCCGCGGGGATGCGCTCCTCGACCGGGCGGTCCAGAGGCGCCATCTTTTCGAGGTAACCGTAGTTGCGGTAGCGCGCGCTGGTGCCGTCGGCGTAGACGTTCAGGTACCAGCCCTCGTCGCTCACGAAGGAGGTGCGCTCCGCGTTCACCTCGCGCTGGAAGCGCTCGCTGGTGAAGACGCCGGGGGAGCGCCCGCGCAGACGGTCGAGCAGCAGTGAGGCGGTCTTTTCCGCGCCTTGGCCGGGGAGCCGTTGCAACAAGGCCAGACTGTCGATGCCCAGTCCGATCGTCGCGGAGCGCTCCGCGAAGGCGATGCGGTCCGGAAAGCTGGCCGCCAGGGCCAGGGGCGCGGCGCCGAACAGGAGCAACGACAGGAGGGCCGGGGTAACGCGCTTGGTGGTGTGCAGGGTGTTCGCTGTCATGATCGTGATCTCTCTGAAGAAGGTTTGATCGGGATGGCCAGGTGGTCGATCAGAGGTTGTTCCAGGCCCGGTAGCAGTAGTGCTTGATGTCGCCATCACGCAGGCGGCTGTAGGAGGTGTAGTTCTGCCACTTCATGTTGTCGCGGCGGCTCGCGCAGTTGGCGGAGCTGGTCCCGGTGGCCATGACGGCCACGTCCTGCGCGGCGGCCCAGTCGGAGTTGCCGTCCTTCCAGGCGTACTGGATGCTGTGGCTCTTCTGCAGGTTGTCGGCGAAGTCCTCGCCGGTCTCGTCGGTGGTGATGGAGTCGTAGAGCTTGTCGTGACTGCCGAGCGCGATGCGCAGCCCGCCGCGGAAGATCGGCCCCATGCGGGTCCACATCTTGCCGTCGTTGTACTTGAGGGTCTCGCAGGCGTAGGTGGCGAGGATGCTGAGGCCGTAGGACTCGTCGCCGAGGCGCATGTATCTGGAATCGGCCAGCATGCCGTCGTCCCACATGGCCCAGACGGATCGGTTCGACCAGCCGCCGCCATGGGTGCTGGCGTAGAAGAGGTTGACGTTGTCCAGGGTCAGCTGATCGCCGCCCGTCTCCCACCACCACTTGGCGTTGTGCAGGTTGTAGTAGAAGATCTTGTTGTCGGTGTCGTCGAGCTCATTGTTGAACCAGCTGCAGCGCTTCCAGACATGGGGCAGCGTGGTCTGCCAGTTGTTCTGATAGTCGGACTGGCAGCCGGTGCCGAAGCGCGCGGCGGCGTCGGCCTGCAGGACGGTGCCGAGGGTGAGACCACAGGCGGTGATCAGGGGCAGGGAGTGCTTGAGCGTCGTTTTCATGGTTACCTCGTCGGTTTGGTCGGTCGTTTGCATCGGTCGGTTGCGATCGGCGGGGACAGCTTGGACGCGCCGGGTTGGAGGTAACTCGGGTATTGCAGGAGCCTTGCCAGTTTTTATCGTATTGTTTTCGAGAACTTTTTCAGGACTACGCGAACTATCGGCATGGGCGCGGCCCAGCCGATCTGACCCGATCGGATCACATTGGTCTTGTCGGTGCGGAGTTCGCTGGACTGCGCGCTTGCGCGTCCACCCTGGCCGCTCCCGCGATCAAGGCCGACGCGCCAACACCCGCCGCGTCGGGCGGAGCAACCTGACCCTTCCGCCATGGCTTAGAGAGGTGAGATGACCAGCCCGACCAGACTCTGCGTGACGCGCCATGGCGAAACGGACTGGAATATCAGCGGGATCCTGCAGGGATGGACGGACGTGCCGCTGAACGATGCGGGGCGACGCCAATCCCATGCGCTGGCGGAAGTCTGCGCGAACGCCGGCTTCCGCCATGTCTGCTCCAGCCCGCTGCGGCGGTCGCTGGAAACGGCGCGGATCGTCGCGGCGGACCTGGGCTTGCCGAACCCGGACGCCATCGAGGGACTGAAGGAGCGGCATTTCGGTGAGATCCAGGGCATGCCGAAGGCGCAGCTGCTGCAGTCCCATCCGGGACTCCATCAGGAGATCCTGCGCCGCAATCCGGCCTGCCTGTTCGAGGGCGGTGAATCCATGGACCAGTTCGCGGACCGGGTCATCGACGCACTGCGGGCCGTCGCCGGGCGCTATTCGGGGCAGCGCACCCTGGTGGTGACGCACGGCTGGGTCATGGACGTCATCACGCGTGATGTCCGAGGACTGCCACGCACGACCGTTCTCGACATGAAGCGCCGGAACGGGGAATCGCTCTGGCTGGAGGCCCGACCAGACGCGGGGCTCCGGGAGGTCAGCGAGACCCTCGGCTCAGCGTCCGGCGCGCAGCCGGCCGGCAACCCATGAGCGCCTTTGAGCACACACCGGGGAGGACCGCACATGCATGGCATGGGGAGCAGGCACATCATCGCGCTGACGGCCGTCTTGCTGGCGCTGGCCACGGCGGCGTCCGCGCAGGTGTTTGAGGTCAAGCCCATCGGCTGGGTCAGGAAGTCGGACGGGCAGACGCGCCTGCAGATTGCGCCTGAGTACAGGGAGGCCCTCTTGGGCGTGGATGCGCTTGAATCGATCTGGGTGCTCTACTGGCTCGACCGCAACGACTCGCCAGAACAGCGCGCCATTCTGCAGGTACATCCCAGGGGAAACCCGGCGAATCCGCTGCAGGGAGTGTTCGCAACCCGCGCACCGGTTCGACCGAACTTGATCGGCCTGAGTCGCTGCCGCGTCCTATCGGTCCAGGACACTGTCATCCTCATCGACGACATCGATGCCTTCCCCGACACCCCCGTCATCGACATCAAGCCCTACCGCGACGGACGCTGAGCGCGGGCCGCCCGGAGCCGAGATGAGACCCAGAACACAAATGCGACCGCGACCGTTTGGGACCAGCCGAGCGGGCGTGGTAGGTTCATCAAACCCTCTCCAAGAATCGATACGCAACAATGAGCTACTGGTCTTGGGATTCATCTCTATCCGTTGGCATCGACGTCATCGATGGTCAACACAGACGCATCGTGGACTACATCAATGAGCTGGAGGTCGCCAGACTCAGCGACGACAGAGACAAGGTCTCCGAGGTTCTCATGGGGCTGGTGGACTACACCCGCACCCATTTCGCCTTCGAAGAAGACATGATGAAACAGGCTGGCTATCCGCTGTCCGTTTCGCACAAACGCGTGCACGACGCCTTCGTCGCCCACATCGACAAATACCTTGCTCAGCATGAGAGCGGCAAGGACGTGGCGCGCAAGCTCATGTCCGAGCTACAGATCTGGCTCACCAACCACATCAAGAATGATGACCGCGACTACGCGCCCTATGCCGCGAAGGTCCTCGACAAGAGCTGGCTGAAGCGCACCTTGGGCAAGTTCTTCGGGTAGGCCCTGTCAACCAGCCCGGTGTCAGGACGGAAGTTGCCTCCCGATGTAAGGAGGTGTGTCTGAACGCGCGACTGGAGCAGCGTGGCGCTCGCTAGTGCAGCACTTCGTCGAGCGAAGTCGCGGTCAGCACCCGCTCGGACCATTCGAGCAGGGTAGACTCGTTGGCCTGGGCGATCCGGGCCTGCGCCGCCTCGGGTAGCTCACCGAATCTCAGGCGCAGCTGCCGCACCAAGACCCTTGCCTCGCCTTGCTGCATGCCCTGTTGCATGCCCTGTTGCATGCCTTCTTCACGAAAACGTTCGGCGAATCGGCTCATGGTCTGTGCCTCGTCGGGGTAATCCTGCGTATATTGCTTGCGCTCATTATCGTCAAGGGCGGCATAGATGTCGATGAAATCCAGGTACTTGAGCCGTTTCTCGGGGTCGGGCTCCAGGGCCGTGAGACCGCGCACGGCCTGGGCGTAGACCTCAACCCGGCGCTCGGGTGGATAGTGCATATTGGGCAGCGTCAGACGGGCGACCAGGTTGTCGCTGTCGCGGTAGTCCTCGAAGGTCAGCTCGGCCAGCGCGCAACGCAGATAGTGAAAGTCGAGATAGACATGGCGCTCGCCGCCCAGGCGGAGTTGGGTGGCGACACTGCTGGCCGCACGCAGGAAGATCACGACCGGCACCACACGCTGGGTATCGAGCAGCTCGGCCAGATCCAGGCAGGCGCAAGGCGAGCTCTCTATATGACCTCAAAAGCCCTGGGGTTGCCGACGTCCACCGGCGTGGTTGAAACTGCGATCAGCTACCTCGTAATTGTTGACCGGATAGAGAGTCAGCTTCCGTGCGGGTGGAACGGGTCTTCCTGTTGGCTCTATACGCATTTCGGACTGCTGGGCTAGTTCGCTACAAAACTAGGCGGAATACTCCCACACCGACCAATTCAACCCACCATTTTTAAATCGGCGCACTGTATCCTCAGGGGAGGTCTAGTGGTCGATCGAGACGAGCTGACTGAAACGCATATAGAGTCTCCCTGTTTTGCGAAACTCCATCGAGGATACATACAATGCGGCCTCATATCATCGTGTCTGTACTGCTATTGGCATTTCTCTTTGCCGGATACGCCGCGGCTGAGTCGAAGCAAAGCTCGATAAGTGACCAAAACGTCGAACGCCATTTCCAACAGTTTTACCCCAGCAGCGCAGCGCGGAACAAAACGCTCAAGAGCGCTGGTGACGACGAAGAAACTCACTCAATCCATACTCACTGCGAAGACGTAGGGGGCGGCTCGGGCGTAATGGAGTGTGAGTCTTGGAACTGCAGCTACAACGGGAACTGCTGCAGCCTCTACCAAGAGTTTTCCTGCTTCCTTGTCGAGAAGTGGGCGTGTGATATCGGCATCGACTGCTGATAGCCTTGTTAAGAGAAACTAACGAGTACCTGACCGAAAACTCCGACAAGAGATTGGAGTTCCAGGAACAGCGTATCTAGCTGCACAAGCCAGGTAGGGGTCAGGTGACCGCCAGTCATTGCTCACCTACGCCCCCTCCCCGACAGGTGATCCGCCTTCGGCGCGCTTGGGCTCGCTCATTCGTTCTTCTTTCCCCAGCGCCTCATCATAGCGACGACCAGAGTCGAGGGAATGCGTACCTCGTCAGGAGTTGACTCCGTTTACTTGGTTTCATTTGCTTTCGCTATGGTCGGCACATCTCGTCGAAGGCTTAGCTCCCAAAGCGATGTGCAGACCGACACCCAGGCATCGGAGTTCGGGCTAGTTTCTTGATCACGTGAACAGTGCCATTGCGTCTTGGTCATCAGTTGGACCAGTAGGGTGGACGAGCGAGAGCGAAGTCCACCGAAATCCCGCGCTGTTGTTGGTGGACTGCGCTGCGCTTGTCCACCACCAACAACTACAGAAGACTACTGGCCGGAAAGATGATCGACGCAGGCCATTGTGAAGAGCTTCGTCCATGGCAGAGGTTCCACGGCGCTCGGTTTCTTGTGTTGGATGCTGTTTATGCCCACCGCAAGCACCAAGGCCAGTGCCAAATCGAGCGCGACAAAAGGTATGTAGTAAGGTCGAATAGATAGAGTACGCATCGCGCACCTTCCGAAGCCCGATCCTAACGCGATGCGGAGATTGGATGATCACCAACACTGACCGGCTTGAGCAGTTCTTGGCATTGTCCAATGGCATTCCAGCCCACGACATCTTCGAGCGAGGCCATGGGGCGTCAGGTCGCCAGACTGCCAGCAATGCCGCTCATCCGCCGCACCTGCCGTTCGAGCGCATCCCGCAACACATCATCGCGGCTATAGAGCAGGGTGAAGGTCTCCTTGGAGCGCGTGATGGCCGTGTAGACCAGCTCGCGCGTCAGCACGGGGTTGGGTGCGTCCGGCAGCACCAGCGCGGTGTGCGCGAACTCCGACCCTTGCGATTTGTGCACGGTCATGGCGAAGACGGTCTCCGCCGCCTGCAGCCGGCTCGGCAGCAGCCAGCGGATGCCGCCCGAGCCGTCGCCGGTCGGGAAGGCGACGCGCAGCACACGCTGCGGCGCACCGCCGTCGCGGCGAACGGGCACCGCCAGGGTGAGACCGATGTCGCCGTTCATCAGCCTCAGCCCGTAGTCATTGCGCGTGACGAGCACGGGCCGACCGGGAAACCACTGGCCGCGACCCTCGGGCGGACCGACGAGGATGTCGAGCGCCCGGGCATTCAGTCCTTCCACGCCCCATGGACCCCGGCGTAGGGCCGTGAGCAGCTGGAAGCGGCCATGGGCATCCAGTACCGCCCGCGCCCAGTCGTCCAGCGCCACCTGGTCGGCGGCGTCGCCAGGATCGCGGCTGACCATCACCTCCAGATAGCCGCGATAGCCTTCCCGCAGGAGGTCGTCGAGCGCTGGATCCTGCTCGCCACGCAAAGGGACGGCCTGGATCCTGCCAAGCGAGGCGTCCTGCTTTGCCCTGCCGCGAGGGTTGAGCAGCTGAAGCGCCGCGCCGAATCTGTCCATGACGACCTGGCGGTCCAATACGCCCTCGTTGACCACCTGCGCCAGGGCGCCGATGCCACCCTCCGGCCGGAACCGATAGCTCCTGCGCAGCATGGCGATGCACTGATCCAGCGCTCGACCCTCGGGGTCCGTCAGCTCCGCGTCGATGCGCTCGCCGGTCACGCGCTCCAGCCAGGCGCAGGTCTCCGGCCGGTAGTGGCCGCCGCGCGCGCGCTGGCAGAGATCCCCCAGCACGGCGCCGGCCTCGACGGAGGCAAGCTGGTCCTTGTCGCCCAGCAGGATGAGCCGGGCATCCGGCCGCAGGGCATCGAGCAGATTGGCCATCATCTCCACATCGACCATGGAGGCCTCGTCGACCACGACCAGGTCCGCGGTCAGCGGATTGTCGGCATGGTGGCGGAAGTGTCGGCTGTCCGGGATGGGGCCGAGCAGACGATGGAGCGTGGTCACCTCGGTCGGGATCTGGCCGCGCATCTGCTCGCCCTGCGGCAGCGCGCCGAAGGGCAGACTCGCGACGCGCGCGGCGATGGACTCGTTCAGGCGGGCGGCGGCCTTGCCGGTCGGCGCGGCCAGACGGATGCGCAGCGCGGGCTCGCCACGCCCCAAGGCCAGCCCCTGCAGCACGGCGAGCAGGCGCACGACGGTGGTCGTCTTGCCGGTGCCCGGTCCGCCCGTGATGATGGCGAAGGCGCTGCGCGCGGCGAGCGCGCAGGCCACCTGTTGCCAGCTGTCTGCGTCGGCCTCCTGGCCGAAGACCAGGGCCAGCAGTCGGCGCAGCGCGTCTTCGGGCATTGTGACGGGCCGGCGAAGCCGCTCCGCGATGCCCTGCCGGATCCGGGTTTCGTAGCGCCAGTAGCGAGAGAGATACAGCAATGGACGCTCGCAGCTGCCGGCCAGAACCAGGGGCGTGACGGGATTCGGCGGATCCGCCTCGCCGCCCTGCTCCAGGTCTTGCAGATTCGTCACGGCGGGGCTCTGCGTCAGGCGCTGCGCCCAATCCTGGGCCGTCCATCCGGCGAGCAAGCCGACGAGTTCGGAACGCACCTGGGGGCTGAACATGGCGTCGTCGCGCAACCGGGTGAGCAGGTCGTCCGGATGGGCCAGGGCGGCCGCGAGGTCGAGACAGACATGCCCGTGGCCATTGCGCTCGCTCACCAGGGCGACGGCGAGGAGCACGGCGGCGTCCGCTTCCGGAGCCTGCTCATGGATGAAGGCGGTTAGGGCCAGATCGAGCGGACGCAGGGCGCCGGCATCCACCCAGGGCCGCAGGCGGGTCAGGAGCGCGTTCGCGGCTAAGGTCTTCATCGCGCGCCCTCCTCCGCGCCACGAGAGGCGCCCGCGAACATCCTGTCCAGCGCCTCGATCAGAATCCGTGGGGGCTTGTCCATGAAGAGCCCCTGGCTCTCGGCATAGCCGCCGCGCAGAAAGACGTAGACGGCGCCGCCGATGTGTCGGTCATAGTCATAGTCCGGCAGGCGCGCCTTGAGCTGGCGGTGCAAGGCGAGCAGGTAGAGGACGTACTGCAGTTCATAGCGCGCATGCAGCATGGCGGCGCGCATCGCCTCCTGGCTGTAGGCGGCGTCCTCCGGCCCTAGCCAGTTCGACTTCCAGTCCACGACATAGAATCGGCCATCGTGCTCGAAGACGAGGTCGATGAACCCCTTGAGCATGCCGTTGATGTGATGCCCGCCGAGCAGCGGCCTCGGCTGTCCGACCAGGACATGCTGCTGGACGAGCCGATCCAAGGCACCCAGATCCACGGCGCGACTCTCCAGCCAGAACTCCATCTCGACCTGGACACGCTCGGGCGGCAGGTCGCGCAGCGCCAGCCTGGTTGCGCTGCCGCCGTCGCCGGCGAGGCCGTGCAGGATCCACTCGCGTGTCAGGAAATCCTCCAGCCAGGCGTCCAGCGGATCGATCCACTCGGTCAGTCGACGCAGGTTGCAGCGTTGTCCAAGCATCTCGCGCCTCAGGGCGCGCGCCTGCACGGCGGCGGCGAAGCCACGCAGGCGCCGGCCCGCGGCGTCTGTCGCGACCGGCGTGGCGGCCCATTCCAGGATGCCGTGCAGGAAGGTCCCGTAGCGGCTGCCGCGCGGCAGCGCATGCAAATGCTTGTCCGGGTAGAGCTGGACAGCACCGGTCGCGGGCGGCGATGCGGCCGTCTCTTCGAAGGTGGTCTCCTGAACCGCCGTGTCCGCCGAGGGCACGTCCGCCGGCGCCAGCCCCTCGGCGTCAAGGCTGCGCGACGGCAGGGTCTCACGTGTCAGGGCGGAGTAGCTGGTGATCCACCAGGGCGCGCGATGCAGCTCGGGCGCCGCGCGGGCGGTCGCGAGCACCTGCGGGACATCAGCCTCATAGGGATCGGGGTCGACCTGCGGCAGGTCGATGACGCTGAGGCAGGACAGCCCGCGCACGCGGGCGCCCAGATCGGAACCGTCGGAGTTCAACAGATAGGCCAGCGCGGAGCCAGCGAAGTTGGGCGCGGGCGCGAGCCCCAGCCAATTGGCATAGCGCGCCCGCGTCAGGGCGACGTAGAGTTTGCGCAAGTCCTCGCCCAGACGCTCCTCGTCCGCCTGCGCGAGGATGGCATCGTCCCCGCCGAGGTGGATCTGCAAACGCTTGTCCGCGTCGTGCGTCTTCAGCGGCAGATCGCCGGCCTTGGCGGCGCGGGAGTTGGCGATGAAGGGCAGGAACACCAGGGGATACTCCAGCCCCTTGGACTTGTGGATGGTCACGACCCGGACCAGATGCTCGTCGCTCTCCAGACGCAGTTGCTGGGCCTCGGGCGCCTCCTCGTCCGCCGCGGCACGGGACTCCTCCAGATAGCGCAGCAGGGCCAGCTCGCCATCCAGCTGTTCGCTGGCCGACTGCAGCAGCTCACCCAGGTGCAGCAGGTCTGTCAGTTCGCGCTCCCCACCCGGGGCGCGCAGCAGGCGAGCGGCCACCTGGAAGTCCGCGAGCAGGCGGTAGAGCAGCGGCAAGGCCCCTTGACGCCGCCACAGCGCCTGATAGGTGCGGAACAGCTCGCCCTGCTCCTCCCAATAGAGTTCATCGCAATTGAGACGGTCCAGCTCCGCCAGGGTCAATCCCAGTAGCCGGGTCGCCAGGGCCTGCCGCAGCAGCCACTCGTTCAGCGGATTGGCGATGGCCCGCAGCAGGATGACCAGTTCGCCGGCGACGGCGGTCGCGAACACATTGCTGCGTTCGGAGAGATAGACGCTCGCCACACCCAGTCGGGCGAGCTGACCGCGCACCCGGTCCGCCTCGCCGCGATTGTTGACCAGGACGGCGAGGTCGCTCGGGCGCAGGCGGCGCTCCCCGCCTTCGCCGTCGGGCAGACGGGCGCGGTCCTCCTGCCCCTGCCGGAGCAGCCGCGCGATCTCCCTGGCGGCGACCTCCGCCATCAGCTCGCCGTAGTGTCCTTTGCCGATGTCGTCCTCGACCAGCCAGACCTGGAGCGGCGCGCAGGGCTGACCGTCGAGGAGGAGCGTGCCTTGGGCGTCCTTACGCGGTTGCACGGCGAAAAAGGGCACCGGGTTGTCGTCGCCCTGGCGAAACAGGAAGGCGCCCCGGCCGGCACCCTGCTCGCCGAGCTGGAAGAGCGCATTGACCGCCGTGATGAGGGCCTTGGAGGAGCGGTAGTTGGTGTCCAGCGTGTAGTGCCGCTGCTCGGTGTCCGCGCGCGCGATCAGATAGGTGTAGATATCCGCGCCCCTGAACCCATAGATGGCCTGCTTGGGGTCGCCGATCATGAAGAAACCGGTCTGCGGATCCGCGTCACGGACCCGATAGATGCTGTCGAAGATGCGGTACTGGAGCGGATCCGTGTCTTGGAACTCATCGACCAGGGCGACCGGGAATTGCCGGCGGATCGAGTCCGCGAGCCGTTCGCCGCGCTCCGAACAAAGCGCCTGATCGAGCCGAATCAGGAGGTCATTCTGAGTCAAAAGGGCCTGACGCCGCTTCTCCGTCTCCAGACGCGACTTGACCCAGTGGACCGCGTGAGTCAGCAGCTCGGCATAAGGCTCGGGGAGATCGTCCAGCTGCGCATGGAGCTTCGTCAGCGCGCGGCAGGCGGGATGCTCGGCCGGGGCCGTGGCCGGGTCGATCCAGATCTCGGCGATGTCGAGCGAAGACATGCGCCGCCAGGACTTGCCGGACTTGTCAAAGAAGTCGGGCGCGACCTGCTCCGGCGACGCCATCCATTGCCGCAGCCCCTGCAGCACGCCCGCGCGATGACCGCGATTGAGGCTGCTCTGCTTGAACGCCTTGGCTGCGGCGGCCTGATCGAAGAGTTGCTCCAGCGCGTCCGCGTGCGCCTGCTGCGACCATTGTGTCTTGAGCGCTTGGACGCGGCTGTCTTTCGCGGCCCGGCAGTCGCGAATGCCCGTCTCCGGCGGGTCCGCCTGCGGCAGGCGGTCGGCATAGGGGAGCAGGCGCCGCAGGGCCTCGACCAGATCGACAGGCGTCTTCCAGTAGCCCCGCACCAGCGCCAGGTCGTCCCGACCCATGTTCAGATAGAAGCTACGCCAGTAGTCCTCCGTCGCCTGTTGCAGCAGGTCACCATCGCTGTTTTCGAGCTGCTGATCGAAGGCGTTGCCACTGTCGAAGGCATGCTCGCGCAGCATGCGGTAGCACCAGGCGTGGATGGTGGAGATGGCGGCCTCGTCCATCCACTCCGCGGCGCATTCGAGCTGGCGCGCGCCGCGTGTCGTCGCCTCGGCGCCCAGCTCGTCGCGCAGCTGGAGCAGCAGGGGGTCGGCATCCGCGTCCGCGACCTGGCCGCGAAAGACGGCCGCGGCCTCGACCAGGCGCCGGCGGATGCGGTCGCGCAGCTCGTCGGTCGCGGCATTGGTGAAGGTCACGACCAGGATCTCAGGCGGCAGCAGGGCGTGATGGAAGGCATGGCCTTCGCCGTGCTGGAGGATCAGCCGCAGATAGAGCATGGCCAGGGTGAAGGTCTTGCCCGTGCCGGCACTGGCCTCGATGAGGCGCGAGCCCTGGAGCGGAAAGCGCAGCGGTTCGAGACGCTGAATCGGGGTGGTCATTCGCCGCGCCCTCCCTGTGCCTTGACGGCCGCGTGCAGCGCGGCGTGGAGTTGGGCGTAGAGCCTGTGGGTCCAGTTGGCGAAATCCCCGAGGGGTTCTGGCTCCGAGCCTCCAGGGTGGGAGCGGCGCCCCGCCGCGACGGTTGCGGCCGAGGCCGGTCGCGCCGGGGCGGCGCTCCCACGGGCGGGCGCCCACAAGTCATCGAAGCTCTCATAACAGCGGCCCAGGTAGGCGCTGTATTGCAGGTCTCGCTCGAAAGCGCTGCTGGCCTTGTCCCATGCCTTGGCGAGATCCGCATCCTGATCCCGGATCGCGCTCGGCCCGTCGCAGTCGAGCCAGGCCATGGCGGCATTCAAGCCGACCGGGACGGGCGCCTGCATGCCCCGCCACCATGCGAGCAGCAGCGCCTCCAGCGCGGCCCGCGCCGCCTCGGCTGGCAGGGGCGCGAACGACGCCTCGCCCGAGGGCGTGAGCAGGCTGGTGGTCACAGGTTCACCGCCGAGCTGGGCCGCCAGATGCACCAGCCAGGGCCGGATGGCATTGCGCCACTGGTACCTGCGGTTCTTGGTCAGGCCGCTGGTTTGCAGCAGCACCTGACCGCGGCCGTCGTCACCCTCGCGCAGCCCGGCGATGCTCTCCTCCAGATTCAGCAGGCGGCCGTCGGGCAACTGGACCTGGAGTTGGACCAGGATCGGTCGCTCCAATGGGCGCGGCCATCGCGCGAGGGCGCGCACCCAAGACGCGTAAAGCTCGGGCAGGGTCTCGATGAGCCCGTCCCCCATCAGCTCGCCGAAGCTCCCCTCCAGGAGCCGGCCCTGGGCCTGGAAGCGCTGGATACCGGCGCGCAAGCGCGCTTCCAGCGCTTCGTCACTCAGATCTGGCTCGAACGCCTGCGCCATCAGCTCGTCCTTGAGCTGCCAGGTGCCGAGCCCGTCCAGCGCGAAGGTCTCGACATCCGCCAGACCCACGGTGTCCTCCGGCGAGGGGATGCGCAGACGCTCGTTGAAGAAGGCATCGACGGGGGACTTGAGGACGTTCAGGAGCGACTTGAGACCAATCGGCCCCTCCGGCATCCAGACCGAAAGGGCCTGCGGCGGGTCTGGTTGAGCTGCCAGGTCGTGGACGCTGCGCCATTCGGCGGCATAGGTGAAGAGCTGAGGACGCTGCTCGGGCGTGAAATAGTGGGGGCTGAAGGGTTGCAGCGGATGCTCCGTGGTCAAGGCGTCGAGCAGGGACGTCCCCTCCTCTTCGGCCTGCCAGCCGGCGGCGATGTGGTCCCGCAGCTGGCCGACGAGCACGGAGGGCGGGCGCGGGCTGTTGTCGCGAATGCCGCGCCCCACCCAGCTGATGACCAGCCGCTCGCGCGCCGAGAGCAGGGCCTCCAGGAAGAGGTAGCGGTCGTCTTCGCGGCGCGAGCGGTCGCCCGGACGGTAGTCGCCCGCCATGAGATCGAAGTCGGGCGGACGACGGCTGCGCGGGTAGTCGCCATCGCTCATGCCGAGCAGCCAGATCTGACGGAAGGGAATGGCGCGCATCGGCATCAGGGTCGCGAAGTTCACCGAGCCGGCCAGGAAGCGTTGGGTGAGGGTCGGCTGGTCGAGTGCGGCGAGCAGCGCGTCCCGCACGACGTCCAGCGGCAGGTCTTCGTCATCCAGCCCGCCGTGGCGGCAGTCCGCCGCCCATTGCTCCAGCGCCTGCTCGACCTGGGCGACGGCCAGACCGTCGGTCTCGCTCACCTCGCTGAAGGCGTCCGCCATGAGCTGTGAGATCAGCGCCGCCCAGTCGCCCGGCGTCCGGGGCGACTGCAGCGCCTGCAAAGAGCGGTCGAGCATCTCCAGAAGCTGGACCAGCGGGCCGACCAAGGCGGCCTCCAGCCCGCCGATCTCGTCGTAGGGCTCGACACCCCGCCAGGCCCCGGCGCCGCCGGTCGCGAACCCGAGCAGCATGCGCCGCAGGCCGAAGCGCCAGGTGCACTGCTCCAGGCCGTCCGGGAGCCCGAGGGCGGCCCGCTGCCTGGCGTCCAGCCCCCAACGGATGTTGGCCCCGGAGATCCACCCGCGCAGCCGGGGCAGGTCCGGCTCGCCGATGCCGAAACGCTCGCGCAAGGCGGGGATGTCCAGCAGGTCGAGCAGCTCGCTGACCGCGAAGCGGGCGCGCGGTAGACCCAGCAGGGTTTCCAGTCCGATCAGCAGCGGGTTGCGCCGACGCTGGCCCTGGTCCGAGACATTGAAGGGGAGATGGCGCGGGTCCTCGGGGCCGAGCCGCCCAAAGACGGCTTGGATATGCGGGGCGTAGACGTCGATGTCCGGCACCATCACCAGGACGTCGCGCGGCTGCAGCGGCCTGCCCTGGTTGGCCGACTGCGCGAAGGCATCCAGCAGCTGATCGTGCAGGATCTCGATCTCGCGCTGCGGGCTGTGGGCGACCAGAAAGGCGAGGCTGCGATCCCGGCCGGGGTCGATGCGGGCGCCGAGCGCCTGGCGCTCGTGCAGCGGGCGCAGTTCGAGGATGTCATCCTGGAGCTGTTGCAGCAGGGTCTGGGCGCCGGGGGAGTCGAAGAGGTCGATCGACAGCGCTTGGGACTGGAAGTGGCCTTCGTAGCGCTCACGCTGATCGTGCTCGTCGAGCAGGCGGATATAGTCGCGGCCCTGCTTGCCCCAGGCCGCCAGCAGCGGGTGGCCGTGCAGGTGCCACTGGGTCTCGTCCAGCGCCTCCGGAACCTTGCGGTCCGCCGTGCGGCGATAGCGCTGCCGAAACAGTTCGCGGCCCTCGATGATGTCGCCCCAGTAGTGCTGGCTGGGATTGAGGACGAAGAGCATCACCTGTGATCGGCCGGCGACGGCCTCCAGCACCTCCAGCATCTGGTGCGGGAGGGAGGAGATGCCGAAGACGATGACCCGGCGTGGAAGCTCGGGGGTGGCAAGCTCGGCCGAATCGGAGTCCCCGCCGGACAGCGCGCGCAGGAAAATCCGATGCACCTCCGCCCGGCTCGCCCGATCGAGCGGGGCGGCGTCCGGCGCGACCTCTGCGGCGACGTCGGCCGTCAAGGCGCGCCACAGGACCGGCTGCCAGCGCTGCGCATCCGGCAGCGGCTCGCGATGGCCATTGGGTCGAATCAGCACGTCCTCGCCCGACTGCCAGGCTTCCAGCCAGTCGGCGCGGTAGACCTGATACTGGTCGAAGAGATCGGCGAGCCGCACGGCGAGCTGATAGCGGCGCTTGGGCTCGTCGTCGCCCTCCAGGAATCCGCGCAGCGGCGCCAGACAAACCTGGAGATCGGGCGCCTGATTGACGAGCGCGCCCAACAGCCGAAACAGCCGCCAGGTCAGCGGCGCCTTGTCGAACGGCGAGCTTTCCGGCAGGTCGCCCAACACGTCGCGATAGGCCTGCCAGATGAAGCGCGCCGGGAGCATCACCTGCATGGCGGCGGCGATCCCGCAGCCTCCGCCCAGATCCCCGCCATCCGGGTTCTCACCGGGGTTCGCGGCCAGGGCCAGCTTGAGCCATTGGGCGATGCCGTTGCTCTGGACCAGGATCAACTCATCCTCCAGCGGCGCCAGCGGATAGCGCCGCATCCAGGTGACCATGAGGCTACGCAGATCCTCCAGCCGATTGCCCTGGATGAGCATAAAGCCGGTGGGCCAGCCCCGCGTTGGATCGGAGTGTCGGTCGACCACGGTGATCTCCTGGCTATCGATGCGTTTCAGACCCGTTCCAGGACGGGTCGGCGGCGAACCCCGAGCTCATCGGGTCCTGATTCATCGGATCCTGATTCAACAGACTGCCCCGACTTGCAGTCGTAAGCGATCGTCACCAATTTGCCCACTTGTCATTTTACCCACTGCCCCTTGATCCAAGCCCCCGCAACCGGAAGGAACCCCCATGACCCAGAAGTCCGACTCACGCGGCACCGCCGTTCCCAGCAATCGACTGAGCCGCCTCTGGCACCTTGGGCGTGCCACCGGCGACCTGGCCGCGGGCGTCGGCTTCAAGGGCCTCATCGAGATCGCCCGCACCCGCAACGGCGGGCAACCGGCGCGGATCCAGCTCTCGCCGGAGCATACGCGGCGCTTTACCGAGCGTCTGGCGCGCATGCGCGGCGCGGTGATGAAGATGGGGCAGCTGATGTCCATGGACGGCTCGGACATCTTCACGCCCGAGGCGGCCGAGATCATGTCCGCGCTCAGAGACCGCTCGGAGCCCATGCCCTTGAGCCAGCTCTCCCGCGTGCTGGAGAACGCGTACGGCACGGACTGGAACAGGCGGTTCAAGCGCTTCGAACTCACACCCATCGCCTCGGCCTCCATCGGACAGGTGCACCGGGCGGAGACGAAGGACGGGCGCCGGCTGGCGCTCAAGATCCAGTTCCCCGGCGTGCGCGAGAGCATCGACAGCGACATCGACAATCTGGCCTTTCTCGGGCGCTCGCTCGGCATGGCGCCCAAGGGCATCGACATCGCCCCATTCCTGGACGAAGCCCGTCGGCAACTCCACCGCGAGGCCGACTATGCCGCGGAGGCGGACGCCATGGATGCCTATCGCGACCGGCTCGGCAACGACGCGGACTTCGTCATCCCGGGCGTTCACCGCGACCTGACGACACCCAGCATCCTGGCGATGGATTTCGCCGATGGCGTCCCCATCGATCAGCTCGCCGGACCGGACTACCGCAGCGCCGAGCGCGACCGGGCCGCCACCCTCTTGATGCGGCTGACGCTGCGCGAGCTGTTCGAGCTGAGCCTGGTGCAGACGGATCCGAACTTCGCGAATTATCTCTATGACGCGGACAGCGGCCGTATCGTCCTCCTGGACTTCGGTGCGACCAAGCCCGTCTCACCCGAGTTGGTGGCGCAGTTCCGCAACCTTGCGCGGTCCGCGATCGCGGAGGACCGCGACGGGGTGCGCGCCGCCTGCGTCGGGCTCGGCTATGTCGGGGAGACCGATCCGAAGCAGCACGTCGAAGCCATGATGGATCTGCTGCAGATGGCGTCGGAGCCGTTGAAACATCCGGGGCACTACAACTTCGGCACCTCGGACCTCTTCGAGCGCGTGTACCACAGCGGCCGGGACCTGTTCCACTCCGGCGTCTTCACCACCGCGCCGGACCCCGAGACCATGTTCCTGCACCGCAAGTTCATGGGCTCCTTCATGCTGTCGCGGCGCCTGCGCGCGCGGGTCGAGCTCTCCGAGATCGCGCGGGAGTGCATCTGAGTCGGTTCCCGCGCACCGGGTGGCCAAAGCGCGGTCATCCAGCCCCTTGAAGCCCTGCTCCTCGGCCGTGCAAGGGGCGCGGCGGGATCCATGACCGCGCCCTGCCCGAGCTCTCGACACCCCGGCTACTCGGAGCTGTGGAGTATATCGCCCGCCTGATCGACCACCGTCACCTTCATCGGGACACCCTGCCGAATGCTGGCCGACACCACGCAGAAGTCCTCGAAGAGCGTCTTGCAGCGTGCGAAGCGGGCGGACTCCTTGACGACATCGGCAAGGATAAGCCGAATCTCCAGACCGCCGATGCGCAGGCGCTTGCGCTCGTTGCGAATCATGATGCAGGTGGCCTCGGCCTTGAGACAATTCTCCGGCGGCTCTTCCTTGAAGACGCAGTAGAGGAGACTGGCGCCCAGGCAGTTGGCGGCGGCGGCGGCCAGCACACGCGAGGCGTTGGGCCCCTGCTGCTCGCCGAGCGGCGGCGGCTCGTCCATGAGCAGGTCCGCCGCCCGCTTCCAGTCGAACGCCACATTGATCTGGAAGCCTTCCTGCTGCTCCAGGTGAATCGTGAAACGGCCTTCTTCGGACATGCTGTCTCCCGGTTGCTGTCATCTGTCGGTCGAGAATGCGTCAGCGTGCCGCCTCGGCGGACGGCCATCGGCATGAAATCGCGCAGACGTCTGCTGGAATCGAGGCAGAACCCATCGATGACCCGCCTCGAATGATGGACTGGTGCGCGGATGATAAGGCTGCCTGAGCGCGCATCGGGCATCCGATCGATCTCCTGCATCGCTCCCATGCATCCAGGGGCGGCGACCACCGCCCAGCCGTCGGCTCAAGCCGCGCGACCCCAGGCGTAGGTCTTGGCATCGCGAGCGGCACGCACACCCGCCGCGCGCAGCGACGCGGGATCCGCGGCGAAGGCGCGCCAGTCGCCGCCGCGAATGACTGGACGCCCGTCCAGCCCGCCGCGGTAGACATAGATCCAGGCACGCCCGTACGGCGTCTGGATGTGCTGCCGATCATAGAGCGCGGGATACTCCTCGAGCCGATCCAGCCCGCGCAAGCAGGCGCTGTCCACCGCATACACCTCTCCGACGATCCTGCTGCGACCGCCCCTGATCAAGCCCGGATAAGCGCCGAGCAGGAAGAGCCTGTAGCAAGGCAGGGTGCGGAACTCGCCAAGCCGCTCGGCACCCTCCAGGAGGTGATGGTTGACCTCTCCCCGCAGCAAGGTGCCATAGACGAAAACCCGCTGACGCATCCGTGTTTCAGGCCTCGATCCGGGTTCCCAGAACCTCGAGGAATTTGCGGATCCATTCCGGATGCGCGGGCCAGGCAGGGGCCGTCACCAGCTTGCCGTCGGAGTACGCGTTGGAGACGGCCTCGTTGACCTCGCACCAGGTGCCGCCGGCCGCCTCGAGTTCAGGACGCACCGCCGGGTAGGCCGTGCAGCGCTTCCCCTCTAGCACGCCAGCGGCCGCCAGGATCTGCTGCCCATGGCAGATGGAGGCGATGGGCTTGTCGCCCGCCGCAAAGTGCCGGACGATCTCGATCACCCTGGGGTTCAGCCTGAGGTACTCCGGAGCACGTCCGCCCGGGATGACCAGGGCGTCATACTTCGAGGGGTCGACCGTCGCGAAGTCCGCATTGATGGCGAAATTGTGGCCGGGTTTCTCGCTGTAGGTCTGATCGCCCTCGAAGTCATGGATGGCCGTGCGGACATGCTCGCCGGGCAGCTTGCCGGGGCAGACCGCATGAACGGCGTGACCGACCATCTGCAACATCTGGAAGGGGACCATCGCCTCATAGTCTTCGACATAGTCGCCGACCAGCATCAGTATCTTTTTCGCAGCCATGGGACTGGCCTCCAGGGATGGCGGACATTGGAAAGCTCAAACTATAGCATTCGAAAGCACCCGCATTCGAAAGCACCGAGCCAACGCGGCAGGTCTCACCCGCGAGACCGAGAACTTGCGCGCGGACACATGAGCGCACATCCTCTCCAGGTCAGGCCGCTTGCCAAGCGCATGCCGCCGCGCCTTGATCAGAGCAGGGGAGATGATCCACATGCGCACCGAGCTTCGTGTCCGCGCCACCCAGGCCCTCGGCAGGGATCGCGTCCGCGCCAACATCCGCCGCGCCATGGATGGTCTCATCCTTAAACGGCGCGCGGCCTTTCCCGACGTCGAGGAGCTGGAACGGCTGCGCGATCAGGGCGAGGCGATCCGCGATCATGCATTGGCCAATCTTCCCGAGCTGCTGGAGGCGCTGGAAGGCCGCTGCGCCGCCAATGGCATTCAGGTGCACTGGGCGCGGGATGCCGCCGAGGCGAACGCGATCATCCTGACGATCATCCAAGGCCATGGCGGCAAGGCGGTCATCAAGGGCAAGTCCATGGTCTCGGAGGAGATCGGGCTCAACGACTGCCTGAGCGCGCACGGCATCGAGCCGATCGAGACCGACCTGGGCGAGCTCATCATCCAGCTCGCCCAGGAGCATCCCTCACACATCGTCGCCCCGGCGGTCCACAAGGATAGGCGCGAGATCGCCGCGCTGTTCAGCCGCCACTATCCGGACGAGCCCTATACCGAGGAGATCGAGCGCCTGACGGCCCTGGCGCGGCGCGTCATGCGAGAGCGCTTCAAGGGCACGCGCATCGGACTCTCGGGTGTCAACTTCGCGGTCGCCGAGACGGGCACGCTCTGCCTGGTCGAGAACGAGGGGAACGGGCGACTGAGCACCACGGCGCCGGATGTGCATATCGCGATCACCGGCATCGAGAAGGTCATCGCCCGTCTGGAGCATCTAGCCCCCCTCCTGACCTTGCTGACACGCAGCGCCACGGGTCAACCGATCACGACCTACGTGAACATGATCAGCGGTCCGCGCAAACCCGATGAGCGCGACGGGCCGCGCGAGGTCCATTTGGTCCTGCTCGACAATGGCCGCTCAGGCATCCACGCCGACCCTCAGCTGCGCGCGACCCTGCGCTGCATCCGCTGCGCGGCCTGCATGAATCACTGTCCTGTCTACGTGCGCATCGGCGGACACGGCTATGGCACCGTCTATCCAGGCCCGATCGGGTCGATTCTCGAGCCCCAGCTCCAAGGTCTCGAGCGCCAGGGGGAGCTGGCGCAAGCCTCGACGCTCTGCGGTGCCTGCAGCGCGGTCTGCCCGGTGCGCATCCCCATCCCGCAGCTGTTGAACCGACTCCGCTTCGAGCACGCCGAAGCCCAGCGCGGGAAAGGCACCGGCATTCGGATCGAGGGGTTCATCTGGCGCGCCTGGGCGACAGCGCACGCGCATCCGGCACTCTACCGCCGCGTCACCTGGATCATCAGGCGCATGCGCGGACTGGTCGGGCTGTCCATCCGCCCCTGGAACAGAACGCGCACCGCCCCACGGATCGCACCACGTTCCCTGCACGCCCTGGTCCGTGAGGAGGGTCTCGCCAATGACTGACGCACGCCGTCGCATCCTCCAGGGGTTGCGTGTCCATGCCGCGGCGAAGGGCCGCGCCCCCGCAATACCGGTCAGACGCTTCGAATGGTCTCAGGAGGAGGCCGTCGATCGACTCGAGCAGATGATGCAGGCCGTGCGGACCGAGGTCCATCGTGTCGACGACGCATGGCCCCAGCGCCTCGCCGAAGAACTCACGCGGGCCAGCGCCCGTCGCCTCTACTACGGCGCCAAGGGGCCCCTGACCGGCGAACTCACCGCCGGCTGGCCGGACAGCGCGCCGGAGCTGGTGGCGTGGGAAGGCTCGATCGAGACAACCCGTGACAGGCTATTCGACGAGGCCGATGCCAGCTTCACCAGCGCCCGGGCGGGCATCGCCGAGACGGGCTCGCTGGTGCTCTGGCCCACCCCGGCGGAGCCGCGGCTGCTCTCTCTCGTCCCACCGATCCATTGCGTCCTGCTCGAACGGCGACAGATCGTCTCCACCCTGCATGCACTCATGGTCGAAGAGCGCTGGGCAGCGCAGATGCCGACCAATGCGCTGCTCATCTCGGGGCCGTCGAAGTCCGCCGACATCGAGCAAACACTGGCCTATGGCGTCCATGGTCCGGAGAGGCTGATCCTGCTGATCCGCTAGCCAGCCGCGACCTTGAACAGACGGCCGGATCTAGGGTTATCGAAGGAAGAAGCCCTGGCGCCGCAGAAAGGCGAGGATACCGGGACGTTTCTTACCTTGGAGGGCCTTGGCCGTCGCTTCGGACCAGACCCCTTGCTTGCGGTTCGACGCGCGCGTCTGGTAGTAATCCGACATCAGGCGATCATAGTCCCGAAGGGCCTGCTCGCTCGGCTCCTGGTAGATCTCCTGATGCAGGATCAGATCCATCGGCATGCGCGGTTTCTGCTCCGGCGAATCGGCAGGCCAACCAAGGCACATCCCGAAGACAGGGACGACCCTCTCGGGAATCTCGAGCAGCTCGGCAACGCGCGGCAGATCGTTGCGAATCCCGCCGATGAAGACACCACCCAACCCCAGCGACTCGGCGGCAAGCAAGACGTTCTGCGCCATGAGTGCGACGTCGACGACAGCCGCCAGGCCATGCTCGACATAGCCCTCGAGAGCGCCCAACCCGGCTTGCCGGCAAGCCAGATCGCCACGCCGCAGGTCCGCGCAATAGACCAGGAATTCGGCCGCCTGCTCGACCCAGACCTGGCCGCCAGCCAGAGCCGCAATGGCCTGCCGGACCTCCGGCCTGGTCACGCGGATGACGGAATACGCCTGAACGAAGCTAGAGGTCGCCGCGGCCTGACCGGCCCTGATGAGGGCTTCCAGGATCTCGCGGGCGATGGGCACCTCGGTGAAGGCGCGGATGGAACGGTGCGCAAGCTGTTGCGCGATGACGGCAGAGGATGCGGATTGCAGTCGATCGATCACCATCTGTTTACTCGGGCGACAGCTTGGCACGGAGAACCCAGAGCCACGTGGCACCATGTCGCGTCGCGCTTGGATCGGTTATCGCGTGAGAACTGTCCATCGTCTACGTCCCGATTCGAGCCTGGTGACGAAGCTCCAGCTTCGTCATCCGCGAGACGAGGCTCCGCTTCGCGAGCTCGAGGATCAGCGACTGGATCGAGCCAATCAAGGACCGGAAGCCGCCGACGTCGTGAAGCAGAGCTTCATCGCTGAGGTCACGAAGCTGGAGCTTCGTGACCAGAAAAGCGGGAAACCATTGATTGACAGATCCTTAGCAGGGGAGCAGACGCAATGGAATCGAACGCGATGCCACGACAAGACCCAGCGTTGGCGGCTCGTTCCGGCATCAGCCGCTTTTTACAGGATCAACGCATCTGATCCTGCAAGAGCCCCAGAATGCGCTGCGCATTCGCTGACTGCTCTGGATTGCCTTGATCATCGAGGACGCGCACGCGAGATTCCGTCTCGTTGCCTGTGACCTTGATCTGGTACTTGCGCACCTTGTCCAGGTCGTCCTTGCGCCAGAACGCCATCCGCGACATCAGCCCGCGTTTCTTCTCGCCAGACGGCGGCCCACCCTCGGGTCCGCCACGCCCTTCGTTCCCGGCATAACGCACGTAGTAGACGCCCGTGCTCTGGTCGCGGTCTTCGACGGCAAAACCGGCGCGATCCAGCGCGAGACCGGTCCTGCGCCAGGCGCTGCGGTATTCCTCGGGGATCAAAATGACCTGACCGCCGCCCTCGCTCACCAGGCGCGAACTCGGAGCGGCCGGTGCGCTCTCCGTACCCGTCAAGCCAGCGGAGGCGCGTTGCTGCGACGCGCCCAGGTAGACCATGAGACGCCGGAGCATCTCCGCTTCCTTCTCCGTGTCGCTGCCGCTCGGCTCCCAAATGGTTCGGCTGCTGTCGCCGATCCCATCCGGCACCAGCTTTTCCTCCATCCCGCGATGCGTCATGTGGATGTCGGTGGTGCCGGCCTTCAGCCCCTCTTCGATCCGCAGGCTGTATTGGTCACGGGTCGAGGTCGAATAGGCGCCCTCGATCACCTTGCTGACCATGCGGGTGATGAAGTCCTTGCGAATCTCCGCGCGGTTGTCCAGCCAATCGGTTCGCATCAGCCCCACCGTCGGATTCTGCTCGACCAGCAGGATGCCCTGCTCCCGCCAGAAGGCGATCACCTTCGGCCAGACCGCTTGAGGCGATGCCTGCGCCTCGATCCAACGATCATTCCCGCGGCGTTTCAACTCGACATTGGGCAGGTCGGGAAGCACGTCCCCGCTCGCCGCGACGCGCTGACGCTGGGCGCGGCTACCGGAATACTCGGAGAAGGTTGTCGGCACCCCGCCCTCCGGAATATCCAGGGCGTCGTTGTAGGTCCCGGAGGTCAGGTCCGGCGGGATCTCAAGATTATTGACCGCCTCACGTTGCTTCTTGTAGACAAGGCGCTGATCCGGCAAGGCGTCGCTGATCGTGCTCGAGCCGCAGCCCAGGAGCTGGCCGAGCAGGAGGAGCGCCGCTAGCCGCATAACGGCCTTCAAGCCTGGTCTAGGAGTCATAGGTCTCTCAGTGGAAGTAATCACCCAGCTTGCCGCCCAGCTCCGGACACCTCAGAGCAGGCCGGCACGCGCCATGGCCTGCCGGACGCGGTCGTGACAGTCGTCACTCAGCCAGGTCAGCGGAAGACGAATCCCCTTGGAGCACAGGCCCAGCTCGGCGACCGCCCATTTCACGGGAATGGGATTCGACTGGACGAAGAGGTCGCGGTGCAGGGGCTCTAGGGTCAGATTGATGGCCAACGCCCGCTCGCGGTCGCCGTTCAAGGCCGCCTCACACATGGCCTGCATCTGGCGCGGGGCGAGATTGGAGGTGACCGAGATGACGCCATCGGCGCCGCGCAGCATCGACTCGCAGGCCGATGCGTCGTCGCCGCTGTAGATGGCGAAGCCATCACCACAGCTCTCGCGGATCGCCTTGACGCGGCTGAGGTCGCCGGTCGCCTCCTTGACGCCCACGATACCAGCGATCCGGGCGAGTCGCGCCACCGTGCTCGGGAGCATGTCGCAGGCCGTGCGGCCAGGCACGTTATAGAGGATCTGCGGGATATCCACCGCCTCGGCGATGGCCTTGTGATGCAGGTAGAGGCCTTCTTGGGTCGGCTTGTTGTAATAGGGCGTGACCAAGAGCGCGGCATCGGCACCGGCGTTCTTGGCGCAGCGCGTGAGGACGATGGCCTCGCGGGTCGCGTTGGCGCCAGTGCCGGCGATGACTGGGATGCGGCCAGCCGCCAGCTCGACGGTTCGGCGAATGACGGCGCAATGCTCGTCCTCGTCGAGAGTCGCCGACTCGCCGGTGGTCCCGACCGAGACGATGGCGGTGGTCCCTTCGGCGACATGAAAATCGACGAGACGTTTCAGGCTCGCGTCATCGACCTCCCCATCTGCATGCATGGGTGTAACGAGCGCAACGATGCTGCCGCGAAACATGCTCCAACTCCACTTATCGAAGGCGTAGAACGAACATGGGCATGGTAGCTTGCGCGGCTATTGGGACACAACTCACGGGTGAGCCCTAGCCCTGCCCCGCGCGTCGCCGCTGACGCGGCAGTCAGCGGTGGCGACCACGGCCAAGACGGGCAGCGCCGGCCGATCCGCCGACCGGCGGGGAATGCGCCGCTTCAGGCGAAGGCCGCTTGACAGAGCGTCAGCAGGGCTGCGGGGAAGAGCCCGAGCACCAGCAGCGCGAGCCCGTTGATGGACATGGCGACACGCACGCCGCCGGTGGTCGAGAGTGCGGGGGCATCGTCTGCCGCCTTGTCGAAGTAGATGAACTTGACCACCCGCAGGTAGTAGAAGGCGCCGATGATGGAGAAGAAGACGGCGACCAGCGCGAGCCACACCATGTCGATCCGCACGACAGCCTCCAACACCAGCAGCTTGGCCATGAAACCGACGGTCGGCGGCACACCGGCCATGGAGAACATGATCAAGGCCATCATGGCGGCGTACCAGGAATCGCGATCGTTGAGCCCCTTGAGGTCCTCCAGGCGCTCCGCGTCGAAGCCCTCACGGCTCAGGATCAGCAGGATGCCGAAGGCACCCGCGGCCATCACCGCATAGACGATGGAGTAGAACATCGCCGAGGCATAGCCCTGCGCGGACCCCGCGAGCAGTCCGAGAAAGATGAAGCCCACATGCGAGATGGTCGAGTAGGCCAGCATGCGCTTGATGTTCGACTGGGCGATCGCGACCAGATTACCCAGTCCCATGGAGAGCACGGCAAGGATCACCAGCATCTGATGCCAGTCCGCGTGCAGGCCGCTCAGACCGTCGACCAGCATGCGGACCGCGAGCGCGAAGGCGGCGATCTTGGGCGCGCTGCCCAGGATGAGAACCGCCGGGGTCGGCGCGCCTTCATAGATGTCCGGCACCCACATGTGGAAGGGTACGGCACCGAACTTGAATCCGATGCCAATCACCAGGAAGGCGATGCCGAACACCAGCACCTTGTTCGACATGCCCTGCTCGGACACCGCCTGCGCCACGGGCGCGAACTCGATGGAGCCGGTCGCGCCATAGATCATGGAGATGCCATAGAGCAGCATGCCCGAGCCCAGGGCGCCCAGGACGAAGTACTTCATGGCCGCTTCAGCGCCCTTCGGCGAGTCACGATCGAAGGCGACCAAGGCATAGAGCGACAGGGCCTGCAGCTCCAGCCCGAGATAGAGCGGCAGGAAGCTGTTGGCCGAGATCATGATGAGCATGCCAAGGATCGCCAGAAGACCCAGCACATAGAACTCGCCGACCAGCATGCCGCGATCCTGCAGCCAGGCGCGGACATAGACGAAGGCGAGGAGGCTCACGATAAGAACCGAGCCCTTGAGCAGATCGCTCAGCGCATCGCGGACGAGATTGCCGTCGAAGAAGACCTGGGCCTCGCCGCCCCCCACGGCCCCGGTCAAGGCGATCGCAATCGCGATTCCGACCAGCGTCAGGGTGTGATTGAGCCCTTTATCCTGATCCTTGAGATAGAGATCGATCATGAGCACCACGCACGCGGTGATCAGGATGGTGATCTCCGGCAGGATGGGTACCAGATTGGCGGCGTCGAAATGCATGTCTTTATTCCAATTCGATTCGGATACGCGCGACGGCGGTGTGCAATCGGCTAGGGCTGACTCACGATCGCGGCGACCTGCTCGGTCCGAGAGCGCGCGCACTCACCGCTCTCCGCCGTCGGTAGCTTGCAGACAGCGACCTGATCGACCAGATTCTCGACCGTCGCGTGCATGACATTCATCAAGGGCGCCGGCCAGAGACCGAGCGCCAGCACGGCCGCGGCGAGGACACCGAGATTGATTCGCTCACGGACATCGAGATCGCTGAGTGCCGCGACCTTGTCGTTCTTGACTTCGCCGAAGACGACGCGTTTGACCATCCAGAGGGTGAAGGCCGCGGCCAGGACGAGCGTGGTCGCCGCGAGGAAGGCCCACCAGAAATCGGCCCGGAAGGTCGCCAGGATGACCATGAACTCGCCAACGAAGCCGGATGTGCCGGGCAGACCCGCATTCGCCATCGCGAAGAAGACCATGAAGGCGCCGAACCAGGGCATGGTATTGACCACGCCGCCGTAATCGGCGATTTCACGCGAGTGGACGCGGTCATAGAGCACGCCGACGCAGAGGAAGAGCGCGCCCGAGATGAAGCCGTGCGAGATCATCTGCACCATGCCGCCCTCGATCCCCATGACGGAGCCGCCCGAGACATCGGGATTCGCCAGGATGGTGAAGACGATGAAGAAGCCCAGGGTCACGAAGCCCATGTGGGCGATCGATGAGTAGGCGATCAGCTTCTTCATATCCTGCTGCACCAGCGCCACGAAGCCGATGTAGAGGATGGCGATCAACGACAGGGCGATGATGAGCCAGGCCAGTGACGCACTCGCGTCCGGCGTGATGGGCAATGAGAAGCGCAGGAAGCCGTAGCCACCGATCTTCAGCATGATGGCCGCCAGGATCACGGAGCCCCCGGTGGGCGCCTCGACGTGGGCGTCCGGCAGCCAGGTATGGACCGGGAACATGGGCACCTTGACGGCGAAAGCGAGCAGGAAGGCGATGAAGATCAGCTTCTGCGCCGTCATGCCGAGTTCCAGCGCATGGAAGTCCAGGATGCTGAAGCTGCCCGACTGGAAGTACATATAGATCAGCGCGATCAGCATGAAGACCGAGCCGAAGAAGGTGTAGAGGAAGAACTTGATGGTCGCGTAGACCCGGTTCGGCCCGCCCCAGACCCCGATGATGATGAACATCGGGATCAGCATCGCCTCCCAGAAGACGTAGAAGAGGATGGCGTCCAGTGAGGAGAAGACGCCGACCATGACCCCTTCCATGATGAGGAAGGCCGCCAGGTACTGGGTCGGCTTGTAGGTGATGACCTCCCAGCCCGCGATGACGACGAAGATGGTGATGAAGGTCGTCAAGACGATGAGCGGCATGGAGATGCCGTCGACGCCCAGGTAGTACTCCACGTTGAAGCTCGGGATCCAGGCCGCGCGCTCGACGAACTGCATCTGCGCCGTGCCCGAGTCGAAGCCGACCCAGAGTCCAAGACTGACCACGAAGGTGAGGATCGCGAAGGCAAGCGCCGTCCACTTCGAGAGGTTCTGCTCTTTGTCGCCGCTCGCCAGCACCACCAGACCGCCGAGGATCGGCAGCCAGATGGTCAACGTCAGCAGGGGGAACTCATTCATGCTGGGTCGCCTCCCTTCGGCGTCAAAGCGTCACGAAGAGCGTCAGGAGGCCAATCAGCCCGACGATCATCGCAATGGCGTAATGGTAGAGATAGCCGGTCTGCAGATGGCGGAAGCGCTGGGCCATCCGACCGACCGAACGCGCGGAGCCGTTGACGATGGCGCCGTCGATCACCGTGCGGTCGCCGGTGATCCAGAGCGCGCGCCCCAGGCTGCGCCCACCGCCGGCGAAGACCCGCTGGTTGAAGTCGTCGAAGCCGTACTTGTCCTGCAGGATCCGGGTCACCGGGCCGCCCAGGGTCTGCAGTTGCTCGTCGATGCGCGGATTCCACTTGTGGACGAGCCACCAGACGAGTGTCGCCAGCACCACGCCGGTCATCGCCAGGATGAACGGCAGTGCGCCCAGACCGTGATGCACGAAGGCCGCTTGACCGTGCCAGTTCTCGCGCAGGTGGTGGAGGGTATCGTGCTCATGAGCGACGAAGATCGGATTCCAATCGCCCGAGACCCACCAATCGCTCACGAGAAGCGGCTCGATCGCATACCAGCCGATGAAGACGGAGGGGATGGCGAGCATCACGAGCGGTAGCGTCACCACCCACGGGGGTTCATGCAAATGGTGCTTGGTGTGCTCGTCCATGCGCTCCTTGCCGTGGAAGACCAGGTAGTACATGCGGAAGCTGTAGAGCGCGGTCACGAAGACACCCGCCGTGAGCAGGATCGAGGCATAACCCGAGCCGGCAACATGGGAGGCACTCACCGCCTCGATGATCGCATCCTTGGAGAAGAAGCCGGAGAACCCCGGGAAGCCGATGAGCGCGAGCGAGCCCAAGAGCGCGGTGACCCAGGTGAGGGGCATGTGCTTCCACAGACCGCCCATGAGACGGATGTCCTGCTTGTGGTGCATGGCGATGATGACCGAGCCCGCCGCGAGGAAGAGCAGCGCCTTGAAGAAGGCGTGCGTCATCAGGTGGAAGATGCCCGCCGCATAGGCCGAGGCCCCCAGCGCCGTCACCATGTAGCCCAGCTGAGAAAGGGTCGAGTAGGCCACGACACGCTTGATGTCGTTCTGCACCAGACCAATGAGCCCCATGAAGAAGGCGGTGGTGGCACCGATGATCAGAACGAAGCTGAGCGCCGTCTCCGAGAGTTCATAGAGGGGCGACATGCGCGCCACCATGAAGACGCCCGCGGTGACCATGGTCGCCGCGTGGATGAGCGCGGAGATCGGGGTCGGACCCTCCATGGAATCCGGCAGCCAGACATGCAGCGGGACCTGGGCCGACTTACCCATGGCGCCGATGAAGAGGAGGATGCAGATGAGCGTCATCAGCGAGACACCGCCGAAGACATTGACCTGCGTCTCGGCCTGCCCGGGCGCCGCCGCGAAGACCTCGGCGTAATCCATGGAGCCGAAATACATGGCGACGGCCGCGATGCCCAGAATGAAGCCGAAATCGCCGACGCGGTTGACGAGGAACGCCTTGAGGTTCGCGAAGACGGCGCTCTCACGCGTCGACCAGAAGCCGATCAGCAGGTAGGAGACCAAGCCCACGGCCTCCCAACCGAAGAACAACTGCATGAAGTTGTTCGACATGACCAGCATCAGCATGGAGAAGGTGAAGAGCGAGATGTAGCTGAAGAAGCGCTGATAGCTGTTCTTGCCGGACAAGGCCCCGTGCGGCCAGTTGTGCTCGTCATCGGCCATATAGCCGATGGTGTAGATGTGCACCATCAGCGAGACGAAGGTGACGGTGGCCATCATCACGGCGGTCAGCTTGTCGATCAGAAAGCCGACCTCGAAGCTGATGCCGTCCGACACCATCCAGTTGTAGACGGCACCGTTGAAGACCGCCGCGTCGCTCCAGATGAAGCGCGCGAGCACCCACAGCGAGAGCCCCGCCGAAACGGCCACGCCGGCGATGGTCACCGAGTGCGCGCCACGACGCCCGATCCGGCCACCGAAGAACCCGGCGACGATGGCGCCAATCAGCGGCGCGAGCACAATAGTTATGTAGACGTTTTCCATCTTCTAGTGTCGGCTCATTCGCTAGCTTGAATAGACGGGATCCAACTGGACGCTAGGCGCCAGGCACGCGCCTCATCCCTTGAGGGCATCCAGATCCTCGACGTTGATGGTCTTGCGGTTGCGGAAGAGAACCACCAGGATCGCCAGGCCAATGGCGGCCTCGGCGGCGGCCACGGTGAGGATAAAGAAGACGAAGACCTGCCCCGTCATGTCGCCCAGGAAGTGCGAGAAGGCGACGAAATTCATGTTCACCGCGAGCAGCATCAGCTCGATGCACATCAACAGCAGGATGACGTTCTTGCGGTTCAGAAAGATACCGGCAACGGCGACGGAGAAGAGCAAGCCGCCCAGAATCAGGTAATCCGAGAGCGCGATCATGAGTTCTCCCCCACATTCGAGTCAGCTCCGCCCACCGTCGCCGGAGCTACATCCTCCGCCGCCATCTTCACGAGACGAACGCGACCAGGGCCTTTCTTGACCCGGACCTGGCGGGACGGATCGACGTATTTGGTGTCCGGGCGGCGACGCAGCGTGAGCCGGATGGCCGCGACGATGGCGACCAACAGAATCACGGCGGCGATCTCGACCGGATACAGGTAGACCGTGTAGAGCACGCGCCCCAAGTCCGCGGCATTGGTGGCATCCGGGCCGGCTGGCGCTGGCGCCGGGAAGGCATCCAAACCGAAATTGCTCGGACCGACGATGAGGAAGATCTCCGCCGCCATCACGGACGCGATGAGAATGCCCACGGGCAGGTAGCTGATGAAACCCGCTCTCAAGGTGGCGATATCCACGTCGAGCATCATGACCACGAAGAGGAAGAGCACCATCACCGCGCCGACATAGACCAGCACCAGGACGATCCCGAGGAACTCGGCCTCCAGGAGCACCCAGAGCGCCGCGCTACCCACGAAGGCGAGCACCAGGAAGAGCACGGAATGCACCGGATTCTTCCGCGTGATGACCATCCCCGAGGCCCACAGGGTTATTAGCGCAAAGACGTAGAAGAGGAATTTTTCAAAGCCCATGATGCTTCTCGTTTGGCGACGGGGCGCGGCTAGCGATAAGGCGCATCGGCGGCGCGCGCGGCGGCGATGTCGGCTTCGTACTGATCCCCGATCGCCAGCAGCTGTTCCTTGGTCATGATGTTCTCGCCGCGGTTCTCGAAGTGGTACTCATAGATGCCGGTCTCGACGATGGAGTCGACCGGACAGGACTCTTCGCAGAAGCCGCAGTAGATGCACTTGAAGAGGTCGATGTCATAACGCGTGGTGCGGCGCGTCCCGTCCGCGCGTGGCTCGGCCTCGATCGTAATCGCCAGCGCCGGGCAGACGGCCTCGCAGAGCTTGCAGGCGATACAACGCTCTTCCCCGTTCGGATAGCGGCGCAGCGCATGCAAACCACGAAAACGCGGCGAGATCGGCGCCTTCTCTTCCGGGTATTGCACGGTGAACTTGCGCTTGAAGAGATAGCCGCCCGTCAGGCGCAGCCCCCGGAAGAGCTCCACCAGCATGAGGCTTTGGAGATAGTCGCGTGCGGTATTCAGCATCCTGTGTCTCCAGATCAGGCGGACCACCAAGGCGGCAGTCGGTAGACCACCGCGAGCGCCACGACCAGGATCCAGACGATCGTGATCGGAATGAAGACCTTCCAGCCCAGGCGCATGATCTGGTCGTAGCGGTAGCGGGGAAAGGTCGCCCGCAGCCAAAGAAAGACGAACATGAAGAAGAAGGTCTTAAGCAGCAGCCAATGGAAGCCGTCCTGCAGGATCCAAAGGTCGCCCGTCCAGGCCTGCGGCAATGGCGACAGCCAACCGCCCATGAAGAGCAAGGCGGTCAGGGCCGCAATGAGGATCATGTTGGCGTACTCGGCCAGGAAGAAGACAGCAAAGGCCATTCCCGAGTACTCCACATGGAAACCGGCAACGATCTCCGACTCACCCTCGGCGACGTCGAAGGGCGCGCGATTGGTCTCGGCCACGCCCGAGATCAAGTAGACCCCGAACAGCGGCAGCAGGGGTAGCCAGAACCAGGTCAGCAGATTGCCCTGCTGCGCCTCGACGATGACACCCAGGTTCAAGCTGCCCGCGGCGACCAGGACGCCGACCAGGGCGAAACCCATGGCGATCTCATAGGCGACGATCTGAGCCGCCGAGCGCATGGCGCCGAGGAGCGCATAGCGCGAGTTGGAGGCCCAGCCCGCGATGATGATGCCGTAGACCCCAAGCGAGCTGAGCGCAAGAACATAGAGCAGGCCGGCATTGATATCCGCCAGCACCAGCCCCTCGTCGAAGGGGAACACGGCCCAGGCCGCCATGGCCGGCGCGATGGCGATCATGGGCGCCAACAGAAAGAGTGTCTTATCCGCCTTGGTCGGAATGATGATCTCTTTCATCATCAGCTTCAGCGCGTCGGCGATGGGCTGCAGCAGACCGCGCCAGCCGACTCGGTTGGGGCCGATACGGACCTGGATATAGCCGATGATCTTGCGCTCGGCATAGGTGTAATAGGCCACCATAGCCAACAGCGGCAACAGAATTGCGGTGATCTTCAGCAGGATCTGAATCACCAGCGGGAGTGCGTTCCAAAGCTCAATCATCTTTGTCGTCTCGTCGCTTCTCGCCAGTGGCTTAGGGGTTCGTCACGCGCTCGAGAGTGACCGGACCAATCAGCGGCCCGAGCCCCTCGCTGCCAGCCACCGCGCCGGGAATCCGGGCGCAGCCCGTGGGCACATGGTCGTCGAGGATGATGCGCGCCCGCGCGCCCGTGTCGCCCTGTCGCGCATAGACGATGTCGCCCGGACCGAAACCATCCGCGGCTGCCTGCTTCGGATGCAGATAGACGGCGAAGTCGCAGCGCGGCATCGGGATGGTCTGCAGGGGTGACGATCGACGCACTAGCGGATCCAGGGCATAGACCGGCACGGTGCCGATGCGCATCAACTCGGAGGCGGAAGCCGAAGCGCTCGAAGATAGCACGGCGTAATCGCCACGCGGGCTGTTGTCGAGCGGCGCGTCTGCGCAAAGCGCGGCCAGCTCGGCCTGCACCTCGGCGCCGTCGCGATATTCGAAGCCCGCGAGATCCAGGAGATTGCCAAGCACGCGCAGCACCTTCCACCCAGGTCGCGCCTCGCCGGGAGGGGCGACCGCACCCTGGAAGCGCTGCCAGGTCCCATTTGCATTGACGAAGGTACCGGACGTCTCGGCGAAGGCGCCGACCGGCAGCAGCACATCGGCCACGCTGTCCAGGGCGGCGCTGCGGAACGCGGAGCAGGCGACGACGAAGTCGGCCGTCCCGATGGCCGCCATGGCGCCAGCGGCATCCGCCAGATCGCGATCGGGCTCGATGCCCCAGAGCACGAGGGTCTTGGATGGCGCGCTCAAGATCTCGGCGGCCGATCGTCCCTGGGTGTCGCTTGGCTTGGCGCCGGGCAGACGTCCGGGGTGCGCGCCGGCCAGATGGGCGCCGATGCTATTGGCCGCCGCAGGCAGATAGCCGATCCGACACTTGGTCGCATCGGCGATGGCGTAGGCCAACGCCTTGAGCAGGGCGAAATCCGGGTGCGCACTCGCGAGGGCGCCGAGCAGGACGACACCCCGCCCTTGCTGGCCCGCCTGGGTGAGGGCGGCCGCGACGGCCGCGTGGGCCTCGGTAGGCTCGCTTGCCCCGATGCAGTCGTTGACCGCCGAGGAGGCGCTTGCGCCCAGGGTCTTCGCGATCGCGGCAAGATCCTCGAGCATCTGGTGGGGCGAACCCATCATCTGAGTCGCGGGATGGTTGAGATCGAGCTTGAGCGGATTCGCGCACACCACCTGGGCACCGGCCAGGGCGGCCTTGCGGATGCGGTGCGCCAGCAACGGCTGCTCGTGACGGATGTCCGAGCCGATCAGCAAGATGGCCTGCTGCAGCTCCAGCTCCGCCACGGGCAAGCCCAGCCAGGGGAGGAGCGGATCGGCGTCATCGCCGCGAAAATCCTGCTGGCGCAGCCGATGGTCGATATTGGCGCAGCCGAGCCCGCGGGCGATCCGGGCCGCCAGATACAGCTCCTCCAGCGTCGCGTTGGGCGCCATCAACCAGCCCATGTCGGCGACGGCGGCCGCCTTGAGCCGCTCGGCGACGAGCGTCAGGGCGTGGGTCCATTCGACCTCGCACCAACGCCCCTCCTCCTTCACCATGGGTTTGGCCAGACGGTCCTCACTCGCGAGGCCGGCATAGCTGAACCGGTCGCGATCGGAGATCCAGGTCTCGTTGACGTCCTCGTTGTCACGCGGATGCACGCGCATCACCTGGTTGCGGCGCACGTGCAGCCGGATGTTGGATCCGAGCCCGTCGTGCGGCGCGATGCCGTCGTGTCCGGTCAGCTCCCAGGGCCGCGCGGTGAAGCGATAGGGCTTGGAGGTCAAGGCGCCCACCGGACAGAGGTCGATGACGTTGCCGGACAGCTCGTGCTCCACGGTCTGAGCGATGAAGGTTCCGATACGCATGTCCTCGCCGCGTCCAGTCGCCCCCAGCTCGCGAACGCCAGCGATCTCGGCACCGAAGCGCACGCAGCGCGTGCAGTGGATGCAGCGTGTCATCTCGGTCGCGATCAGCGGCCCGAGATCCTCGTCCTTCACCACCCGCTTGCGCTCGGCGAAGCGTGAGACGTCGCCGCCATAACCGAGAGAGACGTCTTGCAGCTCGCACTCGCCGCCCTGATCGCAGATGGGGCAATCGAGCGGATGGTTGATGAGCAGGAACTCCATCGTGCCCTTCTGCGCCTCGATGGCCTTGGGGGAGCGCGTCCAAACCTTGAGGCCCTCGCCGACCGGCGTGGCACAGGCGGGCACGGGTTTGGGGAAGGGACGACCGCCTTGCTCGGCCTCGACCAGGCACATGCGGCAATTCGCCGCAATGGACAGCTTCTTGTGATAGCAGAACCGGGGAATCGAGATGCCCTCGCGGTCCGCAACCGCGATGATCATCTCTCCCGGCGCCGCTTCACAGACGCGGCCGTCGATCTCGATGTTGAGCTTGTCGGTCATTTAGGTCTCTCGATCGGCACCAATTGCGCGGACCCTCTGAATGCGGTCAGCGGAGTCAATGGGACACCCATAAGCAACGACTGCGGCACCTGCTGTGGCGCATTTTGCCGGATTGCGTATTAAGTCAGCAGGACGCCAAGCCATCGCGCGTCCCGCCTCGGAAAGATCGGTCGAGCCGGATCAGGCCACCATGCTGCGGCCATGCTCGATCATGTAGGCGAACTCGTGCCGATAGTGCTTCAGGAAGCTCTGCACCGGCATGGCCGCCGCGTCGCCGAGGGCACAGATCGTTCGCCCACCGATGCGACCCGCGACGCTCTCGAGCAGGTCGAGATCTTCAAGCCGGCCCTGCCCCTCCAGGATGCGACGCAGCACGCGCGTGAGCCAGCCAGTGCCTTCGCGGCAGGGCGTGCACTGCCCGCAGGACTCGTGCATGTAGAAGTGCGAGAGGTTGTAAAGCACCTTCACCATGCAGGTTCCCTCGGCGATCACGATCACGGCACCGGAGCCTAACATGGAGCCGACCTTGGCGATGGAGTCGTAGTCCATGTCGACCGTCATCATGACGTCGCCCGGAACGACCGGCACCGAGGACCCACCGGGGATCACGGCCTTGAGCGCCTTGCCATCCTTCACGCCGCCGCTCATCTCGAGCAGGTCGCGGAAGGGGGTGCCCATAGGCACCTCGAAGTTGTTCGGCTGATTGACATGACCCGACACGGAGAACAGTTTGAGCCCGCCGTTGTTGGGGCGACCCTGCTCCAGGAACCACTTGCCGCCCTTCTCCAGAATCACAGGCACCGAGGCCAGCGACTCCGTGTTGTTGATGGTCGTCGGTCGCCCGAAGAGGCCATACTGAGCCGGGAATGGCGGTTTGAAGCGCGGCTGCCCCTTCTTGCCCTCGATCGACTCGAGCAGGGCCGTCTCCTCGCCGCAGATGTAGGCGCCGGCACCCATGTGACTGTAGAGATCGAAGTCGATTCCGGAGCCCTGGAGATCCTTGCCGATCAAGCCCGCGGCATAGGCCTCCTCAAGCGCCCCTTCGAAGCGCGCGATGGGCTCGAAGAACTCGCCGCGAATGTAGTTGTAGCCAACGGTCGCGCCGATGCAGTAACCGGCGATCGCCATCCCCTCGATCAGCTGATGCGGGTTGTAGCGCAGGATATCCCGATCCTTGCAGGTACCTGGCTCGCCCTCGTCCGAGTTGCAGACGATGTACTTCTGACCAGGCGCCGTGCGCGGCATGAAGCTCCACTTGAGCCCGGTCGGAAAGCCGGCGCCGCCGCGGCCACGCAGATTCGAGATCTTCATTTCCTCGATGAGATCTTCCGGATCGGGCTTCTCGCGCAGGATCCGCTCCCACTGGACATAGCCGCCGATGCCGCGGTAGGCATCCAGCGTATGGCGGACGGCCTCATCAAGGTGCATCGTGCGAAAGCAGACCGTGTTCTGATTCTGGCTGTTGTGCTTCTGAACCATGCGCTCACTCCAAGTCGTCGATCAGCTTGTCCAGCGCATCCGGGGACAGGTTCTCGTGATAGCGCTTGTCCAACAGCACGGCCGGAGCGTCACGGCAAGCGCCCAGGCACTCGACTTCCTTGAAGGTGAAACGCCCGTCGGCGGTGGTCTCGCCCGGTTTCACGCCATACTTGTGCTCGACGTGCTCGATGAGCGCTTCGGAGCCCTGCAGCATGCAGGAAATGCTGTTGCAGACGCAGACCTTGTGCCGACCCTGCGGCTCCAGATCGTACATGCCGTAAAAGGTGGCGACCTCGTAGACCGACATTGGCGGCATATTCAAGTAGGCGGCCAGGTCGTCCATCAACGCCTGCGTCAACCAGCCGCCGTTGGCGTCCTGGAGGAGACTGAGCGCGGGCATCACGGCGGACTGTCGCCACTCCGGCGGATACTTGGCGACATGGGTGTCGATCTCGGCGCGGATCTCCGCGGTGAAGAGGGACGACTGATCGCGCTCGTGATCGACAGCGAGGGGTAGGTTACGGAAGCTCATCAGCGATCGATCTCCCCGAACACGATATCCAGTGTCCCGATGATCGCGACGACATCGGCCAGCATGTGGCCCCTGGACATCTCGTCAAGCGCGGCCAGATGCGGAAAGCCTGGGGCGCGAACCTTCAAACGATACGGCTTGTTGGCACCATCCGAGACGATGTAACAGCCGAACTCTCCCTTGGGCGCCTCGACGGCGGCATAGACCTCGCCGGGCGGCGGACAATAGCCCTCGGTAAAGAGCTTAAAGTGATGGATGAGGGCTTCCATATCCTCCTTCATGGCCGCGCGGCTGGGCGGCACGACCTTGTGATCCTCAATGGATACGGGGCCCGGATGCGTCCGCAGCCAATCGACGCATTGTCTGATGATGCGATTGGACTGACGCATCTCCTCCATGCGCACGAGATAGCGGTCGTAGCAGTCGCCATTCACGCCGACCGGGATGTCGAAGTCCACCTTGTGGTAGGCGGCATAAGGCTGCTTCTTACGCAGATCCCACTCGACGCCCGAACCGCGCAGCATGGGGCCAGTGAAGCCGAGCTGCATGGCACGCTCGGGCGAAACCACGCCGATGTCGACCGTGCGCTGCTTCCAGATACGGTTGTCGGTCAGCAGGGTCTCGTACTCGTCGACGTGCATCGGGAAGCGGTTGGTGAAGTCCTCGATGAAATCGAGCAATGAGCCACCACGGGCGTCATTACGCTTGGCGATCGCGCGCTTGGAGTGCCACTTGGACTTTCCCGCGTATTGCGGCATCCGGTCCGGGAGGTCGCGATGGACACCGCCAGGCCGATAATAGGTGGCATGCAAGCGCGCGCCGGAGACCGCCTCGTAGCAGTCCATCAGATCTTCGCGCTCGCGGAAGCAGTAGAGGAAAACGCTCATGGCACCAATATCGAGCGCGTGCGCACCGAGCCACATGAGGTGGTTCAGGATCCGCGTAATCTCGTCGAACATGGTGCGGATGTACTGGGCTCGCTCCGGCGCCTCGACACCGAGCAGCTTCTCGATGGCGCGCACATAGCCGTGCTCGTTGCACATCATGGAGACATAGTCCAGCCGGTCCATGTAGCCGATACTCTGATTGAACGGCTTGTACTCGGCCAGCTTCTCGGTTGCCCGGTGCAGCAGACCGATATGGGGATCGGCCCGCTCGATCACCTCTCCGTCGAGTTCGAGCACCAGGCGCAGAACGCCGTGGGCCGACGGGTGCTGAGGACCAAAATTCAGGGTGTAGTTACGGATCTCAGGCATCGCCGGCCTCCTTTTTCACGCCATCGCCGACGTAGCGGCTGTCCTGACGGATCACGCGCGGCACCAGCACGCGGGGTTCAATGGAGACGGGCTCGTAAACGACGCGCTTTTGCTCGGGGTCGTAACGCATCTCGACCTGTCCGCTGACCGGGAAGTCCTTGCGGAAGGGGTGTCCCACAAAGCCATAGTCGGTGAGGATGCGGCGCAGATCCGGATGCCCTCGGAAGAGGATACCGTAGAGGTCGAAGGCCTCGCGCTCGAACCAATTCGCCGCGGCCCACACCGGGATGAGCGAATCGACCATCGGCTGATTGCCGCCAACGTAGACACGCAGACGCAAACGGCGATTGTGGGCGAGCGACAGCAGATGTACCGCGACCGCAAAGCGCTTCGGATCATCGGTCACCACGTCCAGGTCACGATCCACGCCCCGACCGAAGCCGGTGAAAGACGCCTCTTCGGTCTCCCACTCGGATTGGCCGTAGGCGGCATAGTCCACCCCGCAGAGATCGATCAGCTGCTCGAAGCGGAAATCCGCGTGATCGCGCAGGATCCAGCAGACGTCGAGGAGTTGATTCACAGGGACGATGAGTGTCAGCTCGCCGTGCTCGTCGACCAGTTCGCACCCCTGCTCCGCGAATCGTTCACGGATCGCAGCGGCGAGCGCGTCCAGCCTGGCGTTGCGGGTCAGGGAATGTTTAACCATGTTCTCAGGGTATGGCTCAGCGGGCGATAGTATTGGTGCGGCGAATCTTGCTCTGAAGCTGCAGAATGCCGTAGAGCAGCGCCTCCGCGGTTGGCGGACAGCCAGGGACATAGATATCCACGGGCACGATCCGGTCACAGCCACGCACGACGGAGTAGGAATAGTGATAGTAGCCGCCGCCATTCGCGCAGGAGCCCATGGAGATCACCCAGCGCGGCTCGGCCATTTGGTCATACACCTTCCGAAGTGCCGGCGCCATCTTATTCACCAGCGTGCCGGCGACGATCATCACGTCCGATTGGCGCGGGCTTGGCCGGAAGATGATGCCGAATCGATCGAGGTCGTAGCGCGCGGCACCCGCGTGCATCATCTCGACCGCGCAGCAGGCGAGACCGAAGGTCATCGGCCACAGTGAGCCTGTGCGGGCCCAGTTGATGAGCTTATCAGCCGAGGTGGTGACGAAGCCCTCTTCGAGAAGACCTTCTATTCCCATTCCAGAGCCCCTTTCTTCCACTCGTAGACAAAGCCAACGACCAGGATACCGAGGAAGACGACCATGGCCCAGAAGGCGACGATCCCGAGCTCCTCGAGCACCACGGCCCAGGGGAAGAGGAATGCGATCTCCAGATCGAAGACAATGAACAGAATTGCAACCAGGTAATAACGGACGTCGAACTTCAGACGCGCCGTTTCGAACGCCTCAAAGCCACACTCATAGGGAGAGTCTTTTTCACCATATGGCCGGCGGGGTCCGAGAAAATAACCGATCGCAAGCGGACCAACCCCCACCAATATCCCGACGAGGACAAAAATCAGGATTGGCAGATAGCTGTCTAGCACAGTCCCCTCTCTATCATTTTTCTAATATAAGCAACCGAACTAGGAGTCTAGTGCAGCCTTCGCCGCGGTGTCAACCCAATCAGCAATCCAAACTATTAGACTTTTCAGTGATTTAGATAAACACCCAAGCAAAAAAAACGGCATGCCACTTTAATGGCATGCCGTTTGCTGATGGTGCCGACGGCCAGACTCGAACTGGCACGGCTTTCGCCACTACCCCCTCAAGATAGCGTGTCTACCAATTTCACCACGTCGGCTTATAACTTTTTACATCATTGGCCATTTTGAGGAATTGGCCGATCTCTCGCAATTGAACTCACGCAATCTTCTTCACGTTCAGTTCGCGTCCGCACCTTGCTGCTCGCTCGGCGTCGACACACCTGGCGCGGGGATCACACCCGCATCGACAGGAGGCTGATCGACGGCATCGACCGCTGGCGTTTCGGTAACAGGTGCAGGCGGCACGTCCGACCCAACTGAATCCCCGCTCACATTCGGAGCGCCAGGTAACGCAGGCACATCAGTCGCCGGCGCCGGAGCGGGCGGCTGCACGGGGGTCTCCGGCATGGCAGGGATGATTGCCGTATCACCCACCTTATCCATCAACCCGGATGGCTCGACACCTTGCGTGGCAAAGTAGGCCAACCCCATGCTGGTCAGGAAAAACAGGGCCGCCATGATAGCAGTCAAGCGCGTCAAAAACGAGCCCGAACCCTGTGCACCGAATACTGTCGATGAGGCGCCGCTCCCGAAGGCCGCGCCAGCATCCGCGCCTTTCCCATGCTGAATCAGCACCAGACCAATAAGGCCTAGGGAGAGAAAGACTTGGAGAACTGTCAGAATTGTTTGCATATGTCACTCACAGACTGAGCAATCAGCCCGCAACAGCATCCCCAGCTTGACAGATCGCCAAAAAATCATCAGCAGCCAGCGAAGCTCCGCCGATCAAACCGCCGTCGATATCTGCCTGCGACAATAGATCGCGGGCGTTACCGGCCTTCATGCTGCCGCCGTAAAGAATTCGAACCTTCGCCGCAATCGCAGGATCCTGACCCGCAATCCGACGCCGAATGAAGTCATGGACTTCTTGCGCCTGCTCGGGCGTCGCGGTCCTACCCGTCCCGATCGCCCAGACCGGCTCGTAGGCAATCTCGAGCTGAGCGAATGAGGCCACACCATTCCGATCCATGATGGCATCGACTTGCCCGGCGATCACGCTTTCCATCTCGCCCTGCTCGCGCTGCTGGAGCGTTTCACCGACACAAAGAATCGGGGTCATGCCGTGCGCGATCGTGACCGCCAACTTCTTTGCTACGATCTCATCGGTCTCGCCGTAGTACTCACGCCGCTCTGAGTGACCACAGATGACGTAGCGACAACCGAACTCAGCGAGCATCGCGGCAGCCACCTCACCCGTGTAAGCGCCGCCTTCCTCGGTGCAAACGTTCTGCGCGCCGAGCCGAACAGGGCTGCCAGCAAGCAGACGCTCAGCGGCGTCGAGGAAGACGAAGGGCGGGCACACAGCAACTTCCGCGCGACCGACGAGGCTCGCACCTTCGAGAACACCTTTGATCAGCGCTTCAGCGCCGGATCTGGTGCCGTTCATTTTCCAGTTTCCTGCAATGAGAGGCTGGCGCATGACGGTACTCCTTGAGGTGAGCGGCGCATCATAGCCGTTTCTGGACGGATTTCAAGTGGCAAAGCGTTTCCAACGATCAGCGCCCGCATCACAAGCTCCACTGCGCCCACTTAACGCCGATCTCAGCTTTCCGCTAAACTGCCCGCATGGCCAAAAGCAGCAAGAAATCCGACAGCGGTTCGACCATCGCCCTCAACAAGAAGGCGGGGCACGACTATTTCATCGAGCAACGGATCGAGGCCGGACTGGCCTTGGAGGGCTGGGAGGTCAAGAGCCTACGCGCCGGGCGCATTCAGCTCAAGGAGAGCTATGTCAAGATCCTGCATGCCGAGGCATTCCTCATCGGCGCGCACATCTCCGCGCTACAAAGCGCATCGACACACGTCAACCCTGACCCGACACGCACGCGCAAGCTGCTGCTCAAGCGCCCCGAACTGAGCCGCCTGATCGGCCTGACGGAGCGTGCGGGCTACACCCTGATCCCGACCGCCATGTACTGGAAACGCGGCCGGGCCAAGCTCGAGATCGGACTTGCCAAGGGCAAGAAGCAGCACGACAAGCGGGCCAGCGAAAAAGACCGCGACTGGCAGCGCGAAAAAGAGCGCATCTTCAAGACCGGCTGAGCTTGCCGGGGAACCAAAGCTCACCTATAGTGACTAATCGCTTACCTGGGGGCGACATGGCTTCGACGTGGGTCACGAAACCTGAGGTGCATGCCGAGGTGCGGGCTACCTCGTAAATCCATCCGCAAACTTATAGTTGCCAACGACGACAACTACGCTCTCGCTGCTTAACCCAGCGGGCCTCTGACCGTCACTTGCCTATGGGCGACGGGTTCCAGGGGTAAAATCACATGGGATCGCGGTGACGGGAGTCCGGACCTGATCTGCTAAAACCTAATTCGGAATCGCCGACTGATCGCCCTGCCCTTCGGGCGGCGGAAGGCTAAAAACAATAGAACGGGCTAAGCATGTAGGACCAATGGCAGAGGGCTTGCGGACGCGGGTTCGATTCCCGCCGCCTCCACCAAACACCCTCCCAGCGACATCCAAGAACGACAGAAAACCCGCCTAAGTGCGGGTTTTTTTATTGCCGTTTTCCGGAAAGCTGTCAGAGGACCATGGGATCTCGGTTCTTCGCCTCCATGGCGGCCTAGCGTCACACTCCCGACTTCATTCGGCCCGGCATCTCAGTGCGACTGGTCGTGGGATCTCAGGCGCATCAAAATCAATGCAAGCCGATCCAGCGCCTGGGTCATGTCCGCACCCTTGGACGCGCGATCATCGACGAGACAGGCGCCCTCCTTGGCAATCTGGGTCATTTGATCCGCATCGAAGAGTTCGAGCGCCGCCTCGACCTCGGTCACTGATGCGCTCAGGAGGACCGGCGTCAGTTCCTCGGGGCCGATGGGTAACTCCGGGGATAGCAGGTCGGCGACGAGCGGCTGTTCGATCAGCCGAAGATGGATGGCGCGGGCCTCCTCCTCGTCCGCCAGCTCGCGGCGGGCGAGCGGATCCTCGCCGGCGGCGAGCCGAACGGCCTTCATGATGAGGCCGATCAGCTTGCCGATGGCCTGGCGCTCCTGGGCATGATCCTCGGGAAGACCGAAGGTTTGCTCGTAGTGCCGCTCCAGATCCTCCTTGAGGGCAAGGATTTCGTCGCTGCCTGCGTTGGGAGGGAGCTCGACCGCGCGCTGAACCAGTCCGCGAAAGCGCTCATCGAAAGCCTCCATCGCCTCGTGGTCGGCACGCTGCGCCTCCAGGAGGGCTTCCGGCGCGACCGACTCCGGCGGCCAGGCGAAGAGCGGATTGCCATGGCGGCGCTTCAGGTGTCGCTCGCGCCGACCGGGCTTGTGCGTGAAAGGGAGTTCCAGCATCGTGGCGGACCTCAAGAGGACGGGGGCGTGGGGTTCGGACAGAATGCCTCGTAGAGCGCCGAGTAGTCCGCATCCGCGAATCCCAGTGCCTCGGCCTCGCGGCATCGCCCCTCGACTGCATCGAGGAGACTGGTGTCGAGGAAATTCTCCTCGGCAACCCGCTTGAACAAGCGGACGTCCTTGAGCAGGTGCTTGAGCGGGAAGTTGGCCGCTCCGTATCCATGATTCAGGTAGTTGTCGAGTTTCTTGTCGAAGGTCTTAGCGTAGAGGGCGCTGCCACGCAGCAGGGCCATGAACTGCTCGACGTCGATCTCCTCGCGACGCACCAACCCAAGGCTGAGCGCGAAGGTGGAGGTGAGACCCGCGATGAGCTGATTCATCGCCAGCTTCATGGCCGCACCCTGACCGATCGCGCCGATCCGCTGAGGATCGCGACTGAGGTCCTTGAAGACGGGAAGGCAGCGTTCGAACAGGTCCGGGTCGCCACCGGCCATGAGGATGAGGCGCCCCTCGCGGGCTTCGGGCAGACTGCCAAGCACCGGGGCCTCCAGGTATTCGCCGCCCTGTGCGGCAACGCGTCCGGCGATCTCCCGACTCTCACGCGGGGCGATGGTGCCCATCTGCACCAGGATGCGCCCGCCCAAGGCATCCGCCTCCCCGCTCTCGAACAGCGTCGCCTGAATCGCGGCGGCATCGCTCAGGAGCAGGAGCGTCATCTCGGACTCGGAGATGGCCTCCGCGGCGGTGGAGCGCACAGTCAATCCTCGCGCGCGGGCGGCTTCGGAGCGCTCCGCGCTCCGATTCCAGCAGACGACGTCCCGCCCCTGCCGCTTCAGGCGCAAGGCGATCTCCGAGCCCATCAGTCCCAAGCCCAGTACGGTGGTCTTCATCGCTTCGACTCCGGAGTCTGTCATGGAAGGTCGGCCGACCGAGCACCTGACATGGCCAGGTCGATCGGTTTCGACCCCTATGTTAGCTCAGACCACGCCGTTGTTTGATGACGGTTGAGGTCTCGGGTCGAACGCCGCGCCACAGCCAGAAGGACTCGGCCGCCTGCTCGACCAGCATCCCCAGCCCGTCCAGGGCACGCGCGGCACCGCGATCTTGGCCCCAGCGGCAAAAGGCGGTCGGCGCGTCGCCGTAGAGCATGTCGTAGGTCCAGCCTCGCTCCGACAGACAGTCGTCCGGGATGCTGGGCACGGCATTGGCGAGGCCCGCCGAGGTCGCATTGATGATGAGGTCGAAACGCTCGCCCGCAAGCGCGTCCAGACCGCATCCGGTCAGCGGACCGAGCGGGGCGCCGAGCGCGGCGAGCGCGAGGGCCTTGGAGGCCGTGCGATTGGCGATGACGAGCTGCCTCAGACCAGTCTCAAGCAGAGGAAGGAGGACGCCGCGCGTCGCGCCGCCCGCGCCGAGCAAGAGGACGCGGGTGCCGGCGAATTCGAAACCATGGTTCTGGCGCAGGTCGCGCACCAGACCGACGCCGTCGGTGTTGTCACCCCGCAACCGCCCGTCCTCGAGTCGGATCAAGGTGTTCACGGCCCCCGCGATCTCGGCCCGCTGGCTGCGTTCGTCGGCCAGCTCCCAAGCCTGCTCCTTGAAGGGCACGGTGATATTGAGGCCGAGCCCGCCGTCGGCGATGAAACGCCTCACATCTCCCGCGAAATCCTCCGGATTGCCGAGGATGCGGCCGTATTCCAGAGCCTGCCCCGTCTGGCGCGCGAACTCCGCGTGGATTGCCGGAGACTTGCTGTGGGCGATGGGGTTGCCGATGACGGCATAGCGATCGGGCATGTCAGGTGTCAGGTGTCAGGTGTCAGGTGTCAGGTGTCAGGTGTCAGGTGTCAGGTGTCAGGTGTCAGGTGTCAGGTGTCGGATCTCGAGCGTCAGTTGCCGTTCGGCAGTCGGCCGAAATCGATCGCCGCACCAACGCCTTGCCCTTTTCTTTCTCGCAGGAAGGCCGCCGCATCCCAAACCAGGGCACGCGCGTCGCTGACAACTGACAACTGACAACTGACAACTGATCGGAAGGTGCGGCAATCCCTTGCCGCGCGATGTTTACTCTCCCAGCCAGCGGGCGATGTCCTTGGCGTAATAGGTCAGGATGCCGTCGGCACCGGCACGTTTCATCGAGAGCATGGCCTCCAGCACCACGGCCTTTTCGTCCAGCCAACCGTTCTGGCTCGCGGCCTTGAGCATGGCGTACTCGCCGCTGACGTGATAGACGAAGGTGGGCGCGCCGAACTGATCCTTGATGCGGCGGACGATGTCCAGATAGGGCATGCCGGGCTTGACCATGACCATGTCCGCGCCTTCCTCCAGATCCAGCGCGACCTCGTGGATGGCTTCGTCGGAATTGGCCGGATCCATCTGGTAGGTGTACTTGTTGCCGCCGCCGAGGTTGGCCGCCGAGCCAACGGCGTCGCGGAAGGGACCGTAGTAGCTGGAGGCGTACTTGGCCGAGTAGGCCAGGATGCGGGTGTGGATGTGGCCGGCGGCCTCGAGCGCGGTGCGCACGGCGCCGATGCGCCCGTCCATCATGTCCGATGGGGCGACGATGTCGGCGCCCGCCTCGGCGTGGGACAGGGCTTGGCGAACCAGCACTTCCACCGTGGCATCGTTCATCACGTAGCCGGCCGCGTCGATGAGCCCGTCCTGACCATGCGTGGTGAAGGGGTCCAGGGCCACGTCGGTCATGATGCCGAGCTCGGGCACCGCCTCCTTGAGCGCGCGCACGGCGCGCTGGGCAAGCCCATCCGGGTTGAAGGCCTCGGCGGCATCGAGCGACTTGGCCGACAGCGGCGTGACGGGGAAGAGCGCCATGGCGGGAATACCCAGACGCCGGACCTCGCGCGCATCTTCCACAAGCAGATCGATACTCAGACGCTCGACCCCGGGCATGGACGCCACCGCTTCACGCTGTCCCGAGCCTTCCAGCACGAAGACCGGGTAGATGAGGTCGTCCGGGGTCAGCGTCGTCTCGCGCATCATGCGGCGCGAGAAGTCATCGCGGCGCATCCGACGCATGCGGGTCAGCGGATAGGGAGAGCGGGGCGTATCAAGGTCAGCCATGGGTCGAGGGGCCTCGGAGTGGATCCGGCGCGTCCGGGACCATCCCGGCGCTTCAAACCGTCTAAAATAGCTCAGCCGTCGCGCGTGCTCCAGTCGAAGCGCGTTTTCGGGCTAAGATCCGGTCATGTTTCCACGTCCGGACCCTCACATGCTACAGACTTCCCACCCCGATCCGCACGTCTTCGACACTGACACCGAGCGTTTTCAGGCCGAGGTGATCGACGCCTCGCACGACCATCCCGTCCTCGTCGACTTCTGGGCCGATTGGTGCGGCCCCTGCCATGCCCTGACACCGCATCTGAAGCGCGTCATCGAGGAGCAGGCAGGCCGCATCCGGCTCGCCAAGCTGGAAGTGGACGAAGGCGAGAACATGCGCCTGGCCGGTCATTACAAGGTGCGCGGCTTCCCGACCGTGATCCTCTTCCAACACGGCGAAGAGCGCGGGCGCTTCAGCGGCGCACGCTCCCGCTATCAGATCAATGAATGGCTGCAGGAGCACCTGCGCTGAGACCAGATCCCGCGGTTGGCGTCCCGCATGCGCCACCGCGCCGCGGCATCAGGCGTTCGCTGAGACGGCGCGCCTTGGTGCCTGAAGTCGGCTGATGACGCTCTCACCCCAGCCGATCCCGCGGCGCTCGATCTGCCGATAGCTGACCCAGGCGAGGCTGGTGAGCATGGCGGCCGTGATGCCATAGGCAGCCAAGAAGGCGGCCGAGGTGCCCGGCATGACGCCATAGAGCCAGTAGTAGAGCGGAGCCAGCGCGAAGACCAGGCTCGGGTGCAGGAGGTAGAGCGAGTAACTGATCTTCCCCAGGCGCACCGTTGCGGGGTTGACCAGGGTCCGCATGGGACGCAGCCCGAGCCCGAGGATGAGCGTGGCGTAGCAGATGGCCTGCCAGACCTGCACATCCCACAACAAGGGCTCCAGGCGTCCGGTGAGCAGGGCCGTGTAGAGGACGACGAAGCAGACCAGGAGCAGCCGCCCGTAGCGCCGTTTCTGGTCCTCCCGCAGCCGGATCAGGTAGTCGAAGTAGAGCCGATAGCAGACGACACCCATGAGAAAGGCCGGCAGATGGCGCAGGAAGCCATGATTCCTCTCGATGGTCAGCTGCTCGGCGGTCAGACCCAGGAGCGTCGCGCCCTGGTGGTCGATGAGATAGATCCAGCCCTGCGACAGCAGCACGCAGATCAGAAACAGCGTCACCGCGTCCGCGAGGTTGCGGATCGCGCGGTGGACCAGCGGAAAGAGGATGTAGAAGAGGATCTCCACGCCGATGGTCCAACTCGCCCACACATAGCCGAGGGTATGCTCAGGGGTCAGATTGAAGAGCATGGAGGCATTGATGAGGATCTCGCGCGGCCCGTGGACGGTCTCGAAGAAGAGCCAATCGCGCACGAAGTAGGCCAGCAGCATGGCGTAGAAGAGCGGCGCGATCCGGAAGAAGCGACGGAGATAGAAATGCAGCGTCAGACTCGGCTCCCCGCGCCGGGCATCCAGCGAGTAGGACAGCGCGAAGGCGCTGAGCACGAAGAAGAGGGTGACCCCAGTGCCGCCGCTGCCGGCATAGAGCGCCAACCAGTCCGGCACCGCCAGATGCGGATTGGGAATGAGCGCCAGGTGGTAGACCAGCACGTAATAGGCCGCGAAGCCGCGCAATGCGTCCAGGAAATCCAGACGGACGAATGGCTCCTCGACCTGGCTGGGATTCTGTGCGCCTCTGGTCATCGAAACTCCTGATCGAGCGGCTCGGCTTCACGGCTAGGCGCGCCGATTGTCGCTCAGGTCGGACAGCATGACGAGCAATCGCCGCCGCCGGACCTCAAGGACCGGGTTCGAGCGCCTTTTCGACGGTGTGGAAGGCACGTTGGCGGGCGATCCCGCGCGCTGGAGCCGGCGGCGTAGAGGGTGCCCTCGCATTGCGCCAATGAGGTCGGGGGCCACGCAGCCGGATCCGCGCCGACCGCAAGCGCGCACCACAACGGCCGACGGCCCGCGTCAGTCCTTGGCCGAGCCCAACGACTGCTCCAGCTGATGCTCGATGGCTTGGTCCAGGTTCGCCGGGATGAGCGCGTCGCGCTCGAGGATCACGAACACGAGGCCCAGCAGGCTGATCGCCCAGCCCAGGACGTAGATCACCATCGCCCGCTTGGCCTTCTCTTTCTCAAGCCATTTGCGCGGGCTGATGCCCTTCGCGACAAAGACGATCTTGCTCGCCAGGTTCACGCAGACGATATTGACGGCGAGCAAGAGCCCGGCGCCCGCGGCGAGATCGAACCGCCCCTCACCCAGCATGAGACCGAGCACCGCCGCCGGCGGCAGCAGGGCCACGGCGACCATGACGCCAACCAGCACGCTCGACAGTCCGGTCGTCAGCGACAGCGCCGCCGCAGCGCCCGAGGCGAGCGCCAGCGCGACGGATTCCAGCCCGGCATTTGTGCGGGCCATGACCTCGTGGCTCATCAAGGTGCTCGGCCAGACGTAGGCCAGCAGGGCCGACAGCGCGACCGCCATGAGGATGCCGACGACGAGCGTCGACACGGCCTTCTTCATGAGACCGATGTCGCCGAGGGCGGTCCCCAGGCTCAGCGCCAGATTCGGACCCAGCAAGGGTGCGATCACCATGGCACCGATCACGACCGCCACGTTGTCCTCGATGAGCCCGATGGCCGCGACGACGGTCGAGAGGACGACCAGAATGAAGTAGTTTCCATCGAGCCGGGTGCTCTTCTCCACGCCTTCGTAGAGGGACTCCCGCGCCGCTGTCGCCGAGTCCTCCGCCTTGCGCTCGCCCTCGTCCGGCCGCGGGATGGACACCTCGACCGCGAGGACGACGATCCGGGCCATCGGCTGTGCCCCCAGCACGGTTTGTAGGATGTCGAGCAGCCGCTGTACTTGGTTGTCGCTGACCAGCATGCGCATCTGCTGCATCCCATCCTCGCCGACCACGCCGAGCCGAAAATCCGTGGCCTTGGCCCGCGCCGCCACTTCAGCGATCGTATCCGCGCTTCCCGCGTTCGCGATGACCTCGACGTATTTCATCCTGCATTCCCATGATTGAACCGCGAAGGCGCCGAACGCGCGACGGACTTCGAGACGATGGTATTCCCCCGCCGCTGAGGCGGGGAGCCGTGACCCGGACGACCTCAAGGACAGCCGATCCGCCCCAGTCCCGAGGCATCACAGCATCCCACACGCCGAATGGCCGTTGAAGGGTCCATTTCAGGGCTCCGCTCGACGCTCGAACCTGACCGTGCCGCTGATCCGCAGGGTATTGGCATCGACGGCCAAGCCCCGTTAAGGATCTGCCCATCAATTGCGTCGCTTCCCGCCTTTCGAATCGGGACGTAGAAGACGGACAGCTCCTAACCAGCCGCGTCGCCTTCCTCGCCCAACCAATCCCGCACCACCAGGAAGCGCTCATAGAGTTCCGCCTCCGGCGTGCCCGCCGCGGGATGGTCGTCATAGCGCCAGCTCACCTCGGGCGGCATGGACATAAGAATCGACTCGGTCCGACCGCCGGACTGCAGCCCGAACAGCGTCCCGCGGTCGTAGACCAGATTGAACTCCACGTACCGTCCCCGTCGGGATTTTTGAAAGGCGCGCTCGCGATCGCCGTAGGTCTTGGCCCAGCGCCGATTGACGATGGGCAGATAGCCGGTCAGGTAATGATCGCCGACGCCGCGCAGAAAGGCGAAGGCCGTGTCGAACCCGCCTTCGTCGAAGTCGTCGAAGAAGAGCCCCCCGATACCACGGGGTTCGTTGCGGTGCTTGAGGAAGAAATAGGCGTCGCAGCCGCGCTTGAAGCGCGCATAGAGGTCCGCGCCGAAGGGTGCGCAGGCATCGCGTGCGTTACGGTGCCAATGCAGCACGTCTTCCTCGAAGCCGTAATAGGGCGTGAGGTCGAAGCCGCCGCCGAACCACCACACCGGATCGGCGCCCTCCTTGTCGGCCATGAAGAAACGGACATTGAGATGCGACGAGGGCACGTAGGGGTTCTGCGGGTGCGATACCAGGGAGACGCCCATCGCCTCGAAGCGGCGTCCCGCCAGCTCGGGCCGTTGGGCGCTGGCGGATGGCGGGAGCTGGTCCCCATGTACATGCGAGAAGTTGATGCCGCAACGCTCGAAGACCATGCCGCCCTGCATGATGCGTGTACGCCCGCCCCCGCCGCCCGGCCGCTCCCAGGTGTCCTGCCGGAACCCGGCGCCGCCGTCGGTGGCACGCAGCGCATCCGTGATGCGCTCTTGCAGGTCCATCAGATACGCCTTGACGGCCTGCGGATCGGGTTGCGTCGGCATCGCGTTGACTCCTCTCAGGTGGGACAATGGCGACTCCGATCTTAGCGAAGCCGTCATCCGGTGTATAAGGCCATGCTGCGTCGTGTATTGCTCTGGGCACTGTCGAGCCTGCTCCTGCTCCTCGCCGCCGGAATCGGCGGCGTCTACTGGCTGGGCAAGCGCGCGGAGCCCGCCTATGAGGGTACCTTGGCGCTGCCAGGACTCTCCAGCCCGGTCAGCGTGCGCTACGGACCCCACGCAGTCCCCAGCATCGAGGCCGAAAACCTCCAGGACGCGCTCTTCGCTCAAGGCTATGTAGTGGCATCCGAGCGCCTTTGGCAGATGGATCTGATGCGTCGGCTGGCAGCGGGGCGCTTGGCCGAGCTGTTCGGGCTGGGCGCGCTCCCGGTGGACCGCTTCTTTCGCACCATGGGGCTCGCCGCCGAGGCAGGACGCAGCCTGGAGGCCCTGGAGCCGGCCGATCGCGCACTGCTGGACGCCCATGCGAATGGCGTCAACGCCTATCTGGAGCAGGCGCGCGGACGCCTGCCGCTCGAGTATCTGATCGCGCGCCTGGAGCCGGCGCCCTGGCGGGCGGAGGACAGCCTGGCGATCGGCGCCTATATGGCCTGGACTCAGTCGTTCAACGCGCGCGGCGAGCTGACCTTCCTGCGATTCGCCGAGCGGATCGGCCCCAGGCTCGCGCGCGAGCTATTCCCGGTCGACGAGGGCATCCCGGCACCCGCCGTGGAGTCCGAGCTGGTGAGCTACCTCGCGGAACGCCATCCCGCCCGGATCGCGCGCCTGGATCTGCCGCGTCTCGATCAGGTGCTTGGGCTGCCCGCGCGCTTCGGCCTGCCGATCCAGGGCGCGGCGAGCAATGCCTGGCTGGTGTCCGGCCTCAAGAGCGCCTCGGGCGCCGCCCTGCTGGCGAACGACCCCCATCTGGCGGCCTCGACGCCTGGCGTCTGGTACGAGCTGGAGATGATTGCACCCGGCCTGCATGTCGCCGGCGTCGCCCTGCCCGGTGTACCACTGGTCCTGATCGGTCACAACCAGGAGCTCGCCTGGGGCATCACCTCGGTGATCGCGGACACCCAGGACATCTTCATCGAGCAGACCACGGACGATGGCGCGCATGTGCGGCGCGCCGGCGGCGCGCCCGCGCCCATCGAGACCCGTTGGGAACAGATCCCGGTCAAGGATGGACCGCCTGTGCGGATCGCCATCCGCCACACGCGCCACGGCGTCGTCCTCAACGACATCCTCGGAAAGGTCACGGGGACGCAGATGGATCTACCCGAGCCCGGCCTGGAAGACCTCTTGGTCTTGCGCCAGAGCCATGATCTGCCGGATCTCTCCTTCCGCGCCGTCCGTCGGCTCTGCGAGGCGCGCACGCTGGCCGAGGCCAGGGCCGCGGGCCTGGACTTCCGTCATGTGGCCGCCAACCTCATGCTGGCGCACCGCGATGGCGGAATCGCCTGGCAGATGACCGGATTGCTGCCGAAACGCGGCAAGGGCACGGGCGCCTTTCCCTCGCCGGGCTGGCTCGCGGCGTACGACTGGCAGGGCACCCTTGGGCAGGAGCTGAATCCCGCCTACACCAATCCAGTCGTCGGCATCCTCATCACGGCCAACAACCGCTCGACCGCGCCCGACTATCCCGTGCGGGTCAGCAACGCCTGGAACTCGCCCTATCGCGCCCAGCGCATCGCCGAACGGCTGGCGCAGACGACGACAGTCACGACCGAGGAGATGGCCAGCATCCAGGCCGACCGCGTCAGCCTGCAGGCCCGCGCGATGCGCGACGCCCTGCTGGACTCGGAGACCGAGATCCGTGCGCTCGACGTCGGCGCCTGGGAGCTGGTCGCGACCTACCTGAGCGACTGGGACGGGGCCATGACCCCTGACAGTCGGTCCGCGGCCTTCGCCGAGATGCTGGAGCCGGCCCTGTTCCATGCCCTCTACGGTGACGAGCTGGGCGACGATCTGCCGGCCCTCATGTCCCTGGCCATCGTTCATTACAACCCGCTCCAGGAGACGCTGCGCACGGGTGAGTCGAGCTTCTGGGACGACGTCCGCACCCCGAGGATCGAAGCACCGGCGGAGATCTGGGTGCGCGCCATCCAGGCCGCGGCCGCTGCTCTCACCGCCTCGCCAACGGGCTCTGAGCCAGCGGCGCTGCCGACCCTGGGCGCGATGCGCTCCGTGACCTTCCCGCATGCCTTTGACAGTCTGCCGGTGCTTGGCCCCCTCTTCAGCGTGGGGCCCGTGCCTGTCGGCGGCAGCACGGACACCGTGAATGTCACCAATGCCTTGCCGCAGGAGCCGGAACGCGGTCTCTTCATCTCCTCCATGCGCCTGGTCGCCACGCCCGCGGACTGGAGCCAAACCCGGGGCACGCTCCCGCTCGGCCAATCCGGCCATCGCTTTTCCCCCTACCGCAGCGACCAGCTCCAGGATTGGCTCGCCGTTCGCGGCCACGCCTGGCCCTGGAACGGACCCGCGGCCGACGCGACAATGGGTCAGCTTCTTCTGACACCGACCCAGTAACGCGAGCGGCGACGACCTCCCCATGATTCTCATCGGTATCGACACCGGCGGCACCTTCACGGATTTCGTTCTCTGGCGGGACGGCGAGGTGCACGTCCACAAAGTCCTGTCCACGCCGCACGCGCCGGAGCGGGCGATCCTGCAGGGGATCGCGGAGCTGGGCTTGGATCCAAAGGGGCTGCGCGTCGTCCACGGCAGCACGGTCGCGACCAACGCCGTGCTCGAAGGCAAGGGGGTGCGCACCCTCTATGTGACCAACCGCGGCTTCGAAGACCTGCTCGCCATCGGGCGGCAGGCGCGGCCAGACCTCTACGACCTGCAGCCAGCGCCGCGGCAGCCCCCCGTGCCGCGCGAACTCTGCATCGGGACCGGCGGGCGTCTGGCCGCGGACGGAACCTGGGTCGAGCCGCTCACCGAGGCGGATCTGGTCGCGCTCAGAGCCGCCGTCGAGCGCCTGGCGCCGGAGGCGGTGGCGATCAACCTCCTCTTCTCCTATCTGGACGACAGCGCGGAGCGTGCCCTGGCCGAGGCGATCGCGGACGGGCGCTTCGTCTCCCGCTCCTCCGAGGTGCTTCCCTTGACCGGCGAGCACGAGCGCGGCATCGCCACCTGGATCAATGCCTGGGTCGGCCCCGTGGTCGCGGGCTATCTCGACCGGCTGTCGGACGGTCTGCCCGGTGCGCGGATCGCGGTGATGCAGAGCAGCGGCGAGGCCGTCGCGGCCGAGCAAACGGCCCGTCATGCCGCACGGCTCTTGCTGTCAGGTCCAGCGGGCGGATTGGCGGGCGCGGCCTTTGCGGCGGGCGCTGACGACACCGCCCGCCGCCTGCTGAGCTTCGACATGGGCGGCACCTCGACCGACGTCGCCCTGATCGATGGCGCGCCGCGCTTGACGACATCCGGTCGGATCGCGGGCTATCCCGTCGCCTTGCCGATGGTGGACATGCACACCATCGGGGCGGGCGGCGGCTCGATCGCGCGCGTCGATGCCGGCGGCATCCTGCTGGTCGGACCCGAGTCCGCCGGGGCGCATCCGGGGCCGGCCTGCTACGGCCGCGGCGGGACCGAGCCAACGGTCACGGACGCGAATCTGGTCTTGGGACGGCTGGATCCGGAGGGCTTCCTGGGCGGGCGGATGCGGCTCGATCCGCGGGCGGCATGGCGCGCGGTTGGGCGCCTGGCGGCGTCGCTCGGGCTCGGGGTCGAGGAAACGGCGCTCGGCATCCTGCGCATCGCCAATGAGCACATGGCGCGTGCCTTGCGCGTCATCTCGGTCCAGCGCGGCCTGGATCCGCGCGACTTCGTCCTGACCTCCTTCGGCGGTGCCGGCGGACTGCACGTGTGTGCCCTGGCCGAGGCGCTCGGGATGAGCGAGGCGCTGGTGCCGGTGCACGCGGGGGTGCTCTCGGCGCTCGGGATGCTGGTCACGCCATCGGGTCGAACCCTGACGAAGACACGGCTTGGGCGCCTCGCCGAGTTGGGCGACAGGGAGGTCGAATCCGCGCTGCAATCGCTTGCGAACCAGGCTATCGCCGAACTGATCGACGAAGGTCTGTCTGCCGAGCACCTCGGCGTGGAGTGCTCCCTGGATCTGCGCTATCTGGGCCAATCACATGCCCTGAACCTCCCCTGGCATTCGGTCGAGGACGCGATCCAGGCGTTTCACGCCCGCCATGAAGCGGCCTATGGGCATCGGCTCGATCTCCCGGTCGAGCTCGTCGGCCTGCGCGTGCGGGTCCGCGCACCCGCGCCCAGGCCGCGGCTCCCCAAGGTGGTGGAGCCGCGGGGGGCCACGGGTGAGCGGTCGCTGCCAGCCTACGGCTGCGACGCCCCCGTGCGCGTGCTGCCGCGGGCGGCGATGGCCGGAGGCCTGGAGATCGGAGGCGCGGCGATCGTCGCGGACGCCGTCTCGACGACCTGGCTCGCACCGGGCTGGAAGGCACGCCTGGACAGCGTAGGCAATCTCGTCTTGAGAAAATCGGCGGAGTCGGGTATGGCGGCGATTGGAAAACCGGGCAATCGACGCGATGTTGAAGAGCGTGATCCGCTGTCAGATGCGCCGATCCCCAGATAGCCAGAGTCCAGCGATCTTCCTTCCTTCTCATCCGAACCCCCGGAGATCCAATGACCCTCCACGGCATCCTCGATATCGGCGTTTGGCAGGCGGTGCTGATCGCACTGGCGCTGACCCATGTGACCATCGCCGCGGTCACGCTCTACCTGCACCGCTCTCAGGCACATCGCGCGCTGGATCTTCACCCGATCGTCGCCCACGTCTTCCGCTTCTGGCTCTGGCTGACGACGGGCATGGTGACCAGGGAATGGGTCGCCGTGCATCGCCGCCATCATGCCCGATGCGAGACGCCGCTCGATCCGCACAGCCCGCAGGTCCTGGGCCTGCGCAAGGTGCTCACGGAGGGCGCCGAACTCTATGGAGAGGCGGCGAGCGACCCGGACACCCTGGAGCGTTTCGGCAAGGGTGTGACGCAGGATTGGATCGAGCGTCATCTCTACAGCCGCTTTCGTTGGCAAGGCATCGGGGCGATGCTGGCGATCGACCTGCTACTGTTCGGGGTCTACGGCATCGTCATCTGGGCCGTGCAGATGCTGTGGATTCCCGTCTGGGCCGCGGGCGTGGTCAACGGCGTCGGGCACTACGCGGGCTACCGCAACTTCGAGTCGGCGGATGCCTCCGCCAATTTCTCGCCCTGGGGGATCCTGATCGGGGGCGAGGAGCTACACAACAACCACCACGCCTTCCCGACCTCGGCCCGCCTGTCTTCGAAATGGTGGGAATTCGATCTCGGCTGGCTCTATATCCGCGTGCTCAGCCTGGTCGGTCTCGCACAGGTTCGGCATGTCGCGCCCAAGCCCAAGGTCATCCCCGGCAAGCAGCTGGACATGGAAACCCTGAGCGCGGTCATCCGCAGCCGCATGCACGTGATCGCGCGCTACGGCAAAGAGGTCATCCGCCCGGTCGCACGCGCCGAGCTGTGCCGTAACGCCAGCCATTGCCGCCGCCTGGTACGCAGATCACAGAGGTTGCTCGCCAAGGAAGCGGGGCGTCTCGATACGGCCGCGCGTCAGCAGGTCGAGCAACTGCTGGCCCAGCATCAGACACTGGCGACCGTCTACCACTTCAAAGAGCAGCTGCAGGACGTCTGGGAGCGCCGCGCACCAACGCAGGAGGCGCTCCTCATAATGCTCCAGGACTGGTGCCAGCAAGCGGAAGCCACCGGCATTCAGGCGCTGGAGCACTTCTCGCGCAATCTGCGCGGCTATTCATTAGAGGGCGCGCACGCCTCCTGACGGCTTAGGAGGCGCGTGATCTCGACGTCGATCATCCTTCGGACCAGTCGTCTTCGGTAGGGTGGACAAGCGCAGCGCAGTCCACCAACAACGGCGCGGGATTCGGTGGACTTCGCTCTCGCTCGTCCACCCTACCGGTACCGGGTGGCCGCGGGTGCTTACGCACCCGCGGCTCCCACAGATCCGGACGTGCGGGACTACCGCATCCGGCTCCTCGATTGAGCGCTCGCTGCACAACACATGTCGCACACCCGTTGGACCCTGAA
>NZ_NRRF01000026.1 GCF_016583565.1 Thiocystis violacea | reverse complement strand
CCACCGGAGCCACTCCAGGTAGTCGAGGCAGTCCGCATCGGTGCGAAACCAGGACTGGAACTCGCCCGCAGTCCGCGGATAATCAACGCCAGCATGAGGGTAAGTCACCCTTGGAGTTTACTCCGGTTAAGTGGAGACCCCAGTCGCCTCTTATGACAGCTTCGAGGGTGCGTTCGACGCGAGCTAGAGAGCGAAGCCTACGCATGCGCCAAGCCCTAAGGCGATTTCCGGGAAACAACATACCCTCGGGTTCCGAGCCCGTAGGATGGGCAAAGCCCTGGCGATGCGCTTCTTTCGGAGTGCCGAGGGTCGAGGGGCGTGCCCATCATCCCAGCTCGGCGTCTTGCAGGATGGGCACGTCCGTCTGGCGTCGAGGCTGGGCTCGAGCCCGGAGCGCGGACGTTGCCCATCCTACCGACCCGGGTCTATTTGGGTAAGATCATTTCCGGAAATCGCCTAAGTGACTGGAGGGACTTCGGCCTTGCCCATGACCTCGGCCACCCGAAACGGGCATCGTCGTGGCGCGCAAGCGCTCGACAACAGCGGTGGCGGAAACTGGCAGATCTGGCGGGGATGATTCCGAGAAAAACTCGCGGAATCACCTGAGGGACAACGACCGCCGAGGAGAAACCGCAGGCAAAACGCGCATCAGACATCGAAGATTGTCGATGCTTACAATAAAAAAGATCAGTTTGAATCGATCGCTCTTCCTGCTTTAGATACCGCATCCTCCAGCTGCGAAGGGTGCGGATTCATGAAAATCCTCAACGAAATTCGATTCGACAACCTGCGCGGCGACCTCTTCGGCGGCGTCACCGCCGCGATCATCGCCTTGCCCATGGCCCTCGCCTTCGGCGTCGCCTCCGGAGCCGGACCCGTCGCCGGACTCTATGGCGCCGTCCTGGTCGGTCTGTTCGCGGCCCTCTTCGGCAGTACCCCGACGCTGATCTCGGAGCCAACCGGACCGATGACGGTGGTGATGACCGCCATCATTGCCAGCCTGGTCGCCGTGAATCCGGATCAGGGCATGGCCATGGCCTTCACGGTCGTCATGCTGGCCGGTCTCTTCCAGATGCTGTTCGGCGTGCTGAAGCTCGGCAAATTCGTCACCCTCATGCCCTACACGGTCATCTCGGGCTTCATGACCGGCATCGGCTTGATCCTGGTGATTCTCCAGATCGGCCCCTTGCTCGGACAGGCGGCACCCGCGGGCGGGGTCATCGGTACCCTGAACGCCCTGCCGGAAATGCTCTCCCAGGTCGCGCCCGCGGAGACGGCGCTGGCGGCGCTGACACTCGGGCTGATCTTCTTCTTCCCCAAGCGGCTGCGCCGCATCCTGCCGCCTCAGCTGGTCGCGCTGGTGCTGGGAACCCTGCTGTCCATCCATGTCGTCGGAGACCTCGACGTCCGGCGCATCGGGGAGATCCCGAGCGGGTTGCCGACGCTGCAGATGCCGGTCTTCACGGCCGAGCAATGGCAGCTGATGGTCGTGGACGCGCTGGTGCTGGCGGTGCTCGGCAGCATCGACGCCCTGCTCACCTCGGTGATCGCGGAGAGCATGACCCGCAGGGAGCACGACTCGGACAAGGAACTCATCGGGCAGGGTCTCGGCAACCTGGCCTCGGGACTCTGCGGGGGCATCCCCGGCGCCGGCGCCACCATGGGGACCGTCGTCAACATCCAGACCGGCGGGCGCAGCGCGCTCTCGGGCCTGACCCGCGCGGTCATTCTGCTGGTGGTGGTGCTCTGGGCGAGCGGATTGACGGCACAGATACCGCTCGCCGTACTCGCCGGGATCGCGCTCAAGGTCGGCCTGGACATCATCGACTGGTCCTTTCTCCGACGCGCGCACCGCGTCTCACTCAAGGCGGCGATGATCATGTACGGGGTCATCGGTCTCACCGTCTTCGTCGACCTCATCACCGCCGTGGCGGTCGGTGTCTTCATCGCCAACGTGCTCACCATCGACCGCCTGAGCAAGCTTCAGAGCCAGTCGGTGAAGGCGACCAATGACCCGGCGCGCGTGGACGATCTCACGCGCGAGGGGCAGGCCATCCTGGAGCGCGCCGGGGGCCGCATCCTGCTCTTCACGCTGGGCGGGCCGATGATCTTCGGTCTGGCCAAGGCCATCTCACGCCAGCACGCCGTCCTTGAGCCGCATCAGGTGCTGGTGCTGGATTTCACCCAGGTCCCGGTGCTCGGCGTCTCGTCCTCGCTCGCCCTGGAGGCGATGATCCTGGAGGATGTCGCGGCGGGGCGAGCGGTGGTCCTGGCCGGGGCGGAGGGCGACGTCGAACAGCGCCTGCGGCGTCTCGGACTTGCGGAGGCGATCCCGCGGGCCAATTGGGTCGCGGGCCGGGAGCAGGCGCTCGCCCGCGCCGAGCGCCTGCTCGGGCCGCCGGGGGCGGAGCCCGCCGGACGGGCCACGCCAGCGGCGTCCTGATGGTGCCGCCCGCATCTCACCCACACCGGGGCCATCGACGCACGTCGATGCACGCACGGGTGAATCCGAATTTCCTACTAACGCACTCAGGAACTATTCTGGTCTCGAGCCCAGGGCGTACCTCAAACGCCGCGACCCAAGCAGTCGGGCTGGCTTCATCGTCCGTCACACCATCACCGGAGACGAAACCATGTACGACAAGACACGAGCGACCGAGGGCACCGAGACGACACATCCCTTCCCGGGGGAAGCGGCCATCCTGGACCGCCTCTCGCACTGCATCCAGAAGGGCTGCTTCATCTGCATCGAGCATGCGAGCGCCGTCCAGCCGCGGCTTACCTTTTGGGAGCGGTGGGGGAAGGCGAGCTGCTTCGATGGCGATCTCGGCGGCCTCTACGCCTCGATCGAAGGCTGCAAACAGGTCCACGCCGACCATCACATCCGGCTGAACGTGGAGAACATCGCCTGGCGCAGCCGTCTCTCCCTGGTGGTCCACCGGCCGCATTGAGCCCGCCCCTGTCATCCGCTCTGATCGAGCCGCCCCGGACGGGCGGCTGAAGGGGCGAGACACCCAATCCCGCCCCTGACCGAGAAGGGCGCCGCGCAGCCGCGCGGCGGCCCCCGAGTCTCGCTCCGCGCGAGACGCGCGCTCCATCAGCCTCTCCCGCGCACTCCAGCGCCAGCGGCGAAACCCACCCGCCGCAGTCCGCCCCTCACCGCCTCCTGACGACGCGCGTCCAGCCTGCCGCCCCCGAGCCCGCCGGGCTTGGATGCGCGGCGCACCTGCGCTCGAGCATCCCAATAGCCCCAATCCATCGACAGAAATCGATCTTTAGCATTCTGTATATCGATTGGAATTCGCGTTCACTCACATCTAGATTTACCAACCATCCAGGCCGCACCCATAGAACGGAGTAAATCATGAGCACCAAGACCTATGACGCTGGCGTCAAAGACTACGCACTGACGTATTGGACGCCTGACTATGTTCCCTTGGATTCAGACCTGCTGGCCTGCTTCAAGGTGACCGCCCAGGCCAATGTCCCGCGCGAAGAGGCGGCGGCCGCCGTGGCGGCGGAATCCTCGACCGGCACCTGGACCACGGTGTGGTCCGACCTCCTGACCGACCTCGACTACTACAAGGGTCGCGCCTACCGCATCGAGGACGTGCCGGGCGACCGCGAGAGCTTCTACGCCTTCGTCGCCTACCCCATCGATCTGTTCGAGGAAGGCTCCATCGTGAACGTGCTGACCTCGCTGGTCGGTAACGTGTTCGGCTTCAAGGCGGTGCGCGCGCTGCGCCTGGAAGACATCCGCTTCCCACTGCACTACGTCAAGACCTGCGGCGGCCCGCCGAACGGCATCCAGGTCGAGCGCGACCGCCTCGACAAGTACGGCCGCCCCTTCCTCGGCGCCACCGTCAAGCCCAAGCTCGGACTCTCGGCCAAGAACTACGGCCGCGCCGTCTACGAGATGCTGCGCGGCGGCCTGGACTTCACCAAGGACGACGAGAACGTCAACTCCCAGCCCTTCATGCGCTGGCAGAACCGTTTCGAGTTCGTCTCGGAGGCCGTGCGCAAGGCGCAGGAGGAGACCGGCGAGCGCAAGGGTCACTACCTGAACGTCACCGCGCCGACCTGCGAGGAGATGTTCAAGCGCGCGGAGTTCGCCAAGGAGCTTGGCGCGCCCATCATCATGCATGACTTCCTCACGGGCGGCTTCACGGCCAACACCAGTCTCGCGAACTGGTGTCGCGACAACGGCATGCTGCTGCACATCCACCGCGCCATGCACGCCGTTATCGACCGCAACCCCAAGCACGGCATCCACTTCCGCGTGCTGGCCAAGTGTCTGCGCCTCTCCGGCGGCGACCACCTGCACACCGGCACCGTGGTGGGCAAGCTGGAAGGCGACCGCCAGTCGACGCTGGGCTTCGTGGACGCCCTGCGCGAGTCCTTCATCCCCGAGGACCGCGCGCGCGGACTCTTCTTCGACCAGGACTGGGGCGGCATGCCCGGAGTCATGGCGGTCGCCTCCGGCGGTATCCATGTGTGGCACATCCCGGCATTGGTGGCCATCTTCGGCGACGACTCGGTGCTCCAGTTCGGCGGCGGCACCCAGGGTCATCCCTGGGGCAACGCGGCCGGCGCGGCGGCCAACCGGGTCGCGACCGAGGCCTGCGTCAAGGCGCGCAACGAGGGTGTCGAGATCGAGAAGAACGCCCGCGAAATCCTCACCGAGGCGGCCCGCCACAGCCCCGAGCTGGCCTCCGCCATGGAGACCTGGAAAGAGATCAAGTTCGAGTTCGACGTGGTGGACAAACTGGACGCGGCCTAACGCGCCCGCCAGGCACCCGAGACCGCAGCCCCCATCCGACCTGAGAGGACAGAGACGACATGAGCACCGCGAGCAGCATGGGCGATCACGCCACCACAGGACGCTACGAGACCTTCTCCTATCTGCCCCCACTGAGCCGCGACGAGGTGATGGAGCAGATTCTCTACATCCTCGACAACGGCTGGAACGCCTCGCTGGAGCATGAGCACCCGAGCAAGGCCTTCGAGTACTACTGGCCGATGTGGAAGATGCCCTTCTTTGGCGAGCAGGATCCCAACGTGATCCTCACCGAGATCGAGGCCTGCCGGCGCAGCTATCCAGACCACCACGTTCGCTTGGTCGGCTACGACACCTACGCCCAGACGAAGGGACACGCCTTCCTGGTGTACCGCGCGGCCTAGTGGCCGGGCGAGCCATTCAGACACGCAGAACGCAACGAGAGGCAAGCATGGACAAGGCTGGAAGCGAACGAGGGTTGACTGGACGCGAGGCGTCCATCGCCAAGCGCCGCGCCATCGCCGCCGGCGGGAAGACACAGGGCGCGGGCAGCGCGCCGAACCCAAGGGCCGGCGCACGCGCGGAACGCAAACCGGAGCACAGACCTGAACGCGCCGAGGCCGCTCGCGCGGACAGCGCGCCGACACCAAGCCCGCCCGCGCCACGGGCCGAGCGGCCACGGAAGAGCGATCGGAACCGCCAGCCGGCGGTCGGTCAGGGCCGCGCCCGATCCATGCAGCGGCGCGAACGGCTCACGCGAGGCAAGTCGGCGGCGCAGGTCACCTCCAAGGGCGATCTCGGGGCAGACACGCGCGGTCTCGCCGGGCGTGAGGCGGCGATCGCCCGCCGCCGCGCCATCTCCGGCATGGAAGCGCCGGCGCCGCGCGCCAGCCGCTCCACGCCCGCGACCGAGGAGGCCCGACACCTAACCATGGAGCCCGCCAAGGACAGAGCGCTGACCAGCGAGCGGCGCGTCCGCTCGGGCCGTCCGCGCACAGCCAACGGCAAGAAGGCAGCCGCCTCGCGCGGGCGGCTGCTCTCCATGGCACGGCGCGCCGCCATGGCGGACCGGGGGCGCTCCGGGGTCGAGGCGATGGGAGGACGCTCGCGCAACGCCGCGACCACGTCCCTGATGCGCAATGCCGGTGTCAGCTCGCGCGAGATCGCCAAGCGGGTTCGCGAGGAGCGCTGCGAGCATGGCAAATGCGGCGACACGGGTCCGCGGCCGAGCGGGCGGACCCGCCGTCAGACGCGGGCGGAGTCAGACCCCGCGCCCGCCAAGGTCGGCCTGAGCGAAACCGCCTCCGGCCAACAGGTGACCGGCACCAAGGTCGGCCGCGGCAGGCGCACGACGGGCGACGAGCCAGGGGCCTGCCGCGCCGTGACCGGAACCGAATACATGGGCGCGGAGGTCTTCCAGGAATTCTGCGGCCAGGGACCGGTGGCGGCGCCCGGCCGCCAGGCCGCGGCGACGCTCACCAACCAGGGCCAGACCCTGACGGGCGCCCAGGTCGGACGCAGCACCAAGGTGACGGGCGACGAGACCGGCGCCGGGCGTCAACTGACGGGCACGCCCTACACCGCGCCCGGCCCCGAGGGCGCCCCGCCCAAGGTGCGACAGACACAGACGCTGAGCGGCCAGTCGGTCACCGGTTCCATGATCGGGCGCCGCGAACGGGTGACCGGCAACGAGGCCGGAACCTGCCAACGCGTGACGGGTAACGAGTACCTTGGCAGCGAGCACTTCCAAGGCCACTGCAAGACCTCGCCCGAGCCCTTCGGCGGCAAGAAGGTCGGCGTGGACGCGACCTGGCACGGTCAGCAGGTCACGGGCAGTCAGATCGGCCGCTCGCAGCGCGTCACGGGCGACGAGCCTGGTGCCTGCGAGATCGTCACCGGCACCGCCTATCTCGGCGCCGGCCCGGTGCTCGCGCACTGCGGCCCCGAGATCGCCCAGGCCATGACCGAAAGCGCCCCCGCGCGGCACGGCACCCCCGGCGCCGGGCTCACCGGGATCCAGCCCGGCATCGGCGGCGTCATGAGCGGAGCCGCCAAGGGTGCCTGCCAGTCGGTCACGGGGACGCCCTATCTCGGTCAGGACCAGTTCTTCGCCGCCTGCGGGGAGGGCTCGGCGGCGACGCCCGGCAGCGCGGACTTCCCGCAGCCGCTCAACGGCGGCAACTGGCGTGCCTTTAGCGTGAACACGCCGGCGCGCTCGGCACAGGGCCGCACCGACGAGCGCCGGGTGACGGGCACCGCCTACGACGAGACGCGCAGCCGCATCACGGGGCCCTTCAACATGGCCGGTGGCGTGGTGACGGGAACCAATGACTTCCGCCTGCGCCGTTCCGGCGGCGCGGATCCGCACCCTGGCGGCGCAAGCCCCATGGCGATGGCATTGGCGATGGAGCCAGCGGTGCCGGCCATGACCGCGCCCGAACAACCGGCCGAAGAGCCACGCCCGCGCATCACCGGCGAAGGCATGGATGGAGGCACGCGCATCACGGGCGACGATTGGGGACGCAACGAGCGGGTCACGGGCACCGAAGGCACCTCCGCGTTCGGGCGTAACCCGACCCGTCGGGGGACGCCCATGGAAGCCTTCGCCGGGGCACGCGCCTATCGCGACGCCCAGGCACGCAAGGCGCCCGAGCTGCAGATCACGGGCAGCAGCGGCAGCACCGACCGAGGCGCGCTGGTGACCCTGTCCGGCGGAGCCAGAGGCTGAGCGCGAGCGCCAAGGAGCCATGAAGATGAAGCCCAGTCCCAAGTCACGCCGCCGCGCCCGCGCCCCGATGTGGAGCGGCGTCAACGCCCGCCCCAGGCCGGCGGCGCAACCCGCGCCGGCGGTTGCGGCCCCGGCCGACGCCACCTGGTGGGAGGCCCCGTCGAGCCCGATCGACGCGCGCCCCGATGAAGCACTCCGGGACCAGGCTTTCCGCGATGAAGGGCTTCGGGATGAAGCCGGCCAGGATGGGGGGCGCCAGGATGGTGCCCGCCGCCAGCCGGGCGCGCCGCATCCCTTGACGCAAGCGGACCGGAACCGCCAATTGTGGGCGTACGAGACGCGCGTGAAGGGCGCCTTCGCGCGGATCGTGCCGACGCTCAGGGCCATCGCCGCCCGTCAGCATGAGCCTGACTTCGAGCGCTCGGCCCAGGAGACCGCGCGGACGGCCCTCGGATTCGGTCTGCCGGAAGGCCCCCTGGCGGATGCCTGGGTGGATCGGCTGGACATGCGCTCGCTCTTCGCGCATGCCACCTTCGAGACCTTCCGCGCCATGAGCACGGACTATTTCACGGCGGATCCGCTGGAGACCCAACCTCAGGCGCGGGACTTCCACGAGTTCCTGCTGCGTTGCGGCTTCCACGCCATGAACGTCACGCCCTGCGCCGACGGGCGCTTGGCGCACACCATCAGCTATGTGCTGCGCCTCCCGATGGGGGCGGTGCAGCGCAGGTCCTCCGCCGGCGCCCTCTTCGACGTGGAGGAGGCGCTGCAGCGGTGGGCGGCGGTAGAGCTGAGCCGTTTCCGCGAGGGGGTGCCCAATCTGGCCGACGCACCGACCCGGTATCTCAAGGTGGCGGCCTATCACTACAGCAGCCGCGACCCCGATCACCAAGGCTGCGCGGCACACGGCAGCGATACGCGCCAAGCCGCGGCGGCGGGGCTCGCGCAGCTGCGGGCCTTCCGCCTGGCCGTCGAGAACACCCATTGCTGCGGCGCCTCGATCGCGACGCTGCTGATCGGCATCGACACCGACACCGACCGCCTGCGCATCCACCTGCCGAACGGCGCCGGGGAGCCGGATCTGGATCGCTTCGTCGATGCCGGCGGACTCTACCGCGCGACGGCAGGGCTCGATCCCGAATCGGCGCGGGCCCGGATCCGCGAGGAGATCGCCCGGCCGCGCGACGGCGGTCCCACCCCGGAGACCGGCATGCGGGATCTCATGGCCAGGCTGATCGAGAACAACCTGTCGCAGATCGACTATGTCCGGACCCATGTCGGGGAGCACTACCCGGACGCCGGTCACCAAGAGCTTTTCATCGGGGTCGGCACTGACTTCGAGGAGATCCAGCTGCGCAATCTGACCTACTTCGCCTTCATGCGCACACTGGAGGAAGGGGCGCCCAACCTGGACGTCGGCATCAAGATCTTCCGCCGGCTCAACGTCGCGCACGGGCTGCCCGTCCCCATCGTGCTGCGCTTCCACTACGCGGGCCAGGTGCCCGGGGCGCGCGAGCGGGCCATCCAACGCTGCGCGCGGATCGCCGAGGCGATCCTGAAACGCTATCCGGATCTCGCCGAGCGCGGCCTGATCCAAACCTATTGGACTCTGCGCGATACCAGTCGCGCCGGCTCCATCGAATGTGTCGGAAGCTCGTTGCCGAGCACCTGGAGGGACGCATGAAGATCTGCCAGGTCGAGAAACCGCTGGTCGCGACCAATCGCATCCCCGGGTTGGAGCATCGCCACCTCCAGGTGGTGCGCGACGGCAGGAGTTCGCTGGTCGCCGTCGATGCCGTTGGCTGCACGCCCGGCGACTGGGTGATCTGCGTCGGCAGCTCGGCGGCGCGCGAGGCCGCCGGCCACAAGGATTACCCGAGCGACCTGACCATCGTCGGGATCATCGATCACTGGGAGGGGCAGTGAGCATGGACATCATGCAAGTCGAGGACTCACTGGTCTGCACGCGCCGGATACCCGGTCTGGCGCGCGTCTCGTTCCGGGTCCTGCGCGGCCCCCAGGGCGAGCGGGCGGTGGCGGTCGACACCGTCGGCACCCGTCCGGGCAACTGGGTCTTCACCATCAGTGGCTCGGCCGCGCGTCTCGCGGTCGGGAGCGAGATCCTCACCGATCTGAGCATCGGCGGAATCATCGATCGCTGGGAGGAGGGCGCGACCTCCGAGGGGGACTGACCCCAGCGCGGGCTCGGACGCCCGACACCAAGCATCCGATCGCGCGGGGCGGCTTTTTTCGAGCAGGCTGATTGATCCAAAACACAGGCTGGTTTATCCAAAACAGAGGAGTCACACAATGGCCCACGAACACTACGGAATTGCACTGGGAATGATCGAGACGCGCGGCCTGGTGCCCGCCATCGAGGCGGCGGACGCCATGACCAAGGCCGCCGAGGTGCGCCTCGTCGGTCGGGAGTTCGTCGGCGGGGGCTATGTCACCGTGTTGGTGCGCGGGGAGACCGGCGCGGTCAATGCCGCCGTGCGGGCCGGGGCCGACGCCTGCGAGCGGGTGGGCGACGGACTGGTCGCCGCCCACATCATCGCCCGCCCCCACCGCGAGGTGGAGCCGGTCCTGCCGACGGGCAGCCCAGAGACCAAAGAGGCGGCCTAGGCCGAGACGATCGGGTGGGCCAGCACAGCGCAGTCCACCAAGGCCGCCATGCGATTCGGTGGACGTCGCCCCGGCGCGTCCACCCGACCGATGAGTTCTCGATGTAACGATCTTCTTGATGTAACGATTTTCTTGATGTGAGGAACGACAACCATGGCCAGTGAAAATTATGGAATCGCGCTCGGCATGATCGAGACGCGCGGACTGGTGCCCGCCATCGAGGCGGCGGACGCCATGACCAAGGCTGCCGAGGTGCGCCTCATCGGCCGGGAGTTCGTCGGCGGGGGCTATGTCACCGTGCTGGTGCGCGGCGAGACCGGCGCGGTGAACGCCGCCGTGCGGGCCGGCGCCGATGCCTGCGAGCGGGTGGGCGACGGACTGGTCGCCGCCCACATCATCGCCCGCCCCCATCGCGAGGTGGAACCGGTGCTGCCCAAGCAACCGGGTGACACCGACGGCGGACACGGCCGGTCCTAGGCGATACTGGCCGATCGCATGGCTGAGAGACCGCCAGCCGGCCGCGCCAGCCATCGCCTCGTCAAGCGCGCAAACGTGGATTGAGCACCATGATCGCAGACCCCGGAATCGTGAACCCCAGAGTGCTGGGGTATCTGGGCCGCGCCCTGAGCCACGAGTTGAGTGCGGTACAGCAATATCTCACCCATGCCGGTCTGGCGGAGTTGTGGGGAATGGCGGAAGTGGCCAGTCACTTCCGCCAGGAGGCGAACGAGGAGCAGGAGCACGCACAGCGGCTGGTCGCGCGCCTGCTCAGGCTCGGCGCCATCCCCAACGCCTCGCAGCTGACCCCGGTACGGGCTGGCCTGTCGCTGATCGAGCTGCTGCAGGCCGATCGTCTGCTCGAACAGCGAGCGGTCGAGCTGTATCGCGAGGCGGCGCAATATTGCGCGCTGATCAACGCGCCCGACGACCAGGCCCTGTTCGCCACCCTCCACGACGAGGAGCTGGGCCACGTCCGTCAACTCGACGCCTGGCTGCAACAGCTGCGCTTGCCCCCGCCCGGCATCATGGGGCACTGGACGCACGACACCCATCAACACCTGACACCTGACACCTGACACCTGACACCTGACAAAGAACCCGTAGGATGGGCAAAGCCCGCGCGATGCGCTTGGCTTCGCCGCGCTGAGGATCGACGGGCGTGCCCATCATCCCAGCTCCGAGCCGCCAAAGATGGGCACGTCCGCCCAGCGCCGCGGATCGACTTGAGGCACGAGCACGGACTTTGCCCATCCTACCAAACTACCAAACTGACAAAGACCGACGAGGATCCCATGCCCACTCAAGCAGCCACCTGGAAAGAACGCAACCGCCCCGCGCGCCTGGAGCGCCGCATCGAGTTCGAGGACTACGAGCAGACTCGGGAATTCCTCGAGGCCCTGGCTGACATCAGCGAGGCCGCCAATCGCTACCCGGACATCAGCTTCGGGCGCACCTCCGTGAGCCTCACCATCCAGACCGACGAGGACGCGGGCGCGATCCTGCCGGAACATCGGGCATTCGCCCGCCAGATCGACGCCCTCATCACGGCCGTTCCGGCGGCTTCTTGAGCTGACGCGATTCGGGGATCAGGACCATGACCAATGACACAGAGCCACCCATCGCCCCACCCGAGCCACCGGCGGCCGAGCCCGCCGCGGCCCCCAGCGCCAAGACCAAGGCAGGCCCAAGCGGAGTAAAGCGTCCAGCCGCTCGACGGCCGCGCGCCAAGCCGGCGGCCCAGAGGCCCTACGACCATGACTATCGCTCCAACCAGCGTGTCTGGCCCGATTGACGAGATCGACCCTCATCGCGGGATCGATCGCCTCGCCAGCACCCCTGGAGCGCGCGTTATCATCGGAGCCATCGAGAGCCGAAGATGTTCGACCCCATGCTGAATCTCGTCCGTCACGTCAGTCTGCGCCAGCTCCAGGTGTTCGAGGCGATCGCCCGCCTCGGCAGTTTCACCAAGGCGGCCGATGAGCTCTATCTCACCCAGCCCACGGTCTCCACCCAGATCAAGCGGCTGACGGACGTCATCGGCCTGCCGCTGTTCGAGCAGATCGGCCGGCGCGTCTATCTCACCGAGACAGGGCGTGAGCTCGAGACCGCGGTGAAGTCGATCCTCGACGTCCTCGACCGCTTCGAGATGAAGGTCGCCGACCTCAAGGGACTCAGGCAGGGCTATCTGCGCCTCTGCGTCATCACCACCGCCAAGTATTTCGCCCCCGAGGTGCTCGGACGCTTCTGTCAGCGCCACACCGGCGTCGACGTCGCGCTCAAGGTCACCAACCGCGACAGCGTGCTGGAGCGTCTCGCCGCCAACAAGGACGATCTCTACATCCTCGGGCAGATCCCCGATCGGGATCTGGAGCTGATCACCAAGGCCTTCGCCCCCAACCCGCTCCACGTGATCGCGCACCGCGATCATCCGCTGACCGCCGAGCGCAACATCCCCGTCGCGCGCCTGGCCGACGAGCATTTCATCATGCGGGAGTCTGGCTCGGGCATCCGGGATGTCGTGCTCAGAAGCTTCGAGCAGTCCGATTTCAAGCCGCGGGTGCGCATGGAACTGGGCAGCAACGAGGCCATCAAGCATGCGGTCTACGGCCAGCTCGGCCTCTCCGTGCTCTCGCTCCACACCCTGGCACAAGAAGGGCCGCAATCGCCGCTGCGGATTCTCGATGTGCAAGGATTCCCGCTCGAGCGCAAGTGGTATGTGGCCTACGCGAAGGGCAAGGAGCTCTCGGTGGTCGCGAGCGCCTTCCTCGACTTCCTGGACGAGGAAAGTGAGCAACTGCGCCGTCAATTGAAAAAAACCCATGCTCGCTTGACGCGCGGGCGCGAGAATGGCGGCAAGAAGACCGAGGAGCAGGCGACAGGCTAGCAATCACGACCAAGCCCCGCAGAGGGCATGAGGAGGATGAGCGATGAACGAGACACCCTTTGAGGCACCGCTCGATCAGGCGGACCCGCCCGTGAATCGGGTGACCTTGCGGCACCCCTGGCGGTGGCTGGAAAAGGGCTGGGAGGATATCCGGGCAGCCCCTCTGTACAGCCTGAGGTATGGCGCCGGCATCGTGGCGTTGAGCGCTTCCATCTTCCTGCTGACCCTGCTCGGCCGCCTCAGCTTTCTGGTGCCCTTCCTCACCGCCGGGTTCTTTCTGATGGCGCCCCTGCTCGCCATCGGGCTCTACCGGATGAGCGACCACCTGGAGCGGGGCGAGTCCCTGGCACGCTGCCAAGCGCTGGAGGCGGTCAAGCGCAATCAGGGTCAGCTCGGCATCGCGACCGGGTTCCTCTTGATCATCATGCAGCTGTGGATACTGGCCTCGGTCTTTCTGTTCATCATGCTCTACCAGGACCCCTTCCCCACCTGGAGCAACTTCATCCCGACCGTGGTGCTGTCCGGGGAGCACATGCCCCTGGTGATTGCCGTCGTCCTGGTCGGCGCCTTCTTCGCCGCCTGCGCCTTTTGCGTCAGCGCCATCACCATCCCCATGCTCATCGACCGCCCGGTGGACGGCTTCACCGCCATGCGGACCAGCGTGCGAGCCGTGGCCCAGAACTGGCTGCCCATGCTGCTTTGGGCCGTACTGCTCGTCGCCATCGTCGGGGCTGGACTCCTGACCTTCTATCTCGGGCTCTTCCTGGCCGTCCCCCTGGTGGGCCATGCCACCTGGCACGCCTATCGGGATCTGGTGCCGCGAGCGGCTTGAGAGATCGCACCAGTCGTCCTGCCCGCGCAGCGCCGGCTAACGTCCAACCAGCCGGCGCCAATGACCGAGGGCACAGCCGCGCCTCTCGCAGCGTCCTCGCTGCCAAGCTCCAGCGTGGAAGCCAATCCGAAGGCTCCGCGTCCCGAGCCGCCACGTCGATCGAAAGGGGTTGCAATGATACGAGACCTGCCCCCACACACACGGCTCTGACCCCACACACGGCTAAGCCAGGGAAAAACGCAGATGAAAAACGACAACGCCGAGAAACGGACGACGAGAACCCGCAAGCCGGGAATCCACGCATGGTTATCGACCATGACGATTGCAACGGTCCTTTGCCCCGGAACCTTGATCGCCGCCGAGGACACCGCGAACGAGCGGCCTGGACGGCAATCCGAATGGGCCCCGTTCGCCCGTGGCGGTTACGTCCACCAGTTCGACAGCGACCTTGAGGGCGGGGGCGATTTCGACGTGGACCGCTTCTTCCTCGAAGCGGGCGTCACCTACAGCATGGGGCCGCGGCGCCGCGTCTCCTTCTCGGTCGGAGGCGGAACCGATCGCTACGACTTCTCTGGGGGGGTTGGCCTCGCCGACGAGCCCTGGGGACGCATCGATCAGCTCAGATTCAGCGTTCCCGTCACCTGGGGCTTCGACGAGCAATGGACGCTGTTCGCCATCCCCACCCTCCGCTACTACGGCGAATCAGGCGCGGGGGACGCGGCGACCGCGGGCGCGCTTGGCGGCGTCTCCTACCGGTTCAACGACAGTCTCACGATCGGGCCTGGCATCGGCGTTTTCAGCCAGCTCGAGGACAGCGTCAACGTCCTGCCGATCCTGATCATCGACTGGAAGATCACCGACCGCCTCGCCCTGGAGACCGGGCGCGGGCTCGGCGCCACCCAAGGCCCCGGCCTGACGCTCAACTATCGCCTGTCCGAGACATGGAGCCTTGGCTTGGGCGGTCGGTACGAATCGCTCCGATTCCGCCTGGACGACGAAGGTCAGGCTCCCGATGGCGTCGGCGAAGACCGCTCCATACCCCTGTATGTGAGCGCCACCTACTCCCGAGGCAGGGACCTGCGAATCAGCGCTGTCACGGGGATGAAGATCAACGGCGAGCTGCGTCTGGAGGACGCCAGCGGCCGGCTTTTGGCACGGGATGATTACGGGTCGACGCCATTCCTCGGCGCGACCTTCGATCTCCGATTCTGAGGTCCCAGAGGTCGAAGAGGTTTGGAGCAACTCGGCACTCGCTGACGTCGGGCGCCAGTCTCCAATGACCCTTCGCCGGAGCAGGGCGAGCGTCTCAACGGCTTCGGGATCACACACCCAGGAGTCATCGTCGCGATCGCCGCCAGCACAGCCCCATCTCGACCCGCGGAAAACCCCGCACGGGCCCCGGTTTGTTTTACCCTGCGCATCCGAGCGGCCGTGATCGGACCAATGCGCGTCCAATCGCTAGAATCGCCCCTCCTCGATCTCCCCATCACCCGCCGTCCGCCCCGTTTCACGCAAGGACCCGCATGCCCAGTCTGAATCGCATCATCCTGATCAACACCCATCTCCAAGGCGTCGTGGAGTTGGTCGTCGATGCCCACACCAACATCTGCGGCACCAACGCCTCCGGCAAGACCACCCTGCAGCGGCTGGTGCCCGTGTTCTATGGCGAATATCCGAGCCGGGTCGTGCCCTCGACCCGCGACAGCTTCGAGCGCTGGTACCTGCCGACCGAGCAGAGTTTCATCATCTACGAATACCAGCGCATGGACGGGCAGACCTGCCAGGCGGTGCTGGCCGCCGCCGCGGACGGCAAGGGCGTGGCCTACCGGCTGGTGCAGAAGGCGTTCGACCTGGCGGACTACACCCGCAGCCGTCAGGGCGACACCCTGAGCTGTCTCGGCATGGCCGAGCTGGGCCGGCGGCTGAAGCAGACGGACGTCGGCACGACCCGACTGCTCAACACCCGCGACTACCGCGCCATCCTGCAGAACGACCGCGTCCAGCTCGCCGCGAGCGCCAACAGCGCCGAGCTGCGCGCCTTCGCCCGCCAGTTCTCGCTGTGCGAGCCGGGACAGGCGCTGCGCCATATCGAAAAGCTCGCCCAGGCGGTGCACTCGCGCGAGGGCAAGATGGAGACCGTCCGCTCCATGATCGCCGCGATTCTGGAAGAGGACGGGGTCAGCCCGCCCACCTCGCACCTCAAGCCCCAGCTGGTGGAGGCCTGGATTCGCGAAAGCCGGCTGATCCAGGGGTTCGACGCCATGCGCCCGGAGTTCGAGCTGCTGGAGCGCGAGTACCAGGACCTGCTGGCCTGCGAGCAGCGCCTGGGCAACCTGCAGCTGGGCTACCGTGTCGACGAGACCCGCCTGCAACTGCAACTGGAAGAGAACGAAGCGACCATCGCGCAGATTGGCTTGGCCCTGACGCAACTGGAGGAACGCTGGAAGCAGCAACGCGACGATCTCAGCCTGGCGCTCTCGGCCCGCCAGGGCGATCGCGGCCGCGACGCGGCCGAGCTGGAGCAGATCGAACAGCAACACCAGGACTTCCTGGAGGCCGAGATCGAGCAGGCCCGTGCCGACCTGGAGCAGCTCGGCGCCTGGCGCGAAGACCTGGACAACCTCCGGGGCCGCTACCGCCTGCTCACCGATCAGCATCAGGACGTGGAGCGGGACTATCTGGAGCGCATCCAGCGGATCAAGGATCAACGCGAACGGCGCCTCGATGAGCTACGCGAGCAGCAGGACGCCTTGCGGGAACAACGGACGGACCAGCAAGAGCAGCAAAACGACGCCCTCGCGGCACTGCAACAGCGCCAGCAGACGGACCGGGAAGCGGGACTGGAGACCTTTCGTGAGCGCGAGGTCCAATACGGACTGGATCGCCAACGCCTGGAGACCCAGATCGACAGCGCCAGCTACACCGAGGACGAGCGCCAGAGCCTGGCCGTCTTCGATCGGCGCCGCGAACAGGCGGAAGCCGACACCGATGCGGCCGAGGCCGAGGTGCGGAGATTGGAGACCGGGGAGCAGACACTGCGTCGGCAGCGCGATGAGTCCGACGCGGCCCTGCGCGAGGCAAGGCGCCAGCTCGACGAGCGCCAGCGCGACCTGGAGGCCGTCCAGCGCCTGCTCTATCCCGGCCAGCACACGCTACTGGAATTTCTGCGTCGCGAGCGGTCCGGCTGGGAAACGAGCCTGGGCAAGGTGCTGGCCCCCGCCCTGCTGCAACGCGCCGACCTCAAGCCGGCCCTGACCGAGCCGACGCACAACAGCCTGTTCGGTCTGCAATTGGATCTGGCGGCCATCGACATCCCCGAACATGCGGCCTCGGAGCAGGCGCTGCGCCAGCGCCTGCAACTGGCCGAGGACGCGAGGCAGGACGCGAACCATCGCCAGCAGGCCGCCGCGCGCCAGCTCGGCGAGCGTAACGAGTCACTGGAGGTCCTGCAGCGCGAACTCACCCTCGCGCGCACCAACCGAGGCAATCGCCGCGACGACCTGCGCCGCATCCGCGAGGAGCGCGCGGCCCAGCAGAGCCGCATCGACGAAGCACTGCGCGAGCGCACGCTCGACGCCCGCAAGGCGCTGACGGACCTCAAGGGCCGCATGCAGCAGTTGGAGCGCGAGCGCGAGCAATGGCGCGATGACATCCTGTCCAGACACCAGGAGGCGTCGCAGGAGCTCAAGGCCCATTGGCAACACGTGATCGGGCGGATCGACAGCGAAATCCAGCGCGTGCGCCACGCCATCGATGAGCGCAAGCAACAGGCCAAGACCGAACTGAGCGCCTGCGACCAATGGCACCAGGACGAGCTGACGTCACGCGGTGTCGACGAGCAGGCCATCACCACCTTGCGGCGCCAGATCGGCGACCTGGAGGGTCGGATCGAGCGCACCGAGCGGCGCCGCACCGAGGTGCTGCGCTACGACGACTGGTACCAGCACACTTGGCTCACACGCAAACCGGCGCTCCAGCGTGCGCTCGAAGAGAGCCACCGCCAGACGGCGCTCTTGGAGCAGCAGCTCAAGACCTCCACCAGCGCCTTCAAGACCGAGCGCGGCCGACTGGAGGCCGCGCGCTGCCAGACGAACGCATGCCAGCAGGAGGCGCAGGAGCACTTCAGCTGGCTGAGGAAACTGTTGCGCCGCCTCGGCGAGCTGAAGCTGTCCGGTGACGGGACCCCGCCCGAGGGCGCGCTGGACGAGCGCCTGCGCCTGGGCGAGGAACAGCTCTACGCCCGCGAACGGATGATCGATGCGGTCAAGGCCCATGTGGAGCGCTTCGACAGCCTGATCGCCAGCAACGCCGGCTCCAGCCTGGCGGAGACCTGGGAGCGCAGCCGCACCGACTGCACCCTGGTCGGCGAGCACGGGGTTCCCGCCCTGGACCACCGCAAACTGGTCCCGCACCTGGAACAGCTGCTCAAGGTCATGGTGCCGCAGAGCCTGACCGGCCTGCGCGAGGAAGGCCGGATGTTTGGCCTCGATCTCAACAACTACTACGACGTGCTCGCCGACATCGACCGGCGCATCGCCGCGCAGAGCGCGCGCATCACCCGCGAGGTCGAGGAAGACCTGTCACTTGAGGGCGTCTCCGACTCGGCGGTGCGCATCCGCTCACGCATCACCGAGCTGGAATTCTGGCCCGATCTCAAGGCCTTCATCCAAGCCTTCCGCGAATGGCGCGAGGAGGGCTTCGGCGGTCTCCCCAGCGAGGACTATGTCAGCAGCATGCGCCGCGCGCTGGAGATCATCGGCCGCTCCGCCCTGAGCGGGAGCGTCGCCGCGCTGCTGGAGATCGAGCTGCGGCTGCGCGAGGGTCACAGCGACCTGGTGATCCGCACCGACCGCCAGCTCAACGAATCCTCCAGCCACGGCATGGCCTACCTGATCCTGTGCAAGTTCCTGCTCGCCTTCACCCGGCTGCTGCGCGGCAACGCGGCGCTGACCATTCACTGGCCAATCGACGAGCTGGGCACCCTGCATCATCACAACGTGAAGAAGATCTTCGACGCCTGCACCGCCAACGACATCCGCGTGCTCGGCGCCTTCCCCAATCCGGACTCCGAGATCCTCGGGCTGTTCGCCAACCGCTACATCGTCGACAAGCAAAGCCGCCGGCTGCAGGTGGTCCAGCCCCGGATCGACACCATCGCCGCCAAGCTGAGCCAACGCCAGACCGAGGAGTGCCTCTAGATGCTGTCGATCAAAGGCCAGGTCATCGAGCGCCTGCTCCAGGGCGCCTTCATCTGCCGCACCACCGACGAAGACGGCTGGCGCTTCCTGACGATTCCGGGCAATCGCGACGAGGTGGACAACTACCTCGGCCAACTCAACCGCCAGGTCGCCACAGTCGGCGCCGGCGGCCAAGGCGAGGTGTTCTTCTGCGGCTACCGCCAGTTGGGCGACGCCGAGCGCAAGGTGATCGGTCAGCAGTTCCGCGACATCTGCCAGGCCCTGACCCCGCTCGCCGAGTGGCTGGTGCTGGTGCAGGAGGCCGCCGCCCAGGACGCCCCGCTCACCGAGGGCACGCCGGTGCGTCTGAACGCGTTGCAGACCGTCATCGAAGACACCCCGGCCTTTCGCGAGCAGTTGGCGCGCATCAGCCACTACCGGCTGTTCGGCTCCAACAGCCCCACGGTCGACAACCAGCTCAAACTGGTCTTCAGGCGGCTGTGCGAGCTGGGCTACCTGATCCGTCCCAACCCGGAGAAACAGATCTATCTGGCGACCGGCAAACTGGATTATCTCTACGAGGTGATCCGCTTCATCGACGAGGCCGAGGGGCTGAGTCTGGAGGCCCAGGCCGAGGTCGCCAGCCAGGGCCAACTGCTGTGAGCGGCAACCTGCATCAGTCCGGGGTGCGCTTTCTGCGCCAGCTCGGGCGCCACGCCGACCCCATCATGAAGGCCTATCTGGGCGGCTCGCTGGCGGATGATGAGCTGGAGCCCGGCGTGCAGGAACTCCTGGTCAAGGACGGCATCCTCTACCGCCCCGAGCCCGGCGCCGACCTGCACCTGCGCCGCGTCGTTCGGGCCTTGCTCGAAGAGGCCCTGCGCAACGACCGCAACCGCCAGATCGACGCCAACGCCGCGTCCACCCTCGCCGCCTTCATGACCCTGGCCGACCACTACAAGGAGGCCCGCCATCAGGGCGACTACGCCGCCGCCGACGTCCATCTGGCCGACCTGAGGGAGCACGTCTATGCCTTCGGCGAGACCCTGCGCCACAGCGTCCGCGTGCTCTGGAGTCGCATCAACAACGAATTCGGCTACGTCGGCACGCTCAACGCCAAGATCCGCGAGAACGAGCTGACCCAGTCCCAGGTCAGCGAGCTGCTCGGCGGGCTCGAGCTGGTCAGCTTCGAGACGCTGGCCGAAACCGCCGGCGACCTGCGCGAGCTGCGCCACCTGCTAGTGACCAACCTGCAGCGCACCCTCAGCGCCTGCACTCAGGAGCTGAGCATCGTGCAGGGTCGGCTGCTCGAACTGCTGGGCCGCTTCCGCGAGATCCGCGGCCGCACCCGACTGCTCAAGGGCTGGCTGCTCCACATGACCCAGCGCCCGGACTACCAGGCCGGCCCCCATGCCGGCGGCCGGGTGGTGCCGCAACTCTTCAATCAGGCCCCGCCGATCCTGGCCCCCGCGTCTCTGGACATCCACGACTCGACCCTGGAAGCCGAGCTGCTCGCCCTCCTGGCCCAGATCCGCGCGCAGTCGCAACAGGATCGACCCGCGCAGCTCCTAGGCGACGCACCCGATCTGACGCTCCACGCACCGGAGACCTTCGAGGTCCAGCCCAGCCCGATCCGCGCGGCGGTGGACGCCTATTTCTGCCAAGTCATCGACAGCGCCCAGGCGATCTCGGCGCTCGACTACCATCGCCAGGAGTCCCTGCCCTGGGATGCCGAGAGCTGGCTCTACCAGGTCATCGGCGGCTACGACGGCCTGCCCGAGGCGCAGAAACGCCACTTCGAGCTGGACATGATCGGCGAGCCGCACCCGCTCTACAGCGGCAACTTCATCATTCGGGACCTGCGCCTATGGCTGGCCTGAGCAAGCGCCACATGCGGGCGGTCCATCGCCTGCTACGCGAGGGCCTCGATCATCATCCCGGCACGCCGACGTGGGAGCGCCGCCCCGGCGCGACGAGCGGTCGCGGCGGGGCGCCGCTCCCACAGGCCGAGCGGCTAGCCCGGCCTGATGACCGATGCCTGCGAGAAGGTCTAGAGGCGGTGAACCGGTCGACGATCAGCGTTGAATAGATCCGCCTCCTTTTTCCTTTCCCGACCCTCTTGTGCTACTGAAATTGACGCTGTGTTTCTGCGTCATCAAACACGGGGTTCGCGGTGAACTGATACTGGTCGCCGGATGCATCCGGCCCCAGCAACCAACGCACACCACCGCCTTCCGTATCGAAATACACGCGGTAGCCGGCCTCGATTTGTGGCGGACAGGGTTCCATGCCACTAAGGCCCGTCGTGCGGTCGATGAAGTGCACCGAGCAATCCTCCTCACGGGTGCCGGGTACGCCACAAAGGTATGCCAAGTACCGCCCATCGGCACTCAACCTGGGATGGTGGGCATCGCATAGCCCGTCATCTTGCCGCTGAGTCAAGCGATCGACGGCCAGATCGTATCCGTAGATCGCCCCTTCACCGTTCTCGTCCTTGCGCGCGTAGACGATTTCGAGGTCAAGTCCAGCCAAATCCGGATGAGAAGACGCTTGAGTCGGTTCTTCACCGCTTTCGGTCCAACTGACCCGTTCCGTGCTCCACTCCTCGATCGCGTAGAGAAAGATATCCTCCACACCGTTGGTATCGGGATTCCAGGTGAGCCTGTCCGACGCGCTCCGATAGACCACATACTCGCCCCAGCCGTCGATGCGGGGTTGGTCACTCGGGGCGGTTGCCGCCGTGCCATCCAGATTCCGACTGATCCACCGCAGGTCGTGATCCGACGGTCGGTAGAGATAGACATCGCTCAATTCATTGTCATCCCCGACATCCAGGCCCAATGAGGTGCTGAAGACGATGTACTTCCCTTCCGCGTCGCTTTGCAGATCGGCCAGGTCATCGGCGGAAATCCCGCGGGCCATCAGGAATTCCAGAGATGCCAGCGGTAGATCCGCGAAGCGCAACGGATGCGCTTCGGCGGTACTGAACCGTTCTTGGATTTCCGCTACGGGCTCGTTCTCCGTCTCGCCCGTATCCGCCGCGGTGGCCGCGCTCGTCTGACAGTCCACGGCGGAAATCCGGGCTACGAACCGGCCGTCGGCATTGACTTGGAACCCCGGCTTGAGGATGACACGGGTCGTGGCCTCGAAAGTCACGTCCGCGCCAGCGGCGATCAGGACGCTACCACCGGTCTCGAGGGTCGCCTCGGAGCGAATGAGCCGCGAATCCTGGAAGGTTTCCCCGCTGATCTGATGATCACTCGGGTAGCATGAGGTCGGCTCGTCGTCCCCATGCAAGGGATCGGGATCCAAGTCGTCTCTGAGGCCGTCACCGTCGAAATCCGGTATTTCTACGGTGCCCGCAAAGGTGAAGGCCTTGCCGTGATGCGAGAACAGGCGAGTCACCACCAGGTTGGATTGGAACAGCACACCCTGGCTACTCGGGTTGGCCATCTCCAACACATTGAAATGCCCGTATGAAGGGTTCGGGTAGTCGAAGTGCACCGTCTGGCGCCCCGTGCCCGATAGCACGACTCGGTGGGTGCCGTCGGCGTAAAAGTTGTATGGGTTTCCGGAGGTCGACAACTGCGTGAAATCCCCCATGATCTCCAGCGTGCCGGCCGACAAGTACCCCTCGTGGTCCTGCGTTGAGTCCGTGACGAAGTCCCCACGCACCTCAATCTGATCCTCCGCGTTCTGCATAGCCAGCCATCCGTTGCTCGCTTCGTAGACCGGTTGACCCTCGGCGTCTGTCGTCAGATGCTGAATCCGGTAGTCGCCTTCCACGATCAGGGTGCCGCCATTGACCGTCAGGATCCCGCCGGCGTGGATCAGGTCGCCCTGGACGGTCAGGGTATGGCCGGCCAGATCCAGCACGCTATCCGCTAGCTGCACCGGACCGCGTACCGTCACATCGTCGCTCAGGGTCCAGTTCATCGCGTCGATGGTCAGTGGATTGAGCACATGGCTATTGCTCTCCAGTTGCACCACCGCTAGCGGGGAGGCGAACACCACCCCATCCGCCGAGGCGTTTTGCAGCGACAACACATTGAAATGCCCGTATGACGGGTTCGGATAGTCGAAGTGCACCGTCTGGCGCCCCGTGCCCGATAGCACGACTCGGTGGGTGCCGTCGGCGTAAAAGTTGTATGCAAAGGCAAAGGGGTCAGGTCTCGTATTGTAACAACCCCACCCATGTGCTATCGTTCCCACATGGCCAGACCTCTTCGAATCGAGTTTGCGGGCGCGCTCTATCACATCACCTCGCGCGGTGATCGGCGCGAGGCCATCTTTGAGGACGATGCGGATCGGACGACGTTCTTGGACCTGCTGGCGGAGGTGGTGGAGCGATTCAATTGGCGCTGCAACGCCTATTGCCTGATGCCGAACCACTACCATCTGATCGTCCAGACGGTCGAGGGCAATCTCTCGAAGGGGATGCGCCAGCTGAATGGGGTGTATACCCAAGCCTCCAACCGCCGCCATGGTCGGGTCGGGCATCTCTTTCAGGGCCGCTTCAAGGGCATCCTCGTCGACAGGGACGCCTATCTGCTGGAGCTGTCACGTTACGTGGTGCTCAATCCGGTGCGCGCGGGGCTCGTGCCGGCTCCGGGGGATTGGCCGTGGAGCAGCTACCGCGCCATGGTCGGGGCGGCACCTGTGCCAAACTGGCTGGCGGTGGACGCACTCTTGAGCCAGTTCGGCGAGGTCCGCGAGGAGGCGTGCCGTCAGTACCAACGGTTCGTGAGGGAAGGCATGGGCAAGAACGACCTCTGGAGCGGCCTTCGCCAACAAGTCTATTTGGGGGACACGAGCTTTGTTGAGCGGATGCAGGCCAAGACGCAGATTCGGGGCGATCTGCTGTCGATCCCAAAAGCCCAACGTCGCGCCCCTGCCCCGGCGCTACCCGTGATTGCCGCGCAGCACACCGACCGCAACGCCGCCATCCGCGCCGCCTATGCGACCGGGGCTTACAGCTATCGGGAGATCGCGCAGCACTTTGGCGTCCACCTGGCGACCGTGGGTCGCATTGTTCGACTGGGGTTGCAACGATGCGAGACCTGACCCTTTACTACCTGACCCTTTACTACCCTATCGTTCTGCACCTGGCCCTCCAGGCAGCCGTGATCGTGCGTGTGCTGGTGCGTCCGCACCGCGACCCGGCCTCGCGCATCGCCTGGGTCGTGGTCATCGCCGCGCTGCCGGTGATCGGCATCGTCGCCTACTTGCTGTTCGGCGAGGTCAATATCGGCCGTAACTATATCGCCCGCGCCCAGGCGGTGATGCAGCGCATGCCACGGGTGCAGGACGCCCCGGGCAGCGATGCGCCGGCACTGCAACCCGCGGTGCCCGAGCAACACCGGCATCTATTCGAGGTCGGCCGCTCCATCAGCGGCTTCGACCCCGTCGGCGGCAACCGCGCACGGCTGCTCGCCGACTCCAACGCCACCATCGACGCCATGGTCGCCGACATCGACGCGGCCACGGACCATGTCCACCTGCTGTTCTACATCTGGCTGCCGGACAACAACGGCTGCCGAGTCGTCGATGCCCTCGTGCGCGCCGTCGAACGCGGCGTCACCTGCCGCGCCATGGCCGATGACCTGGGCTCGCGCTCGATGATTCGCTCCGAACATTGGCGACGGATGCAAGACGCCGGCGTCCGGCTGGCCCGGGCGCTGCCCATCGGCAACCCGCTGATGCGGGTCCTGCGCGGGCGCATCGACCTGCGCAACCATCGCAAGATCGTCGTCATCGATGATTGGATCACCTACTGCGGCAGCCAGAACTGCGCCGATCCCGAGTTCCGGGTCAAGCCTAAGTACGCCCCCTGGGTCGATGCGATGATGCGCTTCGATGGGCCGATCGCCCGTCAGAACCAGCTGCTGTTCGGCGCCGACTGGATGGTACAGACCGGCGAGGACATCGACGCGCTGCTGCGCCGCCCCCTGCCAGAGCCCGAGCCCGGGCTGACGGCGCAGGTGGTAGGCACCGGGCCGACCGTGCGCTGGTCGGCGATGCCGGAGCTGTTCGAGACCCTGATCTACGCCGCCCGCCGCGAGTTGGTCGTCACCACGCCCTATTACGTGCCGGACGACTCCCTGCAATCGGCCCTGTGCGCCAGCGCCCGGCGCGGCGTGGACACGACCATCGTCTTCCCGGCCCGCAACGACAGTCGGATCGTCGCCGCCGCCAGCCGCAGCTATTACGCCGATCTGCTGGCGGCCGGCGTGAAGATCTACGAGTACGTCGGCGGCCTGCTGCATACCAAGTCCCTGACCCTGGACGGCGAGATCGCGCTGATCGGCTCGGCCAACATGGACCGGCGCAGCTTCGAGCTGAACTATGAGAACAACATCCTGTTCGTGGACTGCGCGCTGACCGCGGACCTGCGCGCGCGTCAGCACGCCTACATCGAGCGGTCCAGGCTCGTCGCCGCGGCCGATGTCGAGGGCTGGAGCTGGCGAAAACGGCTGTGGAACAACACGCTTGCCATACTGGGACCGGTGTTGTGAGCAGGGTATGGCGGTCTGACCGGCAGCCTGGTCGTGCGCGGTCACGCGGCGTCGCTGGCGGGGCTGCCGATTGCTGAGCCGCAGACCGACCGCAACGGCGCGAACCGCGCCGCCTAAGCAACGAGCGCTTGTCGCATGACGCATGGAGCGGTCAACGGCCGGACCCAGGTTCAACCCTCCTTCAACAGGATCTTGAGGTCCAGCACCGCCGCGTTCACGCGCGAGATGTAGGACGCGATGGTGAGCGAGTGATTGGCAACGATGCCGTACCCATCACCGTTCAGGATGATCGGGCTCGACATGGCTCGGGTCGCACCCCTTAAATCGCGCAGGATCTGGTCCACCAAGGCATGCGCGTTCTTGGCGTCGAGGGTCTCGCGGAAGTCGACCTGGATCGCCTGCATGATGTGCAAGAGCGCCCAGCTGTAGCCGCGGGTGCAGTAGAAGACATCGTCCACTTCGTTCCATGGCGTCATGGGGGACGCCTGCGACTCGGCGGCCACTGGCGCGTCCGCGGCCCGATTCGGCGCCAATGTCTGGGTAAGCGCCGGGTCCGCAACGCTCGTGCTCAACCGGCTGCCTTGGTGTCCCAGGCGTTTCTCGATGACGTTGAGGTAGTCCGCCAAATTATCGGCGCGCGCGAAGAATTGCCCGCCCTTGCCTGCTTTATCCGCCAGTGTGTCGCGATACCGTTTGAGCGCATCGATGCCCTTGCGGTACTCGTCTTCCGCCGCCGGCAACATCCAGGACTCAGGGTCGAACGCGAACTGCAGATCAGCACGCTTGACATTCTCGTCCTCGAACGACTGGCTCTGAGAGCGGCTGAAGTCGTTCCGCAGCGACCGCACCGAATCACGCAACGCCATGAGGGCACCGCACTCCCAGCTCGGGCAGTTGTCCAGGAAGACGCCCGGCGGCATGACATCGTTGTGGAGGAATCCGCCCGGCTTGTCGAGCAACGTCTCGCCGATCTTGATCACCGTCGAGGTGAACGCGGTACCCGGGACAGGCTCGCCGACGGCCTCCGGCAAGACCTCCACCACCTCGAAGCTCGCCGGCTGACTGCACCAGTAATAGGCAAGCCCGAGGACTGTCACGAGATAGAGTCCAAAGGCCGCGGCGACAACGAGGATGGTCCTCTTGAGCCATGACCGCCGCACCTTTGGAGTCATCACTGACCGAGGTGGCGAAGAAGGTGGGGGTGCTTGATGCGCATTCATTTGGTCGACGGCTCCAGTCTGGCAATGCGGGGCGACATCGGATTCGATGTCGATGCTCCGCGATCGCGTGTGTAGTGATGCTTCGAGCGAGATCCGATCATTGAGCGCTTCATGCTCGACGCAACGCATCGACGGCAATGAAGATCGAGGCCTTCCGATCGATCACCGGCTGGGTGAAAGACGCCGCGGCCGGATCCGGCTTCACTACATTATCAATTACTAATGCAGTAGGAATTGAAGTTTGGCAATCGCCATGCCCGGCGCATGGTCTCTGAAACCTCCAACGCCAGAGCGAGGGGATCGCGCAGTCCCTCCTCGCTGCGCTCGAACACGCCGATCCCCGGCAGCACCTCGCCCTGCTCGGTGAACTTCAGCGCGTTGTTGAGGAGATTGATGAGAATCTGGCCGAGGCGCAGCGGGCCACCGACGAGGTAAACCGGCAGATCGCCCGGGCGGTCGATCTGCTGCTCGTCGGCCTTGTGGGACAGGACGCCGACGACCTGGTCGAGGACTTCGTCGGAGCAGGAAAGGTCTCAGAACACATCGTTCGAGAGGAGAGTTGCTATGATACGAGACTTGCCTACTCCCGACGCGAGACCTTGACCGCACGCCTGTTAGACCCCACCCCTCAGGAGCCGATACACCACAAGAGACTCAAGCTGTAGCCTTCGCTTCCACCTTATCGTTCGCAGCCCACTTCGCCCGCCCCGCTGCCGAGACCGGGTTCATCGAGGCCGACGCGATCCAGCCATGCCAAGCCCGACACCAAGGGGCCTCAGCCGAACGGGGCCAGGCACTCAACGACACAGCCGCTTCCGCGCGCCAGAGCTTCGAGACAGGATGATTAAGCTTAGAACCTACGTGTACATCGATGCGCTACAGCCCCAGCTCGCCGCCTATATGGCGACCGTGTCTCAGGGCTTCCTGCCGGTACCGGGCGACGCCTGCCTGTGGGTCGAGGTCTCGCCCGGCATGGCGGTCCATCGCCTCACCGATGCCGCCCTCAAGGCGACCCGCGTGCACTTATCGCAGCAGGTGGTCGAGCGCACCTATGGCTCGCTGGTGATTCACCAGCGCGACCAGAGCGACGTGCGCGAGGCCGGCCGCGTGCTCCTGTCGCGAATGGGCGCGACCTTCTCGGACCGCGAGACCTGCCGTATCGCCTGGCAGGAAACGATTCGCGGCATGACCCCCGACCATTGCGTGCTCATCAATCGTCAGGATCGGCGCGGCTCGATGATCCTGCCTGGGCAGAGCATGTTCATCCTCGAAACCGAGCCCGCCGGCTACATCGTCTACGCCGCGAACCAAGCCGAGAAGGCCGCGAACATCACGCTGATCGACGCGCGCGCGGTCGGTGCCTTCGGCCGTCTGATCCTGGCCGGGCGTGAGGGCGATGTGGACGAGGCCGCGGCGGCCGCGATCGAAGCCATCCAGAACCCATCCGGCGCCTGACCGGAGTACGCCATCATGCACCGCCAAGCGCTCATTTCACTGCTTGACGCACACCGGACCCGATTCATGGAAGAAGCGGCCTACGTGGCACGGGCGCGGGCGTTCGTCCTCGCCCACGAAGACTGCTTCCACTGCGATCTCTGGCCCGCCCACGTGACGGGATCCGCCTGGGTGGTGAGCCCGAGCCGCGAGCAGATCCTGCTGCTGCACCATCGCAAGCACGACCAGTGGTTCCAGCCCGGCGGACACGCCGATTGCGACTCCGACATCCTGCGTGTCGCCCTGCGCGAGACGTCCGAGGAGACCGGCCTGGATGCCTCGCACATCCGTCTCGTCGACGACGCCATCTTCGACGTCGACATCCACACCATCCCCGCCAGCGAGCGCGGCCCGCAGCACGAGCACATCGACATCCGTTTTCTGGTGGAGATGGACGACGACCTGACGATTCCCGGCAACGACGAGTCGCATCAGGTGTTGTGGGTGCGACTACGGCAGGTGGCGCAATTCAACAACAATCGCTCGACCCACCGCATGGTCGAGAAGACCCGCCGACTGCGGCCGTGGTCATTGCCCGCCGCAGCCGGCCAGTAAAGTGGAGTGAGCAGCACTTGACTGACGCAGACGAACGATGAGCGACATCCGTTTCAACATCGAGTTTGCTGGCGAACTCAGGGCCGGAACCGACCCGAAGCGGGCGCGCGACGACATACAGACCTTGTTCAAGCTGTCTGACGCGGCTGTTGCGGAGCTTTTCAGCGGGGTCCCCGTGACCGTCAAACGCGGCGTCGATAGCACCACGGCCGCGCGGCTGCATGCCGCCTTCGAAGCGGCCGGAGCCGTCGTCCGTGTCATTCCGGCAAGCGGCGAGCCAGAACGGCCGCAGTGGCAGGACGCGCGCCGCCCGGCCCCTGCGCACGACCTGCCGAGTCTGGATCCGTTCGGATGGTCTGGATCGGACCACCGCCCACCGTCGCGGGTCCATCGAATCTTCCATTGGTTCGAGCAAACGCTCGCCCTGGTTCTGTTGATCTTGATCTCGGTCGTCGCGGTCGAGGCCGTCTTCGAACTCTGCGTGGTCCTTTATCAGGATCTCGTCAGCGCCGACGGTTTGCCCCTGCTCGACATCGGACAGCTCTTCGAGGTATTCGGCATGTTTCTGGTCGTGTTGATCGCCGTCGAGCTGATGGCCAGCATCTACATGTATATGATGGATAAATCGGTACACGTCGAGATCATGCTACTCATTGCCATCACGGCGCTGACGCGCAAGGTCGTCGTGCTCGACGTCGAGAGCAAGGGTGATCCGGCGATGTACATGCTGGGTCTGGCCGCCTTGCTGGCGACCCTGATCGGCGGGTTCTACCTGATCAAGCGGTTGGATCAACGTCGGTAGCCGGACGCACAGGCGGTCAACCGGAGCTGAGCGCTGCGCTTCGCCGATCACTGAAACAGGCTGCGGCACGCGAAAGACACGCTAACGGTACACGCCTCCGGCGCTCGCGCATCACGCATGGTCGCAGCCTCACCAGACCCAACAGGCGCCACACGGGGACGGCTATTCTGCTAGGCTCCATGGTCGCCGACGAGCTTGCTCGCCAGGCTCTACAGAGGAACCACCCGTGCTTCACCCGAATCAGTTTCAAGTCAACGAAGCCTGGATCGCGTTCAAGCTGAACGACGGACCGATCCACACCGAAGAAGACGGCGACTTCGACTACATCACGCATCATGGATGCCGCCAGTTGTTTCATCCTGGGCTCGGCGCCTGTGCCAATGGCGCCTACCGAGCCCACGCAGCTGGAATGCAGGCAGTTGCTGAAGCAGGCCAAGGCACACAAGAATCAGTTGCCGAAGACCCTCTTTCTCCCCACGAATCAACCCGCCGCGTCCTTGTCGGCCGAGGCCATGGCGCAAGGCATCGACGTCATTCGAGTCGATGAGAGTCAACTCTTGCTCTTCATTGCCGAGGTGCGGGAAACCTTCAGGGCGAGCTTCGATCATGGCGACGCGCAGTGACGCCTGACCCGGCGCTCACGCGGCCTGCCAACACCCGTCAATCAAGCCGATAGATCGACGCCTGATCGGTCTCGCGTGGATCCTTCGAGTATCTGAACGGACCCGTCGGATCGACCGGACAGACCGACCTAGACTCCGCGCCCGCGTGCGGAGGGCTATGCGGAACCCCTGCCCACGACGTGACACCACCAACGGCGGACAGCGGGCAAGCCGCGATCCAGACATTCGATAGCGACGCCTGCGGCGCGCGGAGACACCATGCCGACGATCGGAACCCCCTTTACCCCCACCGCGACCAAAGTGCTGCTGTGCGGAGCCGGCGAGCTCGGCAAGGAGGTGGTGATCGCGCTCAAGCGGCTTGGCGTCGAGGTCGTCGCCTGCGACCGCTACCCCAATGCGCCCGCGATGCAGGTCGCCGACCGCGCCTACAGTTTTTCCATGCTCGACGGTGCGGAGCTTCGGCGCGTCATCGAGCTGGAGCGCCCCGACTACATCGTCCCGGAGATCGAGGCGATCGCCACCGACACCCTGCTTGCGCTGGAGTCCGAGGGCTTCACCGTCATCCCGACCGCGCGGGCGGCGCGGCTCACGATGAACCGCGAGGGCATCCGCCGACTGGTCGCGGAGGAGTTGGGTATCCCCACCTCGCCCTACCGCTTCGCCGACACCCGGGAGGACTTCGATCACGCCGTCGCCGAAATGGGCCTGCCTTGCGTAGTCAAGCCGATCATGAGTTCATCGGGCAAGGGCCAGAGCCTGGTGCGCCACGCGGATGAGATCGGCCACGCCTGGGACTACGCGCAGGCCGGAGGACGCGCCGGCGGCGGGCGGGTCATCGTCGAGGGGTTCGTCGACTTCGACTACGAGATCACCCTGCTCACCGTGCGCCACCGCGACGGGACCGCCTTCTGCGAGCCGATCGGCCATCGTCAGGAGGACGGCGACTACCGGGAGTCCTGGCAGCCGCAGCCGATGACGCCGACGGCGCTTGAGCGCGCCCGCGAGATCGCCACGCATGTCACCGAGGCGCTCGGCGGGCGCGGCCTCTTCGGCGTCGAGCTGTTCGTGCGCGGCGACGCCGTCATCTTCAGCGAGGTCTCCCCGCGCCCCCACGATACCGGCATGGTGACCCTGATCTCGCAGGATCTCTCGGAGTTCGCGCTGCACGCCCGCGCCATCCTGGGGCTGCCGATCCCCGCGATCCGCCAGCTTGGGCCGGCCGCCTCCGCCGTCATCCTGGTCGAGGGTGAGTCCACCCAGCCGCGTTTCGGCAACCTGGCCGAGGCGCTCGCCGAGCCCGGCACCGACCTGCGTCTGTTCGGCAAGCCGGAGGTGCGGGGGCGCCGCCGCATGGGCGTGGCCCTTGCGCGAGGCGGCGATATCGAGGACGCCAAGGCGCGCGCCCTGCGCGTCGCCGCCCAGGTCGAGGTCAGGCTGGACTGACCCAGCGATATCGGGAAATCGCGCGGCACCTTGGATTTCACTGCGCGACCCTGGGTCGCATGGTTCGGAAGGGGTTGCGACGAGACGCAAGGTGACGCCTGAACCGTTCTGACCCTTGCCACGTTCGCCCTGGCCTCAGAGCGACTGCCAGTCCGCCAGCAACGCCCCGTACTTCAGCAGCATGTACTTGGCCGGCTGCTTGTTTTTCACGCTGCCCTCGTCGCTCATCATCAGCAGACGGGATTCGCCATCGACGGTGACGGAATCGATGGCTTCCACGTTGTTCAGACCGAGTAGCTCCGGCAGTGCGATCGGTTCCGGCTGAGCGTCGTTTTCGCCGGACCAGGACCACAACCGAGAGTAGACATCGCCATCAGGCCCGGCGATCTCGTTCACCATCAGGAAGCGGCCCAGCACAGGATCATAGGTCAAGGAGCGAATGCCGCCGCCCTGAAGGTCGAGCAGCACGACGTCGGAGACGTTCGGCGTTCCCCCCCGCTCGAACAGGCCATGCGGATTGTCCAGCGCCACGATCATGGATTTTCCATCGACGACAGGCTCGCGGAATCCGATGAGCAGGCGTTGCTTCCTCTGATCGAAACTCAGTCCCTCGATGTTGATGTCTGAGAGGGTCTTGATGTCGGAGAGGGTCACCTGGTCGGCAGGTTGGCTCAATGCCTGCTTTACGACCGGTGAGCGCTGAAGTTGCTCGATCAAACCGGCGTAGACCTGCAGATCAACCAGATCGTCGCCAAGGATGCGGAACCGCAACAGCTGCTCCCGGCTCGCCTGGCGCCGCCCTTTGCGGTCCCTGGAGTGGGATGTGATGGCGTAGATGCGGCCGTCGGCATCCATACCCAGGCCCTCCAAGTCGTTCGGCCGAGTGCGGAAGGCGCGCATCAGGCGAAGGTCGAGCGCAGGGTCGCTGGCGAGCGACCCGTCGGCGCGGACGCGCAGGATGCTGAACGCCCGATCCGGCTCGTCCTCGGCGACGAGGATGCGGCCGTCCGGCAATTGCTGGAACGCGGACGGCTCATAGATGTCTTCGAACGGCGAAATGCCGGCGTTTCGCAGGCTCACCAGGGCATCGCCATCAAGTGCCAGCCGGATCGTGTGAAAGGACTCGACGCCGATAAAGGTCAACACCGATAGGATCAGGCCCCATCGGAAGACCCTGTAGGAAACCTTGAGCAGTTCGAACTTCCGATTCGCCATTTGACCCAGCCAGTACAGCTGGTCGCTCATCTTGGCATAGACGTCCTCCTGATCCTTCAGCAAGGCGCGCATCCGCTCCCAGTAGTCTGCTTTGGAGAGCTTGACCCGGTCCTCGTAGATGAGGATGTTGGACTCGCCATCGACGAACGCGCGCCGCGGCCGCACATAGGCCGCGAAGTCGCTCAGGGACGCGTCCCTTTTCAAGACCGCCTTGAGCCAGGCGAAAAGACCGCCCGGCCTGTTCGTCATGTCCGGCGAGGCCGCCAGCAGGGCGTAATAGATCGAGGCGACCGAGGTGAACAGAAAGAGCGTGGCGGGCAGCAGAAACTCGGGGGACGAGGTGTAGATGAAGGCGCCTGAGATCGTCAATGCCGAGGCGATGAATCCGTTCAGCGAGATCATGATGTTCGCCTTGGTGGCCGCGAGGGTGATGATCTCCAATTCCGCGCGATAGGCGTTGCGGAACAGCGTCTCGACGCCTTTTGCCGAACCGACCGGTCGCTGCTTTGGCGCCTTCGTCTTGGAAAGCCCCTCGCCCTTTTCGCGCTGCTTCTCCGCGCTTGCGGCGTCGGCGTCACTCGGCGCCGTGCTGTCGGTCATGTCTGTGCTGTTGGTGCCTATCTGTTTGGTGTCCATCTCTTGGGTGCTCATCGGTCCTGATGCGTTTCCCGCTGTAGACGCTCCAGCAGATCGAAGCTGATCCGGCCGGTCTGAGGAATGCCCCGCGCCTCTTGGAAGGCTCGAACGGCATCGCGGGTTCTGGGTCCGATCAGACCATCGATCGGACCTGGATCGAAGCCAAGTCCGCTGAGCTGTTGCTGAAGCAGAGACACCAACCGGTTGGTGAGCGGCGGTGCGTCGAGCAGGCGCGGCGCCCCGCCGGCTGGATCTCGGACACAGCGCTGCAAGCTGATCCGCTCGGCGGGATCGCCGGGGCTGGCGAAGACGAAGGGGATCTCGGGGTCGCAGACCGCCATCTCCACCGCTTCCGCTGGCGGCTCGTCGCTCGCGGGAGTGGCCGTGGTCGCGTAGCGCGCGAAGCGCTCATTGAGCGTCAGCTCACGGCACTCCTCGGCTATAGGACCACCAGACGCGTCTGGTCGTAGACGCACTCCTGGGGACGTCCACCGAAGGCGCGAAAGGCCGCATCGTGCATGCCGATCAGCGCGGCGGTATCGATCGGACGCGGGCTGGCCGCCACGTAAAGCAGGCGCGAGTAGGACAGCACGAAGACCATCAGGTAGACCGTCCGCTCCTCGCCACCGATCATCACCCCGCGCAGCTCCCCGCCGTCGACCTGGCACTGCACCCCAGGCTGCATGTCCACCACCGGCTCGTAATAGCGCGCCTGCTTGAGCGTGACCGTCTCCTTGAGTTCCTTGATATAGCGCCGGGCACTACGATCAGACACCGACAGATCCCCATGCGCCTCGCGCAGCTTGCGCAGCACCTTCACCGCACTCAGACGCGGATAACGCTCCAACAGATCGACGATGGCCGTCCGATGCACGTCCAGGCGCCGTGTCCGGCTGAATATGCAGCAACAGTAGAGCGCCTTACTTGGGCTGCTGGGTCAGCGCTATGTGTCGTTATATTCTCAAAGCGGCTGAGGGGGTGCGAAATGACGGCATTTTCGTGCCCACGCAGAGACGGTCATGGTAGTGGAGCCGCTTGTCCATCCACTAAAGGATTGGGCACGACCACCGGCAGGTCGACCCCAGGCAGATACCAGTTCAGTTCTGCGGCATCGGGGCTGAAATACGGCCGTGCGCTTTCAGCGTTGTCAGCTAGTGCCTCCGGGCAAGGTGTACGCTGATACTGAGCTTGGTCGCGGTCGTAGACATGCACCTGGCAAGCCGTTTCGCTGTCATCGGCGCGGGCCTCCAGGTAGGCGAAATAGCGCCCATCGGCGCTGATGGCCGGATGGTGGTTATCGAGTCGCAGCCCGGTACTGTCTTCGATCAGGCTGAGCGATTCCGCCAACCTGTCGTCCCAAAGCCCATCGATCAGGATCTGCCGCTGCCCGTCGGCATCTCGTTGGTCGTAGAGCAGGTCCTCGCCGGCTGCATCCAGGGCCGGATGTGCCGAGGCCGTGGCGGCTGCGGCGGTGACGCGCGTCGTCTGGCCCACCGCAACGTCGTGCAGGAAGATGTCGGTGACACCGTTACCATCGCTGTCAACCAGGTCGTCGGCATCGCTCTGGAAGACCACCAGCTCGCCGTGCGCATCTGCGGCGGGGTGACCGCTCGGCCCATTGCCGGCATGACCCGCTTGGTTCCGGCTGAGTAGGGTCAGCGCCTCGGTGAAGACATTGAGGCGGTAGATGTCGCGGACACCGTTGCGGTCGGCGGGCAGGATGTCCTCCGCCGTCACGAACAGCAGCCACAAGCCCTGCGGGTCGAGCAAGGCTTGCTCGATGCGGTCGCGGTCGACGCCGTAGAGCGCCAGCGTGTCCTGGACCCAAACGGGCAGCTGGTCCGGATTGGTGATCGGTAGCGGTGCTTCGAGCGCCTCCGCCGCAGGTGCGTCCGGGACGGCTGCCGGCTGTGCCAGGCTCATGTCACCCGCAGTTGCATCGCTCACCGCCGCGCTGCAACTGACCACGCCGGCCCGGGCCGCGAAGATGGCCCCGGCCGCGACGCGGAAGCCCGCGCCGAAGCGCAAGATCGGCGCCTCGAAGCTAACATCCGCGCCCGCCTGCAACTGGACCGCGCCCTGCGTCTCGATGTGCTGCGCCGAGGCAACGCGATGCGTGCCGGGCCCGAAGGTCACGGAGTCTACGGTCACCGGGCCGCCGTCGCAGGCATCCTGGGTGGCGTCGCAGGCGTCGCCGATGCCATCGCCGTCGAGGTCCTGTTGGCTGGGATTGGCGTCGTTCGGACAGTTGTCGCTGCTGTCCGGTACGCCATCGCCATCCTGGTCGGCAGCGTCCGCGGCCGTGGTGAAGGACCGCATCTCGCTGAAGGCCAAACCCACTTCCCACCCGATGGAATCGAAGGCGGCAGCCATCCACTGATAGGTCTTGCCCGGCTCCAGGGCGCGGGATGGCGGAACCTGCACCGAATAGGCAATGCCGGCGTCCGGCAGGATCGGGGTCGCGTAGACGAAGTTACCGGTGGTGGGGTCCATGATAGCTAACCAGTAGGCTGCCACACCGACCATGCCGTTGCTCGCGAAGCCAAAGCTGGGCTGCACCGAAACACCCGTCGCACCGTCAGCGGGGCCTGCGGTCAGCAACGGCACTGCATTGAAGACGTGGACTGTCCACAGCAGGGTGCGACTCTGGCCATTGGACTGGTCGGTCACGGTGAAGCGCAGCTGATGGGGTCCGGGCACCAGACCTTCGTCCGCGCCGTCCGTGGTCACGTAGCCAAAGTTGCCGTTGCCGTCGGATTGGAGGTTGTCCCAGTGCTTGCCGGCCTGGGTCAGGTCCACCACGTTGATGTCGAGGATGCCGTCGGCGCTACTTCCAGCCCACAGCTCAAGCTCCAGCGTAACGCGACCATCCGCCTGACGATAAGCGCGGCTCTCGCCGTCGTCCCAAATGAATGGAGGTGCGTCCGGCGAGCCTGGGAAGCTGTTGACCACGGTAAAGTGGAGCACTTGAGCGCTGCCAAGTGGGTTGCCCGCCAGGTCGGCAATAGCCCCATCGAGTTCGACCCGATAGGTATGACCGGACTGCCAGCGCCCGCCCTCCTCAAAGGCGCGTTCGATGTCGATCAAGGCGCGCTCCCCGTCCTCGTGCACCCAGCGCTTTTCGATGTGGATGCCGAGCGCTGCGCCGCCATCGGTCTCGTCGAAGACCTCCACCGTATCGCCCGCGACGATGGTGTCCGGGTTCATGTTCTCCGAGAAGAAGACACGGATCGGCTCCCATTCCAACCCGTTCGCCTGATCCGCGGGACGTGTCTGCACGATCGTCGGGGCCGTGGTATCACCGGCACCGGTGTTGAAGCTGAAGCTATAGGGCGTGGCCAACCCATGGCCCTCGGCATCTGATACCGCGGTGGTCAGCGTGACCTGATAGGTAGCCTGCGCTTGCAGGGACTGCGGCCAGATCAATAGTTCGAAGCCGCTGGGCTCCAGTTGGTAGGCGGGAGACCCCGGCCCGGTTAGTTGCACGCTCTGTAGCGTAACGCTCGCCGGATCGATGGGCTTGTCGAACCCGATCCGGATGGGCAGCGTGTTACCGCCGACCTGACCATTGTATGGTGCGGTGGATGTTACCTGGGGCGATGAGATGTCGAGCGGTGCGCCGGCCGTGGAGAAGCCGATCCTCACGGGGTGGTGATAGCCCGTCACCGGCACTCCATTCAGGTCGCGGCAGTCAAGGCTCAGTGCATACCAACTACTGTAGCGCAGCGGTGCGGTCGGGATCACCGTTAGCGTGTCGTTGGAATGCACCGTCTGCGACCAGTTTAACTGGTAGCCAGCCTCGCTCTGTTCCGTATTGTTCCATAGCTCGACCCAAGAACAGCCGTCCGTATCCATTGAACGATCAAACTGCACACTGAGCGCTTGACTGACGGGCACACCCGCCGTGCCTTCTTCCGGTTGAATGGCCACCACCTCGGGTGGGGATGACGGCCCTGGTACCAGCGGATCGGGATCGCTTTCGTCAGGGATGCCGTCGTTGTCGTCGTCCGGATCGGCATTGTTGCCGATGCCGTCGCCGTCGGTGTCGACGGACTCGGATGGGTCGAGCGGGAAGGCATCCTGAGCATCTAAGACGCCGTCGTTGTCGTCGTCGGGGTCGGTCGCGTCGGGGATGCCGTCGTTGTCGGTATCTAATGCGGTGTCGCCGGTCACGACCGTTTGGGTGCGGTTACCCGCGGGGTCGTAGGTGTAGTCGATGCTGCGACCGTCCGCATAGGCAACTTGGAGCAGGCGGTTCAGCGCGTCGTATTGATAGCTGATCGTCTCGGCGAGCAGGGTTCCCGGGAGCAGCAAGGCCACCCCTACCAAGACCCACGAACGGAACCTTTGCTTGTTGCTTGTCATTTTCTGCATTGCCCTTTGAGTTGGCTTGTTGGCCGAACCAACACGCAAACGACTCCGATCCCCGTTGGGTGGGCACGTTGTCTGTGCCCACGCGTCATTGATTATTCCTTACCCAAATCCGAATCAGGATTTTCCTGCATCCCGGCCCAATGACTTGGATAGGTTCCGGCTTTCACATAACGGTGAAAGGTTGAAAACGGCCAATCCGCCACATGCCGCACCAATCCATGCTTAACCGGATTGAAATGGATGTCGTGCAGATGGGCCTCGAAATCACGATCATCGCGAATGGCATGCTCCCAGAAGCGACGTTGCCACAGGGTGCCTTCCCGATGCTTTCGTTTTGAGTCCGACATCCAGCCCTCACGCGACAACCGATCTCCTGCCCGCTTGGTGAAACGGCTCTTGAGCAACGCCCAGCGGGTCGAAAAATCGGCATCTCCCTTCGGCAACGTCCAGATACAGTGCAGATGATCCGGCAGCAGCACCCAGGCATCGATCTTGAACGGGTGGTCCGCCCGCGTCGCATGGATCGCCTCGCGTAGCCATTGCCGCGGCTCGGCATCCGTCAGAAACCGCCGACGCCGGTAGGTCACCACCGTAAAGAAGTAGGTCCCGCCAGCAACCACCGCCCGCCGATACCGCGTCATTCATCCCGCACCGTAGGGTGCCCACGCGTGCCGACAACGCCGTTCATGCCGACCGACACCCGTGTTTCGCACCCCCGAAACCCGCCCGATACCAAAGTTCCGGGTTTGCACCGCGTGGGCACAAAAAACGTGCCCACCCTACCGGGCTCGTTGAGTATATCCAGGGGGTACCGGGTATTTCACGGCGTTGTCGAACCGGGACCTGTTAACGGTTCGCTACCGCCGACGTAGGGCACGAACGACGTGCCCACACTACCGGGCTGCATCGGGTTTATCTTGCCGATCAAGTTAACGGCTTGCGCAGAGATGGACATTAGTATTCCAAACCCTGCATTCTTCTTTGCTTCGTTGGCGAGGTGCTGGTTTCCAAATGATTCATCAACGAATTTTTGGAACGTGCTCGATGAAATAACTGCTTGATTAAACTCATCTAGACGCATGCTGAATTCCCACTCGCCGGCCCCCGCGATGCCTTTCGTTCTAATGCGGTAAATCTGGTTGGCGAATGAAAATAACACATACCCGGGGTTGGATACATCCAAAGCTATCGAGCAAGCCTCCTGCGTGTTCGCGACATTCTCTTCTGTGCGGCCTCCGTTATATAAGGATACGGCAATATCCAGCGCCTCGTTGCATAGAGTGTTTACAGCGAAACCGCGGATCGCATTCTTGACGTTCGGCCCGTCGCCAAGAGTCTCCAAGGAAAAATCCGATGACAGATCCCAAGCTACGCCAGCCCAATCACTCGGACTATTGCCCATAGACCCGATCATAGCGTCAGGAAGAACTGTGAGGTCAGACTTCGCACCCTTATTGGATTGTGATTGCGCAATCTTTTCCTGAATCCCATTCTTTCTTAGATACTCCGCTTTCAACTGCAAGTATTTCTTTTTCGCCCTTATCGCTTTTATCCTCCGTTGTATCTCGTCGGAAGTGTAATTCGCGGCAAGCCCAGTAGCATCCTCTTTCGTCATTGGATTACCACTTGCATATTGATAGCGGTTCAAGCTTTCCGGATTGCCAGCTTCGCCATATTGTTCATCCAAGCTCAAGAACCGCCCGAGATCCGCCCGATAATACCGCGCCCGCATATGATTCAGTCCATTCCCATCATCCATCACACCATACCGCCCAACAAAGCGGAACGGGTTGTATGAACTACCCTGCGCAGTGACGTTGCCGAATGGCTCGTAGGCATAGCTGTCGGTGACCAAACCACTGTCGTCCGTCAGCGCCAGCGTATTGCCGGTCTGGTCGAAGTGGTAGTAGCGGTGGCTGTTGCCGGTGATCTGCGCCACCAACCCCTCGCCATAGAGGTAGTAGTGCTGGACGTTGTTGCCGCCATCGGTCTCGGCCAGTACGGAATACAGGTCGCCGCCGGTGGGGTCGAGCACGTAGCGGGTGGTCTGGCCGCCGCTGGTGCGGGCAACGCGGCGGCCATCGCCGTCGTAGCTGTAGCTGTCGGTGAGCACGCCTCCAGCGGTGACGCTGGTGATCAGGTCCTGGGCGTTGTAGGCGTATTGGATCGCGGCGCTGCCGCTGGGATCGGCGGTGACGCGGCCGTCGTCGTCATGGGTGATCGCGGCACCGGCGGTGCTGGTGAGGCGGTTGCTGGCGTCGTAGAACTGCTCGGCGGTCCGGCCCAGGTTGGCGGGCTGCAGGGGTAGATCGACGTCGGCGCTGAGCGGATTGCCGAGGCCATCCAGCGTCAGCGTGTGGCTGGAGATCACGCCATTGGCGGCGTTGTGGTTGACGAGTGACGTCAACCGGCTGCCGGCATCGTAGCGCTTTTCAACCCGCGCCCCGTTGCCGTATTGAATAGTCTTGACCGCGCCGTTGTCGTAGCGGGTGTAGTTGGTGGTATCGCCCAGCCAGTCGGCGAGGCTGGCGAGCCGGCCGGCGTCGTCGTGGCTGTAGTCCACGCTGCGGTTGCCGGGATAGGTCAAGCGGTCCATCTGGCCAGCGGCGTCGTAGCGATAGGCGACGGTGTTGCCGAAGGCGTCGGTGACGCTGGTCAGGCGATTGCGCTCGTCATAGCTGTACTGCGTGGTGCCGTTGGCGTCCGTCATGGTCTTGCGGTTGCCGTTGGCGTCGTAGGTGTAGCCCACCGTCGGACCGCCGGGATAGGTCACGCTGGTGACGCGGTCGAGGGTGTCGTAGCTGTAGCTGGTGGTCTGCCCGGACGGCGTGGTCTGCGTGAGGCGGTTGCCGTTGGCGTCGTGGCTAAAGGTCCACTGGCGGCCCTCGGCGTCGGTGAGTTGGGTCAGGCGATCGGCCGCATCGTAGCTGTAGGTGGTCGTGTGGCCATTGGGGTCCGTGGTGCTGGCGAGGTTGCCGTTGGCGTCGTAGCTGGCCAGGGTCTGCCCGCCGCTGGGGTCGATAACCTTGGTCATCTGGCCGAGGGCGTCGTATTCATACCGGGTCAGCTGGCCGCGGGCATCGCGCCGGCTGGCGAGCAGGCCCTGGTCGTTGTAGGTGAAGGCCTCTTCGTTGCCCAGGGCGTCGGTAACCTGGATTTTGCGATCGAGTGCGTCGTAGGTATTGGTGATCCGGCGGCCCTCGGCATCGGTGACCGTGAGCACGTTGCCGTTGGCGTCGTAAGTGTAGGTGATGGTCTGCGACAGGGGGTTGATCTCTTGCAGCACCTTGCCGCGGGCATCGAAATGGGTATCGCTGTCGTGACCCTTCTCGTTGGTCACGCGGTACAGGCGGCCCATGGCGTCGTAGGCGAAGCCGCGCACCCGCTGCTGGCCGCCGACGGTGTAGCGTTCCTCGATCTTGCGATTGAAGGCGTCGTAGACAAAGCTGGTGGTGTTGCCGCGCGGATCGGTGGTGCTAACCAGATTGTCGCTGGCGTCGTAGACGTTGGTGGTGACACCATTCGCCGGATTGGTGGTGGTCAGCCGGTTGCCGTTGGCGTCGTAGGTAAATCGGGTGATATAGCCACGGGCGTTGGTCTGGGTGAGCACGCGACCGAGGTCGTCGTAGCTGGTGGCGGTGACATGGCCGAGGGCATCCGTCACCTGTATCGGTCGGCCTGCGTCGTCGTATTCGATGTCGGTGCTGTTGCCGCGTGCGTCCGTTGTCTGTTTCAGCAATCCTTGGTCGTCGAAGTCGCGTCCGGTGCTCTGATTCAACGGATCGACGACCGTTTCCGCCTTGCCGCTCGGCGTGAAATCGCTGTAACGGGTGGGTGTCGGCACCCCCGGCCGCTGCACGGTGGCCAGCGGCGTGAGGTTGGTCTGCCCTGCGACTTCGGCCCGGGTCGCGGGCGTCTCCCGGCCGAGGGGGTCGGTGATGGTCGCCGGATTGCCTCGGCCGTCGGCGGTGTAGGCGATGGTGGTCTTGGCGTTGCTGGGGCGATAGGTCTCCACCGGCAGGGCCATCTCGGGGATGCGGGTGCGCTCCGTGGTGGTCTTGTAGGCGGTGCGGCTGCGGTAGTCGCCGACACCAATCGAGTCCACCCGTTCGACCACGCGGGTGCGGGCGTCGTCCAGGATAAAGACGATGTTGTTGTTGACGCCGTTCACGGTCGGGCGGGTGATCCCGGAGTCGGCCACGCCTGAGCTCTGTTCCAACCCGTGGACATAACCCCACTCATTGCCGGCGCCGTCGGTGACCGACTCCACCTTGCCTTCCAGCGAACCGGAGTCGTAGTACGTGATGGTCGCCTGCACGTTGCCACGGGGATCGGTGATGCTGGCCAGCTTGCTGCGATCGAAGGCGTTGCTGCCAGCCCTGTAGCCATAGATGGTCGAATGTCCACGCGGATTGCGTACGGCAGTGATCATGCCGTCGGCGTTCCAGGTGTACTGCACGTAGCGCCCGGCAAAGTCGCTCACCCGCGTGATCCGGCCGCTGGCGTCGCGGGTGACGGTGAAGCTGCGCCCGCTGGCGTCGGTCGCGCCGGTGATGCGGTTGTCGGTGTCGTGGGAGAAGCTCAGGACATTGTCGTCGCGGTCTTCGATGGTTTCCAACCGCCCGGCGCCGGCACCTTTCGGGGCCGCGAAGCGATAGAGGAGGTTGCCTTGGGTGTAGAGCGTGAAGGTACCGTCCGCGTTTTCGGTCAGCTCATCGAAGTTGCCGGGGTTGAGCGCACGCCAGGTGCCATCCGACTCACGATAGTAATTTATAGAGCGGCCGTCCTCCCGAGGGCCAATCGCGATGGTCGGAGGCATGCCGCCGAAGCCGAGGCGCATGTCGACGTTGAAGCTCCAGGCGCCGATCTTGGACCCGTTGGCGTTGTAGGCGCGGGTCACCGCGAAGTCCGGGCCTTTGCCGGAAACCGACAGATCCGTGGTGGACCTGTGGTAGTTGCCGGTGGCCACGTCGACCCCGCGCATGAGCCGGCTGCCGCTGCCGCTGAGGGCGGGGTCGCCGTTCAGATAGGGTACGGTCACTGCGGCCAGGCACTCCACCGTCGCCACCTGTCCGGCGCTGTCGGTCACCCGCAGGTTGATCGGGTGCACGCTCGTCGAAAGCTCGATGCTGGTGGTCGCGTCCGAACCCCAGTCATGGTGACCGTACCCCAAAGGAGCGAAGAGCACCTCGGTCCACTGGTACGTGTAAGGCGCTGTGCCGCCGGCAGGGGTTGCGGTGAAGTCGACCTCGGCATACGGTCCGCTCACCGGGAAGGTCTGATCGGACGTGACCGTTACATCGAACTGCGAGCGCGAGGCGGTGCGGGTGCCAAGCACGACCGTGCTGCCGTCCGGGCGCTCGGCGGAGATCTCCACCGTCGCCGTATCCGCCCCGGCGAATAGCCCAGACCAGTCGGAGATCGGCGTACCCGAGGCGTCCTGCCAGAGCAGGTTATTTGCGCAGAAGCCACCCTGATTGCCGACCACGCTGGCCTCGGCGACGACGACGCCCGCCTTTTTCAGGATGGCCTTGCGCCAGTTATCGGACCCGTCGTAAAAGCAGGCGGTTGAATCAAGGGGAAGGCCGAGGGTGTTGGTGGTGCAGGAGAGGCCGGCAGCAGGCAAAGGATCAAATGACTGTCCGCCACGTACCAACCGAACGTGGACGTCCTCGCTCCGGACGAAGTATTCGGCGAAACCGTAGCTAAAGAGCACGTACCACGCGTGGTCCGAAAAGCTGACGTTGGGAGAACCCGACCAAACATACCAAGTAGGCGTGTTCGGAAACAGACTGTCATTGATGCTCGGGTTGGTGCGACATGGTTCGACCAGGCTCATCAATTCATTGACGTTTGGGAGACGCCAATCGTCATGCCCGGCGAAGGTTGCGGACTCGGCGAGGTCCAACGCAGCGGCCCAAGGATGGGAAGTTGCCCCCCCCCGGGTACAGGTGCCACCGCTCCAGGTCTGACCCTCGACGCAGGTCTTCCACATCAGCCCGGTACGGGTGTCGGTCACGGTGCCAGCGCTGAGGTCGGTCGTGTAGACGCTGTCGGGGTTGCTGGCCGGGATGCCGTGCTGGCAGGTTCCCGCCAGCACCATATCAGCCAGGGCCAACCAGGCCAAACCGATCAGGAAGATAGACAATGGTTTCATTTAGACCATACCTCGGACAGACGAAGCGGACAGGGTAGGCAATGGGTCAGCCGTCCGGCATCGCGCAGCGCCAGACCCAGGCGATCCCGCAGAAAATCGGCGAAGGCCATGCGCCAGGCGTCGAGTTGCGCAAGGTCTTGGTGGATCAAGACAAAATCATCCACATGACGCACATAATGATGCGCCTTGAGTCGATGCTTGATGAACTGGTGGTGGCGCGGAAATTGCCACATGGCGCGTTCGGCCTCCAGCACGAAACGACTGGCATCGCACCACAGCGGAATCTGCTTGTACCTGGGGGCCGGGTGGTGTCGTCATGGTTGACACACAAAAATCAAAATCACCGTCCGCCGCGCACAAGCCGAACCTTGTCGGCGTAGCTCCGAAAACCAAATATCTGGCTATTTCCATAGTCAAACTCCAGGTTCCACGCGCAGCTCGAACTGTTGGCGTTGGGAGAACCCGACCAGAAAAACGAACGCGGCGTGTTCGGAAAATAGACTGGATCGATTAACGGCTGGACGGTGCGTCCACGATCCACGATACCAAACAGCTCCTTTATCTGCGGCATCCGCCAGTCGTGCGCGCCGCACAATCCGAGGGCATTGACGGCGCCCACATAACCTTCGGTATTGCAGGGCTGACCGCCCATGGTGTTGTTGCAGGTAGAGGTGTCGCCCACCTCGCCGAGATCGCCATCGGGGCTGTCGGTGTCGTACCAGGTGTAGCCCCAGTCCCGATCGCGGAATCCGTTATCATCGGTTTTGACCTCCCAGATCAACCCAGTGACATTATCGCGGGTACAGGCCCAATCGGTCGGGCCGCTGCCGAGCGTGGCGGAGGCCGGCAGATCGCTACCATTGTTGGCGATCTTGGTGAAATCGAAACCCGCGCTCCCGCCACCGATCTTGGTCAGGGTGCCGGCGGCGGCTTGGGCATCGCGGCCATAATGAGCATCCTGTCCGGCGGGTTGGCTGCCGTCGCAGGGGCCGTTGCCATCGGTGGCCGCGCCGCAGAATTGGATTCCGGTGTCGTTCAACGGGCCAAGCGCCCCGGCGGGCAACGCCACGGAGGCGAGCAGGCCGGATAGGATCCAGATAAGACGAGGGCGTAGGCGCATCGCGGAGTCTCCATAGTCAAACCCCGCGCGCGAGCGGGATGGGGCGGTCAGGTCAGTGATCGTCTAGCGCATCCTTCGTTTCCACGCGGGTGCACCCTCTCCGTGATCCCAGGCCAAACGGCCAACGCTCGCCCTCGGTGCTCGCGCAAAAACGACGGAAGGCGTGCAAAACCACTTAAGGGGAAAGGTTTATAGTTCACGAATCGCTAGTCGTCAAGATTATTGCGGGCAGTGGGCAGATTCGCGCATATATAAATAAATCCAGGACTTGAAACCGAAGAATACGGCCATGGAACGCGACTTTGAAACGCCTTCGCTACATCCGGAGCCGCCTATCCGTGTAGACGGGTGGAGACTCTCGCGGATTGTGACGGCCTTGCGTGCGCCGCCGCCGAGCGGGCGAGGACTGTTTTCACTGCGATCTCGAGCTCTGCGTAGTCCTTTATCCGGATCTCGTCAGCGCCGAGGGTTTACCCCTGCTCGACATCAAGCAACTCTTCGACGTCTTCGGCATGTTTTTGGTCGTGTTGATCGCCGTCGAGCTAATGGCCAGCATCTACATGTACATGATGGACAAATCGGTACACGTCGAGATCATGCTGCTCATTGCCATCACGGCGCTGGCGCGCAGCGACTCCTGCGGCGCGCGGATGTAGGTAACCTTGAGCAGTTCGAACTTCCGGTTCGCCATTTGACCCAGCCAGTACAGCTGGCCGCTCATCGTGGCGTAGACGTCCTCCTGATCCTTCAGCAAGGCGCGCATCCGCTCCCAGTAGTCTACCCGGTCCTCGTAGATATCGAGGCGACCGAGGTGAACAGAAAGAGCGTGGCGGGCAACAGAAACTCGGGTGACGAGGTGTAGATGAAGGCGCCTGAGATCGTCAATGCGGAGGCGATGAATCCGTTCAGCGAGATCATGATGTTCGCCTTGGTGGCGGCGAGGTTGATGATCTCCAATTCCGCGCGATAGGCGTTGCGGAACAGCGTCTCGACGCCTTTTGCCGAACCGACCGGTCGCTGCTTTGGCGCCTTCGTCTTGGAAAGTCCCTCGCCCTTTTCGCGTTGCTTATCCGTGCTCGCGGCGTCGCTCGGCTCCGTGCTGTCGGTCATGTCTGTGCTGTTGGTGCCTAAGTGTTTGGTGTCCATCTCTTTGGTGCTCATCGGTCCTGATGGGCTTCCCGCTGCAGGCGATCGAGCAGGTCGAAGCTGATCCGGCCAGTTTTCGGAAGGGCTTGAGCCTCCTGGAAGGCGCGAATGGCCCCGCGGGTCTTGGGGCCGATCAGACCGTCGATCGGACCTGGATCAAAGCCAAGTCTGCTGAGCTGTTGCTGAAGCAGATCCACCAGGCGATTCGTGAGCGGCGGTGCGTCGAGCAGGCGCGGTGCCCCGCTGTCTGGATCCCGAACGCAGCGCTGCAAGGAAATCCGCTCGGCGGGATCGCCGGGGCTGGCGAAGACGAAGGGGATCTCGGGGTCACAGACCGCCACCGCTTCCGCCGGCAGGTCGTCACTCGCGGGAACGGCCGTTTGAGCGGCCAGGGTCGATGCCGCTTCGGCGTCGGGCGCGATCACCGCATCACTGCGAGGCGTTTCCGGACGCGGGCTCGGCTCGGGTGCGGACGTCGTGATGGTTTCGGCACCGACATCCGGCATCGGACTGGGCGGCGGCTCGTCTGCGGGCGGACTGAGGACGCCAGGCTCCGACGGCGTATCCGCCTCATCGGGAGTCGCTGCGGCGATCTCACCCCGGCGCGCTCCATCAGGAGACGAGACCTCCGGCGCTCCGCCGAGAACCGCCACGAAGAGCAGGCCACCGACCGCGAGCCAGAGCGCACCGGCCACCGGCCACGCACGCAGTCCTCGCTCGGCGTCGGGCGTCGGCTGCGCGAAGACTCGATCGAACGCCTTGGTCAGTCGCGCCTCGATGCGCGTGTAGAGCGCCCCCGCGAAACCCAGAATGCCGAGCCCATACCAGACCAGTACCAGCAGGATGAGCCTGGCCAGGCCCAACAGATCGCCAGGCGGGACGCGACCGACCAGGGGTTTGACGAGGCCGGGATGCCGTCTTGCCAGGGTCATGACCGCGACCGCGATGCCGATACCGGCGCCGACGGTCGCGGCATTGGTCGGCCAGGCCGCCGGTCCGTCGAGGACAAAGGGAAACAGCAGCACCAGGGTGATCAGGACCGCCCAGGCCGCGACGGGCCAGGTGTAGCCGATCTCCGGGTGAGGTCTGATGCGTGTTGTCACCCAGAGGAAGCGCGCCATCAGCAGCGTGGTGGCGATCGCCGCAACCGCGACTGCGGTGGACAACCCGCCCCAATCGGCACCGGCGAGCAGCGGCTTGATGCCCTCCTTGGTGAGCGCGCCGCTGGTCAGGGGCGCGCCGGCCAGCGCCAGCGCCAGGACAACCAGTCCGGCCAGCACCAGGGGTTGCGGAAGCGCGGCATATTTGCGCAGACCCACACCGAGAAAGAGCCCACCCTTGGCCAGCGCGTGGTGGGCGGCATAGAGGGTGATGGCCGCCACCCCGACTGGTGCCAGCGCGGGCTCGGTCAAGATCAGCCCCAGCAGCAGGATCAGCAGGCCCATCTTGCTGATGCTCGAATAGGCCAGCACGACCTTGGGGTCGGACTGCATCAGACCGATGGGGAGCGCATAGAACATCGTCAGCAGCCCCGCCCCGGTCAGCCAGGCGCCCCAGTCGGCCAGGGCGACGACGCCCACCGGCAGGAAGCGCAGCCAACCCAGGATCGCGACCTTGATCATGGTGCCGCTGAGCACGGCGCTGGCCGGGATGGGCGCGGCCGGATGCGCCAGCGGCAGCCACAGATGCAGCGGGACCATGCCGGCCTTGACGCCGAGTCCCAGGATGAGCAGCGCGATGGTCAGCGTGTCGAGCCCGACTAGCTGCTCGGGCTCGGGCAGCGTGGTGCCGGCGTGGCTGGCGACCAGTACCAGGGCGGCGAAGAGGGTCACCTCCCCGAGCAGCGCCATCACCAGATAGACCTTGCCGGCCCGCAGCGCGGCCGTCTTGCCGTCGTGGATCACCAGCCCGTAGGACGACAGCCCCATGATGGCGAATCCGACATAGAAGCTCAGCAGATCCTGCCCGACGATCAGCCAGAGGTTCCCGGCCATCGCCAGCAGAAAGAAGAGGCTGAAGCGCCCCGCGTTCACCGTGCCGCGAACGCTGAAGGCCGCATAGATCCCGGACACCAGCCAGAGGATGGCGGTGAAGATGAGGTAGATCCGGCCGGTCGCGTCGAGCCCCAGGGTGGTGCCGAGAAAGAGCCAGGGCAGCTCCAGACGGCTGCCGAGCGGCACCAGCAGCGCGGCGGCCAGTCCAGGCAGGGCGCCGATCGCCGGCAGCCACCAAAACGACGGTCTGACCGCCAGGGCCGCGAGCAGCAGCGGCCAGACCCAGACCAGGATCAGCAGCCAGTCGTTCACGGCCCGTACTCCCGGCGCGCGATCAGCGTCGCCCATTCGAGCGGGCTGAAGGGCGCCGCGGCGAAGAGTCCGGCGGCGAGACAAAAGGCGGCGGTAATCAGGGGCGGCCAGAGCAGCGCGCCCATGGTCTCGAAACGCCCGGCCGGGATGTGCTCCTCCGGCCAACGCTTGGGCGGCGGCCTGAACCAGGCGCGGTAGAGGATGGGCAGGAAATAGCCGGCATTGAGCAGGCTGCTCAAGGCCAGGATCAGCAGCACCCAGTAGGCGTCGGCCTCGACCGCGCCCATTGCCAGGTACCACTTGCTGACGAAGCCCGCGATCGGCGGGATGCCGATCATCCCCAGCGCGCCGACGCTGAAGGCCAGCGTGGTCCAGGGCATGCGCCGCCCGACCCCGTCCATCTCACTGACCTTGTGGACCCCCAGGGTCTCGGCGTAATTCCCGGCGCAGAAGAAGAGCGTGATCTTCATGATGCCCTGATGCACCAGGTGCACCACGCCGCCGATGGTGGCGACGGGACCGAGGATGGAGGCGCCCAGCGCGATGTAGGAGACCTGGCTCACGGTCGAATAGGCGAGTCGCTTTTTGAGCCCGTCCTGCGTCAGCGCCATGCCCGAGCCATAGAGGATGGTGATCGCCGCGAGGATGCCGAGCGGCGTCAGCAGCCCGAGCGCGTCCGCGAACCCCACGCCATAGACATCGTAGACGACACGGACGATCCCGAAGGCGCCGGCCTTGACCACCGCCACCGCGTGCAGCAGCGCGCTGACCGGGGCCGGCGCGACCATGGACTGCGGCAGCCAACCGTGCAGGGGGAACAGCGCCGCCTTGACGCCGAGTCCTGCCAGCAGGAGGAAGAAGATGGCGATCAACTGCCACCAGACATCCGGCTGCAGACCCGACAGAAAACCACCCTGCACGAAGTCGGCTGGCCCGCTCAGCGCCTGCAGCCAGACCGCGCCGACCAGCAGCAGGGCGCCGCCGCCCATGGTGTAGGCCAGGTAGATCTTGGCCCCCCGGGTGGCGTCCGGCGTCCCGCGATGGGCCACCAGTGGATAGGTCGCGAGCGTCAGGATTTCGTAGAAGATGACGAAGGTCAGCAGGTTGCCGGCCAGGGCGACCCCGACCGTGGCCGAGACGCAGAGGCTGAAGAAGCCGAAGAAACGGCTGCGATTCGGCGAGTGCTCCAGATAGCCGATGGCATAGATGGTCGTCACCAGCCAGAGGACCGACGACAGGGTCGCGAAGAGCACCGCGAGGGCATCGGCGTGCAGCACTAGAGTCAGCCCAGGCGCCAGCGTCAGCCGAGTCTCGTAGACATGACCGTGGAAGACGCCCCAAATCATCACGCCGACCAGCAGCAGCTTGACGATGGCGCCGGTCATGTTGAGCACACCGCGCAACAGATGACTCTCTTCCTTCACCAGAAAGATGAAGATGCCCGGTAGGAGCGAGCTGAGCACGATGACCGCGGGCAGCATCTGATCGAGATTCATAGGCCGCCCTCAAAGCCCAGCAGGCGCCAGAGCGGGCGGGCCGCCAGTCCCAGCACGGCCACCGCGGTCAGGGCCAACAGCAGCGCCGGCACCTCGGTCCGTGCCTGGGTGACGAAGCGGCGCGGCGTCGGCTCCAGGTTGAAGGCGCGGCTGAGCACACGGAAGATGTAGGCCGCCGCCAGCAGGGTTCCGATCAGGATCGGGAGGATCCACCACCACTGCCCGCTCTCGATCGCGCTCCGCATCAGGATCCATTTGCCGATGAAGCTGCCGCTCGGCGGCAGCCCGATCAGGGCGATGCCGGCCAGGGCGATGCTGAAGGTCGTCGCCGGCATGTGCTGCGCGGTGCCGCCGAGGTCGTCGATCCGGTCGTGACCGGCGCTGCGCTGCACCAGACCGGCGGCGAGGAAGAGTCCCGCCTTGGCGAAGCCGTGGGTCAGGGCCATGAGCAGCAGCGCCACCAAGAGGTCGTCGCGCGCGTCGCCCGTCGGCAGCGCGGTCAGCACCGGGAGGAAGAGACAGAGGTAGCCGATCTGAGCGACCGTGGAATAGGCCGCCATCAGCTTCAGCCGCTCGGCCCGCAGTGCCCGCCAGGAGCCCCAGACGACGGCCATGGCGCCGAGCAGGCCCATGAGACCCGCGGCCCAGGGCGTGACCAGTGGCGCGAAGACGTCCAGCCAGAGCCGCAGCATAAGATAGAAGGCGGCCTTCACGACCAGCGCCGAGAGGGCCGCGCTCACGGGCGCCGGCGCGTTGGCGTGAGCCGGGGGCAGCCAGAAATGCATGGGAAAGAGCGCCGCCTTCAAGGCCAGGCCAGCGGTCATGAGCACCAGCGCTGAGGCGGCGATCGGCTCGGGTCTCACGGCAGCGCCCAGGAGGGCCATGTCGAGCGTGCCATACGCGGTATAAAGCAGCGCAACGCCGAGCAGATAGGCCAGGGAGCCGAGCAGACCGACCAGGAGGTAACGCAGACTGGCCTCGACCGCCGCCTTCGTGCCCGTTAGGGCGCCCAAGGCCGCCGCCGTCAGTCCGAGCAACTCAAGCATGACGTAGAGATTGAAGAGGTCCGCGGCCAGGAGGAGCCCGTTCAAGGCGGCCCAGAGCAGCAGCCAAAGGGGCCAGAAATGGGTGTCGGTCTCGCCACGGCGGAAATAGCCGGTGGCGTAGACGCTCACCGCCAGCGCGACCAGGGCCGCCATCGCCAGCAGCGCGGCGGAGAGCCCATCCGCGACGAGGCTGATGCCGAGCGGCGCGCCCCAGCCACCGAGGTCCGAGCGCAGGCTCCCCTGTTGCCAGACCTCGGCGGTGACCAGCCCGACCGTCGCCAGGGTCGCGAGCGCGGCGAGCAGGCCCAGCCCCTGGGCGCGACCGGGAACGGCGGTGACCAGGAGCGCGCCGATCAAGGGGACGGAAACGGCCAGGGCGAGGCTATCCAGCATCGTCGTCGTCTTCCAGCCGCCGCCCCATCGCCAGTGCCAGCGCGGTCGCGCTCACAGCGACGACGATACCCGTCAGAACCATGGCGTGCGGCACCGGATCCGGCGGCAGCGCGCCGCGCTCGGCGATGGCGATCAGGAGGTGAAAAACGCCACTGCCCATGATGTTCAGCGCGATCAGCTTACGCAGCAGGGGCTCGTAGACCAGAAAGGCCCAGAGCCCCAGCGCGAAGAGGATCACACCAGTCCCGCCGTAGAGCAGCGACGTCATCATGAAGGGCCGTCCGTGTCGGATGGCGGCTGTGGTTGGCCGCCAACATAGGCGGCGGCCAGCGTGACCCCGATCGCCAGGGTCGCCGCCGTTTCAATGGTCAGGATCAGCCATTTCGACCAGGCGTGCGGATAGCTCAGAAAGCCCGTGCCAAACGCCATGGTCGCCAACCCGACCAGGACGAATACCCCTGCGCCCGCCACCACCAGTCGGCGCTGCACCGGGACCGGCGGCAGCCCGGCGCGCGCGTCGCCGGCCAATCTCAACACGACGCCGGCGGCGCCGAGCAGGGCGCCGGCCTGGAAGGCGCCGCCCGGGGCATGTCCACCCACCCAGAGCAGGTAGCCGCCGGTCAGGATCAATAGCGGCACAACCAGCTTGACCATGCCGCGCAGCACGGTCCCCGCCGGCTGGAAGCCCGGCGAGGCCGCGCCCAGGGACCAGATGCCCAGCAAGGCCGCCAGCAAGACCGCCAGTTCGAGCAGGGTATCGTAGGCGCGATAGGCCAGCAGCACGCCGGTGACCGGATTGCTGACACCGGTGTTGGACAGCTCCCGCAAGGCCAGCTCGGCCAGGCGCGGCGTCGGCACCAGGGCATCCCGCAGTACCCAGAGCAGCCACAGGGCGAGCAGGCCGACCAGTGCGCCGATCACCAGGGTTCCGGCACGTCTCACGACCCTTCCTCGTCTGGATCAGCTTGTCCGTCGACCGCGGACCGACGCGCCGCCCGGCGCGCCGCCGCGAGCATCAGCGCCCCGCCGAGCCCCGCGCCGATGGCCGCCTCCGCCAGCGCCACGTCGGGCGCGCGCAGCCGCGCCCAGACCAGCGCCAGCCAGAGCCCGAAGGCGATGAAGAACATCACGGCCCGGCGCACGTCCGGGCTGGTCAGCGCGGCCACCGCCAGCCCCAGCAGGGTGGCGAGCAGCACCAGGTCGAAGAGGAGCATCAGCACATCGGCGGTCATGGCGTCAGATCCTCGCCGTCGCCGCGCAAGGCCCGCTTCGCGATCAGGTGGGATCCGGTGGCGCCGGCGAGCAGCACCAGCAGCCAGATGAGCACGAGTTTCAAGGCAGTGAAGGGATCCGGCAACCAGGGCAGCAGCCCGAGGATCACCAGTCCGAGTCCGAGGTTATCGGTCTTGGTCAGCGCGTGCAGCCGGCTGAAGAGGTCTGGCAGCCGGATGAGTCCGAGCGTCCCGACCAGGAAGAAGAAGGCGCCCAGCGCGATGGACAAGACCGAGAACAGCGTCAGTAGCAGACTCATGCGTCAGGCTCCCGATCCAGTCGACGCCGGGTGAAGGCGGAGACGGCAACGGCGGCCAGCAGGGCAAAGATCAGGGCCACATCGGCCAGGGCCGGTAGCTCGAAGGCGACCCCCAGCAGGAGCAACACCGCGATGCCCGTGGTCCCCAGGAGCTGGGCGCCCATCATGCGATCGGCGGGCGTCGGTCCGACAACGACCCGGATCAGACCAGCGGTCATGCTGAGCAGGAGCACCAGGGCGGTTGCGATGAGGAAATCAGACATACGCATGCGGCTCCAGGCGCTCGCCGAAGATGGCCGCGACGCGGCGCTCCAGGTCGGCCAGCTCGGGCGTCACATCCAGGCTCGCATCCAGCAGATGCACATGGATGACATCCTGGTGCCGGTCGGCACTCAGCGACCCCGGCAGCAGGCTGATGCAGTCGAGGAAGAGCACGCGCGCCGCGGGCTGGGACAGGCGCATCCGATAGGTCTGAAAGCCTGGCTTGATGCGCATGCGCGGACGCAGGATCCGCCGCGCCACATCCGCCCCGCCACGGAAGGATTCGCGCAGGAAGAAGGGCAGGAACGCAAACATCCGGCGGAAGCCGGGCGCCGCCGAGTCCTCCGCCAGGCGACCGTAGACCCAGCTTGCGAAGAGCACGGCGGGAAGGCCGATGACCCAGGAGACCGGATCCCAGCCGGCCAGGATGATCCAAACCCCAAAGAAGACGAGAAGCCGTCTGGCGATAGCCATGCGTCGATCAAGATCCTCAGATTGTCGATTTTGGCGCATCCCATCGAGAGCGGCACCTGAGCGAATGTCCGGGAAACACGCTCGACCCCGCGCTGATCGCGTAGGATGGCCGAAACCCGCACCCGTTCGGTGGATAGGGTGTGTTGCCGCGAAAAGCAAGCGATCGACCCCGCCGCGCACGCGCGCGGACGCCCGAAACGCTGGTGAAGCAACCGCCTTTCCTTGCACACTGACCCATGAAACGAGAGACCGCAGTCCGACCAGACGCCGACCCCATGCCCGCCAACATCACCACCTGGTCCGTCCGCCATCCCGTCGGGGTCGTCGCCCTCACGCTCGCCGTGATGGTGCTCGGCGGGCTCTCGCTCAGCCGGCTCAACATCGACCTGCTGCCGCAGATCATCTACCCGGACATCCGCGTGCGGGTGCTGGATCCCGGCGTGCCGGCGGAGGTAATGGAGGACGAGGTGACGCGCCAGCTCGAGGAGCAGCTGGCCATCACCGAGGGCGCCATCGCCATTCAGTCCCAGACCAGCGAGGGACGCAGCGCGGTGGACCTCTCCTTCCGCTACGGCGAGGACATCGACCAGGCGCTGCAGGATGCCAGCGCGCGGCTCGACCGCGCCAAGCGCTTCCTGCCGGACACCGACGATCCGCCCATCATCTACAAGCGCGACCCCTTCCAGCTCCCGGTCGCCGAGTACGCCGTCAGTTCCAGTCTACGCGACGCGGTGGAGCTGCGCACCTGGGTCGACTACAGCCTGAGCCGCGCCCTGTTGAACCTGCCCGGAGTCGCGGCGGCCGAGGTCGGCGGCGGGCTGGAGCGCGAGGTGCAGGTGATCGCCGACCAATACCGCCTGGCCGGCCTGGGCCTGGACGTGCTGGACCTGGAGACGCGGCTGCGCCAGGCGAATCAGGACGTGGCGGCAGGGCGGCTGCGCATGCCGGACGGCGAGATCAGCGGCCGCACCCAGGGCCGGTTCGCCTCGATCGACGAGATCGTCGGCCTGCCGCTGACGGCGCCGGACCCCGCCCACCCCGTCGCCCTACTGCGGCTCGGCGAGGTCGCCCGCGTGATCGACGGCTCGGCGGAGGAGAGGCTGCGCATCCGACTCGACGACCAACCGGGGATCAAGCTCTCGATCCAGAAGCAGCCGCTGTCCAACACGGTCACGGTGGTGGACGCGGTCGATGCGGAGCTGGAGCGGCTGCGCGATCAGGGCCAGATCCCGCCGGACATCCGCATCCAGCGCGTCGACGACCAGGCGCGCTACATCCGCCATTCGCTCAACAATGCCGTCACCGCCGCGGTCAGCGGCGCGCTGCTCGCCATGGCGGTGGTCTACGCCTTCCTCGGCAGCCTGCGCCGCACCCTCATCATCGGCTCGGCCATCCCCATCGCGGTGCTGGTGACCTTCATCCTCATGGCCGCGAGCGGGCTGACCTTCAACATCATGACCCTGGGCGGGCTGGCGCTCGGCATCGGCATGCTGGTCGACAGCACCATCGTGATGCTGGAGAACATCTACCGTCATCAGCGCGAGGGCCAGTCGGCGGTGGCGTCGGCCGACACCGCCGGGCGCGAGGTCACCAGCGCCATCGTCGCCTCCACCTCGACCAATCTCGCCGCCGTGCTGCCCTTCCTCTTCATCGGCGGACTGGTCGGGCTGCTGTTCGAGGAGCTGATCTTCACCATCTCGGCGGCCATCCTGGCGTCCATGCTGGTGGCCCTGACCCTGGTGCCGGCCCTGGCCGGGCGCGTGCCAGCGGGGCGCGAGGGCCTGATGCGGACGCTGGTGAACGCCGCCATGGAGCGTCTGCAGCTGGGCTACGTCTGGCTGCTGGTGCGCTTGCTCCGCGTCCGCTGGCTCGTGGTCGCCGCCTTCATCGCTGGGCTGGCCCTCACGGTCCCTTGGCTGCTCGACGCCAGGCAGGAGTTCCTGCCCAAGCTGGACGAGGGCGACGTGCGCATCAGCCTGACCGCGGACGACGGGGTCGACCTGGAGCAGATGGACGCCCTCACCCGGGAGATCGAGGCGCTGGTCGGGGAGCAGCCCGGTGTGCAGGCCATCTTCACCACGGTCGGCGGCTTCGTCTTCGGCCGCTCCGCCTTCGAGAGCCCCAACCGCGCCAGCCTACAGGTGCTGCTGCGCCCCCTCGCCGAGCGTGAGCAGGACACGGAGGCGTGGATGACCCAAGCGCGGCAGGCGATCCAGGCGCGCGCGATCCCCGGCCTGCGTGCCTCGCTCTACACCCAGGGCATTCGCGGCATCCGCTTCAATCGCGCCGACGACGACCTGAGCCTGCGGATCCAGGGCGAGGACCTGACCGAGCTGACGCGGCTTGCCGACCAAGTGGTTGCGCGACTCAAAGGCATCGACGGACTGAGCAATGTCCAGCACAGCTATGAAGAGGTCGACCAGGAGATCGCCATCCGCCTCGATCAGGAGCGGGCCGCGAGCTTCGGGCTGGATGTCGAGGAGGTCGGCAACCTGCTGCGCTACGCCCTGGAGGGCCGGGTGGTCACCGAGTACATCGACGGCGACCGCTCCATCGACCTGCGGCTGCGGCTGGACCGGCTCGACATCGCGGCCCCCGGCGACCTGGATTCGATCATCCTCTTCAGCGACACCGAACCGCGCCGACCGATCCGCCTGGGCGACCTGGCCAGCATCGAGTTTCATCCGCAACCGGCGAGCATCCTGCGCGAGCGCCAGCAGCGGATCGTCGAGATCACGGCATCGGTCGGCGAGGGGCTGAATCTCACGGAGGCGATCGCAACGGCACTGCAGACCGCCGCCGAGGTCGAGATGCCGCCCGGCTACAGCCTCTACGAGGCCGGCAGTCTGGAGACGCTGCAGGAAGGCCGCGACATGGGCCGCATTCTGCTCGGGCTGGCGCTTTTCCTGGTGCTGGTGACCATGGCGGTGCAATACGAGTCCGTCCGCAACCCGATCATCATCCTGCTCTCCGTCCCCTTCGCACTCATCGGCGTGGTGCTGGGGCTGCAATGGACCGGGCTGCCAGTCTCCATGCCGGTGTGGCTGGGGCTCATCATGCTGGCCGGCATCGTGGTCAACAACGCCATCGTGCTGGTGGAGTTCATCGAGCTGGAGCGGCGCGCCGGGCGTGACCGGCACGACGCCATTCTCGCCGCCGCCGGTCTGCGGCTGCGGCCCATTCTCATGACGACCATCACCACCGTGGTGGGCATGCTGCCCCTGGCGATCGGCGTCGGCGAAGGCTCGGAGATGCTGCAGCCGCTCGCGGTGACCATCGTCGCCGGGCTGTCCTTCTCGACCCTGGTGTCGCTGCTGCTCGTCCCCATGGTCTATCGTGTGCTGGGAGCCAGATAGCCAGGAGCCGAGATGTCAGCCGCTGGAAATCAACCGACACCGAGCGGACGGCGTCGCCGCTGGTGGCGGCGCATCCTGGTCCGGGCATTGGCCGGCAGCGCGCTGCTCGCCGCGATCGCCGTCGCGACACTGCTGCTCTGGGTCCGGGCCAGCCTGCCGCCGCTCGACGGCGAGGAGCGGCTAAGCGGTCTGGACGCCGAGGTCATCATCGAACGCGACGCGAGGGGCCGCGTCACGGTGCATGCCGACTCCAAGGCGGATATGGCCTTCGGCATCGGCTATGCCCATGGTCAGGACCGTTTCTTCCAGATGGATCTGCTGAGGCGCGCCAGCGCCGGAACCCTGGCCGCATTGATCGGACCGACCGGCGTAGCCATCGATCAGGGCGCGCTGCGCCACGACCTTGGGGCAACGGCCCGCGCCGCGCTGGACCTGGCGACAGCGGCCGAGCGGACTGCCGCCGAGGCCTACGCGCAGGGCGTGAACGCCGGGCTGGCGAGCCTGCGGGCGCGCCCCTGGGAGTACATCCTGCTGCGCCAGACGCCCGAGCCCTGGCGCGCGCTCGACAGCTACCAGGTCGGGCTCGCCATGTTCCGCGACCTGCAGGACGAGACCAATGCACGCGAGCGCGTGCTCGATGCCGCCTCCCAAGCACTTCGGCCCGAGGTCTTCGCCCTGCTGACCGCCGTACCCGGTCCTTGGGAGGCCCCGGCCGAGGGAGAGATCGGCGGCTGGCCGGAGGTGCGCATCTCGGCAAACGGCCCTGGACGCGCGGGCAGCGAACTTCAGGCGCGGGCCGTCATCGAGCCCGGCGGTTCCGACCCGGATTCGGCCCAGGTCGGCAGCAACGCCTTCGCGGTCGCCGGCGCCCTGACCTCGGACGGCCGAGCCATCCTCGCCAACGACATGCATCTGGGGCTGGACGTGCCGACCATCTGGTATCCGCTGCGCCTCATCCGCTCGGGAGAGCAGCCGCTGGATGCGGTTGGCGTCTCACTTCCCGGCACCCCGGCGCTCGTCGTCGGCAGCAACGGACGGATCGCCTGGGGACTGACCAACAGCTATGGGGACTGGCTCGACCACGTCGTCCTTGAACTCGACCCGGATGACCCGGAGCGCTATCGCACCCCGGACGGCTGGCAACGGCTCACGCAGCGCCACGAGCGGATTGCCGTCGCCGGCGGCGAATCCATCCCCTTCGAGGTGACGCAGACGATCTGGGGGCCGATCGTCGGTCCCGATACCCAAGGCCGGCCGCTCGCGCTGCGCTGGGCCGCCCAGGCGCCAGAGGCCCTGAATCTGCGGCTGCTGGACCTGGTCGAGTTGGACAGCGTCGGGGAGGCGCTCGACCTGGCCCCAGAGATTGGCGTACCCGCCCAGAACATCCTGATCGCCGGCGCGGACGGCGTGCTCGGCTGGACCCTCATGGGCCGCATCCCGCGCCGCGTGGGTCTGGACGGACCGCGGCCCCAGAGCTGGGCGGACGGCGCGCGCGGCTGGCACGGCTGGCTCGCCGCCGATGAGGTGCCGCGCATCGCACCCGGCGAGGAGGCGCGGCTTTGGACCGCCAACGCCCGTGTCGTCGACCTCGCCGAGCAGCGGATCATCGGGGACGGCGGTTATGACCTGGGCGCGCGGGCGCGCCGGATCCGTGATCTGCTGGCGGCGCGCCCTGGGTTCGACGAGCGCGCCCTTTTCGCCATCCAGCTCGACACCCGCGCCGATCTCATGAGGCTGTGGCACGACCGGCTGGCTGCCCTGATCGAGGCGGATTCCGACCTCCCGGAGCGCCGCCGGCTGCAGCGCCTGCTGAGCGACTGGACCGGCAAGGCCGTGATCGACTCGGTGGCCTATCGGCTGGTGCGCGACTGGCGCGCCGAGGTCACTCGTACCCTCTTGCGGGCACTGGGCGCTGCCGTTCCGGCGCTCTCCAGTCCGCGGGACATGGCACGACTCCCACGCACCGAGGTCGCGGTCTGGGCCATCCTGAACGCGCGCCCCGACTGGGTGCCGAGCGAATACAGCGACTGGCCCGCGCTCGAGCGCGCCTGTCTCGATCGCGTGCTCGCGCACTGGGGTCCGCCTGACGGCTGGGCCTCCCGCACCTGGGGCGAGCGCAACACCACGGCCATCAGGCACCCGCTGTCGCGGGCGCTCCCGGGCTGGATCAGCACCCATCTCGACCTGCCTGCGCGCGCGGTTCCCGGGGACGCGAACTTGCCACGCATCGCCGCGCCGGCGTTCGGCGCCTCGGAGCGGCTCGTCGTCGCGCCCGGTGCCGAGGCACGGGGGATTCTGCAGCTCCCCGGCGGACCCAACGCCCATCCCTTCGCGGCGACGCGGCTCGGCGACTACGCGGCCTGGGCGGCCGGCGAGCCCGTCCCCTTGCTGCCGGGTCCGCCGGAGCACCGGCGGCGGCTCATCCCGGCAGAGACGCGCTGAAGGATCGTCCGCGGCCAGGGGGCGCGGGCTCGCGGACACGGCCTTTCGCGAGCGTTCGAACGATCGACAGGGTGAATCGGATGTTGCAGGATTGACAGAATTTCCCTGGGGTCGGAGAAATCGCCAAGCCTGTCGTCCGTCGAGGCACGGCACCCACCCGCGGATCGTGGAGAAAGACCTTGACCAGCGAACCCCGACGAGCCACCGACACCGATCCGCCCCGCACATGGGAGCGCCGCATTCTCGTGCTCTACGCCCATCCCTCGCCCGACCGCTCCGAGGTCAATCGACACCTCGCGGATGCCGCCATCCGAACCCAAGGGGTCACACTCGTCGATCTCTACGGGGAGTATCCGGACTACGGCATCGACGTGGATCGCGAGCAGGCGCGCCTGCGGGCGCATGAGGTCATCGTCTTCCTGCACCCGCTCTACTGGTACTCGACGCCCGCGATTCTCAAGGAGTGGCAGGATCTGGCGCTGGAGCACGGCTTCGCCTATGGGACCGAGGGCACGGCGCTGCACGGCAAGATCTTCTTCAGCGCGCTGACGGCCGGCGGACCGGAGCTGGCCTACCGCGCCGAGGGCTTTCATCACTTCGGCATCCGCGAACTGCTCAATCCGCTTGAGCAGACCGCGCACCTCTGCGGCATGGTCTATCTGCCACCGTTCGCCCTCTTCAGTGCCCGCACCGCGCTGGAGGAGGGTCGGCTGGAGACCCACATCGCGGATTGGGTGACACTCCTGAAGGCGCTGAGAGATGATCGGCTCGACATCAGCCACGCCCAGAAGCTGCGCATGCTCAATGCCGAGCTGCCGAGCCTGATCCGGGAGGACTGACCCCATGGATGGCATGCTCTTTCAACTCTTCGTCTATCTGTGCGCCGCCGTGGTCGCGGTGCCCATCGCCAAGCGTCTCGGACTGGGCTCGGTCCTGGGCTATCTGATCGCGGGCATCATCATTGGGCCTGCACTGGGACTGGTCGGGGACGAAACCTCGGAGATCCGCCACTTCGCCGAGCTCGGCGTCGTCATGATGCTCTTCCTCATCGGCCTGGAGCTGGACCCGAGCACCCTGTGGCAGATGCGCGCCCGCCTGCTGGGCATGGGCGGTCTGCAGGTCGCCCTCTCGGCCCTGTTGATCGCGGCGGCGGCTCTGATCCTGGGCGCGGACTGGCGGCTGGCGCTCGCCGTCGGACTCATCTTCTCGCTGTCGTCGACCGCGATCGTGATGCAGACGCTGAGCGAGAAGGGCCTCGCCGGAACCCAGGGCGGCCGATCGAGCTTCTCCGTCCTGCTCTTTCAGGACATCGCGCTGGTCCCCCTGCTGGCCGTGTTGCCGCTACTGGCAAGTCCGGAACTGATGCTGATCAACGCGGACGCCCTGGCGCACGCCCCGACGGCCGCGAACGCGGTCGCTCAGGTGGAGGAGATGAGTCTGGTCGCCGGTCTACCCGGCTGGGCACATGGGCTCGTGGTGCTGGGCGCCATCGCCGCCATCCTGTTCGGCGGCTATTTTCTCTCGCGCCCCCTGCTGCGCTTCGTGGCGGAATCCAGGCTGCGGGAGATCTTCACCGCCACCGTCCTGCTGCTGGTGGTCGGCATCGCCCTCTTGATGACCCTGGTCGATCTCTCGCCCGCGCTCGGCACCTTCATCGCCGGGGTCATCCTCGCCAACAGCGAGTTCCGCCATGAGCTGGAATCCGACATCGAGCCCTTCAAGGGGATCCTGCTCGGGCTCTTCTTCATCACGGTCGGAGCCGGGATCGACGTCGAGATCCTCTTCGGGGACTTCGCGACGGTGCTGGGGCTCACCCTGGGCGTCATCCTGCTCAAGGGCTGCGTCCTCTTCGGCCTGGCGCGCCTCTTCCGGCTCAAGACGCCCGATCGCTGGCTCTTCACCCTCGGGCTCGCGCAGGCTGGGGAGTTCGGCTTCGTGCTGCTCAACTTCAGCATGGCCAACAGCGTCATCGCCACCGAGGACGCCAAGCTGCTGTCGCTCGTGGTGGCGCTGTCCATGCTGCTGACGCCCGCGCTCTTCGTCATCTACGACAAGCTGATTCAGCCGCATCGCTCGCGCATGGAGCCAGCGGAGGCGGACGAGATCGACGAGCAGGGTCCGGTCATCATCGCCGGCATCGGGCGCTTCGGCCAGATCGTCAACCGCCTGCTGATCGCGAGCGGGGTGCGCACGGTGGTGCTGGATCACGAGGCGGCGCAGATCGAGACCCAGCACCGCTTCGGCATCAAGAGCTTCTTCGGGGATGCCACACGCCCGGACCTGCTGCACGCGGCCGGGATCGAGGACGCGCAACTCCTCATCGTCGCCATCGACGACCGGGATCGCGCGGTTCAGCTGGTGGAGTACGTCAAACGACGCTATCCCTCGGTCAAGGTGCTGGCCCGCGCCTTCGACATGAACCATCTCTATCTGCTGCGCAAGGCGGGCGCGGACGTGGCCCTTCGGGAGGTCTTCGACGCATCCCTGCGCCTGGGCGCCGAGGCGCTCAAGGAGCTCGGCATGCATCCATTCAAGGTGGAGAAGATGGCGCGCGCCTTTCGCCGGCACGACGAGGCGGGGCTGGACCAGCTCTACGAACTCTGGGATGAGCACCCGGATGTCTCTCGCAATCGCGCAATCATGGCGCGAGCGCGTGAGCATCGGGAAACCCTGGCACAGCTGATGGAGACGGACCGGCTGCAGCTGCACGACCGCACGGAGCGCGGCTGGACGCCGCCGCCAACGGGGGCGCAGGAGTAGGTCAGGTGTCAGGTGTCAGGTGTCAGGTGTCAGCGGCGAAATCTTACCCAAGAAGCCGGGATGTTTCTTCCCGTCTCGTGGCACCGCTCCGCGGTGCCACGCGCCTCTTCGGCGCTCTGCGCCGACCCCGCTCGATACGTGTTCAAACGTCCGGATGACTCCCACCAGTGCTTACAGAACTGTTGGCAGGTTGTTTCCCGGCAATCACGCAGTTGGAAGGCAATCGCAACGACGAAAAGCCTGTCCGGCGTCGCCGGACAGGCTCCTGGATCGGCTGATCACTGACAGCTGGTCGCTGTCAGTGATTACTTACCAGCGCGAACCGCCACCGCCACCACTGCGAGCCGGACGCTCGCCACGGGGCTTGGCCTGATTGACGCGCAGAGGACGACCCTTCAGCGGCGTTTCGTTCAGAGCCTTGATGGCGGCATCGGCTTCGGAGTTGTTCGGCATCTCGACGAAGCCAAACCCCTTTGACTCACCGGTGAACTTATCGGTGATCAGATTGGCGCTTTCGACCTGGCCGTAAGCGGCGAATGCTTCGCGTAGATCATCCTGGGTCACGGCATAAGCCAGGTTGCCAACATAGATATTCATCAGTGTCTATCTCTCAAGGAGCTGCGCATCAAAAAAATGAGTTCTCCAGCCAACCGATGCGCTCGTCGGCTGGAGGGCTTGCGGGTCGGCCGAGGCCGGCCCGCGAAGTTTGGTTGCATCGGCGGCGATCAGACGCTCGCCCGCGGCTTGGGTCTCGCGCTTCCGGGTTGGCGAGAACGCCCCCTCGGATGCTGCGCGGCACCACGCTCCGCGCCATCGGAGCGGGTCCGCGCATGGTGCTTCCGCGGTGGCTGCGACGAGCGGTTCCGCGCCGGTTCATCGTCCGCGGACTCGGATGCGGCCGTTGCAGGCAGGTCGGAGAATCCGGCGATGCGCTGGCTGTCGATGCGCCGGCCAAGCACACGCTCGATGCCGGCGAGCAGTCCGCGCTCGTCCGGGCTCACCAAGGAGACGGCTGTGCCGTTGGAGCCCGCGCGGCCGGTTCGGCCGATACGGTGCACATAGTCCTCGGGGACGTTGGGCAGCTCGAAATTCACGACATGCGGCAAGCGATCGATGTCCAGGCCGCGGGCGGCGATATCGGTCGCGACCAAGGTCCGCACCGCGCCGCTCTTGAAGTCCGCGAGCGCCCGAGTGCGCGCACCCTGACTCTTGTTGCCGTGGATGGCAGCGGCGGTAATGCCGTCGCGCTCGAGCTGTTGCGCCAGGCGATTGGCACCGTGCTTGGTCCGGGTGAACACCAGCACCTGGTCCCAGCCACCGCTCTGGATCAAATGCGACAGCAGGGCGCGCTTGTGCTCCCGTGCGATGGGATGCGCCAGCTGCGAGACCAATTCGGCGGCCGTATTGCGGCGTGCGACTTCGATGCGCTGCGGATTCTGCAGCAGACCGGTCGCGAGCAGCTCGATCTCGCGAGAGTAGGTGGCGGAGAACAGCAGGTTCTGGCGCTTCTTCGGCAGCAGCTTGAGGACACGGCGGATATCGTGGATAAAGCCCATGTCCAGCATGCGATCCGCCTCGTCCAGCACGAGGAACTCGATCTGCGACAGGTCCAGATTCCCCTGCCCGACGTGATCGAGCAGCCGACCAGGCGTCGCCACCAGGATGTCGACGCCGCGGCGCAGCTGAGAGGTCTGCGGCCCCATGCCGACACCGCCGAAGATCTGCATGGAGCGCAGCGGCAGGTGCTGACCATAGGTGCGCACGCTCTCGCCGACCTGCGCCGCCAGCTCCCGGGTCGGGGTCAGCACCAGGGCGCGTGGCAAACGGCCGCGATCGCTGGTTTGACTCAGACGCTGGAGCATCGGAAGGGTGAAGGCGGCCGTCTTACCCGTGCCAGTTTGAGCACCGGCGAGGACATCGCGACCTGAAAGAATGGCAGGAATGGATTGGACCTGAATAGGGGTGGGCTGGGTGTAGCCCTGCGCGGCGACAGCGCGCAGCAGTTCGGCCGACAGGCCGAGCTCAGCAAAAGACATAAGTGCTCCTGGGTCGGCCTACCCAGGGATTTGCTGGGCCGGTCTAGGCTGTGTGGGGGACGTATCGTAACGGGTGAGCCTATGGAGGGGGATTCAACCGAGAGACGGGCAGCGCCGACCGGATGGCGCTGAATCTGGCCAGCACGATACGCGAATGCTGGCGAAATGCAAAGCGAAATCAGTGACGCCATTCGCAGTTCTGAAAAAGACACCCCGATGACATCGATAGACCCTGAGGACATCGATCGGCGTCGCCCGCGCGCGTTTGCCGGCGCGATGCTGGGCGCGCCGGGCGGTCTCGGCGCGAGAAAGCGCACATTGGCCCCATACTCATGCCATCACGCCCAGATCACGGCAGCATCATGCGCATCCTGATCGTTGAAGACGACCCTCTACTCGGCCCTGGCCTCAAGACCGGGCTCGCCCAAGACGGCTACACCGCCGACTGGGTCCAGACCGCCGCGCTGGCGGAGCATGCCCTGAGTGTCGAGCACTTCGATGTCGCGGTGCTCGACCTGGGACTACCCGGCCGCGACGGGCTCTCCCTACTCCGCGATCTGCGCGGCCATGGGATCAAGCTTCCGGTCCTCATCCTCACGGCGCGTGACACGGTGGCGGACAAGGTCGCCGGGCTGGACGCCGGGGCGGACGACTATCTGGCCAAGCCCTTCGACCTCGATGAGCTGACCGCCCGCATCCGCGCCCTTTCGCGCCGGTGCAGCGGTCATGCCACCCCCCTCCTCAGAGCAGGAGCCCTGGAGCTGGATACGCGCAACCGTCGCGTGACCTTGGCGGGCACCCCTCTGGAGCTCCCGCCCAAGGAATATGTCTTGCTGCAGACCCTGATCGCGCACGCCGACCATGTGGTTGCGCGCGCGCGTCTCCTGGCCGCCTGCTACAGCTGGGAGGACGGCCTCGAGAGCAACGCCCTGGAAGTCCATATTCACCATTTGCGCGGCAAGCTCGGCAAGCAGCGGATCCTGACCCTGCGCGGCGTGGGCTACAAACTGGTCTCTCTGCCACCCCGATGAAGTCCATCAGGCACCGACTGCTACTCTCGCTCTTCGTCGTCTGGGCAACGATCTGGATCGCCGTTGCCGCCGTCTCTCTCGATCGCTCGGAGCACGAAGTCGGCGAACTGATGGACGCCCAATTGGCTCAGACCGCCCACGTCCTGCGCCAGATCACGCTCGCCGGCCACCTGCCGGACGTCGTCGGGTCGCCACAGAAGCTCTCACCCATCGGGCACGCCTATGAATCCATGATCAGCTTTCAGCTGTGGCGCAAGGAGAAGCTCATCAGCGCCTTTGGCGCCGCCCCGAAGGAGCCGCTCGGCAAGGCGCCGGGCTTCTCCGAACATCGGATCGCGGACACGCTCTGGCGCGTCTTCGGGCTCCCCACCGGGAAGGCGGGCGAGATCATCTATGTCGGACAGAGCTACGGCATCCGCCAGGAGCTTATCGAGTACCTGACGATCCATGCGCTGCGCCCCATCCTCTGGTCCATGCCCTTGGCCGTGCTGCTCATCTGGCTGGCGGTCACCGACGGCCTGCGCCCGCTGCGACGGCTGACGAGCCAGATCGCGCATCGCTCGGCCGACCAGCTCGACCCCATCGACACGCGCCGCATCCCCATCGAGATCCGCCCGCTGACGGCCGCGCTGAACGGGCTCATGAAGCGGCTGGATCGGGCGCTGGCGGCCGAGCGGCACTTCGCCGCCGACGCCTCTCACGAGCTGCGCACACCCTTCACCATCATCCGCACCCATGCCCAGATCGCCCAGCGCAGCAAGAACCCGGACGAGCGTGACCAGGCACTCGGGCGGCTGATCCGCGGCATCGACCGGGCAAGCCACCTGATCTCGCAGTTGCTCATCCTCTCGCGCCTGCATCATCGCGTCAGCGATGGGGAGGCGAGCAGCAGCTCGCTCGTGGCGGCAGTCACTCAGGTTCTGGAGGACAAAGCCGCCATCGCCCAGGCCAAGGACATCGCCCTGACATCGAGGACGCCACCCGACGATGACGCCTTGGTGGATCTGTCGCCGGCGCCTCTCTCGATCCTGATCGGCAATCTTCTGGACAATGCCATCAAGTTCACCCCCGCGGGAGGCAAGGTCCAGGTCGTGGTCGCGGCACGGCGCGGCCATCTCCTGCTGCATGTGACCGACTCCGGACCCGGCATCCCAGCCGCGGACCGCGAGCGCGTCTTCGACCGCTTCTACCGACCGATCGGCCAGGGCGAGCCCGGGGCCGGACTGGGCCTGTCGAGCGTGCGTCGGATCTGCGACCTCTATCACGCCGACATCGAGGTGCTGGATACCGATACCGGCCAGGGCCTGCTCGTCGAGGTCAGATTCCGCCGCATGGCCTGAGCGGCGCATTCCGGAGAGACCCCGCCCGAACAACGCCGGGCGGACGCGCCCATCTCGCAAGGCTCGGAGCTGGAATGACGGGCACGCCGAGGGCTAGCTCGAAGCGCCGCTCAGGCTTTGCCAATGGGCTGCAAGGCCACGAAAAGACCTTCGACCTCCTCTCCGTACTCCATCCTGAGATAACCCTGCTCCAGGCGCAGAATCTTCAGGTCCGCGTCCGCGGCCAGCTCGCGAATCGTCTCCGGGTGATGGCTGTAGCGACCATTGTCGTTCAGCTTGCAGGGCTTCCGAGCGCCCAGCTCGAGCGAGAAGATGAAGAGACCATCCGGCTCGAGCAAACGGCCAGCCGCGCGCATCACCGGCGCGAGATCGCCGAAGTAGATCAGCGAGTCGCAGGCAAGAATGAGATCGAAGGATCGGTCACAGCGCTGGAGCCAAGCGCCGATCTCGGCCTGCTCGAGCGCGTCGTAGAGACCGCGCTCGCGCGCGAGATCCAGCATGTGGGACGAGAGGTCGACGCCGGTCAAATGCGCGCATCGCGGCCGGACCTCGACTCCTGCAAGCCCGGAGCCGCAGCCCAGCTCCAGCGCCCGGAGCCGGCCGCGCGCCCCCATCAGCTCGGCGATCAGGGCCGCGAGTCGCCGAGGCGCCTGGTAATCCAGCTCCTCCAGCATGTTCGACTCATAGAAGGACGAAAAACGCGCGTAGAGCTGCTCGATACAGTCGTTGTCCGCGCGCGCGGGGGGTGGCTCGTCGCGCAAGGCGATGAGGAGATGACGCACCTCGGCATCATAGGGCTGGAGCGCGAGGTAACGCTCATAGGCGGCGCGCGCGTCCGCCCGGCGGCCCAGGATATGACTCAGCTCGCCCAGCGCCGCCCAATGGCCGGCATCCTCAGGCTCACACTCGCCGGCGTGGTACTGGCAGATGAAGGCGGCTTCGTAACGGCCCTCGTCCTTCAGCCGCCGGGCCAAGTCGGCCGCATCCATGACCGGCGCCGCTATCGGCGCCGTAACGAAGAGGCCGGCCCGCAGACCCTGCTCGATGCAGAGCCGTACCTGGTCGTGCTCGCCATCGGGCAGCATGGGCGCCACGAGACGTTGGATCTCCTCCAGGGGGCGCTCGCCGTCGCACAGCTCACAGATGAGCGAGGCAAGCGGATTGACGCGATGGACGCGGTCCGCGACAGGATCGTAGGCGAGCAATCCCTCCTCGCCAGGACAGAAGAAGAGGCCGGGATGGAGACGCGGAGCCTGCATTCAGGTCAGACCTTGAGAGACGCCAGCCCGGCAGTTGCAGAACCAGCGCCTCGCGGACATCACGACACCGCGCCTAGCGCCCGCCCTTGCCGCCACGCCCACCGCCACCACCACCGCCGCCTTTACCGCGGGATGGCCGACCACCACCGCC
>NZ_NRRF01000025.1 GCF_016583565.1 Thiocystis violacea | reverse complement strand
GTCTCGACATCAGGCCGTTACGATGTCGAGACTGTTGCCTTCCGATGTTCGGACTACGTCGGCTCCGCTGGCATCAGTTTCGGGGCTCTATCACACAGCCTACACGCCCCCTGTGTTCGCTTCGCAGCCGGGATCGCTCCCGCACCACGCCACACTCGGTTCCGGTGGATGGCCAATCCTTACCGGCTCGGGACTTTCACCCGGTGGGCCGCAACAAGGAGTTTCCGATTCGCTTATCTGTTCGCTATCTTCCTCTCCTTCCAGGCTTTGCCTGGCGCAACCGAAGGATGATCGACGCCCGGAAACGCAAGCCATGCCTCGTCAGGGGATATATCCAGGGGCGTTAGGCCCCAGGTTCTCTTCACCCTCGACGGCCTCCTCGTAGGGGTCGCCGGTCGCATTTTCCTCATCACCCGACATGCCCGTCTCGTCGACCTGAGCGTCGAGTACAGCGTCCCCCACGACCGCCCCATCGTCGAGGTCGACGCCCTCGACGACGACCTGATCGCCACAGCCAGAGACCACCAAGCACACGAGGGCGGCCGCGAGAAGCCGAGCCGGTAGTGGCTGAGATGGCGTGAAGTCAAGGTTCATGGATGCCTCGCTCAATCGAGCTGATCGAAGATGCAGTTGAGGGCTGCTTGATTGGTGTCTGTCGGATAGAAGGCGTTGATGTCGGTGGCGTAGGTGGACTGGTCGACCTGGCCCGCGGACAGCTTGCTCGTTTCGTCGACGAAATAGACGTCGCTGCTGTTGACATCGAGCAGAAATTCGATGGGTTGGTTGCCGATTTTGAGCTTTCCGCAGTTGGCGGCGACCTGGTCCAGGAAGGCGTTGCTCGCCGCGCCCTCGGGCGCGAGGACGCCCCCGCCACAGCCGGATAGGCCGAACACTACGATAGCGCTGCAGAGGATCCTGCGTTTCATGACTGCTCCCGATGAGGCATGGTTGATCGTGAAAGCCGCCGCATGCGATGCCTGCAGCGGTTTAGCGGTTCAGCCTGGCTTGACCCCACGCAATTCGGCAATGCGCTGCGCCGTGAGCGATGCCCATTTGTCAAAGGCATTCTTCGCGTAAGACCAGCTCTGGAACGAGTTCAAATAACCGCTCGCCCAGGTCTGAGCCGCGCCGGCGGCGCCGGCATCGAGGTCGGCGGCATATTTGCGACCGATCTCGGTATCGCGGCATTCACCCAGCACGGCCCCCGACACCCCATCGCGAAACTGCATTTCCATGCCCGTCTCGCCGAGGTAGGGGGTGGATCCGGCGGGACGGCCGGTGGCGACCCCGGAGCCCGCCTCGGCAATGAAGCCATAAGGCACCAGCGTGCCCGCGACGCTTTCGGCGACGCCGGTCGGCACCAGGTTGGTGAGCGCGACCCGCATCACCACGACGCCTCGGCCTGGCTTCTCGACCACCGGCATCTGCGGCTTGAGCGCCTTCACCAGTGCGCCGTGGAAGTAATCGGTCAGCGTCTTGAGGTCGGTCGGATCGATGCCTTTCTGCTGTCCGGGTTTAAGCATGACGACCATGCGTGAGATCAGTATCTTGTGATACTGCTTGGCGTCGAGATGCGGATCGCGCCAGCATTCGATACCCTCACCCCAAGGGGTGGGCTTGAGTCGGGCGTAGTCAGACAGAAAGCCGCTATCGGTGAAACGGGTCGGATCGCTGGCCGTGACGTCAGTGCCGCTGCCCATGAGGGCGGGCACCCCTGAATCCGTCGATGCACAACCCGCCATGCTGAGCACGCCAACCAAGGCGCTGCCAAGCAGCCAATGCGTGCGATCCCTGTTCATCTTACTCACGACCGAGCCCTCATTGTGTTTGGACAATCGCTTCCGCCTGATGCTATTCGAGCGGTGACGGGGCCATTGCGTCACCTCGACCCAATCGGTTCAAACCGCGTCCAGCCCATCGCTCGTGGCAACCGCAAGGCCGCAAGACGAGGCTTTCCGCTCTGAACGCGGTTCAGTCTGGAATCTGGAGCTTCGCCCCGGTTTCGATGAGATTCCCCTGTAGCCCGTTCAACGCTTCGATCGCGGCTACCGTGGTAGCGAATCGCCGGCTGATTTCCAACAGATCGTCCCCCTTGGCGACAGTATAGAGTCCAGTGTCTGGATCGAAGAAGCCCGTGGCGTGTTTCGGCGGGATGTAGATCACCTCGCCAACAGTGACGTCTTCGCTCTTCTTGCCGTTGCTGACCAGGATATCCGTGACGCTGATCTCGTACTTGCCGGCGATCGTCTGGATGTCCTCGCCCTCAGTGACGGTGTAGGCGACGATGTTGTCGCTCGCGGCCTGGGTCGAGCCCAGGACAGCGAGGAGGGCGGTGGACAGGACCAGTTTTTTCAGCTTCATGATGTGCTCTCTGTCGGAAGTAATGGTCTAAAAAACGTGAAATACGCTCCGGCGGAGTCAAGGATTGCCGGAACTGGCACGGTTTAACGGTGATCGGCCGCGTTCTTGCCCTCTGCCTCACCCGCGTCCTGGTCCATCTTCTCGGCCAGCGCGGCGGCATCTTCCGCCTCGGCCTCAGCCTTGGTCGCAGCATGCTCTGTGGCGGCGGACGGATGCGCTTTCGCCTCCGCCTGCGCGGCAGCAGCGGCCTTCATCTTGTCGTCCATCGCCTGTTGAGCCGCACTCGCTTCCTTCTGATAGGCGGCCGCCTCGCTTGCGTTCTCCATGGCCTGGGCCTTTTCGGCCGCCGATTCGGCCGAGGCAGTGCCAGTGAATGCAAGGGCTGCGGCGATGATTGAGGGGCAAATCATTCTATTCAGAAACATGCGTTGTCACTCCGCTTTACGTTTTGATCCACTGGTTTCTATTTAGGCGATTTCGAGGTGGCGGCCTTGGTCATCGGTTGGACCGGTAGGGTGGACGAGCGAGAGCGAAGTCCACCGAACCCCGCGCCGTTGTTGGTGGACTGCGCCGCGCTTGTCCACCCTACCGAAAACGACTGGTCCGAAGGATGATCGACGCCGAGGCATCAGTATCCCGATACTCGCAATAGCTGCAACTCTTGCAGGGGCGATTTAAAACGCCCCTGCACCAGTCCTTTTCCAGAAATCACCGGATCATCGCTGGCATCCAAGCCAATTGAGTAGACGGCACTATTCCATCGTGACCTTTATGCCGCTGGCCGAGCCGGCGTTCAGCTGCAAGCCTTGGGTCCGAGACTGCAGGCGCATGATGACGCCGTTTTCGTTCTTGAGTCGCAATCCGCCAATGCCGCCACCGAGCGTGACGCTTGCGTCGAGCTTGGTGTAAGTGCCGGGGAACTTCGCGATGTCATCCAATGCGTAGACCTCTCCAGAGGCGCTCATCTTCGAGACCCCAATGTTAGCCCCCGCCGTCAGGCCGCCAATCTTGAAGGAATATTCCTGGCCCTGGAATGTCAGTTGGCCGCCGCCGGTCGTGCCGCCCAGAATGAACGCGAATTGCTTCTCGTCGATTGTGACGGTTCCAGATGGTTGCTTGGAATCGGCTGCCAGTGCCAGCCCCCCCATCAGGAGCGTGATAGCAAACAGGGCTTGACCAGTCATTTTGCTGAACATCTTCATCATGCGTTTCCTCGTTGGTTAAAAAGCATTTCAGTCTAAACCGCGTCCAGCGTGGCACACGACGCGTTTAGACCTCATTCAGCCTCGCGCGAGCCAGCGCACATCGGTGCTGACTCGGTTCAATTCGAATTGGCGGCGACGCAACCGTCGCCCCCCTCGGCACAGACGACAATGTAGGTCTTACGCTGATTGCAGCCCTCGACGCCGACGGTGTACTCGGCTCGGAGGACACCAACATAGGGTCCGTCCATGGGGGGCTGGATCAGCTCACGGGAGAGCACGTCTCCCTGGGCGCCGGGACATGAGATGCTTTTTTGCTTGGAGCGGTCTCGGCAGCATGGACGGCTGTCGGATCTGACGCGATGTAATCAGCAATCCTGTCGACAGATCGACGCGTCTTGCTCGCAAGCATCAAGACAACTCCCAACCGAAACATCCCCTTCGTCGAAATGCTCATCGTCGGCACGCGCGGTGGTTTCGGCACACTGCTGTTTACATGCCGCGAGTGTCGCCTCGCATGCGTCGATACAACCAGGACCGGATAAGGGTGCGATCGGATCGATCGACTCCATGGCAGCGGATCCACCCTCGCCGAATGCGAGCGTCGAACATAAGACCAGGCCAATCAAACTAAAGAGCTTCATGGTGTTTCCTCGAAGATCGATTGACATGAATGAGTCGATTTCTTATCTACCTCCAATTTTTTCGCTATTTGGGAAACATCAACTGCACCTGCGCGCGGATCTGCCAGTCGGCACCATTATCGGGGCTGACCGCGTTGTAGTAGGCCGAGAGCTGCGTATTCACCGGCAGCTTGCCGAGATGGAAGATCTTGCCCACGCCGCCGCCGACAGGGATGGTCCAGCGGTTGTCGCTGTCGGCGGTCCAATTGGCGGTGATGATCGGTGCCGAGGTCAGATAGAGACCACCCTTGAAGTTGTAGTTGAGGAAGGGCTGAATCAGACCGTTGTTGTAGTAGCCGCCGTGCTGGTCGTTGGTCAGCGACCAGACATTGTTCACCAGGGCACCATAGACCCAGGGATTGCCATGCTCGATGCGCAAGAGCACGAACGACGGCCCAAGCCCCCAATTCCCGTTGCCGAGCTCGTCGCTGGTGTTGGTCGGAAGCTGGGCGACCGGTCCCGCGCCCCAGATCCATTTGCCAGGCTTGGCGGGGGAGAGGAAGGCCGTGAACACGGTGTCGCCGATCCCGCTGGTGCTGTCGATCTCCGGTCCCAGCGACGGCATCCAGACCACCGGCACGATGGTCCGGGTGATGATGTTCCAGTCGTCATTGATCGAGATCGGGATCACTGGCTGGATGTTGAGGATGTTCTGTGTGCCCTGCTCCGGTCCGTAGTTCAGGTTGGTGTTGTTCTGAAACGGGATGCTGATGAGATTGCCGACTGGATTCTGCGCGAGCTTCGCCAGTTCCTCTGCGTTCATCTCGGCCATCGCCGGGGCGCTGCCCAGCACTGTGATGGCCAATGCCCTAACCAGCAAACGCAACGCATTGAATGATGTGTTCATGACTTCAGTTTTCGGATAGAGGTAATGGGTGCCGCGGCAAAAAGGATTCGGTCATCGTTCGGCCGCACGGCGTGACTCCTTGACCATGTGGGATGGGCGATGTGAAGCGGCCCATCCCACGCGGCCTCATTCAATCGACCGGTTCGATCTCGCCGGGTCGCCAGGTCTTGTCGATCCATGGCGCGAGCGGCCCGTACATCCGCAGGATGACGAACCAGCTCTTGCCGGGAACGGTCTGCAACCAGTTGCCTTCCTTGCCCTTAGGTGCTTCGGGCGCGAAATAGACATCGAAAGAACCATCCGCATTCTTCTCAAAGCCCTTGGTCAGGCTGCCAACCGTTGGGAAGAGTTGGCTGGTTTGCAGTTGTGTGCGGGTTTGGGTGTCGTAGAGCGTGACGGCCCAGAAGTTGTTCACGGGCACATTGGGCGGCAAATGCAGCTTATAGGTCTTGGCGCCGTCGAACGGCTGATCCTTGCTATCCAGCATCCCCAGGGCGTAATCGGAACCCGCTCCCGGATGCGTCACGGCCATCGCGGGCGTCACGCCGCCGGCGTTGTAGTAGAACAGCACTCGCGCATCGAGATTCATCGCGCCGTCGGCTTCGAACGAGGTGTTCTTGTTCGCAAAGCCCATCATCCAGTTGCTGTTCGAGTCGGGGTAGATCTTCACCCCAGAGATGCGAGGATCGTAGGTGATGGAGCGCCCGGCGGCATTCCCAAGCGTCGCCGCCTCGGCCAGGAGCTTCTTCATCCTGTCGTCGGGATTGAATGGCTTGCCCTTGACGATCCCGATCGCGCTCAGGTAACCACGAACCTCGGGACTAATCGCATCAATGGGTTCCTCCTGAACGATGGTGTTCAAGATGTCGAAGTATTCCAAGGTGCTCGGAAAGATGGTGCTGAAGGATCTGCCGGACATGTTGACGAACTCGGTCGGCGCCGGATTCTCTTTGTCTTTCAGCGGATAAACCTTCAGCCCGGATTTGAAGTTATCGACCGCCGCCTCCAGGCCATCCTTGATCGAACCGCGCAGAAAGAGGAAGTTCTTGTTGGTCTTGGGCTTCAGCAGGAAATAGCCGTCCGGGATCTCGCCCTCATAGCCCGGAGGCAGGACCAGATATTTGCCGCCCTTGCCCTTGTCCGGCCCGGTGACGCCCATGTTGCCGACGAAGCGTTGCCAGGCATCGTCGAGAAAGCCCAGCATGCCGGGCGGGATTTCGATGACCGTCGGGCCATCCTTTGCCAGATCCGTTGGCGCATAGGCGTACATCGTGGACGTGTTGGAGGTGATGACCGGCGTGCGGGAATCCATCAGCTGTTCCCAAATGGCGATCTTGTTGGGCGCATCGGCGCCCTGCTGGGCCATCCCCAGGAGTACGCTGTAGATCGAAACAGCACCGACGTTGTCGAGATAGACCCCGAGCGCACGCGAGCGGTCCAGATAGTCATACACCAGGTCGTTGGTGTTGCCGATCGGGACGCCATCGAAGAATGTCAGCTCGCCGGCAGCCGTCTGGACTTTGTCCGGAATCGACGCGGCCTGCGTTTTCATGGCCTCCCTGGCACTCTCTGTCCCTGCATCGGCACCGCCGATGGTCAGCGTGTCGCCAACCTTGATGGTGTCCGACGACAGCGTGTTGTGCGCCTTCAGCGCATCCACCGGGATTTCAAAGCGTTCGCTGATCGCGATCAGGTCATCGCCCTCGACCACGACATAGGTGGCCGTCACGGTGTCGTACTGACCCTGGGCGTGGTGACGTGGCCCTTTGTCGGCCGCTTGGACGCCGCCGATCGCGAGACAACTTGTCAGTGTCAGGACCGAAAGGACGGCCTTGAACCCGGTGTGGACGGGCGTTTTCAGGGTTGGGGATTTCTTGAGTTGCATCCGTAATACCTTCCTCATTTCGTTGGGTGACTGAGTTACTCGGTGTGATCCCGCAACATCCGAAACATCGCACTCATGCGTCAGATCGTTGCAGCTCGCGACAATTAGTGACTGCTCCGTGGTTTCGGCGACCCCGGAAATGTCCAGGTACCGTCGAAGATCGCCTGGCTCGGCTCATACATGCGCACGGCGTCGTGTCTGTACCGGATGCCATCCGCTGTAGCAAGAGGCAACACCTCGTCCTCCCGGTCGTTGCTGCCGATCCCACCCGAACTCGCTCAGTCGACCAACTCGATTTCGCTCGGGCGCCAGGTCTTGTCGATCCATGCTTCGAGCGGTCCGTACATCCGCAGGATAGTGAACCAGCTCTTGCCAGGGACGGTCTGGAGCCAGTTGCTCTCTTTGCCTTTAGGCGCTTCCGGGGAGAAATAAACGTCGTAAGAACCATCCGCATTCTTCTGAAAGCCTTTGCTCTGGCTACCGACGGTGGGAAATGGCTGGCTGGTCTGCAGCAAAGAGCGTGTTTGCGTGTCATAAAGCGTGACAGCCCAGAAGTTGTTTACCGGCACATTAGGCGGCAGGTGGAGTTTGTAGGTTTTTGAACCGTCAAATGCCTTTTTGTTGGCATCCAGATAGGCCAACGCATAATCGGAACCTTCGCCGGCCCGAGTTGTTGCCATTGCGGGTGTAACGCCGGTCGCGTTGAAATAAAACAGCACCCGCGCATCCAGGCCCATTATGCCATTCGCCTCGAACGAGGTATTCTTGTTGGCGTACGCCGTTGTCCAGGAACTATTGGTTTCCGGATAGATATATACCCCATCAATACGCGGCTGATAGGTAATAGCGCGCGCCGTCGCATTACCGATAATCGCGGCTTCGCTCAGCAGCTTCCTCATGCGTGCGTCGGGATTAAAAGGCTGACCCTTGACGATACCGATCGCCGCCAATTGACCACGCATCTCCGGCCCAATAGCATCGATCGGTTCCATCTGCACGAGCTGATCAAGACCTTCGAAATAGCTGATATCTTTGCTTGGTATCGTGCTATAGCTCTTGCCGGATATGTTGATGAATTCCGTCGCAGGCGGATCGTCAGCTTTCGTCAGCGGGTAGATCTTCAGCTTAGATTTGATGTTTTCCACAGCGGGCGCGAGCCCATCTGCGATTGAGCCGCGCAGAAACATCAAGTTGTTGTAAGTGGGCGTCTTGACGATGAAATAACCGTTAGGTTCGGCGCCCTTGTATCCCGGCGGCAACAGCAGATACTTGCCGCCCTTACCCCTGTCCGGGCCGATCACGCCAAAATTGCTGATAAATCTGAACCAGGCATCATCCAGAAAGCCGAGCATACCGGGCGGGAGCTCCACGACCAGAGGCCCGTCGGCTTTCAAGTCGAGGTAAGTCAGCGCATACAAGCTTGAAGTGTTGCCGGTCAGGTACAGGGATTCAGGTTTAAGCAATTGTTCGGAAATTGTAACTTTATTAGAAGCATTTGCACCGATGCTTGCATTGCCGGCACGCATCGCATTGAGCGATGCCGCACCCGAATTATTCAGATAAACCTCGACGGCTCGCATGCGGTCGAGGTTGTCGTAAAGTTTGTCGATGGTGGTGTCGTTAGGCACTCCATCGAAGAATTCGAGCGCACCAAGGGATGTCTCGACCTTGTCCGGCATGGAAATCGACCCTAATAACGCGCCGGCAGCCGTCTGGACTTTGCCGGGAATCGACGCCGCCTGCGTTTTCATGACTTCGCGGGCACTGTCTGTCTGTGCATCGGCACCGCCGATGGCCAGCTTTTCGCCGACCTCGATGCTATCCGACGACAGCTTGTTGTGCGCCTTCAGCGCATCCACGGAGATTTCAAAGCGTTCGCCGATCGCGATCAGATCATCGCCCTCGACCACGACGTAGGTGGCCGTCACGGTGTCGTACTGTCCCTGGGCGTGGTGACGTGGCCCTGTATCGGCCGCTTGGACGCTGCCGATCGCGAGACAACTCGTCAGTGTCAGGACCGAAAGGACGGTCTTGAACACTGTGTTGACGGGCGTTTTCAGGGTTGGGGTTCTCTTGAGTTGCATCCGCAATACCTTCCTCGTTTCGTGGGTTCGCAAGCGTGCGAATGACGATGTCTACGTATGGCGCATCGGACTTATCTACCGTCAACTTGTAGGATTTGGCGTCGATCATCCTCTGTTCCAGCCGCCTTCTGTAGGGTGGACAAGCGCAGCGCAGTCCACCAACGACAGCGCGGGATTCGGTGGACTTCGCTCTCACTCGTCCACCCTACCGGTCCAACTGATGACCAATGCCTAGGATTTCTTGCCGTAGTAGACATCGTTCACACAACCATCGTTATTGATAACCATCAACGACATATAGCCATCAACGACATATAGCGTTATTCGCTATCTGGCATTGCGGCTGTCGCAGCCTTGGAAAGGTTGACGACGCCCGGACTATAAAGGGTGTCGCGGTTCATTCGAACAGCTTAATGTCGTCAGGCTGCCAGGTCTTGTCGAACCATGGCTCCAGGGCGCCGTAAAGCCGCAGGATAACCCACCACGATTTACCGGGAACGGTCTGCACCCAGTTGCCCTCTTTCCCGGGCGGAGCTTTGGGGCCGAAGTAAACGTCATAGGAACCGTCGGCGTTTTTCTTAACATCCGGCTTCTCGCTGCCGGTGCTCGGCAGGCGTTGATCTGTCTGCAATTCGGAGCGCGTTTGCGTGTCGTAAAGCACGACCGACCAGAATGTCTTGGCTGGTACGTTCGGCGGCAGGTGCAGCGCGTAGGTCTTCGCCCCGTCAAAGTAATTCTTATCGGCGTCGACAGCCGCGATCGCATATTGCGAGCCCTTACCAACCATTTTCAGGAACATAGCGGGCGTGACCCCGGTGTAGCCGTAAAACATCCGTGTTCGGGCGTTGAGATTACGCGCACCATCGTGCAACCATAGGTAGCTACCGTCAGGATTTCCAGGCGCAAACCAAGCTTTGCCCGGATAGTAGTAGACGTCTTCTTTGCGTGCCCGGAATTCAATTGCTCTCGCGGTGGCATTACCAATGGCCACAGCATCAGTCAGAATTTTCTTCATGCGTGCATCTGGCGCAAAGGGCTTACCCTTTTCAATACCGATAGCCATTAGCTGACCCAGCAATTCCGGCTCCTGCGCCGAGCTCGGCTCCTCCTGCACGATTGTGTTCACGTCTTCATAAAACTGAAACGTGTTCGGGTGGATCGTGTTGAAATTAACACCAGAAACATCGATAAACTTGGTCTCTGGCGGATTGGCGGCTTTTGCCAGCGGATACTGACGCCATGTCTTCTTGAAGCTCGCAACAGCCGGCTTTGGGCTGCCATCGACAAGAAAGCCGCGACCGACGATCCAGTTGCCATAGGTTGGCGTGTGGTACACGAAATAGCCGTCGGGAATTTCGCCTTTGTATCCCGGCGGCACGAATAGATACTTGCCGCCTTTGCCCTTGTCCGGGCCGGCGTTACCCAGGTCAGCCACGTACCTGAACCAGTGATCGTCAACAATACCGAGTATGTCAGGTGACGTTTCGACCACCATGGGTCCATCTTTGAGATCCAGCCAGCCGAGCAGATAAACCGTCTCGGTATTTGGTGTCAGGAACAAGGACTTCGAATCCATCAGGTCTTCAAAGACAACCAGGGTCTGATTGTCGACGCCCTGACTGCGCAACCCTTCTCGAATCGCGTTTATCGAAGCTCCCGGCATGGTATTCAGAAACACCTCAACGCCGCGCTGCCGATCAAGGTTGTCATAAACCTTCTGCACAGTGGCTTCGTCCGGCAAACCATCCGTGAAACTCAGGGTACCGATGCTTGTTTCAACGTTGTCCGGCGTCGTGATCGACGGTGGGATGGGTGTTGTCATTTTCATTGTTGGCGGTGTCGCATCGGCATCGCCGATGGCCAGCTTGTCGCCGATCTCGATGCTCTCCGACGACAGCTTGTTGCGCGCCTTCAACGCCTCCACGGAGATTTCAAAGCGTTCGCCGATCGCGATCAGATCATCGCCCTCGACCACGACATAGGTGGCCGTTACGGTGTCGTACTGGCCCTGGGCGTGATGACGCGGCCCTGTATCGGCCGCTTGGACGCCGCCGATCGCGAGACAACTCGTCAGCGTCAGGACCGAAAGGGCAGCCTTAAACCCGGTGTTAACCGGCGCTCTCAGGGTTGGGGATTTCTTGAGTTGCATCCGCAATACCTTCCTCGTTTCGCTGGGTTACTGGGTCACTGGTGTTGACCAGGTCGCCAAAAGCCCTTAATCGATGTGAATACCCGCCAACATCCCGAACATCGCACGCATGCGTCCGATGTTCGGGCGTCGATCACCCTTCCGCTCAGTCGTCTTCTTAGGCTGGACAAGCGCAGCGCAGTCCACCAACAACGGCGCTGGCTTCGGTGGACTTCGCTCTCGCTCGTCCACCCGACCAGTTCAACTGATAACCGAGACCGATGGTTGCAGCTCGCTACAATTAGTGAGTGCTTCGTGGTTTCGGCGGACCCGGAAATGTCCAGGTTCCATCGATGATCGCTTGGCTCGGCTCATACATGCGCACGGCGTAATTCCAACCATCCATGATCGGAAGGCAATTCTCAGTTGTCGCCGTACAGCCTCCAAACCGAATCGTATAAGACCCATCGCTGTTTGGTTTTGCGATCAGGTTGTTGAGGCTGTATGCATTGAGGTCATTCTGCTGGAAATAGCCTTTTGCGTTGTAGAGGCTGATTGACCAAAAGCCTTTAACTGGAACATCTCTTACCGTCAGTTCGTATTCGCCGACCGGGAGGCCAGGTTGCACATTGACATACTGCGCATCCTTGTCCGGCAGGCCACCCCAGGCGGAGGCCGTGCCAATCAGGAAATGAACCGGGTTGACCTCCGCCTTGGAGCCAAATGTCTGGGTATAGCGTTTCAATCCCTTGGCCAAATCAAGAATGGCCTCAAGCGTCGCCTTATAGCTGGCTTTGTCGTAGTTTGGAAGAACGAAGGGTTCGTCGGATCCCGCGGATATCTTGATCTGATCCTGAAGTTTGTGGGCCATTGCCAAGTCCGCCGGGTCTTCCGGGTTCGCAAGCGTACGAATGACGATACCGACGTATGGCGTATCGAACTTGTCTACCGTCAACGTGTAGGAACCTTCGCCGTAGTAGACATCGTTCACATACCCATCGTTGTTGATCACCATCAGCGACATATAGCGTTTGCCGCCATCTGGCAATGTGATTGTCGCCCCCTTTGAAATGTTGACGACGCCCAGGCTGTAAAGGGTGTCGCGATTCATTCGAATCACGTTTTGCTTGTCAATCGGCGTGGGCGTCCGATTACTGTGAATCTTGTTGATGCCCCCTGCCAATTTGACCATGCCGGCGTATTCAAAGTCCGTCTGCGCTCTGTCGAAATTGTCAACGTTGACGACGATTGCTGACTCGGCCGAAGCATCGGCAGCACCGATGGCCAGCTTGTCGCCAACCTTGATCTCGTTCGACGACAGCTTGTTGCGCGCCTTCAGCGCATCCACGGGCACTTCAAAGCGTTCGCCGATCGCGATCAGATCATCGCCCTCGACCACGACATAGGTGGCCGTCACGGTGTCGTATTGGCCCTGGGCGTGGTGACGTGGCCCTGTATCGGCCGCTTGGGCGCTGCCGATCGCGAGACAGCTCATCAGCGTCAGGACCGAAATGGCCGTCTTGAACCCGCTGTTGACCGGTGCCCTCAGGGCTGGAGATTTCTTGAGTTTCATCCGCAATACCTTTCTTATTTCAGTGGGTTACTGAGGTTCCAGCAGAATCTAACGGCTTGGCTGCCGCGAGGCCGCTCTGCTCATGGCTGGTGTTTTGTTGAAGACCTGTCTCGACTCAGTTGACGCGTTCGATCTCGCTCGGTCGCCAGGTCTTGTCGAAGAAGGACGGCAATGGGCTGTAGAGGCGCAGGATGGTGAACCAGCCTTTCTCGGGATCGGTCTGGATCCAGTTGCCGCGGGCGATGCCCTCGGGCTGTTCCGGCGCGAAATAGACCGTCGTGGAACCGTCGTCGGCCGTCTCGGCGGCGGGCGAGGGATAGCTCTGCGAGCCGGCGCGCGGGTATTTCTGCAGCGTTTGGAGCATCGAACGGGTCTGGTTGTCGTAGGCCGTAAAGGACCAGAACGCCGCCGCCGGGATGTCCTTGGGCAAGGTCACCTTGTAGGTCTTGGCGCCGTCGCACGCTTGACCCTCCGCGTCGAGGAAGCCCATCAGGTACTGCGAGCCCACGCCGGGGATGCGCATGATCATGCCGGGGCTATCGAGCGTATAGGCGTAGTAGAAGGCGGTCCGTGAATCGAGCGTCCGCGCGCCGGTCGGCGGCAAGGGCTTGAAGGCTCCGTCCTCGAAGGCGGGCGGAGGGGTTTCGAAAAAGGCGCCGCCCTCGAACAGCATGTTGCCCCAGTGCGAGTCTTGGTAATAGGCCCACTCGGGATGGGCGTCGGCAAAGCGCCATTGCAGCGCCCGCCCCGTGGCTTGTCCCACGGCGGCGGCATCGGTCAGGATCTTCCTCATCCGGTCGTCGGGCTTGAACGCCTTGCCATGCACGATCCCGATGGCGGCAAGCTGGCCCGAGAGCTCCACGTCATAGCTGATCGCGGGCTCGTTCTGAACGTTCTCGTCGATCATCTCGAAGAAGCCGATGTCGCTGGGCGGGATGGTGTTGAATGCCAGGCCGCTGCCCTCGATGAATTTCATGTCCGGGATCTTCGGGGCGCCGCCCAGCTTGACCGTTCCCTCCAACGCCTCGGCGATGCTGGTGCCGAAGCCGCCCGCTGCATAGGGGTAGATCTTCATGTGGGCCTTGATGTTCTCGACCGCCGGTTTGGGGTCGTCGTTCACCAGGAAGGCGCGGGCCGCGTAGAGGATCCTGTTGGTCTTCGCATGGGCCACGAAATACCCGCCCTCGGGAAGCGGCCCCTCATAGCCTGGCCCGACGATCAGATAGCGACCGCCCAGCCCGCGGTCCGGCCCCGGCTTGCCGATATCGATGACCCAGGAGAACCACATGTCGTTGATGCTGCCAAGCCCGTCCGGCGGCTGCTCGATCACCATGGGCCCATTCGAGAGGTCAACCACCGACAGGTAATAGACCGTGTCGGCATTGGCGGTCAGGAACAGCGAGCTGGAATCCATCAGCTCGGAGAAGATGACGACATCGTTGTACCCGGCGCCGATGCCTTGCATGCCCTTGGCGATCGCCAGTGCCGAGGCGCCGCGGAAGCTGTTGTTGTAGACGTTCAAGGCTCGGGTGAAGTCGAGGGTGTCGTAGACCTTCCGGGCGGTTTCCGCGCTCGGCACGCCGTCGCTGAACTCCAGCTTGCCGATACGGGTCTCGATCGAATCCGGTGCCGAGAGGGACTCGACTGTCGTCTTGCTCACACCTGGGCCGACCGCTTGGGCGCTACCGATGGCCAAGCAGGTCATCAGCGTCAGGGTCGCGGAGACGGTTCCGAACCCACTGATGGAGGGTGCATTGAGCCGTGAGGATTGATCGAGCTGCATGCGTCGTTTCTCCATGGAAGGGGCAATGATAGTCAAATGACGGGTTGCTCCGGTGGCGACTTCAGTTCACATCCGCTCAAGCGTTGCCGCGCGCCATGTCTCGGCTCGGATGGCGGTCCGAGCCATGCGTCCGCGGCCGGGTGCGAAACCCTGCGCGGGTCTCCGGCCGGTCAACGATGATGAGGCACATCATGTCGATTCCATCGCTGCCCTGATGGCACCCAGTAGGGCGCTGCCGAGAAAGGGTTTAGCCAGGTAGTTCGCCGCGCCCTGCCGCAGGCTCGCATCGCCCAGGCCCGGTGCGTCATGGGCGGTGATCAGGATGACCGGCGTGGTATCGCCCCGCCCGCGCAGTGCGGCCAGCAGATCGAGACCGGACATGCCCGGCAGTCTCAGATCGGTCACGATGCAGGCGGCGTCCGGGTTGGACGCATCCGCCAACAGCGCCTCCGCGGAAGGGTAGAGCGTAACGGCGAAGCCGGCGGCAACCAGCAGACGTTCCATTGCAGGACGCATGCTGTCGTCATCCTCGATGACAAGAACCCAGGGGCTCGCGGCCACGATGGCGATCCTCGCTGCTGAGGCTTTGGCGGACTGGTCGGCCGCTGATGGCATCATCGTTCAGACAAGGCCAGCGAACCATCCGAGCGAAGAGGAAACGGGCGCCGCCCCAAAGGGCAGTCGCCCGAGCGATGGACGCTCAATAGATCACGGCGCGGCGCCAAGCACGTCGGCCCGCACCGGCGAAAGAGACCGGCGTCATCGGCATGCCGATGATGTCGATGAACAGCGAGGCTAGACCGGTGCTGGCCGGGGGCTTGCCCTCCAGAATCGTCACCTCGTAGCTCAGATCCTCTCCCGTGAGCATCGGATCGCGCAGCACCAAGACGACGTCCTCGAGCGCTCGATCGTCCAGGAACGACAGCGTCGCGTTGGGTGGATCCTTCAGGAAGCTGTCGCTGCCCTCGGCCCAAAAGGGAACGAAACGGGTCGTTTTCATGTGTCCGGCGATCCGCTCCGGGCGGTCGGAAAACATCAGGGTGGCCGGGCTCACGCCCTTGAGGGTCAGGGTGCCGTCGGCGTAGGTGATCTCCCTGGCGTTCTGCACGAACAAGAAATCGGCTATCCCGTGGGCCGAGTCGGTGCCGTTCTGGTCGTTCTCGGTTGCCCGAGCGGAGTTCATCGTCATGGCAAGCGGCCCAAGCAGGGCCGCGGCGGCAAGCAGGTCGCGTCGGGTGGTCATCGTGATCTCCTTCAGGGTTGAGGCATGGTTGCGAGCCATGCGATCGGGGCGCGCCGCGATTCAACGGATGCGAGCGGCATGGCGCTCACTCGGCCTCCGTTGCGCGACGTCGATCACCAGCGGAAAGTGGCCCCAAGGGTCGGGCCGGTCATGCGCAGATCCGCGTCGCGCTTGTCGTCGAAATCGTAGGAGAGGCTGCGGATGGAGAGGTTGACCTCACCCCAGTCGAACCCGTAGCCGACGCCCAGCAGCGCCTGCCAAGTCCAGTTCGAGGATCCGGTGCCGACGTCCAGATAGTAGGGCATGTACCAGTTGCCGTCGCCGAGCTGGATCTGGCCCTTGACGCCGATGATGCCGTCCCACTCGGTCATGTCGCGGGAGGCTCGTCTGGTGGTGTCGAGAACGCCCAGGCTTCCGCTGATGTTGAGTTTGAGGTCCGATTCGATCCCCACGTAGCGAAAACCGCCCAACAGATCGAGGCTTCCCCTTGGCTCGCGGACCAGCGTGTAGGCGCCCGCCAGCGTCCAGACGGTCGCGGCGAGGCTGGTCGTGGCGTTGCGGTCGACGCCGCGCAGGGGGCGACCGTCGGGACCGGTGAGGTCGCGCACGCGCGATCGCTGATCGCCGAAGTCGATATAGATGATGTCGGTGAAGGCCGACCAATCCCCCTTGCGCACCTCGCCGGTCGCCATGAACCCGAGCTTGAGGTGCTCCAGATAGTCGTTCGGGCCGATCTTACTGCTGGCGCTGAGCTCGCCGAGGGACGTGCCATCGGGTGCGCGCGGCCCTGACATCCGTCCGTTGACCGTGCCGTTGATGTTCGGCAGCCAGAGATAGGGCGTCAGCGTGAAGTGCCAGCCGCCGTCGTAAGGATCGACCTGATCCTTCGCGAGTGCGGCGATCGGAGACGCCGATAGGGTAACGGCCGCAAGGGCGGTCAGCGTCTGGTATAGGGATGCGGGTACGACCATGGCTTCTCTCCGTCACCTCATGGATCGATTGAGCCCCGTTGAGCGTTCGTCGTCTCTCGGCTCAGGGCTGCGATGGAATATAGACGTAGGCGGCCGGGACATTCGCCCCGACGACCTTGATGGCGTTGCTCTCGTAGAAGCCGCCGAGCGAGACGCTCTGCCCGGCGGGGAAGTCGCCGATCTTGGTTTCGTTGCCGGTGACCTCGTAGGTCCCCGACCCCGGCGGCATCTGGAAGGTCACCTGGCAGGGACTCGAGTCGCAGTTGGCGGTGTCTCCGGGCTTGATGCTGACCTGCATGACGCCGCTCACATGCGCTCCGGTCGATGCGCAAGCGGTCAACAGCGACAGGGCCATGGCCGGGAGTATCCAGCGGGCATGGCGGATGCGAGACCATGGATTGGACGTGGAATGGTGTCGGTTCATCGCGTGTCTCCAGAGCTGTGATTCAGGGACCTAGGCGGATGCCCCTCGACCGGCTGGCGGCGAGGGGGCTTCAAACCATTTCTTAGGCGTGCGGCTCGATCTCACCCGGCCGCCAGGTCTTGTCGAACAGGGTGATTTCAGGAAAACCAACAGACCGCTAGGGCGGATGGCCCGACAGAGCGATTCGCCTCTGCAACGGTGGCGACCGGCCTGAACGCCGCATGGTGGAACCGCTTCGCGTTCCACCCGACGCCAGTAGCTCGGCCGACAGGCCGAACAAGCCCCAGGTTGCCCACCCTGCCGAGCCGTGCCTTCTTGGGTCGGCTCATTGCCGGAATTCACCTGAAACACCGATAGGCCAAGCGCTATTGAGGTCCGCTCTGCAGGTGATGAATCGGCTTGCCATCCACCGCGATGGCCTCCGTATTCTCAAGCGTCTTGATGTCCTCCTCGGTCAGCCGCGGGCGATCCACCCTGATGGTGAGTTTGTCGAGCTTGGCAGTCAGGGGGAACGGCGGTTGGTAGTCCGCGTCGTTGACGCCGGTCAGGGTGTCGGAGCCGATGTCGAAGCTCTCGTCCCATTGCAGGATCATCGGCAGCGTGCGCTCCAGCTTTTCGGTCGCCACCACCTTGCCGTCCACCTTGAGCGTGCCGGTGCCGGATCGGCCGAGACCGCTCATGTTGTTGAAGGCGAGCGTGCCGACGCCGAGGCCGTCGTACTCGAAGTCGAACTCCAGGCTGTGCTGGCCGGGCGTGAGCGCCTCCGTGCCTTCCCACTTGACGCGCTTCAGATCGATCAGATTCCAGAGGAAGACCGGCTTACCCTTGAGCAGGTAGAACCCATAGCCGGCAAAGCGTCCGCCCGAGGTGAGGATCATGCCCTCCGCACCGCCTTCGGGGACGGTGATGTCCGCGGTGATGGTGTAGGAGCTGTTGAGCAGGAACGGCGAGTCGCCCTGCGGCAGACCGACCATCGGGTAGGTGTAGACGAACTCGGTGCGGCCAGAGGTGATATTCGGACGCGAGGCGACGACGCGCGACGCCACCGAGGCGTCCATCGGGAAGACCTGATACTTCTTGGCTTCCGCCATGAACAGCGCCTTCAGCTCCTTCACCTTGTCCGGATGCTGATCGGCGATGTTCTGGGACTGACTGAAGTCGCTGTTGAGATCGTAGAGCTCGAGCACCTGATTGTTGAGCGGGTCGGGATTGGCAACGCCGAAAGCCTCCCAGGGCGCGCGGTTCACCTGGGTGCTCAATAGCCAGCCTTCGTCATAGAGCGCCCACTGACCCATCATCTCGAAATACTGGGTCTTGTGGTGCGATGGCTCCTTGGCGTTCTTGGCGTCGAAGGTGTAGGCGAAGCTGGTGCCCTCGATCGGCGCCTGCGGGATGCCGTCCACCGTCTCGGGCGCGGGAATGCCGGTGACCTCAAGGATGGTGGGGACCACGTCGATGACGTGCATGAACTGCTCGCGCAGGCCGCCCTTGTCCTTGATGCGCGCTGGCCAGGAGACCGCCATGCCCTGGCGGATGCCGCCGAGCTTGGAGGCGTTCTGCTTGAACCAGGTGAAGGGGGTATCGAAGGCCCAGGACCAGCCCGCCGACATGTGGTTATAGGTCTGCTCGGTGCCCCAGACGTCATACCACTTCATCTGCACCTCGACCGGCATCTCGTTGACGCCGTTGAAGAAGGCGACCTCGTTGGGGGTGCCGAGCGGACCGCCCTCGGCGCTGGTGCCATTGTCGCCGTTGATGTAGATGACGAGTGTGTTGTCGAGCTTGCCCATGTCGTCGATGGCCTGGATGACTCGCCCGATCTCGTGATCGCTATAGGCGGCAAAGGCCGCGAAGACATCCGCCTGTTTGATGAAGAGCTTCTGCGCCTCGGGTGTCAGCGCATCCCAAGGCTTGAGGACCGCGTTCGGCCAGGCCTCGAGTTGGGTGTCGGCCGGGATCACGCCGAGCTTCTTCTGATTCTCGAAGATCTGTTCGCGCAGCTTGTTATATCCCCCGTCGAAGAGGTGCATGGCGCTAATCTTCTCCACCCATTCCTTGGTCGGGTGATGCGGCGCATGGGTGGCGCCCGGCGCGTATTTGATGAAGAACGGCTTGTCGGGCATGGTCTGGTTGACGCGATTGAGGTAATCGATAGCGTCGTCGGCCATGCCGGTGATCAGGTTCCACTCCGGCTTGCCCTCGAAGGGATAGATCTGGGTCGTGTTGCGGAACAGGTTCGGCTGCCACTGATTCGCGTCGCCGCCGACGAAGCCATAGAAGTATTCGAAACCCATCCCGGTCGGCCATTGGTCGAAGGGTCCGACCTGGCTGGCGGCAAAGGCCGGGGTGTTGTGATCCTTGCCGAACCAGGCGGTGGCGTAGCCGTTGTCGAGCAAGATCCGCCCGATGGTGGCCTTATCCTCGGCGATGATGCTGTTGTAGCCCGGAAATCCCGTGGACTGCTCGGAGATGACGCCGAAGCCGGCCGAGTGATGGTTGCGTCCGGTGATGAGCGCGGCCCGAGTCGGCGAGCAGAGGGCGGTGGAGTGGATATTGTTGTAGCGCAGGCCGTTGTTCGCGATGCGATCGAGCGCCGGCGTCGGGATGACACCGCCGAAGGTGCTCGGCACCCCGAATCCGGCGTCATCCGTGATGATGAGCAGGACATTGGGCGCCGTCTTGGGCGGCACGATGCGCGGTGCCCACCAGGGGGTCGATTGCAGGGCATCGTTCTTGATCACGCCGCCGAATGCCGGCTCCGGCGCGGGAAGCTGAGCCCCATCGATCGTCGTCGTCGCGCTCGGCGAGCCCAGGACGCCGGTGATCTCGGGCGTGCCTGGCGCGGCACCCGTCTGAGTGCCGGCGGCCACCACCAGCCTCTGACCAACCTCGATCTGGTCCGAGCCAAGTTTATTGGCTGCCTTCAGCGCCTCGACCGTGACGCCGAAACGCGCGGCGATCGCGGCCAGGTCGTCGCCCGTGACCACCTCATAGGTGGAGGCGTCGTATGGCCCACGCGCATGATGGCGCGCGCCGCTGTCGCCCGCGTGGGCGCTACCGACACAGAGACAGGCCACAACGGCCAGCGCGCCAAGGAGTTGTCGCGGCGCGCGTCGAGGAGAGTTCACATCAATGTTCATGGATACCTCGCTCAATCGAGTTGATCAAAGGTTCGGTCGAGAGCCGCCTGCTGGGCGGCGGTCGGAGAGAAGGCGTTGATGTCGTCGGCGCAGATGGACGTGTACTAGACGCCGTTGCCGTTGCCGTTGCCGTCGAGTAGGAAAATGCTGGGTTGCGCGCGGAACGGATGGATGCGTCTTCGCGTTGGCGAGCGACGCTATTCACAGTGGACAGGGTAAAGGCGAACGCCCATGCGCACTATGCGTCGAAGGGGCAGCGCGATTTGCCCGAAAGGGCAATGTGCGCTTCCTGGCGTCATCGTCCGCCTTCCGCCTTCCAGGCGCAGCAGAGCTCCTGACCGGAGCTGATGGTGCCGAATGCGGCCTTCTAACCGCGGGTTTGGATCAGCAGCAGGTTCGTGTAGAAGAGCCGCGGCTAGCGCACGTCGTCGAACTGCCGGTCGGTCAGCCACGGGTTTCCGACCGGCGTGAGGTTGATCGTGCGGACGGCGTCGCGGAATGCCTCGGTTATGCAAAGGTTTTCATAAGGCCGGAGAGCAGCCAGTCACGGAAGCTCGCGCGAAGGCTCTTCTAAAGAGTCTAAGGGATGAATTCTTGGGCCTGGTCGACAGCCTTCCAGCCCAGCGCGGCGAGCTGATCGAGAAACGGCTTCTGGACGTGGAGGTACTCACGCATGTCGCATCCCCGACCGAGCTGATCGAAGTTCACTGTCATTGATGGTGCCAGCATGATCCGGTGCGCGGCTATGCCTAACGCAGCGCTGTGCCGAGCTCCTGGCCCCGCAAGATGCGGACGATGAGGATCTGCTTGTCGTCCACGATTTGATCGTAGATCGCATGGCTGCCGTAGACACTGCGCCGATAGCCGGAACGGATGTCATCCACGGCTTGATAGAGCCGGGGGTGCTCCACCAAGTGCTCGAAGCGCGCTTCCAAGCCCGCGGCGTAACTCTCGGCGCGCTCAACGCCGAAGGTCACGGCGCCGTAGACGAAGATGTCCTCGAAGTCCTGCGCCGCGCGGGTCGTCAGCCTATATCCGACCATCGGCTTTAAGCGATTCCTTCGCGGCGCGCACGATTTCGCCCGGCGTCCGGGCGCTGATGCCGCTGTTCTCGCCCTCGATCAGCGCACGGCGGACTGCTTCGATTTCCGCGCTTCGCTCCTGATCGCGCCGGATCAGGTCGCGGATGTATTCGCTATCGTTGGTGAAGTCCCCGCGCGCGATGCGCGCCTTGACCCATGCGCCCTGCTGGTCAGTCAGTGTGATCGTCTTGCGGACCGTTCCCATGCTTCTCTCCCTCGTGTAGCGCGTCATACTCTTGGTGCAGTATAGCGCTCAGATCACCGCGAGGCAGGCACAACACCCGGGATGTATCGATCTGGACCGATCTGGCTGGTTCTTGGTGCCGCAACGGCTTCTGAAAAGGCGCCGACAGCAGCCGCGCCAAAGTCAGCGAAGACGCCAAGAGCGCCTCACCGCTAGCCTTGCAACCGGGATCCGATGAGGGCGCTCCGAGATCGAGACACCACGCGACGGAAGGGGCGTTCGGGACGCTCGGGCTCAGTCGGAGAGACGGCTCAGGCGCTCGGCAAGGGCGCCGAGTTCGGCCGCCGAGCTTGCGTTCAGCTTCTTCATCATCTGCGCCCGTTGCATCTTGACCGTCCGCTCAGCGATTCCAAGCGAATAGGCGATCTGCTTGTTGAGCATGCCTGCGACGACTTGGTCGAAGACGTCTCGCTCGCGGGGTGTGAGCGCACCGAAACACGCCCGCAGCCGAGAGGCTTCCTGGCGCTCGGCGCGCTGGGCCGCATCACGCGCAACCGCGCGCTCGATCGCGTCCAGCAGGAGGTCGCGCTGAACCGGTTTGGCCAGAAAGTCCACGGCCCCCGCCTTCATTGCCTGCACGCTCGAGGTGACATCGGCATAGCCGGTCAGGAAGACCACGGGCAGCCTGATGCCGAGCGGTTGCAAGGCGGCCTGCAGCTCCAGGCCGGACGGACCTGGGAGGTGCATGTCGAGGAGCAGGCAGCCAGGCCGATCCTGTGGCGGGTGCAGCAGGAGCTCGCCGGTGCAGGCATAGCCGCGGGTGTCGAAGCCGGCCGCGCCGAGCAGCCTCAGCAGTGCCGTTCGCTGCGACGCATCGTCATCGACGACGTGGATCAATGCGGCGTTGCTCATATCAGCCTCCTAACCGCTTCCGGCATCTTCGACCTGTCGTTTCGGGCATGGGGTTCGCGCCTGTCAGCGCGCTTCAGCACGGCCGCCGGCACCGCTCAAATCGCGCCTCCCCAAACGACAGTCCTGGTTGCGAGCGTGGGAAGGCCAGGACGCGCGGTCGCGGCCTTGGCGGGGTTTCAGGCTACTTGCCCGGCGCGCCGATTGCAGGAAGCTCGACATGGAACAGCGCCCCTTCGTCGGGCGTAGGCTCGGCCCAGATGCGACCCTTGTGCGCATTCACCAGGGTCTGAGCGATCGACAGTCCGAGCCCCATGCCCGCGTGCTTGGTGCTGAAGAACGAATCGAACATCTGCCGCGGATGCTCCGACGCGATACCGCAGCCACGATCTCTCACGCTGAGGAGGAAACGCTTGAGTCGCTCCTCGATCGAGATCACCACCTGACGTCGATCGTCCGGCAGATCGCCGATCGCGTCCATCGCGTTGATCAGCAGGATGATGACCACTTGCTGGATCTGAATCCGGTCACCCACCATGGTCGCGGGCGTCGGAGTGACGCGAAGGATGAACTCGATCCTGCGTCGGCGCGCCTCGATCCGCAATAAGTGCACCGCGTCGGTAGTCGCTTCGCGCAGGTCGAAGACCTGCCGCTCGACCTGGTGCTTGGCCAGCAATCCGCGCAGCCGCCGGATCACCTCGCTGGCACGCAGATCGTCGTGGCGGATGTCGGCCAGAATTGCACGTAGCGCCTCGCGCCTGGTGTGATCGGAAGCAGGTCCGGAATCGAGGATGAGTTCAGCGGCATCGGCATTGTTGAGGATGGCTCCGAGGGGCTGATTGATCTCATGGGCGATCGAGGCGGTCAGCTCGCCGGCGACCGCAAGGCGTGAGGCATGGACCAACTCGAAGCGTTGCTGCTGCTCGGCCTGCTCGGCCTGCTGGCGACGGCGACGCTCGATCAGCAGCCATCCGATCAGGCCGCTCTGGAGCAAAAAAACGACCGCGGCGGAGATCGCCTCCTTGCGATGCGCGTCCAGAAAGGTCGGCGCCCTGAAGTAAATCTCCGCATCGTCCGGGATGGCGTGCTGGGCGATGCCCCAGCGCAAGATCTGTCGCCAGTCCAGTTTCAGGGTTGTGGGCATGACCTTGGGCAGCTTCAGATCTTGCGGTGCGACACCGGCGAGCAGTGCGTTCGCCTCTAGGCCCGCCTCCCGGCCCATCGCGACGAAGCTTGGCGTGTAGCCGCCAACGATGCCGATGCCGATTGCCGTGTCGGACGGCGCATAGAAGGGCGCGGTGGCGGCTTCGACCATCCCAATCGCGGCCTTGAGCGGGATGAACGTCTTGCCGGTGCCGTCCTGAAAGTAGCCTGGGCTGAAAATGATGGCGTCCGTGCCCAGCTCGCCGAGGCGTTTGAGCACCGTCGCAGTGGGCAATCCAGCGAGGAATTCGACCTTGACGCGCCCGGCGAAGCGAGGCGCCTCCTCGCGCAGGCGTGTCTCCCAGGAGCGGTCATAGGGCGTTGCACCCGTCACCAGCACCAGACGGTCGGCGCGCGGATGCAGGCGCAATGCCAGCTCGATGGTGCGGCTGAAATCGTACTCGACCGGGATGCCGACCACGTCCGCTGGCAGTGCTGGGAGCAGGTCGAGAGAATACTTGCGAGTGGCCATATGGACCACCCCAGCGCGCGGGAACAGCTCCGCGCGCTTGGCCAGGAGGAAGGTCAGCGCATTCTCACCCCCCGCGATGATGAGGTCGGGCGGCTGGGCCGCGTATTTCGCGACCAGGAACCGCGTGACAGTGCGGGCATAGGACTCGCCGGAGAAGCGCGGATAGTCAAGAAACTCGGTGCTGATCTGCACCTCGGGCGAGATCGTCTCGCGCAGCCCAGCGTTCATCCTCACAATCGCCGGCAGCAGGCGATCATAGCCATAGAGCACCAAGACGTGCGGATGCTCCCCTGCCGTCACGGGAGCGATCAGCACCAGAAACAGAGAGCACAGGCCGCTCCAGCGCAGCCGCCGCACGCGCGCTGCGCTCGACGGGGCGCGCCGCAATGGGCGCGGCTTGACGGCCTGGACGTGGTTTCTGCTCAATGGTGGCTTCTTCTCAATGGCGATGCACGGCATCGTCTCCATGACGGCCATGATCCTCGGCGCCGACAGCAAATACCTGCAAGCACCTTGGGTTGCGGAATCAGATCCGCATCCGCTCGACCTCAATCGGGGTAAATACGCACATCGATCCGTCATTGTTGCATCCCGCTGTCGGAACCGTCTCGCTGACGCAGCCAAAGACGCCTGCGCATAGCCGGCCCGCGGTCGCTCGCGGGAGGCCAGGAGCGCGCACTCGCCAACTCGATGAAGCCGTCCATTCCGACGCCGCGCCCGAGTCGTGCGGCCGCAAGGCTTCAGCGCAGAGGCTTTACGGTACACTTCAGCCTGGAGCGGACCAGTCTCAACGCGTGGAATTGGCATCGCGCACTGTCCGTGCTCCGGGTCGGCAACTTAGAGGAGATGAGCCCATGCACGACATCAACAGATCGGAAATCCTGACCCAATCCCCGCTCGGCGCGGAACTCGACGACCCTGAGCGCGCGGTGCTGTCCGAGCGTCTGGGGATGGTCTCGCTCAAGGCGGGCGAGAATCTCGTGAACGAGGGGGAGGCGCGACGGACGCTCTTCATCCTAGCGGAGGGTCGGCTCTGTGTCTGCAAGACCGTGGGCACCGCGGAAGAAACCGTCTATCAGATGCGCCCTGGCGAGTGCGCCGGCACCCGCGCCTTCGTCGACGGCTCCACACGCAGGGCGGCGCTGCGCGCGGAGGGCGAGGCCAAGGTCTTGACACTGGAGCCGGAGGATTTCGAAGCGCTCATCGAGACGCATCCGCGCCTGGTCTACAAGGTGATGCGCGCCATCTTCCGCATCACCCACGGCAACCTGATGCGCGTGAACCTCGAGAGCGCCGAGCTGCGCAACTACATGCTGGGCACCGGCGGACGTTACTGAGTCGAGCCAAGCCGCGCCCGCGCGCAGACGCCCGGCCCGGCTGAATCCCAATGACGCTCTTCGAGATCATCGCGACCCTGCTCAGCATCGCCGCCATCTTCAGTTGGCTGAACGACCGCTATCTCAGGCTCCCGACGACCATCGGGCTCATGCTCATCGCGCTGCTGGTCTCGCTTGGGCTGCTGATCCTGCCCTTCGACAGCGGCTTTCAAGCGGACATCCAGCAGATGCTGGAGCACATCCGCTTCGATGACACCCTGCTGCACGGGCTGCTGAGCTTCCTGCTCTTCGCCGGCGCGCTGCACGTCGACCTCAACGACCTGGCGCGTCAGAAGTGGGTCATCGCCATCCTGGCCACGGCGAGCGTCGTCGGCGCAACGCTCATCATCGGCGTTGGTGCCTATGTGCTCTTCCCGCTCGTCGGCCTGCAGGTGCCGCTGATCGACTGCTTCCTCTTCGGCGCCCTGATCTCGCCGACCGATCCCATCGCCGTGCTTGGCGTGCTCAAGAACGCCGGCGCACCGGAATCGCTCAAGACCAAGATCACGGGCGAGTCGCTGTTCAACGATGGCGTGGCCGTCGTCGTCTTCCTGACCATCGCCGGGCTGGCGAGCGGCGGTCATGACATCAGCACGCTCGGCTTCCTGGAACTCCTGGGCCGCGAGGCGATCGGCGGTGTGCTCTTCGGTCTGGTCACGGGCGGGCTGGCCTTCCTGATGCTCTACCGCATCGACAACTATCAGGTCGAGGTGCTGGTCACCCTGGCACTGGCGACCGGCGGCTATGCGCTGGCCGAGCATCTGCACCTCTCTGCACCCATCGCCATCGTCGTGGCCGGGCTGCTGATCGGCAACCAGGGCCGCAAGCGGGCGATGTCCGAGAAGACCCGCCAGCATCTGGACGACTTCTGGGAACTGGTGGACGAAGTCCTGAACGCCGTGCTCTTCGTCCTGATCGGGCTGGAGGTGCTGGTGATCAGCCTCAGCCTGGACCACCTGCTGGCGGGGGCGCTCGCCATCCCCCTGGTCTTGGTCGCGCGCGGGATCAGCGTGGGCGTGCCGATCGGCATCATGCGGCGCTTCCGCAGCTTCTCCACCGGCGTCGTCAGCCTGCTGACCTGGGCCGGGATCCGCGGCGGGATCTCGGTCGCACTGGCGCTGTCGCTGCCGCACGGGGAGACGCGCGACATCCTGGTCACCGTGACCTATGTGATCGTGGTCTTCTCCATCCTGGTGCAGGGTCTCACGCTCGGTCCCCTGGTGCGCGTCATGGGGGCGCGCGCGGAGCGCGAGCTGGCGCGGACCAGCCTCGCCGGACCGCGGGCCGGGGAGACGCCTCAGAAACCTGGCGCCTGAACGGCGTCGCGCGCTTCCGGGTCGAGCTCCAGTGCATCGGCCAGCACCGCTTGCGCCGCCTTGGTGTGCTGAATGAGCCGTGCAATATCCGCATCCGGTCGGTCGTTCTCGATGGCCGTCTCGAGCGCCGCCGCCGCCGCTTGGACACGAAATGCACCCAGCGTCCCGGAGCAGCCCTTCAGGGAGTGTGCGAGACGACGTGCCTCGAACCTGTCTCCAGCGGCCAGACAGGACAGGATCCTGCCCGCATCCTCGGCGTGCTCGCAGACGAGTCGTTTGAGCAGGCGGAGATAGCGCTCCTGGTCCTGATCCACGCACTCGAGCCCGCTGACCACATCCAGACCCGCGGCCGGGCCGAGACGAGGCGAGAGCGTCGGCACAGCGCCGCTCTCCCCCGGCGATGGCGGACTCGGTCGCGGCGCCCCCTCGACCTCGTCCGGACAGGGGAGCCAGCGCAACAGGGTCTCGAAGAGTCTGGACGGATCGAGCGGCTTGGCGATGTGGTCGTTCATGCCGGCTTCGAGACAGCGCAGGCGGTCTGCGCCGAAGACATTGGCGGTCATCGCCAGAATGGGCACCTGCGCGCACGCGGGTCGCGCGCGAATCCGGCGCGTCGCCTCCAGACCGTCCATCTCGGGCATCTGCATGTCCATGAGGATGAGGTCATAGCGCCCTTGGCTCACCCGCTCCAGCGCCTCGCGACCGCTGGCGGCCAGCTCCACCGTCAATCCGACCCCGCGCAGCAGCTCGACGATCACCTCCTGATTGATGCCGTTGTCCTCCGCGACCAGGATGCGCGCACCTCGGCGGCGTTCGCGCAGCTGGTCCTGGGCGATACTGCGGTTGGGTATCTCGATGAGTCCCTTGAGCCGTGCGTCCGGGCGTTTCTTGAGCCGAGCCGTCAGCCAGAAGAGGCTGCCCGCCCCCGGGGCACTCTCCAGGCCGACTTCGCCCTCCATCATCGCGGCGATGCGGCTGGTGATGGCGAGCCCGAGCCCTGTTCCGCCGTGGCGCCTGTGGATGGAGCCATCCACCTGCTCGAAGGCACTGAAGACCCGCGCCTGATCCGCCGGCGCGATACCGATGCCTGAATCCAGAACCTCGAAGCGCACCAGCACGTCACTGTCCGTTTCCTCGACGGCGTGGGCACTGAGCCGAATCGAGCCGCGATCCGTGAACTTGACGGCGTTGCTCAGGTAGTTGAGCAAGGCTTGGCGCAACCGGGTGACGTCCCCGCTCAACACCTGCGGCAGGTGGCCGCAGTCGAGCGAGAGAGCGAGCCCCTTGAACTGGACGCGTTCCGCGATGAAGGCACTCACCTGCTGGAGCAGGACAGGCGGCGAAAAATCCTCGGCCATGAGCTCGAGCTTGCCTGCCTCGATCTTGGAGATGTCGAGAATGTCGTTGATGACGCACAGGAGGTGGTTGGCCGCGACCTCGATCTTCTCCAGGCGGTCGCGCTGCCTCGGATCCGCGATCTCGCGGGTCAGGATGTGCGCGAAGCCGATGATGGCGTTCATCGGCGTGCGAATCTCATGGCTCATGTTGGCCAGGAACTCGCTCTTCGCCTGGCTCGCGCGCTCCGCCTCCAGCTTGGCAAGCGCCAGCTCCTCGGTGCGGCGCTCGACCAGTGCTTCGAGCTGATGGCGATGCTCGGCCAGCTCCTGCTCGGCACGCGTGCGCTCGGTCACGTCCTCACAGATGACGGCGAACCAGCCTGGCGAGGGGCAATAGGCATAGCAGCGGAAGTAGCGACCGAGGGAGACCGAGTATTCCTCCAGACGTGTCGGCTCGCCCGTGAGGGCGACGGCGCCGTAACGCTGGATCCAGACCGACTCGATGTCTGGCATCAGCTGCTTGACGGTTCGACCGACGAGCGTCTCGCGCGTCAGCTTGGTCATGTCCTCGAAGGCCGGATTGACATCGAGAAACCGGTAGTCGACCGGCTGCCCGCTGGGGTCGCAGATCACCTCATGCAGCGCGAAGCCCTCGAGCATCGAGGTGAACAGGGTGTGATAGCGGCGCTCGCTCTCGCGCAGCTGGTCCAGGGCGCGGGCGCGCTGAATGGCCATGGCACAGAGTCCGCTGATGCGCAGGGCCAGCGCGGGAACCGGCTCGCCGCCGTCCGCGCCGGCCAAGCCACGCAGGAAGATGACGCCATAGGTCTCCCGCGCGTGATGGATGCGCAGCAAGACCCCCTGACCGGAGTCCGTCCTGGCGCTGGCCGCCCCCGAGGCGATGAAGCGGGCGGCCTCGCGGAGCGACGCCGCCGTCGGCTGCCGAGCCGCAATGGGCTCGCCGAGGATCCCCTGGGCGTCGACCGGCAGGTAGAAGAGCCGCGAGGGTGCGAAGAGCGCGGTGAAGATGTCGAGGATCTTGACCGCCGCCTCGGCTTCGCTGGCCGCCATGGAGAGACGACTGAGAAGGTCCATGGCCAACGCGGCCGCCTCGACCTGACGCTGCGTCAGCGCCATGCGTGCGGTCGAGGCCCGCTGCTCGGCCCTGAGTCGCGCACGGTCCAGGATCCGCTCCAAATTCAGCCGGAGATAGCCGAGACCGGTCGATCTGGTGGCCATGGGTCGATCGAGGCGCGCGGAAACCTCGGCCAACTTGGCCTCGACCCCGGCATCGCGCCCGGTATTCAGCAGCAAGACCTCGGGCGTGCCGGCTGTCGGGAGCCTCGGGTCCGGGGCCAGATCCCCGCCGCCCGCTCGCGCCAGACAGCCCTGCCAGTGCTCCACCCAGCTCGGCGTGCAGAGACACACGCCGCGCCTCAACTGCTCGTCGACCCAGCGCGGATCTTCCAGGAGGTACAGGCACTCGCCCATGTGCTGGATGTCCACGCGTTGATCCAGACCCTGGCGGGCATCCACATCCCGCGAAGCCAGCTCGGCGAGACAACGTCCGCCAAGCCAGACGATGGGGCCGTCAGGGAGAGTGGCGATGCGCCGATCGAGCTCCCGCGCACTGATGGGCGGGGATCCGCAGCGCACCGGGAACGCGTGCAGGTTCAGGTGCAAGGGCGCCGCACGACCCTCCAGGGCAGCGCGCACCTCCTTGATCCAGTGCGCGCAGACGAAGACATGGACGGGCGATCGATCCTCGTCGGCAGATGCCCGCGCCGGCTCGCTATCGGCGTCTGAGTGAGGTGTGGACTCGGTCAAAATGAGGACTCCAGCCGGATCCGCGTGGCCCCGGTAGAGAAAACCAGCGGCGCCTTTCCGAGGACACGGATCGCGACGGACACCTGTCCGGGTATGGCCTGAGGATACGGCCTGCGCACCGGCGTTTCTGTGCGCCAATCGTAACAAACGCATCAAGGTCCAATCCGCGCGCAGAAGCCACCTGGAATGGCGAGGCCAGCCCTTATCGGCTCGCGGCGTCTGAAGCGGGCTCGCTGGCCAGGACATCCGCGCCGGAGAGGCCGCGCGTCAGGGCCGCAGCGGGCATGGCGCATCATCGACGCGCGGATGCGGATACAATGCGTCCCCGCTGGGGCCGAACACCCACGGCGCCGGTCGCGACGAGACATTCCGTCCGCATCCCACACAAGCACCCGAGCCTGCAAAGGCACTCTATCCCTCCTGGAGGACAGCATGCAGAGACGTGACTTCCTGAGAACCGCCGGTGTCGGCGCTGTCGCTGCCGGCTTCTCACTGCCGGCCAAGGCAGAGGCGCCGGCCATCAAATGGCGCATGGCGTCGAGCTTCCCCAAGAGCCTGGACACCATCTACGGCGGCGGCGAGACCTTGGCCAAGCGCGTGGCCGAGCTCACGGATGGTCGCTTCGAGATTCGGGTCTTCGCCGGTGGCGAAATCGTGCCCCCCTTCGGCGTGCTCGATGCCGTGCAACAGAACACGGTCGAATGCGGGCACACCGCCTCCTACTACTACTACGGGAAGAACAAGGCGCTGGCCATGGAGACGACCTTCCCCTTCGGCCTCAACACGCGCCAGCTGACCGCCTGGGTGCTAGAGGGCGGCGGCATGGAGCTGCTGCGGGAGATGTTCGCCGAGTACGGCATCGTCAACTTCCTTGGCGGCAGCACGGGTGCCCAGATGGGCGGCTGGTTCCGCAAGGAGATCAAGTCGCTGGAGGATCTGCAGGGGCTCAAGATTCGCATCCCCGGATTCGGCGCCGAGATCTTCTCGCGGCTGGGCGCGGTGCCCCAGTCACTGCCGGGCGGCGAGATCTATCCCGCCCTGGAGCGTGGCGCCATCGACGCGGCCGAGTGGACGGTCCCCTATGACGACGAGAAGCTCGGCTTCTACAAGGTCGCGAAGTACTACTACTACCCCGGCTGGTGGGAGCCGGGCACGCACCTGGTCTTCTACGTCAACCAGGCGCAGTGGGAGGCATTGCCGCCAGCCTACAAGGCCGCTTTCTCGATCGCGGCCAAGGATGCCCATCTGGAGATGCTGGCCACCTACGACGCCAAGAACCCGCCCGCCCTGCAGCGGCTGATGGCGAGCGGCGCCGAGCTGCGCCGCTTCCCCGACGATGTCCTGCTCAAGGCCTATGAGGTCGCGCAACAGGTCTATGCGGAGGAAGCCGCCAAGAACCCGACCTTCAAGAAGATCTATGATTCCATGATCGCCTTCCAGAAGAGCTCCGACGTCTGGTGGAGCGTCGCCGAGTCATCCATGTCCAACTTCCGCCAGGCCGTGCGACGCATGAAGTAGACGACGGCGCACACTTCACGCCTTGCCCAGAGCCCCGGCACGCACGGCGTGCCGGGGCTCTTGCGTGAGGACCTCGGCGTCGGTGAGCTGACGGCTCAGGCGAGGAAGTAGGCGGCCGTCCCCGCGGCGGCCACCATCAGCAGGACACCGATGGTCAGCGCCCAGACGCCCAGACGCCGCGCCGAGAGCGCGGTTTGCAGGACCTCGTCCAGCGTCTTCTCCATCTCCTGCCTGGAGCGATCACCGGCGTGACCGCGCTCGCGCATGCGCTGGTCGATGATGTGCTGAATCTCGCGCGTATCCGGTGCGCCAGCCGCCGCGGGGACCTGTCCGCCGCGCGTGACCTCGCGAAGCTCCAGGATGTCGCGCGACAGGGTGTTGACGCGCTCGGTCAGCGGCTTGAGATCGGCGCTGGCATGCTGCCCCTGGACCTCCGCCGCGAGCGCGTCCAGATACTTGGCCAGCTTGCGTGACTGTTGCAGCGCCATCTCGGCGCGATGGAGTGCCTCGTCGGTCCGTCGGGTCGACTGCTCGAACTGCCGATGCAGCTCGCCGAGCTTGCCCTGGATCGCGCCCAAATCGCCGGCGCCAGCCGGGGCCGTGGCCGAGACCGGGCGCTGCGCAGCCACAGGATGAGTCTGTCCACTGGCAAGGGCATCGGCATAGGCCATCATGGACTCCATGTCCGCATCCATGCCCGAGGGCCGATGGCGCTTGAAGGCGTCGACCAGCTTCGGCATGGTGCCGTGACACTTGGTCAGGAGACTGATCATGGGGTCGCTGACCGCGATCTTTCCCTCGATCGCCCGGTTCAGCATGCTCTCGATCTTCCAGGCCAGCTCGCCAAGATCCAGGGCCTTGGCCATGCGGCCGCTGCCCTTGAGCGTATGGAAGCCGCGGCGGACTTCTCCCAGCGCGTTCCGATCCTTCGGATTGCTGCTCAGGGCCTTCAGGTTACGACCCATCTCTTGAAGGACCTCTGCGGCCTCTTCCACAAAGATGTCGATGATTTCCTGGTCGTCCTCATCTATCGTCATTGTCGACATGCCTCACGTCCCTCATGGAATCCCGTACGGTGCCCACAGGCGCCCAACGCCTCGCCGGGCTGCGGCCGGCGTTGGACCGGATGCTGCTAATCGACGGCACGGAGACTCCACGAATCTATCGCGATTCGGCTCCGCCAATCCGCCACGCTCTCGCTGCCAGATTCTCGGATGCCCGGCAGGGGATTGCTACCCTTGACGCAGGTGTTTTGCGTGGGTATGTGAGCTAGATCGCGGATTTTGAACGCCAATCAAGAGGCATCACCCGTTTGGCTCAAGGCCCACGCGCGCGCCATTGCCAGCAGACCGCGCCACCCAGCCTCGCTCTCCCGGAATCCCCCTGCAAGAGGCCCAACGCCGATCCGCGGACATGACGGAGCGGAACACCGTTCGGCTATTGCCCAAGGGAATCTGGAGGCGTGCCCAGGAGCCCATCGAAATCCGAGCTATCGAGCAGGCTGGAGCCGCGTTTCGGCTCGGGGACGCTGATCTCGGTCGGCGTCTCGCGGATCGTCGGCCCATCCAGCCCCCAGCTCACCAGCTGCGGGAAGGCGATGATGAGGAAGACCATGAACAGCTGGATGCCGAGAAAGGGCACCGCCCCCCAGTAGATATCGACCGTGCGGACCTTCGCCGGCGCGACCGAGCGCAGATAGAAGAGCGCGAAGCCGAACGGCGGGTGCATGAAGCTGGTCTGCATGTTCACGCCCATGAGGACGCCGAACCAGACCAGGTCGATCCCCAGCTTGGCGGCGACGGGCGCCAGCAGTGGCAGGATGATGAAGGAGATCTCGAAGAAATCCAGGAAGAAGGCGAGGAAGAAGACCAGCAGATTGACGAAGATGAGGAAGCCCATCACCCCGCCCGGCAGCCCGGTCAGCAGGTGCTCGACCCAGAGATCTCCGTCCACGCCGCGGAAGGTCAGGCTGAAGACGCTGGAGCCGATGAGGATGAAGATGACGAAGCTGGTGATGCGTGCGGTCGAGGTCATGGACTCCCGCAGCATGGTCAGATTCAGCCGCCCCTTGGCGATCGCCAGCAAGAGGGCTCCCACGGCGCCCATGGCACCGCCCTCGGTGGGGGTCGCCCAGCCGATGAAGATGGTTCCCAGCACCAGGAAAATGAGCGCCAAGGGCGGAATGAGCGCGATGATGACGCGCCAGGCCAATGCGCGACCATGGAGCGTCCTCGCCTCGGGAGGCAGGGCCGGCGCGGTTTCCGGGCGCAGGATCGTGGTCCCGAAGACGAAGAGCGCGTAGAAGCCGGTCAGCAGCAGCCCGGGGATCAGGGCGCCCTTGTACATGTCCCCCACCGAGCGGCCCAGCACGTCGGCCATGACGATCAGCACCAGCGACGGCGGGACGATCTGCGCCAGGGTCCCGCTCGCGGCGATCACACCGGTCGCCAGCCTGGGGTGATAGCCGTAGCGCAGCATGATGGGCAAGGAGATCAACCCCATGGCGATGACCGAGGCCGCCACCACGCCCGTCGTCGCCGCCAGCAGCGCGCCGACGAAGACCACCGCATAGGCCAAGCCGCCGCGCACGCCACCGAAGATCTGCCCGACGGTGTCCAGCAGCTCCTCGGCCATGCCGCTGCGCTCGAGAATCAAGCCCATGAAGGTGAAGAAGGGCACCGCGAGCAGGATCTCGTTGCGCATGATGCCGAAGACGCGGTCCGGCAACGCCTGCAGCAGCGCGGGCGTGAGCATGCCCAACTCGATCCCGATCCAACCGAAGAGCATGCCGACCGCGGCAAGCGAAAAGGCGACCGGATAACCCAGCAGCAGGATGAGCACCAGCGCCATGAACATCACCGGCGCCATGTTGGCAATCAGCCAGGCCTCCACCTCAATGACCTCCCTGAACGGCCGGCAGCGGCCGATGGCCGGTCAGCATGCCCACACCCTTGATGACCTCGGAGAGTCCCTGAAGCGCCAGCAGGCTGAAGCCGACCGGAATCGCCAGCTTCATCGGCCACCAGAGGAGACCGCCGGGGTTATAGGACGCCTCGTTCTGGTGAAAGGAGATGAGGAAGTAGCCCCAGGCGTCCACGATGATGAGCACGCAGACCGGCAGCAGGAAGAGCAGGCCGCCGAGGATGTCGATCCCAACCCGCCAACGCGGCGGCAAGCGGTTGTGGATGATGTCCACGCGGACATGGCCGCGCTCCAGCAGGGTCCAGGGTGCGCAGAGCAGGAAGACCAGCCCGAACATGAACCACTGGCCCTCGATCATGGCGTTGGATCCCCAGTCGATCGTATAGCGCAGCGTCGCCGTGAGCGCGCTCAGCAGCACACTGCCCAGGATCAGCCACATGGCCGCCTGACCGACGCGGCGATTGACGGCATCGATGAAGTCCGAGAGACGCAAGAGCGCACCCATCATCAGTCGGCTCCGGGAATTGAGATAGCCGGCAACACTAACAGAGGCGGCAGAGCGAACCAAGAGAGGACGCCGCGGCGCGGTCTCGCTGCCCGCGCCGATCAGGCCCCGGCGACATCGCCGCCTGGCGTCACGAGCTGGTGGAGGCCTCTGCGGCGGGCTGCGAATCCGGCTCGACTGGGCCGCTCGACGCGCTGGACCCAGCCGCCACCCCGCCCTGCACGAGACTCCACCAGCGCGGCAGCGAATCGGCCCCGCTCGGGATGAGGTCGTAGAACGCGAGCTGGCTGACCTTGGCAGGCACCTCGCAGACCGGGGTCGTCTCGGCATTCGGATCGAGCGGGCACTGAGGCCCGGCGGGGGGAAGGAAGATCTCAGGCCCCATGGGCGGCAGTCCCAGCATCGCCAGGGTCACGCCATCGAGGATGCCTTGGGTCTGTCGCAGGCCATTGCGCAGCTGGAAACGACTGAGGGCACCCAGTGTCAACTTGCCGGCGATGCCGTCGAAGGGCGCCGGCTCGTAGCTCACATGGCGCTTGCGTCGCTTGTCTCGCCACACGACCTTCTTCGTCGACTGCGTCAGCAGTCCTTCGTCCGCGAGCGCCTTCTGCACGACAGCGATGTGCGGCACGGAGGACTGGCGCTGCCCTTTGAGCAGGCGCCTGATGCCGGGGAGATCCAGGGATTGGTCGAGCGCGGCTTGCTGACCGGCCTGCAGGGCCGCGTAACGCGCGAGACGCTGGTCGTAGAGTTCGAGCGCGACCCGCTCGGTCGGCATGAGCATGGCGGCCTGGGCCGGGTCGTCGGGGGCATCCTTGCCGACCATCGCCCGGAAGGACTCCAAGGCCTTGCGCACTTGCGGGCTGTCGGTGCTGAGGTCCTGGACGTCCGGGGCCAGCAGCTCCAGATGTTGCAGCGCAGAGAGGGCGCGCGCGGGCAGCGTCCGCAGCGGCTGGTCCTCGCCCTGGCTCAGCAACTCGGCGAGACGCTGCTTGTAGTACTGGGTCTCGCTGGGGTCGAGTGGACCTGTCATCAGCTTCTCGGGCACCAGCAGGCTGCCGCTGAGTTCGTGACGCAGCTCGACCGTTTCCAAGGTCTTGTTCGGGTCGAAGGTCCACTGCGGCATATCCCCCCCGTTCAGGCGGAAACCGACGCCATACTTGGCCCGCACCATGGCCGGCTGCTCCTTGGAGCGCACCCGCTTACCCAGCTTCTCGAAGAACTCGGCCCAGGTATAGGGTTGGCTCTGGCCCTTGCCGTCGCGGTAGAACATCCCGAGGTTGCCGGTCACGACCGGGGAGTCCGCCGGCAGGCCCCAGTCGGACGAGATCGGGGGCGGTGCCTTGGGCGTCGGCTCCGACCAGACCGCGGACTCGGCGGGCAAGGGCGACGGGGCCTGAAAGGTGGCCGAGTCCTCGAGGACGGTGATCCGTCGGCTCAGTGCGTGCGCTTGCAGCTCGGAGGTCAGCCCCTGCCGCGCCATGATCCGCGGCTGCCCGAGGGGATCGGACGTAAGTCCAAGTGGTCTGGACGGCAGCAGGAGACCGATGTCAGAGGTCATCACAGAGGCGCTTTGCAAAATCGCACGCGCCTGCGGCCTGGGTTTCAGATAGTCGTTGGCGGCCAGTTCTGGCTCCGCCTCCACCTCCATGGGGAGCGGCTCCTCAAGGTCGGGCATCTTGACGCAAAGGGTATCGCGAACATCTCCGCGCGCCAGGGCAAGGACCTTGCGGCCGCGATCTTCCCCAAGGAAGTGAAAGAGGTAGTCCTCCTCAGCGGTCTTGGCGCCGGAGTCGACACTGAGATAGTGCTTCGCAAAGGCCAACACGGCGAAGTTGTGGCGCAAGAGCAGCACCTCCGCGTCGTCGGCGCTGCGTTTGCCGTCCACGGTGTCCTGAATCAGGCGCCGAACCTGCTCATCGGTGAAGGGGCCGTCGCCCAGGTCGAGGCGCGCGCGGCCTGTCGCCGCATCCGGCTCGCTGGCGGCCAGCAGCTGCGTCCCGAAACGCTTCATGATCCGGTGAAAGGTACTCGGAATGAACTGCCACACCCCGGTCGCGGACCCCAGTCTGCCGCTGCCCAAGGTGGGACGGACGTAGTCATTCCAGGTCCTGGCGCTCTCGTATTCCCCTGTCGCGAGGACCTGCCCGAGGCTGGCTCCGGTGCGCTCGCACACCTCCAGCAGAATGAGCATCTGTCGCGGCGAGATGTCCTGCGTCTGATCGTAGTTGCGCGCCTGCTCCGCCACCGTGGCGCGGTAAGCGGCAAGCGCCTCGGCGAAGGGCGTCACCTCGGCGACTGGCTTGGCTGGTTCGACGGACTCGACGGATTCCGAGGACTCCAAGGACTCCAAGGACTCGACGGGGCCTGAAGAGGCAGAGAGATCCGAAGAAGCTGAAGAATCCGAGGACGCCGAGGACACTGCGGGAGCGACTGGCGGCTCTTCGGCCCAAGCCGGCGCCAGCATGCAGAGGGCCGCAACGGCAATGGACCGAAAGCCTCGATTAAGGAGAAGGGCGCTAAGAAATTCCTGATACATATCGGTTTATTAGGATTCTGAGCAATGGCGGGAATACACAGAGTATCGCCGCATTGGCGTCGCTGGATCCAGGAGTATTCTGGAATGAGCCGAAGTGACGTGGAAAACCGACGACGGACACGACCGCCCGCAGACAGCCCTGCATGCAATTCAATGCCACGATCCCACCTGACACCTGACAACTACCGAAAGCCCGTCTCTTCCCAACGAGGCTCAGATCGGCGACCAGGCGCTGACGTAAACGATCGAGACATAGCGCGCGGCCTTGCCGGCACCGACCAGCAGGAGGAAGACCCAAAGCCGCACACGCATGATGCCGGCGATCAGGGTCAGGGCATCACCGCCAAGGGGCATCCAGGCGAGCAACAAGGTCCAAATGCCGTAGCGCTGGAACCACTGCTGCGCCCTCTCGATCTGCTCGGCGCTGAAATAGAACCAGCGGCGATCGCGCAGGTGCAGCAAATAGCGGCCGAGCAGCCAGTTGACGACGGCGCCCAGGGTGTTGCCCGCGGTGGCGGTGGCGACCAAGGCGACCGGATCCCCACCCTCGCGCAGCAGCGCGAAGAGCATCACCTCCGAGGAGAAGGGCAAGATGGTCGCGGCGAGAAAGGCGGAGCCGAAGAGCACCAGGTAGGACGTCATCACTCAGGGAAGCCCGCCAGCCTGCAAGAAAGGGCGCGCGGGGCGTCGATGTCGCCATTCGGGGCGAGCGGTGCCCGCGCAGGGATGCCTGACACCGCAAAGCCCGTCACGAGCGGCCGATCGGTTGCGAGACTGGTCGGTTGCCGGACTGCCCCTGAGCCAAACTCAATGCACCTTGGTCCGCATCTGCCCGAGCAGGTCACTTGGCACGGAGAGCAGTCGGCCGTCGTCACAGACCGTCAAGCGCCCGCTGTCGACGCTGCCGAGCAGGCGCGCGCCCTGCGGCGTCAGTCGACAGAGGTCGCCGTTGCGCATCAGTCGAACCTGGAGAACGTGGCAGGCCTCCGCGACGGCCGCATTGGCCGCAAGATGCCTGGGCGTGCCATGGACCGGAATCAGCAAGGGCGGTTGAATCCAGCCATAGAGCCGTGCGAGATCCCCCTGCGCCGGGTGGCCGGAGACATGGATCTCAGCGTCCGTGTCCGTCGTCACCTCCACACCCAGCGCCCGCAAGCGCGTCTGTAGCGCTTCGACGGGGCGCTCGTTGCCCGGAATCAGCTTGGAGGAGAAGATGACGCTGTCGCCCGGATCCAGCAGCAGATCGCGATGGCGGTCCGCCGCCATGCGCACCAAGGCCGATCCCGGCTCGCCCTGACTGCCCGTGCAAGCCGCGAAGACCTCCTCACGCGGCAGAAAGCCCAGATGGCGGGCGTCCACCAGAGCGGGCAGATCCTCCGGCCAGTAGCCGGCGCCGCGCGCCACCGCGACCATGCGCTCCATCGCCTGACCGATGACGCCGAAGCGCCGCCCGAGCGACTCGGCCACCCGCGCCAGGGTCACCAGACGTGCGACATTGCTCGCGAAGCTGGTGACCACCACCCGCCCGGCCGCCTGCTCCGCCACCTCGCGCAGTGGCTCGAAGAGGGCGCTCTCCGACCCCGTCACCCCGGGAACCACGGCATTGGTCGAGTCACCGACCAGCGCCAGCAGGGGCTCGCGGCGCAGGGCGTGGAGTCGGGCCAGGTCATAGCGGCGACCAACCACAGGCCGGTCGTCCAGCTTCCAGTCCCCCGTGTGCAGTACAGCTCCGCTGGCGGTGCTGAGCAGGATGGCGCTGGGCTCCGGAATGGAGTGCGTCATACCGATGTACTCGACACCGAAGGGGCCAACCGAAAAGCGCTCGCCGCAGCTCACATCCACCACGGGCGCATCCGCCGCGCCCGCCTGCGCGAGCCGGTAGCGCACCAGTGCCGCCGTGAACGGCGTCGCGTAGACGGGGCAGCGCAACCGCCGCCAGAGGTAGGGCAAGGCGCCGATGTGGTCTTCGTGCCCGTGCGTCAGCAGGATGCCGGCGAGACGCTCGCGCCGTGCCGTGATGAAGTGCGGATCCGCCATCATGACCCGATACCCGGGGAAGTCGTCGCCACCGAAGGTGATGCCGGCATCGACCATGATCCAGGCACCGTCGTGCCCGTAGAGGGCCAGATTCATCCCAATCTCTCCAACACCGCCGAGTGGGAGAAAGAGGACTTCATCGGCTTTGGGAATGAGGTCGGAGGGGTCGTCGACAGCCATCTGCTGAGAATAAGGCGATTGCCGGAAAAGACTGCACCCGATGGCGCCAGACGTTGGCCTGCCTTCAAGGAGCACTCACCGGCGCGTCGCCGGACTATCTGAGGGTGAGTGTGACACGGAAGGCAGGCGAAAAGACCAGTCGATGGGCATGGTCTTGACAGAAATCGCCGAGTCCCGCAGCAAGGCTCCGTACCCGTCAGGCTTGATCTCGACTCTGATTTTGAAGAGAGTCAGGAGATTGTCATCCTTCGCTTCGACTGAGATTCCATGATACATCCGCCCAACACTCGAATCGCGCTCGCCGCACCTCTGCTCTGTTTGCCGCTCACCAGCCTCGCCACCGAATCCGATCTTTCAGCGAGCCTCGCGCGCTGCGCCCAGGTGGAGGATTCGACCCAGCGCTTGAGCTGCTTCGATGCCCTGAGCGCCGCCAAGACCTCATCGAGTGCCGCGCTGACCTTGGCTCCCGCTCCAGCCAATACGTCCGCGAGCGCCGCCCCACCCACAGCGCCCATGACGGCTGAAGCCGCACCAAGGGCGCAGAGCGCGGGAATGCAACTGGACGAAGGGGACAAACGGCAAGCCCTCGGGGTGCGTCTCTATCGACCCAACTACCTCTTGCCCGTCACCTACAACGACAACCCCAATCGGAACCTGCCCGCGGAAGAGACCATCGACATCCCCTTCCTGGGCGACGCCCTCGACAAGGTCGAGATGAAGTTCCAGATCAGCTTCGAGGTGCCTGTCTGGACAGATATCCTCGATCAGCCGCTGGATCTGTATTTCGCCTACACACAGCTGGCCTTCTTCCAGGCCTACAACCGCGAATACTCCTCACCCTTTCGCGAAACCAACTACGAGCCCGAGGTCGGTTTCAACTGGCAACCGGATGTCTCCGCCTTCGGCTGGCAGCTGCGCTCCGCGAGGGCCATGCTCAACCATCAATCGAATGGCCGCTCCGAGCCGCTCTCACGCAGTTGGAACCGCCTGATCGGGCAGCTCGAGGCCAATCGCGGCGATCTGACCCTCGGACTGCGCCTCTGGTCCCCGCTCGAAACGAGCCCGTCGGACAACCCCGATATCTATGACTATCTGGGCTACGGCGAACTGCACGCGGCCTACGATCTGAAAAAACATCACTTCGGGGTCATGTTCCGTAATCCCGCCCACCCCACCGTCCAGTTGGACTGGACTTACCCGTTGGGCGACACAATCCGCTTCTACGTGCAGTACTTCAACGGCTATGGCGAGAGTTTGCTGGACTACAACCACTCAGTGAACCGCATCGGGGTCGGCTTTTTGGTCAACGAGTGGCCTTGAGTCGAGCGGCGAGCGCCACCTCGGGAAGATCCGCCCATGGCGCTTGCCGCTTCCGTGACGCGCTGACGAACGCCACCTGGCTCCGACGGAGGCTCGTACCCACGGGCGCCGGTCCAGCCCACCTGCGCGGCGAGCGGCCGTGCCCGAGCGACCCCGCGCCGAGCTATCTCCAATGACGCCCGCGGGCGAGTAAGCTGCCGTTCAAACCTGCGTGGGTCAGGGCTGAGCCAGTGAATCCGGTGAACAAGCTGCGAATCCTGGCCTCGAGGCGCGACGCCCCATGCAAGACGTCGAGCCGGTTGCTCGCGAGCGGCTCGATCCAGCCATCCAAGTCCGCCTCCAGGAGACGGCGGGCCACGGTCCCATCATGGATCAGGGCGCGAGCAACCTCGGCGACCCAGGGGCGGAGGTGACGATCGGTCTGCGCATACAGTGCTCTTTTCATGATTGCTTCTCGGTCGCTGCCAGTTTGTAGGGGTCGACTGATCCTGGAATCGACTGACTCCGTGCTGAAACTCAATCGACGAAGTGCGCATGCCACGCAGTGCGCATGCCACGCAGTGCGCGTGCAAGTATCACTGACCATTCAGACGAAAAAGAATTCCTCGCGTGGCCCTCGCAACAGGGCTGCCCATCGCGTTTGGATGAAGGCTTGGTATCGCCCTCACGCGACGCGCCCCATGATCTCCACGCGCCCGGTGAGGCGCGCGCCGCGAGTGTCGATCACGCAATGAGCGCCAGTGTATCGAACCGTCCGCCCAAGACGGCTTGGCTGTCCATCCCCCACCAGCCCTCCAGCGCGCTGGCGTAGAGACTGCGGAAGTCCAGCGTCGCTTTCAGATTCCCGTTCCCGTCGAGATCCGCGAGATCCACCGGATGGCCGTAGAGTCCGCCCTTGACGCGCCCGCCGAGCACGAAGTGCGGGTTTGCCGTGCCGTGATCCGTCCCGGCGTTGGCGTTCTCCCGCGCCCGGCGTCCGAACTCGGAGTAGGTGAGCACCAGGGTATCGTCCCAGGCGTTCAGCTCCTTCAGGGCCGCGCGCAGGCTCGCTAGACCCGCGCCCAAGGTTTGCAGCAGGCGCGCATGCTTCGGCGCCTGACCGATGTGGGTGTCGAAACCCGTCAGCGTGAGGTGAACCACGGCGAGCCCCAGGGACGCGCGATTGGCGATCAGCTCGGAAGCGGTATGGATCGAGCGGCCGAAGGCCCCATCGGGAAAGGTCGTCTGGAACTGGCGTCCGCCCTTGAGCTGCTCGGCGGTGGCGCGGATGTCGTCCTCGAGGTGGACCATGTGGCGCAGTGACGCCTGATCCGGGGCGGCGGACGGGCTGGCGCCCATGCGCTTCGCCTGCCGCTGAAACTGCCTCAGATCGCTGATGGTCACGACGCGCGCATCCGCCCCCTGCAGGCACTGGGTCGCCTCGGTGCCCACCACGGCGCCATCGATGATGCCTCGTGCCGGTCCGGGCTCGGGGGCAAGGGCGCGCGCGAGCCAGCCGGTCGTCAGCGTCTCATCGCTGCGTGAGGCGGTCTCCCAGATATCCATGGATCGGAAGTGCGAGAGATTCGGCGCGGGATAGCCCACACCGCGCAGGATCGCGAGTTCGCGCTCGTCCCAGATGTCGAGCAAGGGTTCGAGACTTGGATGCAACCCCTCGCCCTCCGTCAGCTTGATCACCTGATCCCGCGCAACGGCCAGCTTGGGGCGGAGGTCGTAGTAGGCCGGGTCCGCGAAGGGAATCAGGGTATTGAGCCCGTCATTGCCGCCCTTGAGCGCCACCAGAACCAGCAGCCTGGACCCAGCCGAGGACTCAGCCTGGACCCGGGTAACGGCCGTGAGACCCAGGGGCGCGGCGGCCAAGCCGAGAAGAAAGGTGCGACGTTTCATCAGGTATGCTCCTCGGGCCTACTTCAGTTGATAGACCGGATCCAACAAGAGATCACGCACATAGCCAAGCGACGGCTGCGCCTCGTCAGGCAGCCTCAAGGGCGCCAAGGGCAAGAGCAGCTGCCGCGCACGCGCGTGCCAGTCAGCTCCGCCGCCCAAGGCTTCGACCCAGGTCTTCACCGCGAAATCCCCAGGCTTGCCAGGCTTGGCCGGTTTGTCCGCACCCTTGGGATCCGCCGCCGCGCTTGCCGGTCTCGGCCGTTGCGCACGCGACCAATTCCGCAGCACCTGTTGGCGCAAGAGCAGCGTGCGACCGTCGAGCCAGCTCTCCCCGCCTGGCCAGCCCTTCACGTTCGGGGGCTCGAAGAGATTCTGCCCCAGTTGTGATGACAGCCTGACCAGACGTGCGTCCTCGACCACTGGGAGCCCGAGCTGACGGCGCGTCCCGATCAGGAATTCCACGGGGGATTTCACGATGACGCCGCGATTCGATGCGGCCCAGAAGGCATCGGAGCCGAGCAGCGCGTGCACGAGCGTCTTGATGTCGTAGTGATGCTCGCGGAACAGCGCGCCGATGCGCTTGACCTCCGCCTCGTCGCACAGCGGCGATACCAGTTCTTGCCAGAGCTTACAGGTGATGTGCGCGGCCGTTTCCGGGCGCGCGAGCAGCAGATCCAACACCTGATCCCCGTCGAATCGACCGCGCCGGCCGAGCAATCGCTTGACCCCGCGGTCGTGCAGGCCGGGACGAAACACCAAGCTGCCGCGATTGCGATCGACCGTCCAACCGGTGAAGGCGCGGGCGGCGGCTTTGACATCCGCCTCCGTGTAGTGGCCTTCGCCCAGGGTGAACAGCTCCATGACCTCGCGGGCGAAGTTCTCGTTCGGTCGGCCCTTGCGATTCGCGCGACCATCGAGATAGATGAGCATCGCCGGATCCTTGGCGATGTCGTGGAGCAGGGCATCGAAGCGTCCCAGGGCATGGGCGCGCAGGAGCAGGTTCTGCCGATACATGAGCACCGGCGACTGGACCTTGCTCAGGGCCGATGTGAAATGGCCATGCCAGAAGAGCGTCATACGCTCGGTCAGCGGCGATGGCGTCGCGCGCATCTCAGCGAACCACCACCGCTTGAGCGCCAGCTGCTGCTGACGTCTCGTCTTGCGAACCCGCTGCCGCTCCTCCTCGGTCAATGCCTTCATCTTGACCGGAGGCTCGAAGGTGGCGACCCAGGACGGTGGAGGCACGCTGGCCTGGACCCTGGTATCCGCAAGGATCCGCTCGATGGCATCCGCCCGCGACAGGCTCGCGTAGGCCTGGATCTCCGCCCAAGTCGGGCCGAATCCGGTTCTCGACAGCAGGTGTCGGGCATCCCCAACCCCCATCCCGGCCGCGAACACGCCTCCGCCCTGGGCGAGAGCGATGACGACCAGAAACAGACGCAGAATCTTCATAGACGTACCGCCGGGGGACAAAGACGCCAAACCCTTGGCCAGATGCGCGCAGAGCCGATGACGCAATCGGCCGATGCCCTCAGCCGCGGCGATCACCGGGGCTGCAACCCTAAAAGCTAGCACGAAAGGGTGACGTCTTCAGTTCGCCCAGTCGGCGGCAAGGGCCAGGAGCCGACAGCCCCTGCAACAGGGCACCGGGATGCTTGAGCGAGGATCGCAATGCTAGGCTCATGCGCAACCCTGTTTGCGCGTACCATGCGGAATGGCACCGGCGAAGCAAGCGTCGATGCACAGACGCCCAACCGGACTCGACTCGAACAGAGCACAGACTCACATCAGCAAAGCGTCACAGACGAGGTGGCCCCTTGAGAAAACGAACAGCGGACATCCCATGGCCGGGCACAAGGTTCCTCAGAAGCGCCCCCATCCTCGTCGCCTTGGTCTTTCCAATGGACCCAGCCCAGTCGCAGCTGGCTGACGCGGGGTTCAGGATCGTGATCAGCAAGGCGGGCGAGGACTGCGAGGCGATCGAGAAGACGCAGGCGATCGGAACCGTCTCCAGCGGCGATACCTTGGTGGCCGTTGCCTGCTCCGGCGCCGGACAGTACGTCGTGCGCATCCATAAGGACAATAGCCTGTCCTACATGACCTCTTGCGAGGAGTTCAAATCGCAGACTGGAATCCGCTGCTTCGCGGGCAAATAGTGTAGGAAGCGCCGCTCGACGCCGTGACCATCGAACCCGGGGCGGCGCTGTCACGGCGATCACGGCCTCGATCCCAGCGCCACGCCGGACTCGGTCGTCGTTCCGCCACTAGACCTGCGTGAGCGCCAAGAGCGCGCGCCGCCTGCTGGAGCGGGAGGGCGAACTGCTCAGATGGCCCATGGGATCTCGGACTCGCTGATCACCGATAGCGACGCGCAGGCCGGAAAGTGTCGCATCCCCAGCATCCTCTTCGCCTGCGATACCGCGCCGGAGATGCAGACGAACCTGGACACCAGAGCAGGAAACGCCATGATCCACGAGGTCATCGTCACCACCACCAGCCAATCCGGTGTCACGCACATCGCGCCAATGGGCATTCGCGAGCGGGGCGAGCTGGTCGTCATCTCGCCCGCTCAGCCGTCCACGACCCTGGAGAACCTCTTGCAGACCCGCTGCGCCGCAGTCAATTTTACCGACGACGTGCGCATCTTCGCCGGCTGCCTGACTGGCCGGCACGACTGGCCGCTGTTTGCCGCGAACCGAATTGCCGCGCCACGGCTCGCCGAAGCGCTGGCTCATCGCGAGGTCGAGCTGGTCGATGTCGAGGAGGACGCGACTCGGCCCAAGCTGCTCTGCCGTGTCCTGCACGAAGAGACGCATCGCCCCTTCCATGGCTTCAACCGCGCTCAGGCCGCCGTGCTGGAGCTGGCAATCCTGGTCAGCCGGCTCGAACGGCTGCCCTTGCAGAAGATCGTCGAGGAAATGGCCTACCTCTTGACTGCGGTCGAGAAGACCGCGGGTCCGCGCGAGCAGCGGGCCTGGGAGTGGCTGATGGAGCGCATCACCGCGCACCCGAGCAACGCGGAGCAGGGTCAGTGACCTCTTCATGACGGAGCACCAGCCGGACAGGGTCGCTACCCCGTCCTAATTCCAGGTATCGCGGGCGTCACTCCGCCTTGCCGGGCTCCGTCGCGGCGCCCGCTGACGCGTCCGCGGGTGGCGCCTCGCCGCCTTCCACCTCGGCCGGGGCGGCGGCCTCCGGCTCCAGCGTTTCCGGCGCGGTCTGCGCCGCCGGCAGCTCGACACCCAGCATGGGGCCGAGCTTGGCGAGCCAGGGGTCCAGGTAGCCGCCGCGCCAGCCGTAGACGAGCCCCGCGACCAGCGCGATGAGGACGATCAGCGTCTTCCAGGGCCGCTTCTTCTCGGCGAAGGGATCGCGCAGCGAGCGCACCGCCCCCTTGGGCAGCTCGGCCATGCTGGTGAGCGTCGCGCCGAAGGGGATGTTGATCCTGGCGCGGGTGTTCACCGCCCAGCCGTTGGCGTCCAGCAAGGGCCCGAGGTTGCGCTGGCGCAGCTTCATGAAGGCGATGAGCATGGATGGACCCGAGATCGCCAGGACGATGCCGAGGATCGCGAGCGGCATCTGCCACCAGACCAGCCCGAGGAAGCCGGTCAGCACGGCCGCGAGCGCCGTGCCGATGGCGCCGACCGCCAGGCCGATGGCGGCGAAGATACCGGCGAACTTGGCGATATCGAAGGAGCTGGCCGCCTGCGCGCCGGCCTCCGCACTGGCCGAGGCATCGGCGACGCCCGCGGCCGCCGTGTCGTCGACCGACTTGTCGCGCGCGGCGGCAAACTTCTCGATCTGCTGCGAGATCATGCGGCCGATGCGCTTGTAGGGCAGCCAGAAGGCCTCTCGGACGCTGATGGGGTGCTCGATGATCTTGACGATGGTGGCATCCCAATCCGCACCGTCGCGGTCGTAGAAGACGCCGTTGCGGCCGACCATGAGGTTGTCCGAATCACCGTCCGTCACGGCGGCTGCAATGGTCATGGTCTCTTCACCGCCGCGCCGCCGGCAGGTGCAGTAGGCCAGATAGATCTGACTCAGGGTCGCCAGCAGGCTGTGCGCCGCGACGTCGTCGACGCGCACGCAGAGGTCGCAGCTGCGCCCGTCCAGGTAGAGGGTGCCGGCCTGGAAAATGGCCTTCTTGCCGGGCGTATAGAAGTCGCGCAGCGAGACGAAGTTCTGCAGCAGCGGCTCCAGGTGCTGGTAGTAGTGCACCAGCCGGTCGACGGAGGCGATGGCGTTGGCCGCGGCCTCGTGCTCCTTGTCCTGGGCGATCAGCGCATCGACGGCCGCCTTGGCCTTGCCGGTCGTCAGCTCCTTGACCCGCGCCAGCCCGAGCGGCGCCACCAGGCAGCCGCGTTGCGCGCCGCGCCAGGTCTCGTGGGCGGCGAAGCGCTCACTGATGTCGAGCCATTCGGCCTCGCTCAGCGCCTCCACGTCACCCAAGAGCGGGGCCACGACCTGCGCGCGAAACGTCGCCATGGCGTCGGTCCAGCGCGGGTTGAGTCCCTGCGCGAGCGGCAGCGGCCGCTCCGCCTCGACCCGGGCGAGCGGGAAGTCGACCAGAGCCTCGGTCGCGCGCGAGAGTGGCTTGAGTGCCAGGGCCGTGTAGTCGGCCTCGGCCGGATTGAGGAAATCCGTCGCCCGGATGTCGTAGTCGGCCAGACGGGTGCGGGTGAAGTAGTCGTCGATCTTGGCCCGGACGCGCTCGAAGGTCTCGGCGGCGGCCGTCGTCGCCTCGCCGAGCGGCAGGATGCGCTCGGGATCGGCCTCCGCCTCCGCCCACCACTCGAGATAGGCCGCGGCCTCCTCGAAGAACTGGTCGCTCAGCTCCTGGTTGATGCCGTCCGCCCCGCTGCGATCGGGCACCGAGCCGACGCAGGCCATGATGTCCTCGATCGCTTGCACGATCTTGGGCTCCTTCGAGGCGGCCGGAGGGACGACTCCGTCGCCGTTGTAACGGGTGCCGGCGAAGATCTGCGTGTTGTCGGCGGTGTCAGCCGCCGTGATGACCTTCTCTTTTCCCTTGCCGAGGTTCTCCAGGATGCGCCAGGCCGAGGCGAGCACCTGCTTGCCCTCTTCCGTGCTGTCGTCGATGGCGGTGAGCGGAAGTCCTTCGGAGTGCCTGAAGAGGTCGTTCGGATCTTTCAGCAGCGTGCAGGTCCAGGTTGCCGCGTCCAGCACTTCCGTGACGCGAATCCGACCGTCTCCGTTCGCATCCAAGAGCGCCAGGGTGTGCGCGTCCAGGGCGACGCCCCGCGCCGGGCAGCTGAGTGCCGCCCAGAGCTTCTGCTCCAGGTCGGGCAGGTGCCGGATGTCCTCACCCGACTCGATCATTACCTGATCGAATCCGCCGAGGCGATTGAATCGCCAGCGATGCGATGCTTTCTGGGAATCGACTGCCATCTCGTGGTTCTCCGCTTGAGGCACATCTCCCGTCATCAGGGACGGACGGGGCACATTTCGTGCGGCAACTATCTGCGAAAGCCCCTCGCAAAGGAAGAACCTGAGCCACAACCGCATGAATGGAAGCGAAAAACCCGTCTTAAGTACGAGCCGATGACGCTGCCATCGGAGAGACCGGTCGATCGATCTCGCCGCAGTCGAGCGCGGCGGCGGCCGATCGGCCGCCAGCCATCGTCCAGCGATCCGCTCAACCAAGACCGCTCAACCAAGACCGCTCGCCGAAACTCGCAACCCCACCAAAGCCCGGCATTCTGCGATCTCCGTCAAAGTCTGGGCGATCGAATCCCCGTAACATGCGACACTCGACGCCAAGCCCGTCGCATGCCAAGGAGCGGTTCAGCCCACAGCCCTGCTACTCGGCACAGGAAACCCCGGCCAAAATCTGGATATCATCGAGATCGTCGAGGATGATCCGGCCTGCTGCGGCCGCGACTCATCCCCAGCGTTCACGCTCCCCCAGTGTCGCCGGAACCCTCAAAAGCCAGATTTCACTCTCGCAAGGAGCTACGCCTGATGACTGACCGCGGCGCACCCTCTCGCAAAGACCCCAAACAGACGAAGGCACCCGGCCTCACCATCGCGCAGAAGCTCATCATTGCCTTCCTGGGCTTCATCCTGGTTCAAGGGGCGCTGCTGGTCGTGGTGTACCGTCACTATGTCCCGCCGCTCGTCATCCAGCAGGTCGAGCTGCGCGTGGAGTCCTTGGCGCGCGCATTCGCCTCCTCCAGCTTCAAACCGATCCTGGAGCGTGACTATCTCCTGGTGAACAAGCTCGCGGAAGAAACAGCCAAGCTGCCGGACGTCGCCTATGCCGCCGCCGTGAACGACCGGGGTATCGCCGTCGCTGGAATCTTCGGCGACATGAGCGGATTCGACCCCAACTTCACCGCGCTGGTCGAGCAACGCGGCTTCCCGCCGGACATCATCACGGAAACCCAGCTCGCACAGGGCCAAGAGGGCGCAAAGAAGCTTCTGACCGCCGGTGGCCAGGAAATCATGGATTATGCGCTACGGCTGCCACAGACTGACGCCGTCGTCCATGTCGGCCTCCTGACCAAAGAAGTCCACGCCGCGGAGCAGGCCACCCTTCTCCCGTTGCTCATCCTGCTCGCGATCATGGCGGTCGCCGGAATCCTGACCCTGATCCTGGTCGCGCGCACGGTCTCCCGACCCATCCGCCTGCTCAGCGAGCAGGCCGAGAAGGTATCCATGGGCCAGCTGTTCGAAGAGATCGACATCAAGGCCGGCGGCGAGATCTGGCAGCTGGCGGAGTCCTTCAAACGCATGCAGGCATCGGTCCGCTATGCGGTCTCTCAGATGCGTCGCGGCCAGCCGAAGAAATGAGCGGGTACTCAGCATGAAGTCACCAAGCTTGCGTCATCTCACCCTGCTCGCGACCTTGGTGCTGAGCGCACCAGTCGCCTTCGCGGACTACAGCATCTCCATCACGCCCAGGTTCTCGCCAGACGAACTCCTGAGGCAGATCACACCCTTGGCGGAACGACTCACCGAGGTGCTCGGGGAAAAGGTCAAGGTGGTGCTGACATCGGACTTCAAGGCGATGGAACAGGACATGAAGGCGGGTCGGATCGACATCGCCTACGTCAATCCCATCATCTATCCGCTGGCGTCCGACGCCCACGAAGCCCTGGCAATCGTCTCGAAGGGCGAGGGGGGCGACAAGCTGCGTGGGCTCGTCATCACGCGCGCGGACAGCGAGATCGTGTCGCCCGAGGATCTCAAGGGCAAGTCCGCAACGATCGTGAGCCTGCAATCGGTTGGCGGCTATCTCTCGCAGAAGGTGGCCCTGGAAAAGAAGGGCCTTCATCCGGAAACGGAGATGCGCCTGCAGGAGGCCAAGGACAATAAGCAGGAGAACGTGGCGCTGGCCGTCTATCTGGGGGAGACGGACGTCGGCTTCATCAGGGAAGACGCGCTGCACATCGCGGACAAGTATGTGCCGCCCAGCCAGATCCGGGTCATCCTGCGTGGCGAGTGGATGCCGAGCTGGGCGATCTCGGTGAAGCGCTCGCTGCCCCAGGACATCAAGGACAAGATTCGTCAAGCCGTGCTCGACCTCAAGCCGGGCGACCCGGTGCTGCAGGTCATCAAGGCGAACGGCTTCGTCCCTGGCTCGGACGCCGATTACGACGTCTACCGCAAGGCGCTCGGCTTGGCCATCCCGAAACGCTGAGTCGGCTAGACTGTCGGCTCCAGCGTCGGTCCGGGAGAAGAGCATGGCCATCAACACAGAGAACACGAAGCTGAGCTTCAGCGAGCTCACGCAAACCTTGCGAGAGCTCGTGCAGGCACAGAAGACGGGGACGGTCTACCTGCTGACGGACGCCAAGCGTTATGCCCGTATCGGCCTGAAACAGGGACGTATCGCCCAACTCGTCTTTGGGAAATACCGCGGCGAGGATGCCCTGGAGCACATCGGGCAGATCCAATCCGCGATCTACTCCTTCGCCGAAGACGTCGTCAGCGGCACCAGCGAACTCCCTCTCCCGCCCACATCGGCCTTGATCGAGTGGCTGCAAGACGCAGCCTACTCCAGTGAGGCCCAAGATCCAGTCCGCGGAAGCCCACTGCCGCGCCGCGCAGCCTCTGGGGTCGAACCGCCGCATGCCGCCTCGGACGAGAGGGTCACAGCGCTTCCGAAGGCACTCAAGGGCCTGCTCGGCACGCAAGAAACCGCATCACTGCCGCCCGAACTGGAGGCCGAAACGGGTTCCAGCGGTCCATCGCTGAGCCTGTTTGGCCATGCCCTTCACGAGATCGTGAACCGCGAGCTGGCCCTCTACCTGGGTCCGATCGCGCCCATGGTGACCGCGGACTACAGAACGGACCTGCTGACCGTCGCAACGTTCGATACCTTGGACCAGATCCTGACCGAAATCGCGCGGGAGATCGGCGACCCGACTCTAGCCGAGCAATTCCACCGCGGCGTGCTGGCGTTGGCAACCGAGTAAGGCGGATCCTCCCGACCGCCCGACGTTCATGATCAAGAGGGGCGCGCATCCTGAGCCCGCAAGAAACCGCGGCGCTGCGCCAGCGCTTTCGCGTCCTGAGTCGAAAACAGATGCACGGGCACCCAGATCCGCATCGCGAGATCCGACAGCAGCGGATACAGGACGCTAGCCCGATAGCGCGTCCGACGTCATGTCCCAGCTCTGCGGCACCGCCTGATCCGCGAGCGGGCCACTGACGCCATCTCATCCAGACGCGAAGCCGGCGCAAGGTAAGGCGGCGGCCTCCTCGAAGAACTGGTCGCTCAGCTCCTGGTTGATGCCGTCCGCCCCACTGCGATCGGGCACCGAGCCGACGCAGGCCATGATGTCCTCGATCGCTACATCCTCGTCCAAGACGCCCGCCGCTCGTCATCCAGCAGATCGAGCCGCGTGCGGAGTCCCTGGCGCGGTATCGCTCGGCGCTGCTCTTTCGGGCGAAAGAGTGGACGCTCTCACACTCCCTGCGTCTTCTGAAGACTATGATTCCCTCCGCGTGCCTTGGAGCCCGTAGCACTCCTCATCCATTCGTGACTGAATCGGTGGCGTCGCTGTTCGCGAACCCGCTAATGGCAGGTGACAACCTCACAGCGATCCATTGTGGCGGAGGGATTGATCATGGCAGCGATGTGACGCCCCGCACTGCGGCAGGACTGATACCTTGGATAGGAATACGATATACACAATTGGCGTCTTCGGATTGCGGAATGCGGAACGCAGGGTACTCCACAACCTGTTTTCACTCCACGGCAACCGGGCCTGGCATTATGAAATCGTCGATGGAATGGACCTCGCCGAGCCAGCCCCCATCAACATGATCGATTACGACGATGCCGATGCAGTCGCGTTGTGGAAGACGTATTCAATTCGATCCGCCGACTCGATCGCAATCGCCGTCACGGCCCGAACCGATCTTGCCGCCGAGATGAGGGATCGCATCGTGCAACGCCCGATGCGCATCCAACATCTATTGCGCGAACTCGACAGGATCGTGCTGACGGAGCTGGGTTTCGTGCCCTCGATCGCCGAGGGCGGCATCGATGAAGTACAACTTCGCGGGATGGCAGTCGCGGAGGCCGAACGATCCAATCGAGCAGCACGATTCAAAGCCTTGATCGTCGATGACAGCCCGACGGTACGCTCTTTGATGACGCTGAGCCTATCTCATCTGAGCATCGCCTGCGACGCCTTCGAGAGCGCAGACGCGGCATCGAAATCCGCAATGGACAGCCCCTACGATATCGCCTTTCTCGACGTCGAGGTGCCGGGTTTATTGGATGGCTACAAACTCTGTAGACGCATCAAAGCCAACCCGGCCACACGGGAAACGCCGGTCATCATGCTCACGGGAAGAACCTCCCCCATTGACAAGGTAAAGGGAAAGATGGCGGGCTCGAACAGCTATTTGACCAAACCGCTTTCGCAGGGAGACCTTGAGCGTGTACTCAAGAAACATCTAGACCTCTAGCATTGCGCAGGGTGATCGGATCAAGAATCCATCTATTTCTTCGTCGCGATTGATGCAGATGGCACTGCCTTGCGGAGCGGCGATCTTCAAACGAATTGGGAGCTTCCTATGTCAATGACTAAGATCCTTGTGGTCGATGACTCACTGACCGACTTGACACGTATTCAACAAATTCTCAGTGATGTCGGACATACCGTGATCACTGCAACGTCTGGCGCCGAGGCGATCGGAAAGGCACAGTCGGAGCGGCCTGACATCATCTTTCTTGACGTCGTCATGGAGGGAACGAACGGTTTTCAGGCGTGCCGGGAGATCAAGAAACAGGCGGACATGAACGCGGTTCCGGTGTTCCTCGTCACCTCTAAGAGCCAGCGTGTCGACCATATGTACGCAAAGCAAGTCGGGGCGTCCGGCCTGATGCCCAAGCCTTATGAAAGCCAACAGATACTCGACTGTTTGAAAGCGCTTTGACACCCCGAGTCAGCGATGGAACGACCTATGAGTACCCAATTCTCTCCGATTCCTGACCCAGTTGCTGCATTGTCCGGTCGTCGTCAGTTCGACGCTGTCCGCACTGCGCCGCAAGCAGTCGCCGACGGAGGGCAAGAAGAAGTCCTCGGGTTTACCGTGGGCCCATTCAATCTCGCCTGTGCGCTCGAATCCGTCGCCGAGGTCGCTGAAGTACCGGTCATTTTTCCGATTCCTCATCTTCCCGACTGCCTGGTTGGCACCGCAACTCTTCACGGCAAGATCCTCCCAGTTGCGGACCTGACGGCGCTGCTGGGGTTCCCGTCGACCGATGGTAAACGCTGGCTGATGGTCGCGGGCCGGTCCGACGAGCCCTTGGGCGTTCTTGTCGACGGGCTGCCGGATACCTTGATGCTCAATCGGAACAGTCGGCTCAGCGAGGGCCAGGCGGCGCTGCATGCGCGCCTGAGTGACCACGTCGTCGCTGCGTATGACGACGATGGCGTTCTGCGGATCGTCGTCGCACTCGAGTCTCTGCTGGAGGCATTCACGGAACAGAGCTTCATTGGCGTGCAGTAGCCCGAACGCTGGACACCAGGAGATCAGTTATCGCGAGAGACCCTTTTCGCGCAATCATGGTTTAAGAGGCGGCATGGGCATGGGTTACCCCGCACATTGGCCCCGGTTGCAGTTACACGATTCATTTTGAACTCATTCAAGCCGCCGCTCATGGAGAAAACATGAGCCAACGACGCTTTCACCTAATCAATCTCGCTCTCGGATTACTGCTGATGTCAGGCTCCCTCTACTCGGGCGAGCGGCGCCCGACAGCGGAACCAGGCGTCTACGACAGTCTCGTCGTGCTCGGTCAATCAGCGGCATTCACGGGCCCCGCCGCTGCGCTTGGTACCGAGTTTCGGCGTGGTGCCATGCTGTATTTCGACTACATCAATGGCGAGGGCGGCGTGCATGGTCGCAACATCATGCTGGTCTCGATCGACGATGGGTATGAGCCGGATAGAACGGTCGTCAACACCGAGCGATTGATCAACGACGATCATGTCTTCGGCCTATTCGGCTACATCGGGACACCGACGAGCAAAGCGGCCTTGCCGCTCGTCGATAAGTATCAGGTGCCTTTCATCGCACCCTTCACAGGTGCCGAACTGCTGCGTACGCCAACCAACCACAACGTCTTCAACCTCCGGGCGAGCTATGGCCAGGAGACCGATGCGATGGTCGAGGACGCAGTGCGCGCGGGGCTGAACAACATCGCGGTCTTCTACCAGGATGACAGCTATGGGAAGGCTGGTCTAACAGGCGTTCAAAACGCTCTCGAAAAACGCAATCTGGCGCTGAGCACCACGGCTACGGTCGAACGCAACAGCATCGATGTCGCAGAGGCAGTGAAGCGCATAAAGGCCGCCGACCCAGACGCGGTCATGATGATCAGCGCCTATTCCTCATGTGCGGAGTTCATTCGTCGGGCGAAAAGCGAGGGGATCGACGCACGCTTCTATAACGTGTCGTTTGTCGGCAGTAAGGCATTGGCGACGGATCTCTGGCTGGATGGACGCGGTGTCGTGGTCTCACAGGTGATGCCGTTTCCAGGTGATCTCGACGTGCCGGTGGTCAAGGAATACAACGCCTTGCTTCAGCGTTTCGCGCCGCAAAGCCCGATTTCCTTTGGTAGCCTGGAAGGTTTCATTGCCGCGAAGGTGTTCGTGAAAGGGCTGCAGGACGCGGGCAGGGATCTCACGCGAGAGCGGTTGGTAGCAGCCTTCGAGTCATTCGGTGAGTTCGATGTTGGCGGCTTCAAAATCAACTGGGATCCGACCCAGCATCAGGGCTCGGAACTCGTGAATATCACTGTCATTGGCGACAACCATCGCTGGCTTTACTAAATCAAGCGCGACATTCGGAGACCTAAGCATGTTACGTAGAATCAGCATCCGTCGGGCGTTGTCTGCGCTTGCCATCGGCATGGTTGGATTGCTTGTCCTGTTGTTGGTGGAGGACATCCTTCTGCTCAACAAGCTCGACAATGCGCTCGGACGCGACAATGAGCTTGCCACGGCGATGTTGGCGTCCTCCGACGCCTTGTCCGAGACTGGCGACGCCATCTCCCATTTGCGCAATATCGCCTTGACGGGCGATCTGGAAAGCGACGCCCAAGCCCGAGCGCTGTTGGCCGGGGTCAACACCCGTCTGGGAGACATCGCGCTGGGAGAGGACAGTCGCTTCGTCGAGGACCTCCGTCGCAAGCTCGCCGATCTCGGTCCTCTCGGTGTTCAGATGTCCAAGGCCTACCTGCTCGAAGGCCGCGAGGCGGGAAACCGTCTCATGTACGAGCCTGAGACCGGCTTCAAAGCGGTTGCCGGCGACGTCTTGGGTGCGCTCCAGGAGAACTCGCGGGCGATCCGCGGCCAGCTCCAGACCAACTCGACCGAGCTTGCGGCGGCCGGTAGTCAAGCGCGCAGCGTCCTGATTGCGACGACGACACTGCTGCTAGTGCTGGTTCCGCTCGCGATCTACCTGCTTTATCGCAAGATCATCGGCTCCACCGACCACATCATCCGTGTGGTCGAAACCATCACGGCCGGGGACTACAGCGCCCGTTGCCGACTGGGCAATGGCGACGAGCTGCACGTGCTCGCAACGGCCTTCGACCGTCTCCTCGATGAGCGCGTTGAACAGTTCGCGGAGATCCAGAAGGAAAACGACTCCCTCAACAACTCGATCATTCGCATCCTGGAGGCGACGGGGGATCTGGCGAACCGCGACTTGCGCATCAACGTGCCGGTGACGGACGACGTGACGGGGGCGATCTCCGACTCCATCAACGGTGCCGTGGCGGACATCGCTGAGGTTCTGAACGACGTTCGCGGCATTGCTGAGCGTGTCAAGGAGGGTTCGGCTTCCGTGGATCGTCAGGCGAACACGGTCTCTCACGCGGCCGATATGAACCTGTCGATCCTGGAAAAGACGCTCGAGAAGTTGAGCCAGGCGTCGACATCGATGGCACAGGTGGTGGAGCTTGCCGATCGTTGTCAAGTGGTCGCCGCAGAAGCGACCAGCTCGACGGAACAGGGTCTGAGTTCGGTTCTCAGCACGACCGAGGGGATGAGCCGCATCCGCGAGTCCATTCAAGAGACCAGCAAACGCATCAAACGGCTGGGTGAGCGTTCGCAGGAGATCAGCGGCATCGTCGGCATCATCAAGGACATCGCCGAACGGACCCATGTCTTGGCACTCAACGCACGTATTCAGGCATCGAGTGCCGGCGAAGCGGGACGGGGCTTCTCGGTCGTCGCCGAGGAGGTCAAGACATTGGCGGACAGCTCGCGTAAGGCAACCGACCAGATCGCCTCCTTGATCCACAACATTCAGCTCGAGACCAACGACACGATCGCAACCATGGAGAAGGCCGTCTCCGAGGTGGTCAGCGGTGCCGAGCTTTCGGAGCAGGCGCGACAACAGATGGTCGCCACCCGAACCACGGCCAACGTTCTGGCGGATGTGGTCCAACAGATCGCCGGCTCGTCGGCAAGGCAAGCGGAGCTCACGGGTGAGATTGCCGACAGCGCCGATGTGCTGAGGCAGCAATCGCTCGAAACGCACAAGGAGCTCACGGTGCAACGTGAGCAGAGCGCGAACCTCGCTGGGTTTGCCGAGCAACTGACGCGCTCGGTCGCGGTGTTCCAGCTTCCTCAAGCCTCCTGAGGTCGGCCGAAACCAATGTCCATCAAAGAGCTGCTGGCGGTCTTACACGACGAGGTCGTCGAAGCCGAAGACGTGATGCGCACTGCCGCCCATGCGTGGCGCGATGCGACAGGCCAGGCCGACGTGGCGAACGCGGCATGCACCAGCTACGTCGACCAGGTCACGCGTGTCCACGATGTCGCCGAGATGCTGGAGCTGACCGGCATCGAGACGCTCTGTGACGTCGTTCAGAGCAACGTGCTCGCCTTGGCCGACGAAACGCCTGAGGCTGTGCTCGATCTGCTCGCCGAATGGCCGCAACACCTGCTCGAATATCTGGCGAAGCCGCATGACCAGGAGCGTGCCAGACGGCTCGTCGAGCACCTCGCGAGCGCGCACTGGCCGATGCCCATGGATGAGCATCAACGCGCGGAAACATTTCAGCACCTGTGCTCGGATATCGAGCGAAACGGGCAGGCGGATGAACCGACCGCGCCGATGCAGCCGGTATCTGGCGCCGACGATCTGAGCTTGGAACTCCCAGGGGACTTGCATCCGCAGCTGATCGAGTCCTTCCTGATGGAAGCCCCCAGGCATGCATCGCACTATTCGTCGGTGATTGCAGAGGTCGCCCGAGGCCAAGGAGGCATCAGCGCGATCGATGAGGCGAGGCGTGTCATCCATACGCTGAAAGGCGCCGCGAGCACGATCGGAGTGCGCGCGATCGCGGCCATGACCCATCACACCGAGGATATCCTGGAGGCCCTCGTTCGACGCGACACGCAGCCGGATCCGGCGTTGGCCGCGCTCTTGGTGCGCATCGCCGACTGTATCGAGTCGATGGTCGGCAGCCTGCTCGGGGAGGAGCCGGCTCCGGAGGATCGCGGCGAGCTGCTCCAGGCCGTTCTCGATGTCGCCGGCCGACTCGATGGCGTCATGGCTGGCGTCGCTGTTCAGGGCGTGCCTGAAGCGACGGTGGGTGAACCGGGTTGGATGTCTGCGCTCTCGGTCCCGGAGATGACGCTGGCGGAGCCGTTGGCAACCGCTCAGGAGCCGAGGCACACATCAGCGGATGCAGCAGCACCGGTCCAGAAGATGCCTACCCCTAAGGCGGACTCGGGGCAGCAGAGGCCAGAGGTGACGAAGCGGACGGCGATGCTGAACGTGCCGACCGCGCATATCGATCGCCTGGCGCGGGTCGCGGGCGAGATTACGATTCGCCAAGGCAGGATCCGCAGCTTGCTCGGCGGGTTCTCCGACGTCGTCGATGCACTGCAACGTCAGAATCTCTTGCTGCGAGAGCATGCCTATGCCATGGAGCAGTTGGTCGACGTGCAGGGCGTGAGTGCCGGGCGCTCGCAGGGAGCCGCCAGCACCAGCGAAGGCAGTGACACCTTCGATGCGTTGGAGATGGACCGCTACAACGAACTGCACAGCCACTCCCACGCGTTCATCGAGTCCTTTGCCGACTTCAATCTGCTGACAGACCGCGTCCAATCCGAGTTGGAGACACTCAAGAACACCTTCACTGCGCAAACGAGGATGCAGGATGATTTGCAGGGCGGTCTACTGGAATCGCGCATGGTTCCAGCCGCGCGCATCTGCGACAGGCTCAAGCGTGCCGTTCGGCACACCGGCCATCAGACGGGTAAGGACGTCGCGATCAGCATCAGCGGTGAGGATGTGCTCGTCGACAGCTATGTGCTCGGTGAACTCGCCGAACCGCTGATCCACCTCATTCGCAACGCCATCGACCATGGGATCGAGTCGCCGGAAGAACGAGCGCGGCTCGGAAAGTCGCCACAGGGAGCGGTTGAAGTCCGCTTTGCACGGGAAGGCGACAAGGTCGTCATTCGATGCCAAGACGATGGCCGTGGTCTCGACTATGTGCGACTTCGCGAGAAAGCACTGTCACTCGGTCTGATGCGTGAAGATGAGAACCCCAGCGAAGGCGTGCTGGCCAATATGATCCTGCAACCAGGCTTCTCGACCGCGGCCGAAGTCACTCCAGTGTCGGGGCGCGGTGTCGGAATGGATATCGTCAATTCAAGCGTCCAGCAACTCAAGGGAAGCCTTGGCATTTCCAGCCGCACCGGGCAAGGCGCGGTCATGACACTGCGGCTGCCGCTGACGCTGGGGGTCGTTCATGCCATGTTGATCGAGGTGGCACAACAGACCGTGGCGATACCGGTGGACGCCGTGAAGCGTGTCGTTCACGGGGGGACGCGGCACATCGCGAAGATGGGGTCGGAGTGGATCTTTCGGATAGACGATACGGCGAGCTCGGTCAAACTGGCGGGTGATTTGTTCGCCTACGCCGGGCAACGCGCCCTAGAGGACGACGCGACGGACGCGCGGCCAGTGCTTCTCGTCAATGGCGGGACCGCGGGCTTGCTCGCACTTGTCGTGGATCGCGTGCTGGACGCCGACGATTTGGTGCTCAAACAGCCAGGTCGCTATCTCGAGAATATCCCAGGCTTGATCGGGATTTCGGTCCTGGGAGATGGGCATGTCGTGCCATTGGTCGATGCCGGGCGTTTGCTGCTGCGCTCCGAAACCGTCTCGTCCAATGCACTGCCACGGGGGCGCCCGCTTCACAACCCACGAGACGAAAAAGACATCTTGGTGGTCGACGACTCGCTCAGCGTTCGCAACAGCCTAAGCCAAATGCTCAATGATGCGGGCTATCGCGTGCGTACGGCGAAGGATGGTCTGGAAGCGGCGGACGCCATCGAGGCGAGACACCCCGCGGCGGTGCTCTTGGACTTGGAGATGCCGCGGATGAACGGAATCGAGCTCACCGAGCATCTGCGTGGCCGACAGGCGACGAAGTCATTACCGATTGTCATGATTACGTCCCGTTCACAGGACAAACATCGCAAGCGGGCGCAGGAAGCAGGCGTCAATGCGTATCTGACGAAGCCATACCAAGAGCTCGAAGTCCTCGACTTGCTGCGTAGGTATGCCTCATGAGCCAGCCGAGCGATTGGGTGCTCTTGCGCTTGGGAAGCTTCACCATCGCCGTGCCTGAAGATCACGTCGAGCATATCGAGTGGCTCGGAACGAACTTGGTCGACGAAGGTTTTGTCGATGCTCATGGTTCGAGCTATTGCATCGACGACAGCTTGCAGCTGTGCACACCGCAGCCGGGTAAACATCGATGCCTGGTCCGTATCGCCAGCGCGGAGCAGACGTTGTGGCTTGTCGTGTTTGGCGTGGACAGCGAGGCTTACAAACAGATCAAGGTGTTCGAGACGCCGCCGGTGATGGCCTGGGGGAACTCGCCCCTGACCGGTATTGGTCTGTCGAGCGATGGGGCCGTTTTCGGTGTCGCTACTGCGGATTCGCTAGGAGGTTTCCTCAATGACCACTGAGGCTCAAGCCTGGTTGCTGTCATATGGCCAGGGTCAGGCAGCGATCGCAGTGCCTGAGTTATTGGAGGTGATACGCCATCCGGTGACGGAGCCATTTCCGGCATTGCCCCCTTGGTGCGCGGGGATCTTGATCTGGCGCGATCAGCCGATCCCTTTGGTTGACCTGCGCCATGTCTTACGAACGGCAGAACCCTGCAATACCGTCACGTTTTCGCACTGCGCGTTGGTGCGCTATTCATCGGGCGACACAAGCATTGGTTTTGGCGGCATCCTGCTGACACAGGCACCGGAGCCCATCGTGGTTACGTCGGCAGAGGCGATCGCTGTTTCGGACGAGCTTCGAGGACCGCAGGGCGTGGTGCTCGCTTGTTTTGGACATCAGAATGAACCGGTGCCGATCATCGATCTGGACAGGGTCTTTTCTTCACGCCCGAGTGAGATGTCCGGCGCGTGCCAGCCCATCTTTGACGTGCGCCCTGGAAGCGGCGTCTCGGTCGCTACGACGCAACCGGCCCGAGCATCGCGAATGCCTATCTGAGTGGAGGCCGCGGACAACAAGCATGAACGGTTGCCGCTGGCGGTTTATCTCGGGGAGACGCACATCGGCTTCGCCATGGAGGACGTGCCGCACATCGCGGACAAGCCGGTGCCGCCCGGCAAGCTCCGGGAGATCCCGCGCAGGGAACGGCTGTCGCGCTGGGCGATCTCGGTGAAGCGCCGAGCTCAACTACCCACATGACCGAGGCGCAGGCGCTCAAGCAGATCGAGCAGGGGCGCGGCCTTGTGATAGGTCTCCCGATACTCGGCCTCGGGGTCGGAGTCCGCCACGATGCCACCGCCCGCCCAGAGCCGAGTGAGGCCGCCGGAGTGGACGAGGGTGCGGATGGCGATATTGGTATCCATGGCCCCATCAAAGCCGAGATAGCCGATGGCCCCACAGTAGACACCACGGCGATGCGGCTCCAACTCATCGATGACCTCCATGGCGCGCACCTTGGGCGCCCCCGTGATGGAGCCGCCGGGGAAACAGGCCCGTAGCAGATCGACCGCCGCGCGGCCCTCCGCGAGATGCCCAGTGACCGTGCTCACCAGGTGATGGACGCGCGCGAAGCGCTCGATCTCGAAGAGTCGCGGAGCGCGAACACTACCGAAGGCGCAGACCTTGCTCAGGTCGTTGCGCAGCAGATCCACGATCATGACGTTCTCTGCCCGGTCCTTGGCGCTCCGGCGCAGCTCATCGGCCAGGAGCAGATCCTCGATGGGGTTCGCGCCTCTCGGCCGCGTCCCCTTGATCGGCTTGGTCTCAACGGCGCCATCGCGGACCTGGAGGAAGCGTTCGGGCGAGGAGGAGAGCACCTGGACCTCGGGCGTCTCGAAATAGGCGGCGAAGGGCGCTGGATTGAGTTCGCGCAGCGCCTTGTAGGCGTGCCAGGGGTCGCCCTCGGCCGGCACCGCGAAGCGCTGCGCGAAGTTGACCTGGTAGCAGTCGCCCGCGCGCAGGTAGTCCTTGATCCGCGCGATGGACGCCAAATAACGGCCGTGCGTCATATTCGACATGACCCTGTCGAGCACGCGAAAACCGCCCCGCTGCCTGACGTGGGCCTGCCCCTGGAGCGCGCCGTGGAGCAGCCCCCAATAGGCGCCTAGCAAGTCCGCGTCGCGGGCGACCAGGTGGCTGCGACGCAGCCCGTGATCCACGATCAAGGCCCAGTCGTAGATGCCGACGGCCATCTCCGGAATGCCCTCGGCGTCCAGCGCCAGGCTTGGCAGGCGTTCGAGACGCCGGGCCAGGTCGTAGCCAAAATAACCGATGGCACCGCCACAGAAGGGCAGCCCCGGCAGGCCGGGCCGGGCCGGGCCGAGTGACTCGGCGAGCAGGGCGAAGGGATCGGCCAAGGAGGCGAAGCTCTCCCCCGCGCCCCGCACCTCGGTCTTGAGTCCGCGGGTGACGAGGGTGCGCGAGGGATCCGCGCTCAAGACGTCGAAGCGGCCTTGCGTGCTGGTCGGTCGGCCGCTGTCGAGAAAGACCGGCCAGAAACGTCTGACCAAGGCATCGAAGAACCGCGTGCTATCCGCCCGGTAAGGAAAGGCGCGGACCGCGAAGGGGGTCATCTCAAGCTCATCTCCGCGGCGAGACGGGCCACGGCCGCCGCCGGCGCACAGTCGGAGACATCGGGCACCCCGTTCCAATCCGATGTGAACAGCGATTCGAAGCCCACGTAAGGCCGACCGAGCCGAGTCGCCAGCTGTCTCACGAGAAACCGCCCCACGCCGGCGCCGACGACGGGCGCGCCAGGCGGGATCTGGCCACGCGAGAGCACACAGGAGGCGGCGTCGAAGAGACGGCGCTGCTGGCACTCGACGATGTAGTCGGCAACGCTGACCCAAGCGCTCGAATCGGCCGCGTCCGCATCCATGCCAAGCATGCGCGCGAGGCGCGCCGCACTGGCCGCGCGCGTCTTGTCACGCCCGTCGGCGGACGGCAGGAGATCGGCATGCTCGGGCAGGAGTCCGGTGAGGCGATAGACGTCCGCGGTGGTGGCGAACGGCTCGGCCATGACCGGCACCCAGGCGCCATCGAAGGGCAGCTGTCGAGCCAGGGCCATGACCGGCGTGCGGGCAACGCCAGCGTAGACCAGCTCGCCATGGACCAAACGCTCGTGGTCGTTGAAGGCCCAGGCAGCCACCTCCTGATCGAGGAAGGGGACGACATCGGTGGTGGTGGTCCCGATATCCATGACCAGGCCATCGCCCAACTCGGCCGCCGCCAGCGATGCCGTCGCGACCCAGTTCGCCGAGGCCACCTGGGACGCGAGCGCGCCCGCCGCGTCTGGCCCGACGAAACCGGCCGTGCCGGCATAGACCATGAGCGTCTCGCCGGGAAAGCGCTCGCGCATGAGGGCGACCAGTGCCGCGACACCCTGCGCCCGGTTATCGAAGAGATCCGCCAACTCCCCCGTCATGGTCAGGGCGTGACAAGAGGGCCGCGGCCCGAGCTTCTCCAGCACCTGATCGATGCTGGCGCGCAGTCGGTCCAGCCCCTGCCAGAGCGGGCAGGCGACCTGGACGACCGCACGCACGGCGCCCGCGGCATCGAGCTGAACCGCCTTCAGATTCGCGCCACCCAGATCCCAGCCAATCCATGCATCAAGCGACACCGGCGTACTCCAGACAGATTTCCACCGATCGACCGACGGGCGCCTGCCTCGGCGCCGGTCGGCGACCGGCCTGAAGGCCGAGCACCAGCTCGGCCGGGTTGATCCCCAGCGCCTCCGCGAGCCCGGCGTAGGAGGTCGTGAGGCGCGGATTGACTTCAAGCACCCGCGGCACATCGGACGTCACGCCCCTTGAGATCGGGCAGTACAACGCCGGGGCCGAAGATCGACACGACGGCGATGCCGGCCGACTCGCGCGGACACAGCGTCTGGAGCGTGCCGATCCGCGCCCGGACGCCAGAATGGCCCCGTCATGCGCTCGTGTGGACGGACGCCCAGGAAGGATGGGCTAGACCGCATCCACCAGATCCAGCACCTCGCCGCAGGCTTCGAGGCGGGCATCTCATGTCCTGAGACAGTCTACACCGTCCAGGGGCCAAGGTCGGAGGCGAGGACCCTGAGCATGAGATCGTCCTCGCGCGCCAGGGAGGGCGAGAGGCCGCGATAGCCGATAGAGCGACGAGCGGGGCAAATCTGGACGCGCGTCACGCTTTGGCGTGACGCCGCTTGTGACGCCCGATTGGCCATCTTAGGATTCGACTCAGCCTCTGACAGGGACTCGGTCTTGCCCCTTCGCGGCGGAGCAGCGGCGCCAGCGCTCTGCCGCTCAATTGGGAGCAGCCTGATCCCACCCGCAGTCAAAGAGGCACATTGGTTTCGCTGTCTGCCCGATCTTGGTCGAATCCGCGCGACGCCGGCGGAGACGACCGGATCATCGGCTTGCGGGCATTGGCTCGCGCGTCGACCTGACCTGCGTAGGTTTGGCCTATCACGTTCGGCGATCTGCTGTACTGAGACCTCATCAACGGTCACGTCGACCTGATCGGTCGGGAGCGCCTTTCGCCGCATCCCGACGCACCACCTCCGCTCCAGCTCGACAGGCCGGCCATGGCCGACGGCCTCTCGCAACGAGTGGACACACATGAAAAGAACGATCACTCCCACAACCGTGGAAAAGGTGCTGCGCGACGATGACTTCATCGTCTCCAAGACGGACCCCAGAGGGCGCATCACCTATGGCAACCGCATCTTCATCGAGTTCTCCGGCTATACCGAGTCAGAACTGATCGGCAGCCAGCACAACATCATCCGCCATCCGGACATGCCCAGGGGCGTCTTCAAGCTCCTGTGGGACAGCATCCAGGACAAGCGTGAGTGCAACGCCTATGTGAAGAACATGGCGAAGGACGGCAGCTTCTACTGGGTCTTCGCCAACATCACGCCCGATCTGGACGCTCACGGCAACATCACCGGCTATTTTTCGGTTCGCCGCAAGCCAAGGGCATCCGCCGTCGCCGCCGTCACCGATCTCTACCGAAGCATGCGCGCCGCCGAGCAAGCGGCCGGCGCCAGGGACGCCATCCAGGCATCGACCCGGATCCTCACCGACCTTCTGACCGAAAAGGGCATGACCTATGACGCGCTTGTCCTTGCAATCTAAGATCTCCGGTCTCCTCTGGGCGCTTGCCGCTCTGACCCTCCTCGCACCGGCCTACACCTGGATCCAGGCGGGCATCGACCCCTGGATGGTCGTCTTCCCAAGCATCGGAATCGCCATTGCGGTCTGGGGACAAGCCCTGCTGGCGCGCTGCCTCGAACCCATGCGCCAACTGAGCGTACTCGCGAACAACGTGAGCCAAGGCCGCTTCGACGAGCGCATCACCGGCATCCGACAACAGGATGAGATCGGTCGGCTGTGCTGGAGCATGAACGACATGCTGGATCAACTGGAGGCCTACTTCCGAGAAGAAGGCACCGCGTTCCGTTTGCACATGGATGGCCATGTCTTCCGCAAAGCATTCCCGGACGGTCTGCATGGCGGCTTCAAGCGCGGACTGCAGAGCCACAACCGACTCCTCGGCAGCGTCGCCGAGGTGCAACAGGAGAAGATGCGCAACCAGCTGATCACGCAGGTCCAGCAGCTCAACAGCAAGAACCTGCTAACCAATCTGGCCTCGAATCAGGAGGACCTGATGCGGGTGAACCGAGAGATGCAGGCCGTGCTGGAACTGGCGACGACCACGGCCGGCGATGCCGAAGAGAGTCAGACATCGGTCAGCCAGGTCGTGACCCACCTCGGCGCCATCACCGAGCGCATCAATCACGTCGCCGATACCGCTGTCGAGCTGAACGAGCGTGGACAGGAGATCACCACGGCGGTCCAGCTCATCACAGCCATCGCGAACCAGACCAACCTCCTGGCGCTGAACGCCGCCATCGAGGCCGCCCGCGCGGGCGAAGCCGGCCGGGGCTTCGCCGTGGTCGCGGACGAGGTGCGCAAGCTGGCGGAGAGCACCAAGGAGGCCTCCACGTCTATCGCACGCATCATGGGCACCCTCAAGGGCGAGACCGAGCGCATGCTGGAGGACTCGGACGCCATGCGCGACATGGCCAGCAATTCGAGCCAGGTGATCGGCGAGATGGAAGGCCGCTTCGCCCATTTCGCGCATTCGGCCCGGGAGACGCAAAGCCGGGCGGCACGCGCCCAGGATCTGGGCTTCGGCACCTTGGTCAAGGTCGACCACGTTATCTACAAGCAACGCGCCTACATGGCGATCGGCACCGACGGCAAGGACGAGAAGCACACCGCCGCGATCCAGGTCGATCACCACCATTGCCGACTCGGAAAATGGTACGACGCGAGCGGGCGGGAGCATTTCGGGGAAACCCGCAGTTACGGAACCCTGGAGGCACCGCACGCGCGCGTCCACTCCAGCGTCCACCGCATGCTCGAGCATCTCGGGACAGGTTGGGAGAACGATCTCGCGCTTCAGAGAAGCATCCTGGAGGCCATGCGGGAAACCGAGACCGCCAGTGCCGAGGTGATGCAGATCGTCGACCGGATGGTGCTGGAGAAGCACGGCGCCTGAGTGCCCTAAGCAGTCCAGCAGTCCTTCAGACTTGGCTAGAATAGGCCGCAGTCATGAAGCAGGCTCGGCACATGAATCTCCGACAGCTGCGGTACATTCAGGAGGTCGCTCGCCATGGACTCAGCGTCTCGGCCGCGGCGGACGCGCTCTTCACCTCTCAGCCCGGGGTCTCCAAACAGATCCGCCAGCTCGAGGAGGAGTTGGGAATCGACATCTTCGCGCGGCAAGGAAAACGGTTCGTCGCCGTCACCGAGCCGGGCCGCGAGGTGCTTGCTATCGCGGCGCGGATGCTCGGAGACCTCGACAACCTAAAGAAGGTGGGTGCCGAGTTCAGCGCGGAATCGGCCGGCACGCTCGCCATCGCAACGACGCACACCCAAGCGCGTTACGTCCTGCCGCCCGTGATCCAAGCCTTCATCGCGCGCTACCCCGAGGTCGCTCTATCGCTGCAGCAGGGGAATCCGCCCCAAGTCTGCGAGCTGGTCCGCTCGGGTGCGGCGGATCTGGTCATCGCGACCGAATCGGTCGCCGACTATGCGGAGCTGCTCAGCCTGCCCTGCTACGAGTGGAATCACTCCGTCATTGCACCGCTCGGCCATCCCATTCTGAACGCTCGGCCGCTCAGCCTGGAGGAGATCGCGCGCTGGCCGATCGTCACCTATGACTCCGCCTTCACCGGTCGCAATCAGATCAACCGCGCCTTCCAGAACCACCGGCTCGAGGCGCGCGTCGTCCTGACCGCCTTGGACGCCGACGTCATCAAGACCTACGTGCGGATGCAACTGGGAATCGGGATCTTGGCGAGGATGGCCTACGATCGGGAGATGGACATCGGGCTGGAGATGCTGGACGCGAGCCACCTGTTCGACTCCAGCGTCACCCACCTCGGAATCCGCCGCAATGCCTGGCTGCGCGGCTACACCTACGACTTCATCGAGCTCTTCGCGCCCCATCTAACACGCAAGGTCATCGACCTGGCAATCCACGCGTGCGGCAGCGATTACGCCATCTGAGCACGCCTCAGTGACGACGAGCGGTGAGCCAGATGCCCGCGACGATGAGGCCGCTACCCAGGGCATGGAACCAGAACAGACGCTCGCCCAGCAAGAGCATCGCCAACAAGGCGCCGAAGACGGGAATCAGATGAATGAAGAGGCCGGTTCGGTTGGCGCCAAGTACCGCGACGGCGCGGTTCCAGGCGATGTACGCAATCACCGACGGAAAGAGGGCAACGTAGCCGATTGCCGCGAGGTTGAGCAGGTCGGGGTCGAGCCGACGGCCTTGAGACAGCTCCCAGAGATAGAGGGGTAACAGCGGGATCAACCCCAGGATCATGATCGCCGCGAGGAACGCGAGGGGACTCAGATCCGGCGGACGCCACCGCAGACAGACCGAGTAGAGCGCCCACATCGCTGCCGCAGCCAGAATCCAGAGATCGCCCGGGGCAAGCACGAGATGGAAGAGCCGAGCCGTCGCCCCTTGGGTCATGATCACCACAACGCCGAGCAAAGACAGCAAGATCCCCAAGACGTGGGACCGGCCGATGCCCTGGCGCAGCATCAGAAAGGACAGCCCCAGGATGAGGACGGGAATAGTCGAGGTCAGCAGGACGGCGTTGGTTGCGGTCGTCGTCTGCAGACCGACGTATAGAAACGTGTTGTAGCCACTGACACCGAGCAACGCGAGCAAGGACAGGATGGGCCAGGAGCGGCGCAGGATCGGCCACTGGCCCCGTAACGTCCTGGCCGCGAAGGGCAGCAGAATCATCAGCGCCAGTAGCCAGCGCCAGAACGCCAAGGCGAGCGGTGGCAGTTCGGCGTGCAGCGCACGACCGAGGACTACATTGCCCGCCCAGAACAAGGGCGGAAGCAGGGCGAAGAGCCAGCTGGGCAAAGTCATAGGCGGACCAGGCCGTGATCCTCGCCGAGTCGCCGATTCTGTGGATTTCCCAAAGGAAAAACCCCCGCCGCTGATAAGTGGAGGGGGTTTTTGGGAGAGGCCCTGGCGGTGACCTACTTTCGCATGGGGAGGCCCCACACTAGCATCGG
>NZ_NRRF01000024.1 GCF_016583565.1 Thiocystis violacea | reverse complement strand
CCACCGGAGCCACTCCAGGTAGTCGAGGCAGTCCGCATCGGTGCGAAACCAGGACTGGAACTCGCCCGCAGTCCGCGGATAATCAACGCCAGCATGAGGGTAAGTCACCCTTGGAGTTTACTCCGGTTAAGTGGAGACCCCAGACGTTTGACATGGCTTTTGAATCGCATCCTGATCGAGCATCCCGCAATGTCCATCACCCATCCGCAAGCCCTGGCATTCTGGATCACCGGTCCCCGCGCCGGTGAGCTGCGCCCCGTCTCGCTCCCCGAACTCCAAACCGGCGAGGTGCTGGTGCGCGCGGGCTTCGGCGCCATCAGCCGCGGGACGGAGTCGCTGGTCTATCGCGGCGAGGTCCCGGTGAGCGAGCATCAGCGCATGCGCGCGCCCCATCAGGAAGGCGAGTTCAGCTTCCCGGTGAAGTACGGCTATTGCAGCGTTGGCGAGGTCGAGCGCGGGCCTGATGCCCTGCTCGGCAAGCAGGTCTTCTGCCTCTATCCGCACCAAAGTCGCTACGTGGTTCCGGCGCGGGCCGTCATCGCCCTGCCGGACGGGATCCCGCCGGAGCGCGCGGTGCTCGCGGCCAACCTGGAGACGGCCGTGAACGGCCTCTGGGACGGGGCGCCCCGCGTCGGCGACAGGATCGCGGTGGTCGGCGCGGGCGCGGTCGGCTGTCTGGTCGCTTGGCTGGCGGGCAGGATGCCGGGGTGCGAGGTCGAACTCGTCGACATCGACCCGGCGAGGCAGGCGATCGCGCAGGCCCTGGGCGTGGGCTTTGCGCTCCCGGACGCCGCGCGCGGGGATGCCGATCTGGTCATCCATGCGAGCGGTCATCCCGAAGGCTTGACGACCGCCCTGGCGCTTGCGGGCTTCGAGTCGCGGGTGATCGAGATGAGCTGGTTCGGCGCCAAGCCGGTGACCTTGTCGCTCGGCGAGGGCTTCCATCAGCGGCGACTGAGTCTGCGCTCGTCGCAGGTGGGCAGCATCGCCCCGGATCAGCAGCCGCGTTGGTCGACGCGCCGGCGGCTGGAGCTTGCGCTGCGATTGCTCGCGGACCCAAGGCTTGACAGACTCATCACCGACACGAGCCCATTCTCGGACCTGCCGGCCGTCATGGCCCGGCTTGCCGATGACCCCAAGGGCACCATCTGTCATCGCATCGACTACTTTTGAGGGCCATCGACCCATGTATAGCCTGAGCGTTCGCGACCACATCATGATTGCCCACAGCTTTCGCGGGGCGGTCTTCGGCCCGGCCCAGCGGCTCCATGGCGCGACCTATGTCGTGGATCTGGAGCTGCGTCGACCGGAGCTGGATGCCGATGGTTTGGTGGTCGACATCGGACTTGCCAGCCAGACACTCGCGGCGGTGCTCGGCGAGCTGAACTATCGCAATCTGGATGAAGATCCGGCCTTCGCCGGCCAGAACACCACCACGGAGTTCCTGGCGCGCGTGATCCACGCGCGTATCGCCGATCGGATCCGCGCGGGCGAGCTGGGGCCAGCGGCGGTCGGCCTCACCCAGATGCGCGTGACCTTGCATGAGTCCCATGTCGCCTCGGCCAGCTACGAGGGTGACCCGCGCCAGTGACCGCGCGCCGGCTCGACCTCGTCATCCCGGGCGACCTCGCGACCCCGACCGGCGGCTATGCCTATGCCCGGCGGATCATCGCCGGACTCTCCGAACGCGGCTGGCGCATCCAGGTCCATGCGCTCGATGCGAGCTTTCCACGGCCTTCCTCGGCGAGTCTGCGCGAGGCGGAGCGCCTCCTGGGGCGGATTCCAGCCGGGCGGACGCTTGTCATCGACGGCCTGGCCCTTGGCGCCATGCCGGCCCTGGTGGAAGCTGCCGCGCCGCGGTTGGATCTGATCGCCCTCATCCATCACCCCCTGGCCCTGGAGACGGGACTCGAACCCGCCGAGGCGGAGCGATTGCGCCGCTCGGAGTTCAGGGCGCTGGCGTCGGTTCGCGGCGTCATCACCACGAGCCGTGTGACGGCCGATGGCTTGACGGCCTATGGGGTTTCGCGCGAGCGCACCCGGGTCGTGGAGCCCGGGACCGACGCGGCGCCGCTCGCGACAGGTTCCGGGTGCGAGCGGCTGAATCTCCTGTGCGTGGCCACGCTGACGCCGCGTAAGGGGCATGCCATCCTGTTCGAGGCGCTGTCCAGGGTGCGAGATCTGTCCTGGCGGCTCGCGTGCGTGGGCAGTGCGCAACGGGATCCCGCTCACGCCCAAGCCCTTCGAGCGCGCATCGGCGCACTGGACCTGGCCGATCGCATCCAGCTCGTCGGGCAGGTGGATGCGGCGGCCCTCGCGAACCATTACCAGGCGGCCGATGCCTGCGTCCTGGCCTCTCATCACGAGGGCTACGGCATGGTGCTCGCTGAGGCGCTGGCCCAGGGTCTGCCGATCCTGTCGACGACGGCGGGCGCCATCGTGCACACGGTTCCCGAGACGGCCGGTCTGCTGGTCCCGCCTGGCGATGTCGAGGCCATGGCGGCGGCCCTGCGCCGATTCCTGACGGATCGCCAGCTGCGTGAGCGGCTGCGCGCGGGCGCACTGAGGGCGCGGGCGTCGCTGCCCAGCTGGAACGCCGCCTGCGACGCCTTTGCCGATGCCGTCGCCCATCCGGCGCGGGTGTCGGGTTGAGCGCCTTCTCGCCCGAGTGGCTTGGGCTGCGGGAGCCCGCCGATCATGTGGCGCGCGATCCCGGATTGACCCAGACCCTCGCGCATTGGGCGCAACGACGGGGCAGGCTGGAGGTTCTTGATCTGGGTGCGGGCACAGGCTCGAACCTGCGCTATCTGGCGCCCCGGCTGGGTGTGGACCAACACTGGCGGCTCCTCGATTACGACGCGGCCTTGCTCGCGGCGCTCCCGGCGCGGCTGCTCGAATGGGCCGCGCGGCAGGGGTATGGCGTCCTGCGCGCATCCGACGGCCTGCGGATTCAGGTCGATCGCTGCCGGGTCGATGTCGACTGGTCTCGCTGCGATTTGGCGAGCCTGTTCGGCGCGGCGTTACCGCTTCGCCCGCATCTGGTGACGGCCTCGGCGCTGTTGGATCTGGCATCCGCCGACTGGGTCCAGGGGCTCGCCCGCTGGTGTCATGCGCGGGACAGTGCCGCGCTCTGCGTGCTGACCTACGACGGACGGATCCAGTGGCGGCCGAGCCTGGCTGGGGATACCGTCATCGCGGAGCGACTGAACCGTCACCAGGTGCGCGAGAAAGGGCTGGGATTGGCGCTGGGGCCGGCGGCCGCCGCTCGGGCGGTGGATGCGTTCGAGACGCTCGGCCGGGGCGTTCAGGTGGCGCCCAGCGACTGGCACCTCGGCCCCGAGTCGCTGGACCTGCAAGAGGCGCTTGCGACAGGGTGGGTGCGGGCCGCGATCGAGCTGGATCCCATGGTCCATGAGGAGGCCGATACCTGGCTGCGGTCGCGTACCGAGGCGTTTCGCCGCGCGGACGCATGGCTGCGCGTGGGGCACCAGGACCTGCTGGCGCTGCCGTGCGAATCCTGAGTCCTGAGCCGCGGCGCGCTCAACGCAGACGCACGGGCGCGCGGCCGGGATCCGGTGGGTTCGCGTCCGCAATGGGCTCGCGACGCAGATCGAAGTCCCACAGGATGTCCTCGCCCATCTGGAACAGCCTGTAGGCCGGGCGTCGGCAGGCGCGCATGCTCTGTGCGGGCGGCAGGCTCAGACCCGGTCGACCAGCGCCGATCAGCACGGGCGCCGTTGCGATCTGAAGCCGATCCAGCAAGCCGGCCGTCATCCAGCGGGAGACGGTCACACCGCCCCCTTCGATGAAGAGGGCGTGGAGCCCGCGTCGGCCCAGCGCGGCGATCACCGCGCTGAGCCGCAGGCCCTCTCCGTTGCGCGGGATACCAATGAGGTCGTCCGCCGTCTCTGTCTCCGTGATCCGGTCCGCGCCGCAGACGCGCAGGGTAGGGGCCTCGCCGTCACCGAACAGACGGTGCTCGCGCGCGAGCCGGCGGTCCGGGTCGATGACCACGCGAACAGGGTTGGGGCCTGCAACGAGCCGTGTCGTGAGGCGTGGATCATCGGCCGCCACCGTCCCGGCCCCGACGACGACCGCGTCGCACAGTGCGCGCATGCGGTGGAGGTGGGTCAAATTCGCCGGTCCGGTCACGTAGCAGGAATCACCCGAGCCTGTCGCAATCTGCGCATCGAGGCTTTGGCCGAGATGGCCGATGACGACCGGGCGTCGCGCGCTCGCGCCGAGCGTCGGCAGGTAGAGTTCCACGAGGTCCCTGAACTCGACGGGGAGACCTGGACCAACCGCGAAGGCGTGATCGCGCCAAAGGAGCCCGGCGCGGTCGTCGTCTGCCTCGCACAGGTGAGGGTCGCCCGCGGCTCCAAGCCGAATTCCGAACGGGGTGGCCGGGAAGGTCGAGCGAGAACGCCATTCGCGCGCAACCAACAGGAGCCTCCAACCTAAGTCGAGTCTCTCTCGGGTCATCTGTTCCCCTGGTATCGATCGATCGGATCCTCTGCCGTCTGGGCGATCGGCAAGCCTGTGTCGGCGCGCTCGTTGCGATCCCCGCGCGAGTGGTCTCGATCGACAAGATGCGGACAGTTCGGACTCCGTCAACGCATGGCGCCAACCCCGCCGCGAGCATCACACCGACCGCGAACCCGGTTCGTCAGGTGATGAATCGCCTCGGCCAGATCGAGGGGGATCGCGAGCGATCGCCGTGTGGCGAGGTCGGCCAGGACCTTGTCACGACGACGCGAGCGGTGTCAAAAGCGGCTCAGCAGCTCGGACTTCTTCCGCGCGAACTCCTCGTCGGTGAGGATGCCCTTTGCGCGCAGATCGGCAAGGCGCTCGATGGCGGAGAAGATGTCCGCCCCTGGAGCCGAGCCGCGCGCTTCCTGCGTCGCCGGCGGTGGCGACATCGACGGGGCCATGGTTGCGGGCTGACCGTCGATCGAGACGACCGGCAGACTGGTCAGATTCACGGTGCCGTACTGGCTGGTGAAGAGGATCGAGCCGCCCGAACCCTGTTGCTGGGAAAAGCCGCCGATTTGATGATCGAGGGTGTCATAGAGCCAGACCTGCCCATTGGTCTCCACGGCCAACCGACGGGCGTTGGCGAAGTAGGCATAGCGGACGTTGTTCTGGCTGCCGGTCGCGCTTGGCGCACCGATCTCCCGCGGCCACCACTGGGTCGCGGGATCCGGCACGAAGAGACTGGACTCGCCCATGGGCGCACCGGCCCCCTGGCTCTGCTGTCCGCTTCCGCTCTGGCTCTGGGATTGGAAGCTGCCGCTGCGCAACAGACCCTGCTGGGTCGCGAGAATCCCGGAGATTTCCCCGCACAGCGCGTCGACCCGTCCCTTGAGGTTGTGGTTGAACATGTCGCCCAGCATCAACATACCGCCCTGCATCCACTGGCCGGATCCGCCGAATTCGGAGTGACTGAACTGCGCCATGGAGCCGTTGCCGTTGAGCACGGCGAAGAGCATGTGTGCGACGGCATCGGGGCTGAAGCCATAGCGCTGAGAGAGGCCATTGACGATCTGTTGGCCTTCAGCCGTGAGTTGCTGCATGGGAATCGCTCTCTATCGATAAATGATGTCGGGAGGCGCTGATCGAGCGCCTCGAGAATGTGTAGGGTCGCGTGCTGAGGGATCCCCCGGCGATCAGCGCCGCAATCAGACGGACCCTTGGGGAGTGTCGGGCATGAGCGCGATCCAGTCGGACGACGCGTGCGGCGCGAACAGCGTTTGGTCGCAGTCTACTCGTATCTGACCTTGGGCACCTGTGCCGATCAGCCCTTTCGACAAGGAAGGAGCCTGATGTCCTTGCGTGCCCGAGCCCAGTTGCGGTTGTCGACTTTGCTGTACTCGGCGTCCGGTTTATCCTGCGGGGTGATCACTCGAGATGCTCTTGGAAGCCAGGATGGTAGCTGGCCGACACCCATCGTCGCTTTTCGCGCTGCCGGTGTGTGGACCGTGCGAAACGGATTCGCCTGAGTCTGCGCAGGCGTTCCGGACAGCATTCAATACTCCTTCTGGAGTTGAGGGTAAAGCCCGATCGATGGCATACGGTATCGACCTTTCTGCGTCTGCTCGCCGCCACCTGGAAGCAGCCCACGTACTCTACGACGACGAAAAGCGTCGAGACGTGGCCGGCTACGTCTACGGCATCGCCGCCGAGTGTGCTGTTAAAGCAATGATGAGGGAAGCTGGCATGCAACCACTCACGAAAGACAAGCGTAGAGAGGATCCTTTTTACGCCCACTTCCCTGAGCTGAAGACTCTACTGCGGGATCTGCCACTGGGGCGCCGCGGGACGACGCTGATGAAGTTCATCGAGAATCCTAACTTCATGAGCCAATGGGATACTGATATGCGTTACTGCAAAGGTGATGATATCAATCGAAATTGGGTGGATCGGTGGCGAAATCAGGCCAAAGATGTCGTTGGGGCAATTGGAACCTAGAGAGCAAGATGTCATGACGATCCGCTTCGACGATAGCCTCGCTGCGCTAGCCAGGGTGGTCGCTACAGAGTTGGGAGTTGGTCTGCTCCATTCCGGCGTTGCGCTTCGAGACGCCGTAGGCCGTTTGGCGTTCTTCGCAGCCGATCCGTTAGATTCGGAGGTCGTCGAGCGTGTGTCGCAGTCCATGCGGCAGCGACTTGGCGCTTACGCTCGAGACGATCGTGTGCTCGCCGGACGCGACGACATTGGTGCGAGGCGCATTCTCGACGATCCCAGCAGAGTAACCGTAGATGTCGACGGATGTCGGATCCACCTGCTAGACCGCCGATTGGTTGGCGCCGACTGGCTGCTTGCCCCCGCTGAGCCATCTCCTCCGCCGCCGCGGTTCGTCTTCGCCAGCATCAAGGGCGGTGTCGGACGTTCTACAGCTCTCGCCGTGGTGGCGGCAGACCTCGCCTACAGAGGGCAGCGCGTCCTGGTCATCGATTTGGACCTGGAAGCTCCGGGACTCGGTCCGATGCTATTGGATGATCGAGCGCTCCCCGAATTTGGCACCCTTGATGCGCTTGTTGAAAACGGTCTTTCTGGTCTGGATCACTCATTTCTGAGCGATTTGATTGCTCCCTCTGCGTTAGCGGGTGGACACGGTCGGTTGGACGTTATGCCTGCACTCGGTCGACGTGCTCTGGCTCATCCATCGGACGTGCTGGCGAAGATTGCGCGCGCCTATGCAGAGGATGTCGGTCCGGACGGCCAAGTCATGTCGTTCCGAGGACAGGTAGTGGATCTTATCCAGCGGTTCTCTGACCCTACTAAGTACGACGCAATCTTAGTGGACGCTCGCGCTGGTCTGCACGAGTCCACGGCAGCCTCGTTCCTGGGGCTAGGCGCGGAGGTATTGCTTTTTGGGCTGGATGAGCCGCAGACGTTCCAGGGATTCAAGGCTTTGTTCGCTCACCTGGCGCGTTTCGTGAGCGTAGATGGTCCGTTACCTGAATGGCTGTGGCGCCTGACGATCGTTCAAGGCAAAGCACCATTGGAAAGCGAACGCCGGGATGCTTTTATGGAGCACTGCCGCGATATTGCCGCGGAGGTTGGATTGACGCCCCGTGGGGCCGCTGCATCATCGGACCCACTTCCAGCAGAGCCTTTCGGCGATGTGCCCTGGGACGATTCGATGTCAGACGAACAAGTATTTGCCGACCAGGACAAGGCACTAGTAGCAGCGGTACAGGTACTTGACGACCAGAACTACCGTGGATTCGACCCGTTCACTCGGCGCGATCTCCTTTCGGAAAGGATTTACAGCGCGACATTTGGTTCTTTGTTGGAACTGATCCAGGCTAGTCTGTCGGCGGATACGGCTCCAAGCGTGGTACATGATACGGAGTCCCCTGATGCGGTCTGAGAGCGAGGACTATCGTTGCATTCGTGCCGCCATCGCACAGATTCCCGGCGATCTTTCCAACGACGCAGTCGGTGTCCATGTCGCGGGCCTTGATGACATTTACGCACCGGAGACCCATGCCGCAGCATTAGATCCGAACACGCCGATCGTCCTTGGCGCCCGAGGCAGTGGAAAGAGCTTCTGGGCCGGTGTGCTCGGTCGCGACGAGACGCGCGCCGCCGCGGTCAGCGCCTATCCGAGACTTGGTTTGGACAAAGTCACGGCTCAGTTCGGCTATACAGGAATCGGAGGCCCTGACGGTATTTCTGCAGAGCAGATCGATGCCGCGTTGCCTGCCGAGGCAAGCATCGAAGACGCGAAAGCGTTCTGGTGGGCTAGCGTGATCAGCGCCGTTACACGCTCCGCTGGAGAATCCGCGGCAAAACCGAAGGATTTTGTACTGCAGGCACAGGACTGGGAGCAACGCGAAGCGTTGTTGAATCGTCACGACAATCGGCTGCGTGGCGAAGGCATAACCCTCCTCATTATCTACGACGCCTTGGATACTGTTGCCCGGACCTGGGCTCGTCGCCGTCTCCTCACCGAGGCGCTTCTTGAGGTCGTCTGGGCTTTGAGGGCTTACCGAACGTTGCGGCCGAAGCTGTTTATCCGTCCGGACCAGGTGGACGATGACGCCCTACGTTTTGTCGAGTTGCCAAAGATGCGCACCGGTGCGGTTCGATTGACATGGTCGGCGACGGATCTGTATGGCTTGTTCTTCGCAAGAATTGCGCTTGCGCCAGATCCTAACGCTGCCTCTGCGTTCGAGCGGATCCTCAGTAGCGAGGGTTTGCGCAGCGCAGACAGACAAACAATCCTGACGCGCCACTGGTCTTTAGCTCGAGACCCGTCGGATCAACAGCGGGCCATGACTCGGCTGGCGGGACAATACATGGGCAAGGGAAGTTATGGCTACAAGAAAGGAAATACCTACCGTTGGCCGATTGCGCACCTGGCCGATGCGTACCAGGAAGTCACCCCCAGAAGCTTCCTCGGCATGATGACCTCCGCGGCAAAACACGGTATGCCACCTGATGACCGATCCATCACTGCAGAGGGAATTCGCCATGGTCTGCGCGCTGCTTCCAAGACTCGCGTCGACCAATTGCACCAAGAGTTCCCCTGGATTAAGGGTGTCTTGGCGCCCCTCGCCGGTTTATTGCTACCTCAGCCGGAACAGGAGGTCTACAACGTTTGGGAGCGGACTGGAACAGTGACGACACTCAAGGCGGACGCAGCGACGACCGGCTACTTGCCCCCTTTCCCAGACGTCGAGGCAGCAGGTGCAGCAGAACTCTTTACGGCACTAGAACGCATCGGCGTCATGTTCAGGCGAAAAGATAGTCGGCTCGATATGCCTGATCTTTTTCGCGTCGCCGCGCGTTTGCTGAAGAAGGGCGGCGTAGCGCCGTTGTAAGAGCAACGTGTTCGATTCGGCGATCCGGAGTTGTTCTGAAGGTACTGAGTTGGCCGCCCGCAGTTCCCGACTGGATACGTAGAGCCGAAATAATGTCGGCGCGCACGCGATGTCTCGGAGGACGTGTCCAGATTCAAACATTCATACTACGGCACCTGCGCGGCTTACCGCTTTTGTGGCCTTTCCGCACACTCATAGGCAGCACCGTCGGTGACAGCAAACCGCGCCGAAGAATCGCTGGGCTCTGTGCCGCAGGTGGCGGCTCTTGGCCGACTCCGGGCGCTGAGGTCCGACGCCGGTGACCGTTGATGGGGCGCAGTAGTCACCGCGCCAAGCAGGTCGAGTGAGAACTCCCCATGTGATGCCGTCGCAGAGGCTTCAAGGCCGGGCGGCCGGTTCTGGCCGGCTGCTGCCACAACGAAGGCCCAAGACGGGCATCGTCGAGGCTCACAAGCCTCGACAACGGCGGTGGCGGACGCTGGCGGGGCTAGCGGGAGCCATTCTGAGAAAAATTCGCGCAATAGCGTGACAGACAACACTCCTGCCTCTTGACTTGCGCACCTTTCCGCCCGCCCACATAGTCCGGCCATGACGATCCAGCGGCGCCCGTCGACCACCCTCCTGGTACTCTGTCTGCTTGTGCTACAGGCGCAGGTCTGGGCGTCTGCCGAGCTGGGCTGCCGGCACGCGGCTGGGCTCAACGGCCAGTCAACGGCGCCATGCCATCAGCACCACGCGAGCCGCTCGACTCCCGAGCCGGTGCATCCCAAGCGCTTCGATTGCCACAAGTGCGCCCTGCATTGCCTGGTCACTATCGCCGTTCCCCTGGTATCTCCACCCGTGATCCCCCAGCGATCTGACTCACAAGCCCTGGTGGCCGGCGCGGGACTCCATTTCTACCACTTCGTCCCCGCGCTCCCCGAGCGACCCCCACGCGCCTGACGTCCTTGCGAACGACGCCCTTGATCGCGGCCGCGTGCGGCGGTCATCCTTGACGCTCGCCCGTGCCGCGACAGTATGGCGGCGCGGCTCCGTGGGAGACGCTCATGTCGATACCCCTAATCCCCCGTCCCGGTGCGGGCCTTGCCTGGGCGGCTGCCCTCGTGCTGATCGGTGCGGCCCTGACCGGTTGCGACAAGCCGACGCCTCAAGACGGCGAAATCGCTGACAGCACTCTCCAGACTTCCGCTCGGGAGACGGCACTGGAGCACGCCGCCAAGCACCTCGATCCCACCTATGTCTGTCCCATGCATCCGAATATCGTGCAGGACCACCCCGGGACCTGTCCCATCTGCGGCATGGACCTGGTCGAGAAGCGGATCACCCCGAAGCCCGCGTCGCCAAAGGCCGACGCCCACCCCGAGGTCGCGCTCAGTGGCGCGATCGTGCAGAGCCTGGGCGTACGCACCGCCAAGGTCGGGCGCGGGAGTCTGAGCCGGGAGGTGCGAACCGTCGGCCGGGTCGCCTACGACGAGACCCGTCTCGCCCACGTCCACCCCCGCGCGGCGGGCTGGATCGAGGGATTGAGCCTGCGCGCCGAGGGCGAGCCGGTCACCAAGGGTCAGACGCTCGCCGACGTCTATGCCCCGGACATCCTCTCCGCGCAGGTGGATTTTCTGATCGCACTCGACCGACGGGAGACGGGCGCGCCCAGGGTTGATCCTGACAAGGCGCGCAATCTCCTACGGCTCCTGGACGTGCCCGAAGCGGTGATTCGCGACATCGAGAAGACCCGAGACACCCGCAACACCATCCCGGTGCTCGCCCCGATGGACGGCATCGTCACCCGGATGATGGCCCGCGAGGGCATGTACGTCACCCCATCGAGCGAGATGTTCACCATCGCCGCCCTGACCGACGTATGGGTCATGGTCGACGTCTTCGAGCATCAGCTCGCCTGGGTGGCGCCCGGCCTGCCGGCCGAGATGCAGGTGCCGGCCTATCCCGGTCGCACCTGGAAGGGCAAGGTCGACTACCTCTACCCGGATCTGGACCCCAAGACCCGCACCCTGCGCGTGCGCCTGGTCTTCCCCAATCCGCGGCGCGCGCTCAAGCCCAACATGTTCGCCGAGGTGGTGATCGCGGGTCGTCCCAAGCAGGACGCGCTCAAGATCCCGCGCGATGCCCTGATCGTCACTGGCGAGCGCGAGAGCGTGGTCAAGGCGCTCGGCGGCGGGCGCTTCCAGCCGGTCGACGTGGTGACCGGGATGGAGGCCGACGGTTGGATCGAGGTCCTTTCGGGGCTCGCGGCGGGGGATGCGATCGTCGTCTCCGGGCAGTTCCTGATCGACTCCGAGTCGAGCCTTCAGGCCAGCTTCCGGCGGATGCGGTGAGCCCATGGACACGATCATCGACTGGTCGATCCGCAACCGCTTCCTGGTCCTGCTCGCCACCCTGGTCCTGACGCTGTGGGGAATCCTGGCGGTCAAACAGACCCCCTTGGACGCCATCCCGGACCTCTCGGACGTGCAGGTCATCATCCGCACCAGCTTCCCCGGCCAATCGCCACGGGTGGTCGAGGATCAGGTCACCTATCCCATCACCACCACCATGCTGGCGGTGCCGGGGGCTCGGACGGTGCGCGGCTATTCCTTCTTCGGCGACTCCTACGTCTACGTCATCTTCAAGGACGGCACGGACCTCTACTGGGCGCGCTCGCGGGTGCTGGAATACCTGAGCCAGGCGGCCTCGCGCCTGCCCGCGGACGTGAGCCCGAGGCTGGGACCGGACGCCACCGGCGTCGGCTGGGTGTTCAGCTATGCCCTGGTCGACCGTGGCGGCGGGCACGACCTGGCCCAGCTGCGCAGTCTCCAGGACTGGTTCCTCAAGTTCGAGCTGCAGACCGTTCCGGGCGTCGCGGAGGTCGCCTCGGTCGGCGGCATGGTGCGCCAGTACCAGGTGGTGGCCGATCCTTCGAGGCTGCGCGCCTACGGCATCCCCCTGGCCAAGCTCTCCAGCGCCATCCGCAACGCCAACCAGGAGGTCGGCGGATCGGTCGTGGAGCTGGCGGAGGCCGAGTACATGATCCGCAGCCGTGGCTATCTCCGCTCGGTCGCCGATATCGAGACCATCCCGGTCGCGGTGACGCCAGAGGGCACGCCGATCCTGCTGCGCGACCTGGCGCGGGTCCAGATCGGCCCGGAGATGCGCCGTGCGGTCGCGGATCTGGACGGCGAGGGCGAGGTCGCGGGCGGCATCGTCGTGATGCGCTACGGGGAGAACGCGCTCAGCACCATCGCGGCGGTCAAGACCAGGCTGGACCAGCTCGCCCAGGGGTTGCCCGAGGGTGTGGAGATCGTCCCGACCTATGACCGCTCGGCGCTCATCCTGCGGGCGGTGGACAACCTCAAGGGCAAGCTGCTGGAGGAATTCGCCGTCGTCGCCCTGGTGTGCCTGCTCTTCCTCTTCCACCTTCGCTCCGCCTTCGTCGCCATCGTCAGTCTGCCGCTCGGGATCCTGGCCGCCTTCATCGTCATGCAGCACCAGGGGATCAACGCCAACATCATGTCGCTGGGTGGGATCGCCATCGCCATTGGGGCCATGGTGGACGCCGCCATCGTCATGATCGAGAACGCCCACAAGCACCTGGAGCGCTATCGCCACACCCAAGGCGAGACCCCACGCGGCGAGGCACACTGGCGCGTCATCGCCCAGGCTGCGACCGAGGTGGGGCCGGCGCTCTTCTTCTCGTTGCTCATCATCACCCTGAGTTTCCTGCCCGTCTTCGCCCTGGAGGCGCAGGAAGGGCGGCTGTTCGCGCCGCTCGCCTTCACCAAGACCTATGCCATGGCCGCCGCGGCCGGGCTGTCGGTCACCCTGGTGCCGGTGCTCATGGGCTATTTCATCCGTGGGCGCATCCCGAGCGAGGAGAAGAATCCCCTGAGCCGGGCGCTGATCTGGGTCTACCGCCCGCTGCTGCGCGGCGTGCTGGCGGCGCCGCGCACGACCATCCTGGCGTCGCTGGCCATCGTGCTCAGTCTGCTGGTGCCGCTGTACGGTGTCGGCGGTCTGCTCGCGCCCCTGAAGTGGCCCTTCCAGGCGGTCGATCTGGTGCGCGAAGGCACGGCGACGGCGAGCGTCCTGGACCGCATCGATGGCTGGCAAGGGGATCTGACGGACAGCTGGCGTCGCCTGACGGGAGGCGTCCCCTGGCTCCAGCGGCTGGGCGCGGGGCTCGGCTCCGAGTTCATGCCCGAGCTCGACGAGGGCGACTTGCTGTACATGCCGACGACCTTGCCGGGGCTCTCTATCGGCAAGGCGCAAGAGCTCCTGCAGCAGACCGACCGGATGATCGCCTCGGTTCCCGAGGTCACGCGGGTCTTCGGCAAGATCGGTCGGGCCGACACGGCCACGGATCCGGCGCCCCTGACCATGATCGAGACGGTCATCCAGCTCAAGCCGCGCGATGACTGGCGGCCCGGCTTGACGCTGGAAGGGCTGATTGATGAGCTGGACGCGAAACTGGATATCCCCGGCGTGACCAACGCCTGGGTGATGCCGATCAAGACCCGCATCGACATGCTCGCCACCGGCATCAAGACCCCGGTCGGGATCAAGGTGGCGGGGCCGGATCTCAAGGAGATCGAGCGCATCGGCCAGGCAATCGAGCGCGTGGTGCGGGAGGTTCCGGGCACCGCCTCGGCCTTCTCCGAGCGGGTCGCCGGCGGACGCTATATCGAGATCCGCCCGGATCGCGTCGCGGCGGCGCGGGTCGGGCTCAACATCTCGGACATCAACGCTGTGGTCGCGGCGGCGGTGGGGGGCGTCAACGTCACCCAGACCGTCGAGGGGCTGGAACGCTACCCGGTCAATCTGCGCTTCCCGCGCGAGGAGCGCGATGACGTGCAGAAGCTCCGCGCGTTGCCGATCGTGACGCCGACCGGCGCTCAGGTCGCGCTGGATCAGATCGCCGTGGTCGAGATCGTCGACGGCCCGCCCATGCTCAAGAGCGAGAACGCGCGGCTGAACGGCTGGACCTTCGTCGACATCCGCGGTGTGGATGTGGGGAGCTATGTCGCCGCCGCCCAGGCACGGGTCCGCGAGCAGGTCCGGCTCCCGCCGGGCTATTCCATCACCTGGTCGGGTCAGTACGAATACATGCTGCGGGTCAAGGAGCGGCTGATCCAGGTCGTCCCCTTCACGCTGATCATCATCTTCGTGCTGCTCTATCTGGTGTTCCGCCAGCTCGGCCAGGTGTGGCTGGTCATGCTCTCGCTGCCCTTCGCCCTGGTGGGCGGCTTCTGGCTGATCGCGCTCCTGGGCTATCACCTCTCGGTCGCGGTTGCGGTCGGTTTCATTGCCCTGGCCGGGGTGGCGACCGAGTTCGGGGTCATCATGCTGGTCTACCTGGACAACGCGCTCAAGGAGCGGCGCGAGCGACGGGCGCTACGTGACCTGGGCGACCTCAAGGCCGCCATCATGGAAGGCGCGGTGCTGCGGGTGCGGCCAAAGGCGATGACGGTGGCGGTGATCATCGCCGGTCTGCTGCCGATCATGGTCGGCCATGGGACGGGCTCCGAGGTCATGCGCCGCATCGCCGCGCCCATGGTTGGCGGGATGCTGACCGCGCCGCTGCTCAGCCTCTTCGTCATCCCGGCCATCTATCTGGTGTGGCGGCGGCGAGAGCTGGAGCCGCGATCGGCCCCCAGCGCGGAACCGAGTGCCGAACCGGCCGGCGACAGCGGCTAGCCTGTGCCGGGCATTTAGAGCGATGCGACCCGATGCCGGAGCGCTTGCCGTTGAGCCTTCCTGTCCGGGCCGCATCTCATCGCCAGGGTCCTGCCTCAAGGCAGGGCGTCAATCCGTCGAACGACACCACGAACGAGGATCCGCATGAAGAAGCTGACTCTACTCACGGCGGTACTGGCCGCCAGCGCGGCATGCAGCTTTCAGACCCAGGTGCTGGCCATGGAGCACGACCAGATGATGGGGCATGGCGGCAAGGGCGCCATGGCGCAGGGCCAAGCGACCGAGGCCACCCATGGGACGGGGGTGATCAATTCCGTGGATGCCGAGGGCGGCTCCGTCAACATCACGCATGAGCCGATTCCGGCACTGAGCTGGCCGGCCATGACCATGGACCTTCCGGTCACGGATGCGGTCGATCTGAGCGGCGTCAGCGCGGGCGACAGGGTCGACTTCGCCATTATCCTCGGGAGCGACAACGTCTATCGGATCACCGAGCTGAAGCGGCCGGATTGAGGCGCGGACTCGCCCATAGCCGGCGCGAGCGCTCGCGCAAGTCCGCAAGCCTTGCCTGGAGGGGCGGCGTTTGCACCCTGATTCGACTGGCCGTGGCCCCGTTTTTCGGGGTCCGGCATGGCTGCTCTAGAAGAGCCCCTGCAACTCCTGTTCGGACATCTCCATGAGGTGCTGCTCCAGCAGGGCGATGGCTTCGAGGAGTCTCCTGGAAGCCGATAGCATCTCTTGCATCAACGCCTTGGCCTCGTCCTGCTGTCGCTTGCCGAGATGGCCCTTGGGGGTGAAGACCTTGGCGAGGAGGGGACGATTGCGCGGTGCGGAGAGGATGTCGAAGACCTGGGCGTAGAGGCCGTGAAGGGCTTCGTGAGGCGCCTCGATCGCGGCATAGGCGCTGAGTGAGGCGAGACCATGTCCGCGGCCGTAGTACCACTGGCCGAATTCACAGTGTCTGTGTGAGACGGGAACATGGTCCTTCCCGGCGGCGAGTCCGGCAATGAGCGCCAGTGCGTCGGAGAGCCACTGCGTATGCGCCGTCTTGGCGGTTCGGAGCTGGTCCAGGATGTCTTCTCGTGTCATGGATGCACCCTTCTTCTGTGTCACGTGGAGATGGGACGGGCCGACAGCGCCCGGCTGGCCTCGGTGGATCGCAATCACAGCCCGCGAACACTTGCGCTCTGAAGGCGGGCGGTTCGGTTGCCCGGCGCTTCGACTGCAGGGTAGCCGATTCGCAAGCGGATCAGGGGCACTTGGAGTCGGCTATCGCCGCCTCGGAGCGACAGACGCGGCATCCTTGCGCAAGGGCACGATGTCGCGTTCCGGTCTCGATACCGACGCCTGCGCGGCGGGCAGTCATGCAAGGGCGCGCCGCAGCGCCAATTCGACCTGCTGGGCGTCAACCGGGAAGGGGATCGCCGCGAAGATGGGGAAGCGCTCGGCGAGCCCCGCGAACTTCTGCTGATGCTCGGTCTGGTAGAAGCAGATCACCTTGACGCGAGGGTGCCTCTGCAAACCGGCCATGAGTGTCTCCAAGTTGCTCGTCCTGTCCCGAAAATCGGACTGGAAGTTGTATTCGGCAACGATGATGTCCGGAATCTGGCGCTTGAGCGCGGCTTGTGCCCTGCGCTGCGAGCCGACCACCTCCACCTCGAAGCCGAGCGACCGATAGAGCGGCGTCAGATTCGGATAGCCGCCCAGCTCGACGATGGCGAGCAGGCGGGGCGGCTCGGCGGTGTGCGCCGTGGTCACGCGAAGACCACCCAGGTGGTTGCAATGTACTTGTTGCCTTCTTGGACGACGACGGCGCGGTGTTCGTGCGTCCAGAAGGGCGGGAAGAGCACCAGCTTGCCGGCCTCGGGTCGCACGCTGACGCCTTGATGCAGGAACTCCGTCTCGCCGCCGGGTCCCGTAACGTCGTTCAGATACCAGAGCGCGACCAGCTGGCGCTGACTCAGCTCATGGCTGCCGCTGTCGATGTGCCAGTGGTAATACTCGCCCGGCTGGTAGCGCTGGACCTGATAGCCTTCGTCCTTGAAGGGGCCTTTGAAGTAGGGGAAGGCCTCGCGGAATTCCTTGATGGCCGCCGCCAGGGATCGGAAGAACATCTCATCGACATCCTTCCAGTCCGGTTTGTTGCTGACGACCAGGTCCGTCGTGCGCTTGATGCCGGGATTCTCCGTGCGCAGCTGCCCGATGCGTCCGGCGTATTGGTGCTCGGGATGGGCCTCGAAGCGCTCGATGACGGCCGCGCAGAAGGCCGGTGGCAAGGCAAGCGGGCGCGCGAAGATGAAGCTGCCGGCTTTGACTTCCTGAATGGTGGTCAGTGAGCTCGTGTTCAGTGAACTCGGGGCTGGATTCATGACACTGTTCATGCCTGATGCGGGAGCGCGGATAGGGTGTGTGCCATTCTCCCTTTAGAGCCGTGCGGTGTCGACCAACCCGCGAATGGCCTCGGCGGCCTCTTCGCCATGCCGGCGATGCAGGTCCAGCATGCCGGATGCGACCTCTTGCCAATGGTCTCTTCCGCATGCCGAAAGCGCGGCGAGCCCGGTCGTGTCGTGGTTCTCCAGCCACTGCTCGTAGGTGCGCCGCAGGCTCGGGAAGATCTCCTTGCGCATGCTGGTCAACTGACCAACGAAGAAATGCAGGGAGGCGGTCTCCTGCGACTCGGCGAGCGCGGGAAGCGTCACCAGACAGTCGGCGAGGTGGTCCCGCACGGCGCGCGCCATGATCTCGGCGGGCGTGCGGCTGAGATCCATCAGCATGGCGTTCCAGGCCTCGCCCAGGTGCTCTCCGGCCAGCTGCTCGCCTTGCTCGTGCAGCAGCAGTGTGCGGATCTCGTGGTCGGTCATGGCGTCCAGGGAGGCGTCCAGGGCGTGCTCGAAGTCGTAGCAGGCGAAGGCGCGGCCCAGTGCATTGTCGGGGCGACTCCAGCGCCAGCTTTCCAGCTTCTCCCAGAGCAGGCGCCGCAGCGACTCGCGGCGCACGAAGATGCTCTGGCCGAGGGTCATCGCCGGCGGCGCCGTGAGGTCGCGGGCATATTCCTTGGCGAGGATGAAGACGGTGCAGCCCGCGCTGTCTTGCCGTCGCTCCAGGTCGCCCAGGACGAAGTGCGGTTTGGCCTGCCTGCCGAGCCCGCCGCTATACGCCAGGCCGTGCGCGCCGAGCTGCCCATTGATGGCGTCGGCGTCGAAGGGGTCGTAGGATTGGCCGCGGATCTCGATGGGGCGCAGCGGCGCCTGCTCCAGCGTCTCCCAGAGCTGCTCGCGTGCCTGCAGCCAGTCGCCGACCTGCTGGCGCTCGAGTGGCGCGCCAAAGGGCAGGCGTCTCTCCCAGCGGAAATACTCGCGCATTTTCATGAGATAGACGCAGAGCGAGTCGTCGGCGCCATGGCGGGCATCCGAGATGTCGCAGTTGTATTGCACCGTCTCGGCCAGATCAGTGAGGGTTGCGTCCAACATCGAGGAACCTCGCGCCTTCGTGGTCGGATCCGCGGATCGTCCGACGATTTTTTGGTATTCAACCCGAGCAGCGCGGTCGTAGGCGGTGAAGCGACGACGCGCGGCTGCTCGCCGCTTGGAGGATAGTGTGGCCTTACGAATCAAAAGCCATTGGAAGGATGAGGATCGGGAGCGATCGCTCCCGGACATCGCCAGCGCCCTGGCGTACATCGCCTGGCGCATCGCGATGGAAAAGGCGATCAATCTGCATTGCCAGCGCTTCGTCTATCGCGATGACGCGCAGCGTCTCGCCGTGATCCAGGAATACCTGGTGTTTCTCATCCAGGTCGCCGACCGGCTCTCCCACGGCGATCTGGACGACCAGGACCGTCGGGTGCTCATCACCGAGCTGGCGAAGAACGTCTTCGCCCATGTCCAGGACAACAGCCAGGATCTGCTCGGTCCGGGCGACTACGGCAGTCCCTTCATCGCCCTGCTCAACGGGCGTTCGGGCGAGTATGCCGAGTATCAGCTGGCCGACGACGGACCCAGCTACGCCTTTCTGCGCCACCTGGGGTACGAGATCCAGACCCTGATGGGCGACAAGGAGGAGAACCGCTGGGTCATCGATCAGGTCATGGACAAGGACGGGTGGGATGCCTACAAGGCGTTCTCCAAGGCCTACCGCGACCTCTTCGAGTGACGTCCATCCGTTCGCGGCGGCGGCCTTTGGGCGCTGCGCTGCCGCAACCGCTCCAGCTGGGTGACGAGGATGCCGCCCAGGATGAGGGCGAGGGCGTAGAGGTGGTTCGGCTCGGGCCGCTCGCCGAGGAAGAGGATGCCGCTACCCACGGCCCACAGCGGGATGAGGTAGTTCAGCTGGGCGACGAAGGACGGCCCCGCGCTCTTGACCAGCTTGAAGTAGAGGATGGCGGCGAGCGCGGTCGAAAAGACGCCGAGCGCGCCCACGGCCATGAGCTGCGGCGCGGCAACGCTCGAGAACGCCGGCGGATGGGCGTCGCTCAAGGCCGTTGGGACCATGACCAGCGTGGCGAGCGAGATGGTCGCCGCGGACGTGAAGAGCGCGTCACTCTGGGGTCGCAGCCGGGCGAGGATGGATGAGACCGCATAGCTGAATGCCCCGCCCAGGACGGCCAGCATCGGCAGCAGCTGGTTGTCGCCATTGACCAGCTCGAGCCAGGCCGAGGGTCCCATGAGCGTCACCACGCCGGCAAAGCCGCAGGCGAATCCGCCGGCGCGATAGCGGGTGATGCGCTCCCCTGGAATGAAGACGTGCGCGAGCCCTAGCGTGGCGAGCGGCATGACCGCCATCAGAATACCCGCGACCCCGCTAGCGATGTAGCGCTGGCCCCAGGAGACAAGCGAGAAGGGCAGGGCATAGCCGAAGATGGCGATCAGGATCAGGAAGCCCCAGAGCTTGACCGTGGCGACGGGCCGCCGCGCCACTAGCAGTGCCGTGGGGATCAGCAGCAGGCAGGCGACGCAGAGTCGGCCCGCGACGACGAGATCGGCCGGGAGTCCCTGGACCGCGACCTTGGTGAGGGTAAAGGCCGAGCCCCAGAGGACAGCCAGCGCGAGCAACGCGCCCCACTCGGCGAGACCGTGCCGATGGGTCACGCGGGCTCGCGTCCGGGATGGATGGCCGCCGTGTTGGCGGATCGACAGCTTGGGCACCAATGGATCGAGCGGGGCTTGCGCCCGCGCAGCGCCCAGCGCGGCCGCGGCCCCGCCCTCTGGGCGCGTCGCCTGATGTCGTCGGATGTCTGTCTGTGGAGCGTCATGGCTGAGAGGCGGATGAGACTGAATTTCACCGATCGATGCGCCGGAATGCCAACCGCCGCACGGGAAGGATCAGGTGGTCTTGCATTTCCGTCGCTCGGGCGCCATGATCCGTTCACCGCCGCACGTCTCGCATTGCGCCCCCTCCGCTTCCAGAGACACCTCTGCGACGAAGTCAATTCATCGAGGCGATCAGCCCTCGTCAGATTCCACCCGGTGCTCGCGGCGCGCAAAGAATACGAGCCTTCACCGGGTGCTTGGAGAATATCAAATATGGTCCTAAAGATAGGCGGCGACACGCTTGCGCTGGATGCCGACATCCGTCGTCAGATCGAGTCGGAAGCAAAGAAGCTCGCGGATCGTTTCCCGGGCGAGCGCATGGATGCACAGGTCACCGTTCAGGAGGAATTCGATCAACTTCACGGCCACAGAATTCGGTGCGAGCTGAGCGCCAAGCTGGCCTCCGGTCATCAGGTCGTGGTTCGCGACGCACGCAAAATTCCTGCTGAAGTCATCGCCGAGGTCTTCGCCTCCGCTCGACGCAACGTTCGGCGCCTGCGTCGGCATAACGTCCTCGCCCTGACCCCTGCATCCCAGCCGGTTGCCCATGCCGCTCAAGCCGCAGGTCGCTGAAGTCCGGGTTGCGCTCGTCGCGCCTCGAGATCCGCTGAATCCCGCCCGCTCTCGTCCATCCCGCCGTGCATGCCGTCACCGAGCTTCGTGCCTTGATGCGGCTTGACTGACGCCGTTCGGCACCAAACTCTACCCCGACTCTGTACTCATCGCTTAAGGAGATCCCTCATGAAGGTCGCGATCATTGGCGGTACTGGATTCGTCGGCTCACACATCACGCGCCACTTGGTGGCGGCTGGGCATGTCCCGCGGCTCCTCGTCAGACCGGGGAGCGAGCACAAGGTTGCGGCTCCCGACATCTGCGAGCTGGTTCACGGGGAGGTCGCGGATCCAGCGGCCATCGAGAACTGTCTGACCGGCGCGGATGCGGTCATCTACCTCATCGGCATCCTGCGGGAGAGCCCGGCGCGCGGAGTGACTTTCGAGGCGCTCCAGCACCAGGGCGTGCTCGATACCATCGCGGCGGCGCAGTCGACGGGTGTGGAGCGCTTTCTGCTCATGAGCGCGAACGGTATCCGCGAGGATGGCACCCCCTATCAGCGCACCAAGTACCAGGCTGAGATGGCCCTCAAGGCTTCCGGGCTGCGCTGGACCATCTTCAGGCCGTCGGTCGTCTTCGGTGACTCGGAGGGCCGCATGGAGTTTTGCTCCCAGCTCAAGAAAGACATCATCGACAGCCCCATCCCCGCGCCGCTCTTCTACGAAGGGATCCTGCCGACCAATGCCGGAGCCTTCGAGCTGGCACCCGTCAGCGTGTCCGATGTGGCCGACGCCTTCGTGCTTGCGCTGACCGAGCCGCGCACCGAGTCGCAGACTTACAGCCTCTGCGGTCCCGAGCGGCTGAGCTGGAAGGCGATTCTCACGACCATTGCCGCCGCCTCAGGTAAGACCAAGCTGATGCTGCCGGCGCCCGCCATGGCCATCAAGGCGACCGCTGCCGTCTTCGACCGCTTCGCCTGGTTCCCCATCTCGCGCGATCAGATCCAGATGCTGATGGAAGGCAATGTCTGCTCGGAGAACGACAGCTTCGCGCGTCTTGGTCTGACGCCCGTCCATTTCGGTGTGGACCAGCTGACCTATCTCTGACTGAGCGACCTTCCCTAGCCGCGTGATTCTTTGGCCGGGCGATCCCATGCCCGGCTGTTGTTTCCAAAACGATTTCGTCGCGAATTTCTAAGATTCGCCCGCCTCGCCACCGGCGATGTTGCCAGCATTGCCACACCGCCTCAGAGGTAAGCGAGAACATCGGGATCGACCCAATCCGGTCACTGAGGCGAGCCAGCCCAGTGACTCTTGCGTCCCAATTCCGGACACGGGAGCTTCGTCGGCTGGAGTCCTCAGTCGCCGAGATAGCGGACGTTGGCTCGTGTCTCGAGCTCCATAGCCTGTCCCTGGAACCTCGCCGCAAGAAGTGGAAGAGCCAGGACGGCTATCCGACGCTGGCTCATGACGGGCTCACGCTGTTGGAGGTGGCCTTCCCCTAGATCGAGATCAGCAAACCCTTTACGGCGCAAAGCACTAACATATTTGTTATCATTATCGGCGTGAGCTACAGCATCATCTACTACAGCGAGGCCGTCCAGACGGCGATCACGGCGTTGCCCGACACCTTGGCTGCACGCTATATCGTCCTGACTCGGCGCATGCTGGATTTTGGTCCGAATCTGGGCGAGCCACATACCAAGGCATTCGGTAACGGTTTGTTCGAGCTACGCCTGAAAGGCGGCGATGGGATCGGGCGTGTCTTCTTCTGCACGCAGGTCGGACAGCGAATCGTGATGCTGCACTGCTTTGTGAAGAAGACCAACAAGACACCCGTGCGCGAACGGCGTCTCGCCGAAGCGCGGATGAAGGAGATCCACCATGCAGACCCACGATAAACTGATCGAGACGCTGATGCAGCGTCCCGGTGTGCAAGCCGAGGTCGAGCGCCTGGAGCGGGAGGAATTCGCCCTGCTCGACCTGTTACTGAAGGCGCGTCACGAGGCGGGACTTTCCCAGGCTCAGGTCGCCGAGCGCATGGGGACCCACGCGCCCGCGGTTGCGCGCTTGGAGCGGGCGCTGGCGACGGGCAAGCACTCGCCGTCCGTTGCCACCTTGCGCAAATATGCCCGCGCTTGCGGCAAGAATCTTTTCGTGGATCTCAGGGACTAGCCATGGCCAAGCAAGCCCGCAAGACAAGAGCCGAGGAAACCGCGGAATTGGTCACCGACGCCGTCGGCGCTGGACGGAAGCTGAAGCTTCCCTCGGTCGATTTCTCGGACCCCGACTGCCCCAAGACCTGACTTGAGATCGACTTTCCGGTCCTTTCCATCAACCTGCAGGCAGGAGCCCTGTTCGTGCTCACTGAGCCACCTCATTGAGCGTCCGCTCTCCGAGCTTTTCTTGCCGGTCAACGTCAAGGGCCATCTGCCCGCTTCCCGCGTGATCCCGTCGCAGAGACTCCAAGGCCGGGCGGCCGGTTCGCCGGCTAACGAAGGCCCAAGACAGGCATCGTCGTGGCTCACAAGCCTCGGCAACAGCGGTGGCGGACGCTGGCAGGTCTAGAGGGGATTATTCCGAGAAAAATTCGCGGAATAACGTGACCGACAACCCGACAACCGACAACACCCCTATCGCTGACACCGCTGCTGCAGGCCTTCGAGTTCGGCCGCGTCGAAGCCGGCGCGGCGGCGGTCGGCGAGGTTCAGCGGGCAGCGGATCTCACCTGTCATGTAGGTGTCGAGTAGTGCGAAATAGTGGCTGCTCGGCTCCTCGTCGCGTGCTTGGCAGAGGCTGCGAAACCAGCGTGAGCCCGCGGCCACGTGGCCGACCTCCTCGCGAAGGATGACGCCCAGCCGGCTCGCGGTCTCGGCATCGCCCGCGGACGCGAAACGCTCGATCATGCCCGGTGTGACGTCCAAGCCCCGCGCCTCCAGCACGCGCGGCACCAGGGCCATGCGAATCAAGGGGTCGTGCGCCGTGCGTTGGGCCATCTCCCAGAGGCCGTTGTGTGCCGGGAAGTCTCCGTAGTCGTGTCCGAGATCCCGCAGTCGCTCGCACATGAGGCCGAAGTGTTCGGCTTCCTCGGCGGCGATCTGTACCCAATCCGCGTAGAAGGCGACCGGCATGTCGCGGAAGCGCTGGACCGCGTCCCAGGCCAGGTTGATGGCGTTGAATTCGATGTGGGCGACGGCGTGGATCATGGCCGCGCGTCCCTCGCGGGTGCTGAGCTTGCGGCTCAGGAGTTGGCGAGGCGGGACGAGCTCCAGGCCTGCCGGGCGACCGGCTGTGTCGGTCACGGGATCGGCGTCGGCGGCGTCGAGCGAGAGGTGTCCAGCCCGCCAATCGGCGGCCGCTTGATCGGTCAGCGCCATCTTGCGGATGGGGTCGCTTTCGCTCAGGCAGCGCGCGGCGGCGGAAAACAGGTGTGCGGTTGGCGAGTTGTTCACGTCTTCAATCCCAGGATGAGGTCCATCACATTGGTTCCCGTCGGCCCAGTGCGGATGAGGTCGCCGCTGGCTTCGAGGAGGGTGCCGGCGTCGGCGCGCGCCAAGTGCGCGCTCGCATCGCATCCGGCGAGTTGGGCGCGCTCAAGGCTGTGTCCGTCGACCAGGGCGCCTGCATCCTCCGTCGGGCCATCGGTGCCATCGGTGCCGAGGCTGAGCAGCAGACAATCCGCGTGACCGGCGATCTCGATCGCGGCCGCAAGCGCGAGGTGCTGGTTGCGCCCGCCACGACCGGGCGAGGCGGGCAGGCGCAGCGTCGTCTCGCCGCCCCAGATGTGCAGCCCCGGCGCGCTCCCCATGAGTGCTTGGGCGAGCGCTCGGCCAAGGTCCGCCGCATCGCCCGTGATCGTCTCTTCATGCAGCCAGACATTCAGCCCGCGTCGCTTTGCCGCGACGGCCACGGCCGACTTGGCCTTGGCGAGCGTGGCGATCAGTTCGATCTCGGGTCCGACGGGTGGCAGTGTGCCACGCGTGCGCAAGCCGCGTGAGACCCACGCGGCGGCCCAGTCGGGAAGCGCGAGCGGTCCCACCCGGTCGTGCAGGTCCGGCTCAGGGACGAGGAGGCCGGAGCCGATGACCGCGATGCGATCGTCCGGGACATCGGAGATCGCCAGCGCCCGCACCGGTCGTGCCCCGATCACAGGCAGGAGGCCGCCCGCCTTGAGCCGCGACACCGACTTGCGGACCCGATTCATATCCTCAATCGGCAGCCCGCTGGCGAGAAGCCACTGGTTCAGCCGCGCGAGCTCCGGGAGGCCGATGCCCTCGACCGGGCACTCCAAGAGGCTGGAAGCGCCGCCCGAGATCAGAATGAGCAGGGTCGTCTCCGGGGGCGTCCGATCGATTGCCGTGCGGAGCCTCTGCCCCGCGATCAGGCTGCCCTCGTCCGGGATGGGGTGTCCGCCGATGAGCGTCTCGATTCCGAGCGCGCCGAGTCGGCGCTCGTCCGCATGGCCGGCCTTGGTGATGACCAGTCCACCCCTCGGCCGCTCGCCCAAGGCATCCCAGGCACCCAAGGCCATGGCCTCGGCCGCCTTGCCAACCGCGCAGATCCAGGTCGAACCCTGAATCGGGCGAGCCTCCAGTGCCTCCCGGGTCGATCGGCGTCCGTCGACCGCAGCCAGCCCCGCGCCCAGTAACGCGAGGAGGTGCTGGCGAGCGTCCAGCGTGGCGTCGCCGCCGCGGGGGTCTCGGGGTGGGGTGTCGATGCTCTGGGTCATGGCTCGATCCGAGGTGTCGCCTGTGTCGCAATGCGCCTTGGGTTGGCGCGGCGAGGCGCCCGCCCTGCGCGGTTGATCGATGTCAATGAAGGGTCTTCGCGTCAGAGATCAAGCTACACTGATGTGTGAGGTCGGCTCGACGAAGCTGCGTCGTCCTCGCACAAGTCACCACTCCCGAACGCCTTCCGCTAGAAGAAGGCATCCATGGGCTGCCCCTGAGCCCGAAAAAGAGACCACGTATGAATCTCTGTCCAAAGTGCAGCCGTTCGCGCTGGCCTTTCGTGATGATCTTCGCCATCACCAGCATCATAGCCTTCATCACCTGGCTGGTCCTGGGTCTCTCCATGGTGGAGCCGCTGCCGCGCGTTGCGGTGGCCATCGCGGTCTTCCTTGGAGTTGGCGCGACACTCCTGCACTATGTCCTGAGCTGTCTGCGGCGGCACTGCCGTCACGAAGAGCATGTCGAATCGACCAGGGATCATGCGTTCCGATAGACCCGCTCCGCGTTGAGGCTGGCGACGCCCTGGTGAGCCATCAACTACACTTGATGTAGCGGAATCCTGGTGACAGGAGGTGTCTCGTGAGCGTCCTCTCTGATGGAGATCCACGGCGGCGCGCCTTCCTTCGCTCCTCGATCGTGATCGCCGTTCTCTGCGCTGGGCTCGTCGATCTGGCTCAGGCTGCCGGCGATCCCTCGCCGATCGAGTTTCGCGAGGATCTCGTGAAGATCCTCGACCGCGCCGACGTCGCCTGGGACGGGTCGGCGATCGATGAGCATGACTTTGCGAGCGTTCAGTCGAACGCCGACGGATCGCACGTCCTCTTCAACGTGCTCTGCGAATGGTGCTCGGCTGGCACGGGGCCGAAGAATCGCATCTTTCTTGCCACGGATCGAGGTGCTCAGGTCGAGGAGATCTCGGACCTTCTCTATCCGCCGGATATCGTCAGCACCTGGTGGGGTTGGGGCAGTCTCAGACTCAATGACGACGCCTCCTTGGTCGTCCTGCGCGCTCAGCTCCAGTCCGGGGAGCATCATTGGCTCGTCTACGAGACCGCGAGCGGTCAGGTCGGGGATGCGACCCAGAATCCCTTCCGCAACCTCTCCGCGACCCTCGATGACCTGGGGGCACGCCTCTATTTCACGCCCTATGACGCGGGCTGGGACGAGACGCTGCAGCGCCGTCGCATGGGGCTGTTCTTCGCGGATCTCGGCGCCGGGCGCCAGCAATATCTCGACATCGTCGATCTGCCCTGCAGTCTCGCGGACTGTGCGAACACCACCAGCGCCGTGAATCTGCTCAACCTGGTTGGCAGCTCGGCGACCAGCGATCATGTCTTCTTCGCCTGGAATGATGCCTGGGGCGCAAGCGACAATTGGGCGCTCTATCGCGGCGGACCGGGTCATCCGGTCGAGCCACTGGGCAGTCTCCAACACAACTGGGTCGAGCGTGACCTGAACCCGCGTGGTTTCTGCTCGGCGGACGGCCGACGCGCACTCTATGAATATATCCACCGCGCGGGCGATCCGGTGACCCTGTCCGTCGTCGATATGGCATCCGGCAGCGAGCTTCCGCTTGCCTGGAACAGGAGCTTCAGCGGCTTCGATCCGATCATGAGCCGCGATGGTCGCTACGTTCTCGTCTCCGGGCCGTCGGGCGATCTGGGCGGTTATCTCTACCGTACCCTCTTCGATCTCGAGCACCTGTTCGATCTCCAACAGCTCAGCCAACGCGATACGGGGTCTGCTCGGCTTCCCAGCGCTGCCGTGGCCGTGAGCAATCTCACGGCCGACGCCCAGCACTACTTCCTGGCGTATGCCGATTCACTCTACCGGGTCGATCTGATGCCTGCTGTCGCCTCTGTCGCGCCGCGTGTCACGCAGATCCGTTGGAGCGCCCGATCCCTGCTCGATGACCCGGATGCACGCATTGGTGTGGAGGTCGTTCTGAGCGACGATCAGGGCGTGGCCAGTATCGACCGGGTCATCATGTTGCCGCTGATCGAGGGTCGCGAGTCGCCTGATTGGGGCATGGGGCGCGGGCCGCTTGCCTATCCCGGCGGCGTGCCTGGCGGCGATGTCGGCTATGAGGTGTTGTTCGATGACGGCACGCATGGCGATACCACGCCAGGGGATGGCGTTTTCACCTTCTATGCGATTGCGACCCGTCAGTCGGGTAGAGAGGACGGTTGGAACGCCTGGTTCCTGCAGGTCGATCTTCCCGCCTATCTGGGCGCGCGCTTCGTGGCCCTGGACGATGAGGGTCACTACAGCATCACCGACAGTCGTCTGTTGATCACCGACGCTGCCTGTGTGCTGGGGCCGCTGGCGGTCGCTACTCCGGTGACCTCGGGGGTCGGGCATGTCCGCTCGGCAACGGGCCTCTACACCCAGGGCGTCGTCGCCGTGGAGCCAGAGGCCGAGGCCTTGTTCGAGGCGGGCACCTTCATCCGGCTCTCACGGGGATTTCATGTGAAGCCTGGGGCTGTCTTCCGGGCGGTGGTGGATGCAGGCGTCTGTGCCGAGCTGAGGCTCTGAGGTCCAGCGCGCCGTCTTCCGCTGAGCGGGTGCGCTTGAGCCCGCGCTCCGGTGGCAGTTCGTCACTTGGCGTAGGTAACGCGATCCCTCAGATACACGGGCAGCGCGTTCGCGGCGGACACCTGCTCGCCCCTGGCCAGCAAGCCTGCGCCAATGGCTGCAACATCCCTGGCCTCGCAGCGTGCCGCGGGCCGTGTCTCAGAGAGGGCGTCACCCAACACCGCCTTGAGAGCATCCGCGTAGGCGTCCCAACCCGGTCCCGCGCCTGTCCATTCGGCCCCGGTCGGCGGAGGCACGCGCTCGGGCGGGCAGACGCATTCCTTGCCCTGAAGCGCGGCGAGATCGTCTTCCCCGACCAGGTAACAGCCCCAATAGACCTCGTCCATGCGGGCGTCGAGCGCGGTGAGCAGGCGCCGCTGCCCCTCTTGCCGGAATTGCCCTTGGGCCATGGCGGCGAGTGTGGAGACGGGAACGACGGGCAGATCGGCCGCGAAGGCCGCCCCCTGGATGACCGAGGTGGCGATCCGCACGCCGGTGAAGGAGCCGGGTCCTCTGCCGAAGGCGAGGGCATCCAGGTCCCGCAGCCGCAGGTCAGCGCCCGTCAGCAGGCCCTGCATCATGGTCAGTATGAGTTCGCCATGGCGGCGTGGGGCGTGCTCGATCCTCTGCTGGATGTCGGCGTCGATCCAGAGTGCCGCCGAGCAGGCGTCGCCCGAGGTGTCGATAGCGAGCAGTTTCATGCCGGACTAGGCGGACATCGCCAGGCTGAGGCTCTGATCCGCGAAGGAGCCGCGACCAAAGATATCTTCGATTTCATGGATATAGGGGTAGGGTGGCTGTAGTACCCAGCCGCGGAAGGGGGTTTCCAGGATGCCCTCGATCTGTCGTGGTGGTGCATCCTCCGCAACCTCGACCAGGATGAGCCTGAGCCTGCCGAGCATCTTGTGTGGATCCTCGAGCCTGGTCTGCACGGCCCAAGCTTCCAAACCCTCCATGAAATACTCGCTGTGCAAGATGGATTCCTTGGTCTTCGCCGCGAAGCCGAGCAGCAACAGCAGCTTGTACTCGACCATGGGGTCGAAATCGCCGATCGAGGTAAGACGCGCGTCTTGATTCCAGGCATTCCCCTGCGTGCGCGCCGTTAGCGCGAGGTAGAGCTCGTGCAGATCCCGCCAGGTGCCAGCGGGCATGGACGTTTTCCAGAGCGCGGCGTAGCGGACCTGGCGGTTGGCGAAGCGGAAGACATTGCGGACTGCCCAATGGCGCTTGCGCAGCTGGCGGGCGCTGGGGAGCGGATTCTCGTGATCGAATTGGCGCATCGCCTGGATCAGGTTGACGAACATCAGCCGGTTCAGGCGCTGCTCAAGCGTGACGCCGCCGGGGCGATCATGCTCGTCGCCATCGCCGTAGTAGGGTTTGGGCAGGCCGGCGCAGGTCTTGAGAATGGGAACCTTGAGGGCCGCGAGGATGGACAGGCGCCTGTTGGCACTGAGCTCTGCCTTGCGAAGATTCTCCAATGCCATCAGCAGCGCCGGGCCGGATTGCCTGACGCCAGCCGACTTGAGTCCGACGACCCAGTCCTTCAGTTTCTCCAAATTGCCATCGAAGCGAGGTCTCGTACACTCCCGCATCGCCAATGGGGAAGGTAACGAGGGTGCATCGAAGCTCAACATTGACGCAGCCTCCAGTATGCTCGCGCAACCGTATTCCGGCGCAACTGTCTATCTCACGCAGCTATATGTCTCGCGCAACGGTCTCTCGCGCAAGAATCTGTCTCGATCCATGCTTCCACGGGCCGAGACGACGCCGATCAGGGCAGAGTTCCTCTCGTTGACGGCAATGGTAGCGAGAAGGGAAGGGCTGGAGTGTCGAGTCGATCGCACTTTGCCGTGCCGTTCGTCGGCGCATTCTCTGCCATCCGGGGCCGCCAGACAATGGCGGAAGCCGGAGCACCTCACCACCTATCAGTTTTACCCAGAGGGCGCAAAGCAGGGCAAGGGGCGCCCACGTTCAGCGAGCCGCAGGAGTTTTCTCAGTCCCCGTTGAAACCAGGAGAGACAAGAGCGGGCGAGCTTGCGAAAGATCCAGTGGTCGGGATCGGTTTGTTCAGCCGCCTTTTGTTCCAGGGGCGTCGGTGATTCCAAGGCATCGCGACGGCCGGTGTCGGTGCACCAATGCATCGCCAGGCTTAGGATCAACACCAAATGGTCGACGCGATCGGGGTAGCGCAGCTGAGTATCTTCCAGACCGAACCCACGTGTTTTGAAATCCGAGAACATCGGCTCAATGCTCCAGCGCAAGCCGTAATCACGGATCGTAGCCGCCGTGGGCTGGCAGTCCATGGCAATGATCCACGCCTCCTCATGCCCGGCTTCATGCCAGATGCCAATGTTGGTCTCGACGCCGTCCTGAAACAAACGTGCCCCCGGCGCGAAACCCAACGAGACGCCCTTGGCCAAATCGGCGGTGCAGGTGATGTCCGCACGCCCGACATCGACCACATGATTGCCCTTCAACCGCAACCGATACCCCCAACCCTGGGCGTGCAACCACTGAAACAACGCGACCGAGGGATAAAAACGATCGCCCGCCAGCAGCACCGGCGCGCCCGCAGGCAACCAACCGGCCACGCAGTCCAGGACCTCGCGTTGCGCCTCGAAGCCCAGATTGGCCGCACCGGCCTCCACCGTCCAGCACAGCGGCAAGGCACGATCCCCGACGCGCACACTCACCATCAGAATCGCAAAGCGATCGCCCAAGTCGGTTTGGTCCATGCTCAACACCACCACCTGCCCGTGGCGCGCGGCTTCGCCCAACTGATGCCGCGCCAACGGCTCCATGATCATTCGACTGTCCAATAAGGGATTGGCCAACAGACGGGCAATCCACTGCAAGCGCATGTCGTCGCGTTCGGTCTCGATCGGCAGGACCGCCGCCCACTGGGCGGTGTTGGCCGTCTGGGTCTGAATCGCTGCGGCGATGGTGGGCGGGAGTTTCTTCAAGATCGTTTTTCGCAGCCCAGGATGAATCTGTCGAAGACCGCGTTCGATCTCACGCGCAAGCGAGGCAACCGTTCCCAATTTGAGTCAATCTCATCTGTCAATAGCGATAGTCAAATTGTCTACTTAAAACTGATGGGTGGCAAGGCCGGAGCACTCACCCGGTCTCGCTGGTGCCGCCCGCGAGCCCTGCGCGCCGCGCTGTGTCGCGCGGCGATCGCTGGCGCTATGCGAAGGTCTTAAGGATGCGCTGCGTCTCGTCGGCTGTGATCCGCGGGCCGAGCGCGGTGACCAGCTTCGCCGAGGCGGCCGCCGCCAGGTCCCCGGCGCGCTGGAAGCTCCAGCCCTGGCTGAGACCGTAGAGGAAAGCGCCGGCGAACATGTCGCCGGCCCCGACCGTATCGACGGCCTCGACCTTGATCGGGTCGATCTCGATCAGGGCGTTGCCATCCCAGACGAGCGCGCCCAGCGGACCGCGGGTGATGGCGAAGGTCTTGCTCAGGGTCTTGAGGTAGTCGACGGTCTGGGGCAGGTCGTCGCTGCCGGCCATGCCCATGGCCTCGAATTCGTTTGCGAAGAGGAGGTCGACCCCGGAGCCGATCATCTCGAGCAGGCCGTCCTTGAAGAACTTGACCATGTTCGGATCCGACAGCGACATGGCGGTCCTGACGCCAGCGGCATCCGCGATGCGCTTGGCCTCGATGGAGGCATGACGGGCCGTGTCGGAGGTGACCAGATAACCCTCGGTGTAGAACCACTGCGAGTCGCGCAGGGCCTCTTCGACCAGTTCGTCGGTGGAGAGATTGCCGCTGACGCCGAGGAAGGTGCACATGGTGCGGTCGCTGTCCGGCGTGACCAGCACCACGCAACGGCCGGTATGCCCCTGATCTTTGTCGGTGTGATGATTGGTATCGACGCCGCCCTCGATGAGATCCTTCATATAGAAGTGCCCCAGCTCGTCGTCGGCGACTTTGCAGGAGTAGTAGCCCTTTCCGCCGAATTGGCTGAAGGCGATGATGGAGTTGGCCGCCGATCCGCCAGAGCCGCGCTGGTGGTGGTGATCCTTCAGATGATTCATGATGCTCGTCTGCTGGTGCTCGTCCACCAGCGTCATGACGCCCTTGTCGATGCCGAGGATTCCCAGATCCTCGATGTCCACCTCATACTCCATGTCGACGAGTGCGTTACCGATTCCATAGATGTGATACTTCGACATGATTGCCCCTTTGCTCGAACGCTAAATGCGCCATTGTACAGAGCACGGCGGCACAGTTGGGCTGTCTTCTGGGGGCGGACGCGGGCCAGCGCCCCACGAAGCTTCGACGAGGCCGATGTGACCTCTTCCTGTCGGCGCGAGCAGGCGCTGACCGCCTGGCGACGCATGGGCCGGATGTCCCCTCCATGCGTCGAGCATCCCGTCATCACGTCCGAATGACCTTCGCATGCCAACGACTCTTCAGGCTGACTTTCCACGCATGACATCCCCGCAGCCGCCATCCTTCGAGAGCTTTGCGGTCGCTCGCTTGGAGACCCGCCTCGCCGCCAAGTACCGGGCGCGCATCGCCGCCAGGCAGACACTGCCGGCGCGCCCGGCGAGCTGGCGCGATCTGCCGGAGGATCTCTCGCCCCAGCTGGCCCAGGCGCTGCGGGGGCGCGGTCTGGAGCGGCTCTACAGCCATCAGCGTGAAGCCTGGGACCTGGCGCGGGCTGGCCGTCACCTGGTGGTGGCGACCCCGACCGCTTCGGGCAAGACGCTGTGCTACAACCTGCCCGTGCTGGAGTCGGTCCTGGCCGGCGGGCGCAAGGCCCTCTATCTCTTTCCGACCAAGGCGCTCGCCCAAGACCAGGTCGCCGAGCTGATGGAGCTGAGCCGCGCGCTCAGCGACGCCGGTGGTCCGGGCATCAAGGCCTTCACCTTCGACGGCGACACGCCGGGCGACGCCCGCAAGGCGGTTCGCACGCGCGGCGATATCGTCGTCAGCAACCCGGACATGCTGCACCAGGCGATCCTGCCGCATCACACCAAGTGGGCGCAGTTCTTCGAGGGACTGGCCTATGTCGTCGTCGACGAGCTGCACAGTTACCGCGGCGTTTTCGGCGCGCATGTCGCCAACGTCTTTCGCCGACTGCGGCGTGTCTGCCGTTTCTATGGCGTCGAGCCGACCTTCATCTTCGCCTCGGCCACCATCGCCAATCCGGCGGAGTTGGCCGGACAGCTGTGCGGCGCCTCCGTCGCGCCGGTCCTGGAGAGCGGGGCGCCTCAGGGCGAGCGGCATCTGCTGCTCTGGAATCCGCCCGTCATCAATCCGGACCTCGGCATCCGCGCCTCGGCCAGGTCGCAGTCCACGCGCATCGCTCGCATGGCGGCCAAGCTGGGTCTCAAGGCGATCGTCTTCGCCCGCTCCCGACTGATGGTCGAGGTGATCACCAAGTACCTGAAGGATGTCTTCGACCATGACCCGCGCCGCGCGCCGCGCGTACTGGCCTACCGTGGCGGCTATCTGCCGAGCGAGCGCCGTCGCGGCGAGCAGGCGATGCGTGCCGGCAAGGTCGATCTGGTGGTCGCGACCTCGGCCCTGGAGTTGGGCGTCGACATCGGCGCCCTGGACGTGGCCATACTCAACGGCTATCCGGGCACGGTGGCGGCCACCATGCAGCGGCTCGGACGGGCGGGTCGGCGGCTGCGACCCTCGCTCGGGGTGCTGGTCGCGACCAGCGATCCGCTCGATCAGTTCCTGGTCCGCCACCCGGAATTCATCTTCGGCGCCTCGCCGGAGCACGCCCGCGTCCACCCGGACCAGCTCCTCATCCTGCTGGAGCACGTGCGTTGCGCGGCCTTCGAGCTACCCTTCCGCGACGGTGACAGTTTCGGCGCCGAGAGCCTGGCGGAGATGCTGGCCTATCTGCGCGATGAAGGCGTGCTACAGCATCAGGGCGAGCGCTGGTACTGGGTCGCCGACAGCTATCCCGCCAACAGCGTCTCGTTGCGCTCCGTCGCCGAGGGCAATTTCGTCGTCATCGATACCACGGGCGGCGGCCAGACCATCATCGCCGAGGTCGACTACAGCAGCGCGCCGGGAACCATTTACGAGGGCGCGATCTATATGGTCCAGTCGCAGCCCTACCAGGTGGAGCGCCTGGATTGGACCGGGCGTAAAGCCTTCGTCACCCGCACCCGTGCCGATTACTATACCGACGCCATCGACTACACCCGGCTCAAGATCCTGGATCGGTTCGAGGGCGTGGCCGTGGGCGGCGGGGTCGCGGCCAATGGCGAGGTCCATCTGGTGCGCCGCTATCCGGGCTACAAGAAGATTCGTTACTACAGCCACGACAACGTCGGCTATGGCAACATCGATCTACCGGATCAGGAGATGCACACGACGGCGGTGTGGTGGCAGGCCGAGCCGAGTGCGCTGGAGGCCGCGCTGCCGGATCGACAGCAGGCGATCGAGGGTTTTCTGGGCGCCGCCTATGCGCTGCATCACGTCGCGGTGCTGCGCGCCATGGCGGAGCTCCATGATCTGGGCCGCGCCGTTGGTGACGGACAGGGAACCTGGTTCGCCGTCGTCGGCGGCGACGGGCGCGGTCAGCTGCGCGGCCCGGACAACGCCCCGGTCGATCCCGGGGCGAGGGATCGCTTCGAGCCAACGCTCTTTCTCTACGACAACTACCCCGGTGGTGTCGGACTTTCCGCGCCTCTCTACGACGCGGCGGCGCAGCTCGTCGCGGATGCGCGTGACCTGGTTGCGGGCTGCGCCTGCAGCGCCGGATGCCCTGCCTGCGTTGGTCCAGTCCTGCTCGGCGACGAGACGAACGTCCTGACGCCACGTCAGGCGGCGCTGGCGGTCTTGAAGCTTTTGTTATGACATCTGAAGTGAATAGTGAATGATGACACGTAAAATCAATGCGGTGCTGCTGGTCGGACTCATTGGCACACCGATCGCCGGATCACTGTTCGGCATCGACTACGGCCGCGCCATCTGGGGCGACGACCAGATCTGGTGGACGCCCAAGGAATCCGCCTTGTCCATCGATCAGACGCGCGCGAGCTTCCGCATCTATCTCGAGGACGAGCCGCTGGACGACCACTTGGCACGCTCCTCCCTGACCGCCTTGGGGCAGGACGGCATGGCGTATTTCGTCACGCCCGATCTCATCAAGGTGCGGCTGAACAACTGGGATCGGACCAAGGCGTCGCTCTTGCACACGGCGGTCTATTCGGCGTTCGCCCTCGGGGCATCGCTGGCCTGCCTCGTCCTCGGGCTGATCCAGTTCTTTGCCGAGCCGGCCGTGCCGCAGCGGCGAGTGGCCGGTGGACAAGCCAGATCCATCCGTCGGTGATCGGCTGAGGCGGCTGCGCGGCCAGGCTGGACGGCCCGAGCCGCCGGTGTCCGCGGACACTGGGTCGGCCGCGACCCTCGCGCCCTCCTTCTCCGATCGCGTCCGCCGTCTCATGGTCGGTCGGGAGCCTGTGCGCTCGAAGGTGCCGGACGAGGTCGCGCTGCGGGAGGCGCTTGGCGCTCAGGCGCTTGCGCCCGGGGTCCTCCTGATCGAGCGTCGGCTGGGCGCGCGACTGAGGCACGGGCGGGTCGTGCTCAAGCCGGACGGCGCTGTCGTCGAGCGTCTCCCAAGCAGCCTCCGGGTGCTGATGGCGCCCAAGGTCGCGACGCAGCCCCCATCGGCCCCTCTGGTCTATCTGGATACCGAGACGAGTGGTCTCTCGGGCGGGAGTGGGACCTGGGCCTTTCTGACTGGGATCGTCTCGGCCGATGGGGAGGGTTGGCGACTGCGTCAGTACCTCCTCACCCGGCTGGACGCCGAGGCCGAATACCTGGAAGCGGTCCGGGGCGCGATCACGGGCGCTGGAGCCATGGTCAGCTACAACGGCCGTTCGTTCGACGTGCCCTTGCTGACCACACGCTTTCGCCTCTGCGAGCAGCCGGATCCATTCGCACGGCTGCCGCACCTCGACCTGCTCGCCCCGGTGCGTCGAGCCTTCGGGCGCGTCTGGCCCGACTGCCGTCTCGCGACCGCCGAGTCCCGACTCCTCGGATTGGAGCGCGAGGGCGACATGCCCGGTTCCGCGGCGCCACTGGCTTGGCTCGATTGGCTGCGGCGTGGCGACACAACCGGCCTCGCGGCCGTGCTGCGCCATAACCGCTGGGATCTCTTCTCGCTGGTCGGTCTGGTCCCGGTGTTGGGCGAAGCCTTCGAGGATCCCGTTTCGCTGGGTGCGGATACCCACGCCGTGGCCGCGCACCACATCGGCCATGGGCAGCCGGACAGGGCGCTGTGGATGTTGCGCGCCGACCGGCACCGGCTCGGCACCGCCGGGCTGCTCGAACTGGCGCGCCTGCATCGGCGGCGGGGGGAGTGGGGCGAGGCCTGCGCGATTTGGGAGACGCTAGCCGCGGCGGGCGAGCAGGCGGCGCTTGCGGCATTGGCGAAGTATCACGAGCATCGGAGCCGCGATCTTCTCCGCGCGCTCGGCTATGCGATCGCGCTCTCGCCCAGTCCCGAGCGAGATCGCCGCTGCGAGCGTCTAGAGGCCAAGTTGGCGCTCAAGCGCGGCGCTTGAGCAGTGACGGCGGCTTGGCGTTTCGCAATCGCGCACGCCGACGGGCTGCTAGGCCTTCCCACCGTTCGTGAAGCCGGACTCCACCGGGACACGCAGGTAGAACAGGTTCAATCCCTGCCCGCCGATATGGGCGATGAGGCGATCCGCTTCTTCCGCCGTGACGACGAACCCGACCTCCACCGGAAGATCTCCGGCGAGTTCGAAGAAGTGCTCTTCGTGCAAACGCCCGTGTCGGCCGAATCCGGCAAGCGCGCGGAAGGCCGAGCCACCTTGCAGGCCGAGCTGCTTTGCCTCCTCGAGGAGCCATTCGTAGGCGAGCTTGTGGTGATGTCGGCGGTTCTCCGCGACATAGAACTTGAGAAAACAGCCTTGCATGGTTGTGGTTCCGATCAAGGTCAGGTTGAGAAAGCCTAGAAGCCCCTGCCAACCACGGCGTGAGCCAGCCAGATTCCGGCCGCTGTCAGGGTGAGTGAGCCCGAGACATGGGCCAGGATGGCTCCGAACCCCCAGAGCAACTCTCCGCGGCCGAGCAAATTCACCACCTCCGCGGAGAAGGTCGAGAAGGTCGTTAGGCCGCCCAGGAATCCGGTGATGATCAGCAGGCGTATCTCGGGGGCGACGCCCGGGTGGCGATTGAGCCAGGCGAAGGCGAACCCGATCAAGAGACCGCCGAGCAGATTCGCCGCGAGCGTGCCAAGGGGAAGCGTCGGAAAGATCGGGTTCAAGCGGCTCCCGAGCACCCAGCGTAATACAGCACCTAGACCGGCGCCGGCGAAGACCGATAGAACGGATAGCAAGGATTCAGTCCTCGGAATGGGTAGGTCGTGACATGGCCCATCGCGATGGCCTCGCTCGTGCCTGGACCCAGGACTTCGAAACTCCAGGGCTCAAGCCTGGCTTGCGCGGCTTGGCGGTCATTCCGCTGGCTGGCGCTCGCAACACGGAAGTTCATGCGCGGCCCTACGGTCGTGAAAACGACCGAACGCCAGGCTTGCTCGGACACCGAGTCGATGAGAGGCTGAAGGTCGTTGGGCGAGGGCTGTAACACCCTGATTGAATTGGTGTAGCGATTGAATTGGTGGAGCCGAGGGGGATCGAACCCCTGACCTTCGCATTGCGAACGCGACGCTCTCCCAGCTGAGCTACGGCCCCGAGTCTTGACTGACCGAATCCTCAACCGATCTGGCGGGGCTTGGGAGCTGCCGCGATGGTCGCTGACTGGCAGGGTGATTCTGCACCTGAAGGTGCCAGGGTGACAAGCCCCAGGGCGACGTGATCCTTCGCCTTGGGCGCATCTTTGCGGCTCGGCGGGTGCGGCTCGGCGTCAATCGGCGCCCGGGGGCCGAGCGCTGCGATTTCCGGGCTTCTAGCCCCGCCCGTTGATCGCGAGGGGGCGCCCGATTGGCGCCCCCTCGCGCGTGACGCGCTGCCAGCTTCAGCCGGCGCGATGCAGGACGAATTGGAGCACGGCCTTGCTGCCGAAGTAGGCGAGAATCAGCATGACGAAGCCGCCAAGCGTCCAGACGATGGCCGTCCGCCCGCGCCAGCCGTTGCGGAACCGCCCGATCAGCAGGCCGCCGAAGACCAGCCAGGCCAAGACAGAGAGCACTGTCTTGTGCACCAGGTGCTGGGCGAACATATTTTCCAGGAAGGCGAATCCACTCAGCAGCGCCAGGGTTAGCAAGACGAAGCCGGCGGTGATCATCTCGAAGAGCAGGCTTTCCATCGTCTGGAGCGGCGGAAGCGTGCGCACGAATCCGCCTGGATGCCTGTTGCGCAGGTGATGATCCTGGACGGCAAGCAGGATGGCCTGCACGGCGGCGAGGGTCAGCAGGCTGTAGGCAAGCATCGACAGCAAGACGTGGATCTTGAGCGGCCACCCAGCCGAGGCGCGCATGAACCCGACGTCCGCGAAGTGGGTCTCCATGATCACGCTCAAGGCCGCCGCTGGGAGCAGGATGAGTCCGAGGTTGTCGACCGGCTTCGTCAGGCTGGACACCAGCAGCAGCGCAACGATGGTCCATGAGGTCAGCGCCAAGGCGTGATAGAAGCCCAGGTTGATCCCGGCGCTGCTGAAGATGCTGTCCCAGAGCAGCCAGGCGTGCAGAAGCAGGCCCGCGAACCCGACCGCGAGGGCGATGCTGCGCTGTGGAACCCAGCCCTGCTTTCTGAAGAGCCGCATGCCGATGAAGGAGGCGGCCGCGAGGTAGCAGAGGGTGGCGACATAGGCGAGGAAGGTATGAGTCATACGCTGGACTTCGATGGTGCTCGGTTCTTGGTGTGACGGCTGGCCCAGGTGGATTCGATCGGCTGCACTCCTGAGGCGATCGAACAGGTGTCGACCTCGGCGCCTGTTGTCGTCTGTCATTTCAGCGGCCGCGAACGCCTGTTCTTTGCGTCAAGGCGAGGTTCGCAAGGCCCTGCAGTGTCGATCGACCAAGCTCCGCTGAGCGCCATGGTCATATCGTCAGACATTGACCCTGCATTATACTCACAAGTTACGCCGTAAACCGACGGTGACAGTTTTTTCTTGAAACAACAGGGGCCGGGCCTGACGCCCCATCGAGGTCGGATCATGTTTGAGAATCTCCAGGACCGCTTCGAACGGGTCTTGACCAACCTGCGGGGTCAGGGTCGACTCAGCGAAGAGAACATCAAGGACACCATGCGCGAAGTGCGCATGGCGCTGATCGAGGCCGATGTTGCGCTCCCCGTCGTGCGGCAGTTCGTGGAGGATGTTCGGGAGAAGGCGCTCGGCGAGGCCGTGACCAAGAGCCTCACTCCGGGGCAGGTGCTGATCAAGATCGTCAATGACGAACTGATCACGATCATGGGCGAGGCCAACGAGCAGCTCGATCTGACCGCTCAGCCGCCGGCGATCGTCCTCATGGCCGGTCTGCAGGGCTCGGGCAAGACCACCAGTGTCGCCAAGCTCGCCCGCTGGCTGCAGGAGAAGCAGAAGAAATCGGTCATGGTGGTGAGCTGTGACGTCTATCGTCCGGCGGCCATCGAGCAGCTCAAGACGGTTGCCGGGGAGGTCGGCGCGACCTTCTGCCCGAGCAGCGGCGATGAGGATCCAGTCGCGATCGCCAAGCGTGCCCTGGACACGGCGCGCAAGCAATTCAAGGACGTCCTCATCGTCGATACGGCGGGCCGCCTGCACGTCGATTCGGCCATGATGGATGAGATCAAGTGCATCCATGCCGCCCTCAAACCCGTCGAGACCCTCTTCGTGGTGGACTCCATGACGGGTCAGGACGCCGCCAACACGGCCAAGGCGTTCGACGAGGCTCTGCCGCTCACCGGCGTCATTCTGACCAAGACCGACGGCGATGCGCGCGGCGGCGCCGCCTTGTCCATCCGCCAGATCACCGGCAAGCCGATCAAGTTCCTCGGCACGGGCGAGAAGACCACGGCGCTGGAGCCCTTCTATCCCGATCGGGTCGCCTCGCGCATTCTCGGCATGGGCGACGTGGTCTCGCTGGTGGAGCAGGTCCAGGAAAAGGTCGATCGCGATCAGGCCGAGAAGCTGGTCAGGAAGATCAAGAAGGGAAAGGACTTCGACCTGGTCGATTTCAAGGAGCAGCTCGACCAGATGAACAAGATGGGGGGCATCATGAGCATGATGGACAAGCTGCCCGGCATGAGCCAGATCCCGGATCACGTCAAGGAAAAGGCCAACGACAAGGAGCTCGGCAAGCTGGTCGCCATCATCAACTCCATGACGCTCCAGGAGCGGCGCTTCCCCGCCATCATCAAGGGCTCCAGGAAGCGGCGCATCGCCGCGGGCTCGGGCGCCCAGGTGCAGGACGTGAACCGGCTGCTCAAGCAGTTCACCCAGATGCAGAAGATGCTGAAGAAGATGAAGGGCGGCAACATGGCGAAGATGATGCGCTCCATGCAGGGCAAGCTGCCGCCGGGCTTCATGCCGCCCGGTGGAGGGCTCCCGCCTGGCGGTTTTCCGATGTGACTTGCCGCCGGGTTGCGTGTTCCGCAGCCCGCGGCCTGTTTGCAGTGACTTGATTCAGGCGTGTCCGGCTGCATCTCGGGCGGGCGACGGGTCTCGCTTGGGGCTCGAGCTGTCCGCGCCTTCGTGACGCGCCAAACCCTTTTTTGCGAGCCCAGGACCAGGAGTTTCAGGATGTCTCGACGCAGCCTTTCCTTCGCCAGCGGTCGTTTGCAGCGGATTTCGGGGGCGATGATGTTGGTCGCCGTCGTCGCCTTGTCAGTCGCCACCTCGGTCTCGGCCACGCCCTGGTCCGAGGTGCGCCGGCCGTCCAGCGGCATGACGGAGGTCATCGGCGGGGCTTCCAACGGTTGTATCGCCGGCGCGCAAACGCTCCCGGCGACTGGCCCCGGGTATGTGAGCGTGCGCCGTTACCGCAATCGCTACTATGGTCATCCAGAGCTCCTGAGCTTCATCGACGATCTGGGACGCAGTCAGGCGCGCCGGGGCAATGGCGTCCTCATGGTGGGGGATCTGAGTCAGCCGCGCGGTGGTCGCATGTCCTCCTCCCATCGCAGCCATCAAAACGGACTGGACGTGGACATTTGGTTCACCCTTGCGTCCTCGCCGGCCGAAGCCAATCGGCTCATGGGTAACCGGCCCGACCCGCAGAGCATGGTCGCGCCGGGCGGGCGGAGCGTCAGCCGTTTCTGGGGGCCAGACCAGCAGGCCTTGATCGAGAGCGCGGCGCGTCACCCCAAGGTCGACCGTATCTTCGTCAACGCCGCCATCAAGCAGGCCCTCTGTCAGAGCGCGACAGGTGAGCGCAGCTGGTTGCGGAAGGTGCGCCCCTGGTGGAAGCACGACGCTCATTTCCACGTCCGTCTCGTCTGTCCGCCCGGAAGCACGCAGTGTAAGGCGCAAAGCCCCGTGCCCGCGGGGGACGGCTGTGGTCAGGAACTCGCTTGGTGGCTCAGCGATGAGGCCCTTAAACCCAGCAAGAAAGGAGGGGGCAAGCCGAGCACGCCGAGCACGCCTGCGGCCTGCGCCGCGGTGCTGAAGGATTCCTGATCGACCATGGTTCGATCCCAGCGCGAGGGTTGTGTCTATCCGACCACCTCGCGTCTTCTATCTCGGGAATTCGCCTAACCAGGGGAATTCGCCTAACCAGGGAGTGGTGCGTCTTTCTCCGGTTTGTTCCCATCGTCGTCCGGGCCCAGCAACGCGCTGAGCCCGTCCTCGTAGAGCTGGATGCGCATCTGCGTCGCAGCGATGCGGGTATCGGCTTCCGCGATCTCGGCGTCGATGGACGCCTTGCGCAGCCGCAGGGCGTGCAACTCCTCCTGCAGTTTTGCGAGTCGTTCCGCATCCGCGCCCTGGGTCTTCTCCAGCGCTTTCAGGTCGCGCATCACATCGCGGACCCGCTTGTCCTCAGTGATCTTTTCCGCTTTCGCCCAGAAGCCCGTCTTGCGTCCGTCGCCCGTCTCTCCTGCCTGGGTTGCATGGTCGGCCAGCGCCTGAGACAGGGCGTCCGCCGCGGCCTGCTGCTGCGCGCGCTCAGCCTGCAGGTCTTCGACGCGTGATCGGGTGGCGTCGATGGTCTCCTGCTGCTTGCGGCCTGTCTCGCGCAGCGTCTGACGCTCCGCCCGCTGTCTTGTCTCCAGGGTGCGCAGCCGGCTGATTTCTTCCCGGACCCCGGCGAGACGCGTCTTATGGGACTCGCGTCGGCGTTTCGCCTCGGCCTCGGTAAGCTTCTGCTGGTGGGCGAGCTGCCTGGCAACCTCGGCTTGGCGAATCTCCGCCAGACTCTGGGTTTGCAGCCGCTCGATCTCCTTTTCGCGCAGCCGAAGCGCTCCCTGAGCCCGCGATTGCTCCTGCTCGAATCCCTCTCTGAGCTGGCGCAGCTCCTCTTCCGCCTGGGTTTGGCGCTGGCGCCAGTCCGCGCGCGCCTGCTGTAGCTCCGCGGCGAGCTCGATACGGCGGTGATCCTTGAGCGCGCGCGTCTCGTTCGCGAGCTGCGCCTGCAGCTGCGCCGTGCGCAGGTGAAGCTCGCGCTCGAAGGCGATGAGTTCATGCTCGCGACGCCGGCGCGCGAAGAGCATTTCGTGCTCAAGGTTCTCGCGGCGGTGGACGAGTCGGTCATGCTCCAGCGCTTGATCCGCGAGGTACCGCGTCAAGGGCTCGCGGACCTCGACGAGCGTCTTGCGGTCGGCATAAAAGCCGGCTGGATCCTTCTCGTAGGCCTGCCAGAGGCGGGCGAACTCAGGTGGATTGCAGCGCTGCGTGGGATCCTTCGGGAGCTCGAAACCCGGGATGTCGCCCAGGCCGCCCGCCAGATATTTGCGGTACTGCATCTGGATCGTTTCGCTGAAATAGGCGCGCACGGCGGGGGGCTCGAACAGCTTGAGCGCGATCAGCGAGAAGAAGAGCACGCCCAAGGCCGCCTGGGCGAAGCCTTCGACCGTCTCGAAATGCGGGACGCCGGCCTCCTCCGGACTCTCACGCAGCGCCTGCAGCGCCTTGGAGCGCGCCGCGAAGGAGAGCTTCGGCGCGACCGCGTCGACCTGCTCGGCCTCCAGCTCGCGGACGATCTGATCGATGCGTGTCTGGTGCGCCTGTCCCAGCTGCTGCAGGTTCTGCGTCTGCGTCCTCAGCGTTGCCTCAAGGGTCTTGATGCGCTGGGCGACCTCCGCGACTCTCGCCTGCATCTGGGATTCCTTGGCTGCGAGCTCGGCCGCGAGCAGGTTGACATTGGTCTCCCACTTGCGTGCCTCCGGACCGCGGCCCTCGGGACGGCCGCCACGTCCCAGGATTTCATCTCCAACGCGCTGTCGAGCCGCCGTCAGGTCGTTGCGCAGAATGGCAATTTCCGGTGCGTCCTCGGCCTCGATCTCCGAGCGCCTCTGCCGCTCGAGCGCCAATGTCTGCGTCAGCCGCTCGATATCGGCTTGCAGCGGTCCAATCCGCTCGCGATAGCTGGTCTCGATCTGTGCGCCGCGCGCCGCGATGAGCGCCTGGAGCTGCTGATCGCGCTCGTTGAAGTAGCGCTCGACCTGGCGCTGGTGATAGGCCGCGATGTCATCGGCACGGATCAGCTTGGCGAGAAAGGGTGCGGTGACGTAGAGCGAGATCGCGACGATGGCCAGTCGCACCAAGATCCCGAGGCCCCAGCGCACGACGGCCCCCACGCCCTGGTTCGGACCCTGGCTCCAGCGCCGCGCGCGCAGTACGGGGCGCTCCGACATGATGAGCGAGGCATCGACGATCCAGATGATGGCGAACATGAGCGCGAACATGAAGAGGCCCGCGATCGGTCCGAGCCATGCGTGGTCCCGCGGTATCATGGTGGCGCCGACCAGACCCCAGACGATGCCCTCGATGCTCGCCATCAGTAGGATCACGGACCAGGCGAATCCCAGCCAGGTTTCGACCGCCGGCGTCAGCAGACTTGCACCGTAGGGACGCAGGCGCAGGGCGTCCAGCGACGGCGTTTTCGACAGCGGGATGCGCGCTTTGAGGTCCATTGTCGAGGATTCCTGGTTTGACTTCGCTCGGTTGCTTCATTCTAGCGCGAGTCTCGGGCGGCATTCCGTGCGGGCGTCGAGGCGTGAGGATGGCTTGCGCCCCTGGGGTTCGCCCGAGCATCATGTGCTATTTGGCCGCTCGGCGCGGCGTCGCATTGTTCAGCGCGGGCCGCGCTTGGCGCTGACCTGGATTCTCTCACGAGGTATAGAACCCCATGGATCGCTTGACGCGAAACTCCATCATCATCTCCGTCATTCTCTTCGTCCTCTTGGTCATCTCGTTGGCCGCGGGCAATTACGAGTTGCGACCGCGCGTCTGGCAGCTGAACGAAGTGTTGAAAGAGGATCCGATCCTGGCGAGTTATCCCTACGACTTTCGTGTTCTGCTCTTCCTGAGTGGCGTCGTAACGCTGACGAGCCCCGACGCCTCCGAGGTGCCTGTCCAGACCTTCCTGGTGAAGGTGGATCCCAGCTTGGCGGGCAAGGCCCCGGATGCGCCGGAAATGGTCGAGGCGGAGCGGAAGTTCCGCGAGGTCGAGATGCGCGCCATCCAGGTCATGCTCGAACAACCGGACGTCGAATCCGTGCTTTGGTCGCTGGACAAAGCCTGGTATCACCGCCATGGCATGCCACTTGGCGGATGACGTCGCGCGGCCACGTCTCAAGGCGCCGCGCTGGGCTCAAGGCCGTGGTGGCAAGCGCCATTGCCGACCTGGCCGGTTCCCGCGCGCGCTGGAATGGGTATCCGTCAGAGGTCATGAGAGCCAGCAGCTGAAGCATGCCCGCTGGGTGAGGAGGTTGAGGTCATGGGGCATTTCTACGTTCTGATCGGTCTTGGTATCGTCGTCTCGCTCGCCTTCCTCCTGAGTCTCAGGAACAGCATGAAGCGCCGTCTGCGCTTTCCCTATGTCGCTGACGAGACCCTGTTCACCGCGCCTGAACGCGCCTTCAAGGGCGTGCTGGAGCGCGCGGTTGGAAAGGAATTCCTGGTCTACGGCCGGGTGCGCGCGATCGACGTCATCGGGCCTCGGCCACGCCTCTCGCGGCGTGAGCGGGAACGTGCCTTGGAGCGCCTGGGCGAGCGGTGCTTCGACTTCCTGGTCTGCAGCCGAGAGTCGACCGCCATCCTCTGCGCGGTGAAGCTGGCGCCACGCTCGCGGCTGCGCAAGCTGCCGCCGAAGGACGCCCTGGATCGCATTTGCGCCGCCGCGCGGTTGCCCTTCGTGCGGTTTCGCGAGAGCGATGCCTACTCCGTCGTCGATATCGAGGAGCAGATCTTTGCCGCCATGCAGGCGCGCGGGATCAGACCCCGGATCGACGAGATCCCGGCGGATGAGGCGGCGTCTGTGCTCCATGGCCTCTCCTCGGTCATCGAGGCAGAGCGCCGCCCCGAGCCTGTGAGGCCCCGACCGAGGTCTGCCCCCAGCGTGACGCCGCCACGCCAAGCCGATTCGGCGCAACGGCCTCGACCGCCGAAGCCGGTGCGTCGGCGCGACCCTGTCATCCAGGACCATCATGTCCTCGATGAGGAGCCGACCTTCAAGATCGACGGTGATCTCGAGGACGAGCGCCCGGTGCGATCACACCGGCTGTAATGCTGTCACGAACACCGCCAGAGGCGCACCGCTCGACGTGTATGACTCACTCCAACGCCGATATACGAATCTCCTCCTGGGCCGATCTGCTCGACGCCCTCTTTGCGGATAGCTGGGTCCCCGAGATCGGCCGCTACCGCTCGCGCTATGCCTTCCGCGGGCTCTCCGATGCCAGCTACCCGCTGGAGACCACCTTGATGCGCCTCGGCGGCAGCTACGCCCAGCTCGAGCGGCATCTGCTGCGCAACTTCCGCAAGTACGCCCACCGCCGGGTTGTCGAGCGGGATTCCGTTTGGCATTGGCTCGCGGTCGCCCAGCACTATGGCTTGCCGACGCGCCTGCTCGATTGGACCTATTCGCCCTTTGTCGCCTTGCACTTTGCGACGGCCCATATCGACAAGTACGACCGGGATGCCGCCATCTGGGGCGTCAACTACATGGATGCCCACCGCATGGTGCCGGACGTGCTGCGCTCGCGGCTCGAGCTGGAGGGGGCCAATGTCTTCACCGTCGAGATGCTCTCGGAGAGCATCACCTCGCTCCCCGAGCTGGATCGGCTGTGCGAGCAACCCTTCACGCTCTTCTTCGAGCCGCCCTCGATCGACGACCGCATCGTCAATCAGTTCGCGCTCTTTTCCATGAGTTCGGATCCGGCCCTGATGATCGACCGCTGGCTGGCCGAGTTTCCCGACATCTGGCGACGCATCATCATCCCCGCCGAGCTCAAGTGGGAGATTCGCGACAAGCTCGATCAGTCCAATGTGACCGAGCGTGTCTTCTTTCCGGGTTTGGAGGGGCTCACCGCCTGGCTGACACGCCACTACAGTCCGCGGTGCTGAGCCGGCGCCGCGACGGATGCCGGCGAGGGCGTCAATCGGCGGGTCGCGTCGGGTCGATCCAGATCCGGCCGTCCGCGACCTTGACCGCGTGGGTGCGAATCGGCTCCTCGGCCGGTTCGTCCAGCGGCTCGCCGGTCACCAGGCTGAAGCGGCTGCCGTGCAAGGAGCACTTGATGCGGTCCCCATCGAGGCACCCGTAGGAGAGCGGATAGTCCTCATGGCTGCAGTTGTCCTCGACGGCGTAGAAGCGGCCATCGACCTGAGCAAGGATGAAGGGCCGCTCGTCGATGACGACCTTGATGAACCTGCCCTCGGGCACGGCGTCCGCCGATGCGACGGCGATGAAGGCTGCCTCCGACATCAGCGGACCCTCTGCGCGGCACGCCCCGAATCCAGCACGTCCCGGATCTGGTTTGCCGCTTCGGCGCGCGATGTCGCGCGTCCCAGGTGCCAGAGGATGAGTGCGCCGGTGAAGACCAGGCTGTCGTAGGTCGGTCCTTTATCACCCTCCAGCGCTTGCATGCCTGCCTGGGCGGTCGCTCGCGCCGTGGCCGGCACGTCGACGGCGACCGCGATCTCGTCGCCCGGTCGGCTGGTCTGCGGCAGGTCGTCCGGGAGCGGGACGGCGCGGACGGATTGCGCGATCGCCAGCTCGCTCGGATCGATGTCGAATGGCTGCTCCTCGGACAGGTGCTGATAGCTGAAGCAGGTGCCCTTTTGACGCAATGAGGGGATGACGCCGCCCTCGGTGCCACGGATCAGCAACGCCGAGTCGAATCCCGCGTGGCGCGCGAGTAGGGCATAGATGCGCGGATAGGGCTTGTGCACGTAGCCGGTCACGAGGTGCGTGTGTTTGCGGCCGTGGATCGGCCGAGCCAGCACCTCGGTGGTGGTGATGGCCTGCCGCTTGACGATGGTGGTACGCAGGTCCACCAGGTTGTGCAGCGGGGCGCAGAAGGAGCGCTGGTCAATGTAGCTCCAGCCGATGGCGGGGTCGGAGAGCCGCTCGGCCGCCTCGACCGGGCTCAGATCGACGGGCACGCCAGCGGCGTCCAGCACGTGGCGGTGGGTCACGCCGAATTTGGGTCCGACCGAATGCGCGCCGTGACTGATCGCGGGTACCCCGCACTCGGCGAGCACTGGCATCAAGAAAGGCGCCGCCGGGAGGCAGCGGTTGTAGCCATCATAGGGGTCGGCGATGTCGACGACGTCGTCGACGTTGGCGACCACATGGCCCGTCGCCTCGCGGATGGCGTCCAGGATGCCTTTGAATTCGTCGTCCGTTTCGCGCTTCATGCGCAGTGCGATCAGGAAGACACCGGCTTGCACGGGGTCGACCTTGTTGTCGAGGATGGCGGCCATCGCCGCGCGGGCCTCCTCGACGGAGATGTCCTTGGATAATTCCGGGCCGGTGGCAACGCGCTGGATGATGGAGCGCATCTGAAGCTTGACGTCGTCAGACGCGGTCGTGGTGCTGCTCATGGCTGTCCTCCGAGAGCTCAAGAATGGGTGACGGGCCGCTGTCCGCTCCTGACGATGCGGCGGGCCAGGGGATTGCCCGCGTTGAGCAGGGCATGTTGCCTGTAGATCCGACGGGCTTGGCCCGGTCTCCTCGCGCACGGGGCGTGAGTCCGGGGGGGGTCAATCGCGATAGCGTTGATTCAGGTCGCCATAGGCATCGATGCGGCGGTCCCGCAGGAAGGGCCAGACGCGTCGAACCTGCTCGGTGCGGCCCAGATCGACCTCGGCCACCAGGAGCTTGGGGGACTGATCGTCCGCCTGCGCGATGATCTCGCCCTGAGGGCCGCAGACGAAGGAGCTGCCCCAGAAACGGGCCCCCGAGGTCACGCCGCTCGGATCGGCCTCGTAGCCGACGCGGTTGCAGGCGCCGACCGGCAGCCCGTTGGCGATGGCGTGGGCGCGCTGGATGGTTTCCCATGCTTGGAGCTGACGTTGCTGCTCCTCGGTCGTGTCGTCGGGATTCCAGCCGATCGCCGACGGGTAGAGCAGGATCTGTGCGCCCGCCAGTGCCATGGAACGCGCGGCCTCCGGAAACCATTGGTCCCAGCAGATCAGGACGCCGAGTCGCCCGACGGCCGTATCCACCGGATTGAAGCCCAGGTCCCCCGGCGTGAAGTAGAACTTCTCGTAGTAGCCTGGGTCATCCGGGATGTGCATCTTGCGGTAGATCCCGGCCAGCGAGCCGTCCGCGTCCAGGACCACGGCGGTGTTGTGATAAAGGCCAGGCGCGCGCCGCTCGAAGAGTGAGCCGACGATGACCAGCTCGAGCTCGCGCGCGAGACTGCTGAGGCGCTCCGTCGTGGGGCCGGGAATGGACTCTGCCATGTCGAAGAGGCTCGGATCTTCCGTTTGGCAGAAATAGGGACCGTTATGAAGCTCCTGCAGCAGCACCAAGGAGCAGCCGCGGATCGAGGCCGCGCGGATGGCGGCCTCGCAGTCGTCGAGATTGGCGGCGGTGTTGCCTTGGTCGGACTGCTGGACGAGCGCCAGCGTCAGGGATGAGCGGGCCATGGGTGTGGAGTCTCCGGGTTGCAGCCTGTCGCATTATCCTAGATCCGGCCGTCGATCGCTGCGTGCTTCATGCCGCGCATCCATCGCCATGACGATGGCGGCTTCCCGCTGAATCGCCTGCCGGGTGAAGGCCCTCCAACCGCCGAATCGAAGATTATCCACCGATTCAGCGCCCAATGGGCAGCGTCGCTTCTGGGGCGGTCTCGGCCGTCGGTCAGCACTGGATGACGAGAGTGCGTCGCATTTGCTGTAAGATATCGCAGTGCGCACGGTCCCCATTGGACCCTGCAGTGTCCGAGTCGATCGACCGCGAGGCCCCCGCATGGCCAATTTTCAGACGCACCTCAACGGCGGCATCGTCGTCAGCGCCGCAACGACGCTCTCGCTGCACATGGCTGGCTTGATCGAGAGCGGCCATACCTTCCCGCTCTTCGCCCTCGGGGTGATCGGCAGTCTCCTGCCCGATATCGATTCGGATACCTCCAAGCCGGTCAATGCCCTGTTCAGCGTGCTCGGCGCGGGTCTCGCCTTCGCCATGACGCTCCCCTTGAAGGGCCAGTTCTTGCCCTTGGAGTTGGCGGGCATCTGGGTCGGTGTCTATCTCTGTGTGCGATACGGTTTCTTCGAGATCTTTGCCCGCTTCACCGTCCATCGCGGTCTCTGGCACTCTTGGCTTGGGATTGCCGGCACCGCGCTCGCGACGACGAATCTGGCCTATTGGATGTGGGGACAGTCCCCAGACCCCGCCTGGGTCGCTGGATTGATCGTCGGCATCGGCTACCTGACCCATCTGCTTCTCGACGAGCTTTCCAGCGTCGACCTCTTCAACGCCAAGGTCAAACGCTCCTTTGGAACCGCGCTCAAGCCCTTGAGCCTGTCGTCACCCTGGAGCAGTCTCGCGATGCTCTGCGTGGTCGCCGGTCTGGCCTGGATGGCGCCCTCTCCCCAGGGCTTGATTGCCCGCGTCGATGCGGACCAACTGTTCCAGGTCGATGCCCTCAGCGCCCGCGTGGAGAGCAGTGTGCATTGGGCGGTCGCTCAGATGACCGACTGGTGGTCGCAGTTGTCGCGTCTGCTCGACCTTGGCTGAGGCGCGCGTGGCGATCTTCGGGCTGTACTCGCGAGGTCTGGTGCGCTAGATTGGCGAGCCTTTGCCCGTGTGCCAAAGGGTTCGCGTCGCGGATCGATGGCAGTCCCCGCCCAGCGCGAGGGCAAGGGCCAGGATTCGCCAGCACCCTGGCACTCTCAGCCCCGCGGCCGCCTGCGACGTGGGGGCGCTTGCGTGAGGCTGGCTCGGGACGGTGAGGCTCGCCGAGGTGCGCGATCGCACTCGGGGCTCCATGTCGCCAAGGTCGCTGCCTCCGCTCTAGTAAAGAAATACTTGGGGTTATGGACCTTAACTTTCTCGATTTTGAACAGCCCATCGCTGAGCTCGAGGCGAAGATCGAAGAGCTGCGCTTGGTTGGGCACGACAACGAGCTCAATATCCAAGAAGAGATCGAGCGCCTGCAGAACAAGTGCATCGCGCTCACCGAGTCGATCTTCTCCTCGCTCACGCCCTGGCAGATCTCTCAGCTCTCGCGTCACCCGCAGCGCCCCTATCTGCTCGACTACGTGCGGCGTCTCTTCGATGAGTTCCACGAGCTTCACGGCGACCGCGCCTTCGCTGACGATCGCGCCATCGTCGGCGGCTTGGCGCGCATCGACGGCCGGCCGGTGATGGTGATTGGCCACCAGAAGGGCCGCGATACCAAGGAGAAAATCATACGCAACTTCGGGATGCCGCGTCCCGAGGGCTACCGCAAGGCCCTGCGCTTGATGGAGATGGCCGAGCGCTTTCGCATGCCCATCCTCACCTTCATCGATACCCCGGGCGCCTATCCCGGAGTCGGCGCGGAGGAGCGCGGTCAGAGCGAGGCGATCGCGCGCAATCTGCGCGAGATGTCGCGTCTGCGCACGCCCATTCTGAGCACCGTGGTGGGGGAGGGCGGCTCCGGCGGCGCATTGGCCATCGGCGTGGGTGATTGGCTCGGGATGCTGGAGTTCGGCACCTACTCCGTCATCTCGCCCGAGGGATGCGCCTCGATTCTCTGGAAGAGCGCCGACAAGGCCCAGCTTGCGGCAGAGGCCATGGCCATCACCTCGCAGAAGCTCTTGGAGCAAGGGCTGGTGGATCAGGTCATCAAGGAGCCTCTCGGCGGTGCGCATCGCGATCCGGATGCCATGGCCGCGCGTCTGAAAGAGGCCCTGCTGGAGCGCTTGGCCGCCTTCGATGGCGTCGATCTGAATGCCCTCATTGCCGCGCGCTACCAGCGGCTCATGGCATACGGCCGCTTCAAGGAGTGATGGCGAGGCCGAGCATGGGGGAGGCGCATGTCCGCTTTCGATCCCGCGCATCTGATCGGGCTGCTAGAGCCGTTCGAGTCGGCGTCTAGGATCTGGGTCGCCTTTAGTGGCGGCATGGATTCCTCCGTGCTCCTCGCGGCCGCCACCGAGGTGCGCGAGTCACTCCCCGGAGCGCTCCATGCCATTCATGTCGATCATGGGCTGCACCCGGATTCCGCTCTCTGGGCGGCGCATTGCGCCGAGTTCTGCCGCCTTCGCGCCATTCCCCTGACGACTGAGCATCTTCAGCTCGCAGCCCGGCAGGGCGAAAGCCTTGAGGCCCTGGCCCGCGAGGCCAGGTACGCCGTCTTCGCCGGACTGCTTGGCCGGGGCGATCTGCTGCTGACCGCACACCACGAAGACGATCAGGCGGAGACCCTGCTGCTGGCGCTCCTGCGTGGCAGTGGCGCGCGTGGCCTGGCCGCCATGCCCGTGGAGGCGCGTCTCGGTCGCGGGTATCTGGTCCGGCCACTGCTGGCGAGCCACCGTGAGGAGCTCCTTCGCTACGCGCGCGCGCGCGGCCTGGGTTGGATCGAGGACCCCAGTAACGCCCACCTCACGCTGGATCGCAATTTTCTGCGTCACCAGATCCTGCCCCGCTTGCGCACACGCTGGCCGGCCGTCTCCACGACGCTCTCGCGCAGCGCGCGGCACTGCGCCGAGGCCGCCCAGCTGGTCGAGGGGTTGGCGCTCGCGACCCTGCCGCAGCTCTTCGGTGATCATCCCGGTACCCTCTCGATCGAGATGCTGGAGCAGCTCGATCGGCCGCTGCAGAAGGCGGTGCTGCGTGCCTGGCTCGAGCAGCACGGCTTCGGGCTGCCGGATACCAGTCGCCTTGAGCGCGTGCTCGACGAGGTCGTGGCCGCGCGTGCCGATGCCAATCCGCTCGTCGCCTGGAAAGGCTGCGAGGTGCGACGCTACCGCGGCGATCTTTTCTGCCTGGTGCCCCTGCCCGCGCCGCCCGCGAGGACAGTCGATCTGCCTTGGCGGATCGGGCGCATGCCGTCGAGCCTGGAGCTGCCAAGCGGTCTGGGTGTTCTGGAGTGGCAGCCCGCTGTTGCCGAAGCCATGGATGGGGGGCGTGGGCGGGCGGTCTTAGAGCTGCATGTCCGCTTCGCTCAGGTGGGGCATGTTTGCACGCCGGCGACTGAGATCCATGCGCGACGCTTGAAGGATCTTTTCCAGACGGCCGGCGTGCCGAGTTGGCTCAGACCCTATGTCCCCCTAGTGTTCTGCGCTGACGGACTCATCGCCATTGCGGGCGTCTGTGGCTGCGCGCACCCGCGGGAGCGGGGGCTCGGCGGTGCGCTCCTTTGGAAGGGCCAGCAGCAGGCTCAGATCGGAGCCATCCTGCGAACACCCATCCACATGCGGCTGCCGGGCTGAGCTCGCTGCCTGGGGTGGGTGCGGTGCCGAGTGATCAGTACAGCGCCGTCATCATCTTGGCGCGATAACGGGCGACCAGGTCGTGGCTACCGCCGAGCAGGTCGAAGACCGCGAGCATGCCTTTGCGGCCGGCGTCGTCCTCAAACGAACGATCGCGCTTCATCAGCTCGAAGAGGTGCTCGAGTGCGCTCGCGTAATCGCCCTGCAGGACCGCGAGGGCCGCGAGTTGGTAGCGGGCTTGGTTGTCCTTCGGATCGGACGCCAGCCGGGTCTCGAGCGCGGATTGCGGTGGCGCCCCTTCGGCGGTGCTCGCGAAGCGCAGGCGCCCGCGCAGGGCGGTGACCTCGGGGTCGTTCGCGAGCTCGATCGGCAGGCTATCCAGGTCCGTCATGGCCTGGGCGATGTCGCCTTGCGCCGCTGTCAACTGCACCTGCGCGAGGCTCAATCGGGCATTGGACGGGTCCTCGGCTCTGGCCTGCTCGAGGAGATCGCGCGCCGCGGCGAGGTCGCCACTCGCCATCAGGCCCTGCGCCCGGGCGAGGAGTCCGTCTGAGGCGCGCGGGATGTGGCGGTCCAGGAACTCGCGAACCTGTGACTCCGGCAGTGCCCCCATGAATTGATCCACCGCCTTGCCGGACTTGAACAGCTGGACCGTCGGCAGGCTGCGGATGCCGAATTGCGCGGCGAGTGCCTGCTCTTCCTCGGTGTTCACCTTGGCGAGCAGAAAGCTTCCGCCATAGTCCTGCGCGAGCTGCGCGAGCATCGGCATCAGCATCCGGCAGGGGGCGCACCAGTCCGCCCAGAAGTCCACCAGGACCGGACGCTCGAAGGAGCCTTCGAGGACGACGGATTGAAAGTTTGCCGCGGTGACGGTGATGACGTTGGGTGATTGGCTCATAGTCGTCGTAAAGTGTCTCAGCGATAACAGCAGTTGCGCGCCAAAATAGCCATGCTGGCGGGGCGATTCAAGCCTGGGTCTTGTCGATGACGAGCGCGCTCTGGGATGATTTCGCGGTTTTGGACCCGATCCCTTCGCTTTGTTCAAGCTTTTCGCGGGGAGTGAGCTTCGATGTCCCACGATCTTCATGTTGTCTGCCCAAGCTGTGACGCGGTCAATCGCCTCCCAAGCAGCCGGCTGTCGGCGGCACCCAAATGTGGCAAATGCCACGGGCCGCTCTTTCTGGGGCAGCCGTTGGCGCTCGATGAGGCGCGTTTCGCGCGCCACCTGGCGCGCAGCGATCTGCCCCTGCTCGTCGACTTTTGGGCGCCCTGGTGCGGACCTTGCCGGATGATGGCCCCGGCCTTCGAGTCGGCCGCCGCGCGGCTCGAGCCCTCGGCGCGCCTGCTCAAGGTCAATACGGAGGAGGCTCAGGCGCTCGCCGGACGTCTGGGGATCCGCAGCATCCCGACCTTGATGCTCTTTCGCGCTGGCAAGGAGGTCGCGCGCCAGGCCGGCGCCATGGACGCTGGCGGCATCGTCGCCTGGGCGCGGTCCTATCTCTGAATCCCGCTCGGCGGCTTACATGGACAGTCCGCCGCCCCTTCTTTAGAATGCCGGAGGATCGGTGCGTCCTGCGCGATCCAACCTTGTTGCGTGCCGGTGTCGCTGTCTCAAATGCCCGTTGCGGCATCTGCACGCCCTCGCCCGGATTCGGAGATACCCTTGAGAAAACCTGCAGTTCTGGTTCTGGAAGACGGCTCGGTCTTCCGCGGAACGTCGATTGGCGCCGATGGGACGAGCGTCGGTGAAGTCGTTTTTAATACTGCAATGTCCGGTTACCAGGAGATTCTCACGGATCCCTCCTACCTGAGACAGCTGGTCACCCTGACCTATCCGCATATTGGCAACGTCGGCGTGAATGCCGAGGACGAGGAATCCGGTGCGATTCAGGCCGCCGGACTCATCATTCGCGACTTGCCGATCCTGCCAAGCAATTTCCGCATGCAGGAGCCGCTCGACGCCTACCTGAAGCGCCAAGGCATCGTCGGCATTTCCGACATCGATACCCGCCGCCTGACCCGCATCCTGCGCGAGAAGGGTGCGCAGAGCGGCTGTATCCAGGCCGGCGAGGCGATCGACGTCGATGCCGCCCTCGCCGAGGCACGCGCCTTCCCTGGGCTCAAGGGCATGGATCTGGCGCAGCACGCCTCCACCCGGGAGGCCTATCCCTGGACCCAAGGCACCTGGACGCTGGAGGGCGGGTTGCGGGAGGCGTTGATGCCGGTCGGCGATCGGCTCGCCTATCACGTCGTCGCCTATGATTACGGGATCAAGCGCAACATCCTGCGCATGCTCGTCGATCGCGGCTGTCACGTGACGGTCGTGCCGGCGCACATGCCCGCGGCGACCGTGCTGGCTCTGGAGCCGGATGGCGTCTTCCTCTCCAATGGTCCGGGGGATCCGCAGCCCTGCGATTATGCGATCACGGCCATCCGCGCGCTGCTCGAGACCGATATACCGATTTTCGGCATCTGTCTCGGCCACCAGCTGCTCGGCCTGGCCTGCGGGGCGAAGACGCTGAAGATGAAGTTCGGCCACCATGGGGCGAACCACCCGGTTCAGGATCTCAAGACCGGCGCCGTCATGATCAGCAGTCAAAACCACGGCTTCGCTGTCGACGAGACGGATCTGCCGGCAGACCTGGAACCGACACACCGTTCGCTCTTCGATGGTTCGCTGCAAGGCATCCACCACCGCGAGCGTCCGGCCTTCAGCTTCCAGGGGCATCCAGAGGCGAGCCCGGGGCCGCACGATGTCGCGCCCGTCTTCGATCACTTCATCGATCTGATGCGTCAGCGCAAGGGCGATGCCGCTTGAGCCAGCGCCTGCCGCGGCAGATGGCGATGTCGCCGCCTCCCGGCGGCCTCTGTCGATTGAATATTGTCGATTGAATATTGTCGATCGAATATAGAGAAGCCAGGCAGCGGTAGCTCGCCCGCTTCGAGTTGGTCGAATTCCTCGGATGACGACCGATCACCGTCTCTGACCCGGCCCTGTCGCCATCTGCCTCGTCGCAGACGGTCGAGCGCACCCTGAATCATCACGTGATACCCAATGCCCAAGCGTACTGACATCCACAGCATTCTCATCATTGGCTCCGGACCGATCGTCATCGGTCAGGCGTGCGAGTTCGACTACTCGGGCGCTCAGGCCTGCAAGGCGCTACGCGAAGAGGGCTACCGGGTCATCCTGGTCAACTCCAATCCGGCGACCATCATGACGGACCCGGAGATGGCGGACGCGACCTACATCGAGCCCGTGACCTGGCGCGCCTTGGCCACCATCATCGAGAAAGAGCGGCCGGACGCCCTGTTGCCGACCATGGGCGGTCAGACCGCGCTCAATTGCGCGCTCGATCTGGTGCGCGAGGGCGTGCTGCAGCAGTACGGGGTGGAACTGATCGGTGCCTCGCGCGAGGCCATCGACAAGGCGGAGGATCGCGATCTCTTCCGTCAGGCGATGCGCAAGATCGGGCTCGATATGCCGCGTTCCGCCATCGCGCACAGCCTGGAGGAGGCGGTCCAGGTCCAGGCCTCGATCGGGTTCCCAGCCATCATCCGTCCGTCCTTCACCATGGGCGGCAGCGGCGGCGGCATCGCCTACAACCAGGAAGAATTCGAGGAAATCTGCCGGCGCGGACTCGATCTATCCCCAACGAAAGAGCTGCTGATCGAGGAGTCCGTGCTCGGCTGGAAGGAGTACGAGATGGAGGTGGTCCGCGACCGCGCGGACAACTGCATCATCATCTGCTCCATCGAGAACTTCGATCCCATGGGCGTGCACACGGGCGACTCCATCACGGTCGCGCCGTCTCAGACGCTGACCGACAAGGAGTACCAGATCATGCGTAACGCCGCCATCGCGGTGCTGCGCGAGATCGGCGTGGATACCGGCGGGTCCAACGTCCAGTTCGCCATCGATCCGGACACCGGGCGGATGATCGTCATCGAGATGAATCCGCGGGTTTCGCGCTCATCGGCCCTGGCGTCCAAGGCGACCGGCTTTCCCATCGCCAAGGTCGCCGCCAAGTTGGCGGTGGGCTATACGCTCGATGAGCTGCGCAACGAGATCACGGGCGGCGCGACCCCGGCTTCCTTCGAGCCGACGATCGACTATGTCGTGACCAAGATCCCGCGCTTCGCCTTCGAGAAGTTCCCTCAGGCCGACGCGCGCCTGACGACCCAGATGAAATCGGTCGGCGAGGTGATGGCGATCGGACGCACCTTCCAGGAGTCGCTGCAGAAGGCGCTGCGCGGCCTGGAGATCGACCGCTACGGTCTCGATGAAGTGGTGGACCTCGCCGATCCGGAGGCTGAGCAGAAGATCCGGCTCGAGGTCCGTCAGACCGGCGCCGAGCGCATCTTCTATGTCGCCGATGCCTTCCGCGTCGGTATGAGTCTGGAGGAGATCCATCGTCTCAGCCGGATCGACCCCTGGTTCCTGGCGCAGATCGAGGATCTGGTCCGCTGTGAGCGCGAACTCCGCGAGGGCGGTCGCGGCGGACTCACGCGCGATGTCCTGTTCGGCCTCAAGCGCAAGGGCTTCTCCGATCGCCGCATCGCACGCCTGGTTGGCGCGAAGGAGTCCGAGATCCGGGCGCTGCGCCATGACTGGGAACTGCACCCGGTCTACAAGCGGGTGGATACCTGCGCCGCGGAGTTTGCCTCTAGCACGGCCTACATGTACTCCACCTATGAGGAGGAGTGCGAGGCCGCACCCTCGGATCGGCGGAAGATCATGGTCCTCGGCGGCGGGCCTAACCGCATCGGGCAGGGCATCGAGTTCGACTACTGCTGTGTTCATGCCGCCTTTGCGATGCGCGAGGACGGCTTCGAGACCATCATGGTCAACTGCAATCCGGAAACGGTTTCGACCGACTACGACACCTCCGATCGGCTCTATTTCGAGCCGCTGACACTCGAGGATGTCCTCGAGATCGTCGCCAAGGAGAAGCCGTTCGGCGTCATCGTCCAGTACGGCGGCCAGACGCCGCTGAAGCTGGCGCGCGATCTCGAGGCCGCCGGTGTGCCCATCATCGGGACCACGCCCGACAGCATCGACCTGGCCGAGGACCGGGAGCGCTTCCAGAAGCTGATCCAGGATCTCGGGCTGCGTCAGCCGCCCAACGCGACGGCGCGCAGCGAGACCGACGCGGTCGCTCAGGCGGCGGGCATCGGTTATCCGCTCGTGGTGCGTCCATCCTACGTGCTGGGCGGCCGGGCCATGGAGATCGTCTACGACGAGACCGAACTCAACCGCTACATGCGTGAAGCCGTCCGGGTGTCCAACGAGTCGCCCGTGCTGCTCGATCGCTTCCTGGACGACGCCATCGAGGTCGACGTCGATGCCATCTGCGACGGCAGGGACGTGCTCATCGGCGGCATCATGGAGCACATCGAGCAGGCCGGCGTGCACTCGGGCGATTCGGCCTGCTCATTGCCGCCGTATACATTGCCCCCGATGATCCAGGACCGCATGCGCGAGCAGATGGTCAAGATGGCCCGCGCGCTGAATGTCGTCGGCCTCATGAACGCCCAGTTCGCCATCCAGGGCGACGAGATCTTCATCCTCGAGGTGAATCCGCGTGCCTCGCGTACCGTGCCCTTCGTCTCCAAGGCCATCGGGGTTCCGCTGGCCAAGGTCGCCGCGCGCTGCATGGCCGGAAGATCCCTGCAGGATCAGGGAGTCAACCGCGAGGTCAAGCCCAAGCATTACTTCGTCAAGGAAGCCGTCTTCCCCTTCATCAAGTTCCCGGGCGTCGATACCGTTCTGGGCCCGGAGATGAAATCGACCGGGGAGGTGATGGGGGTTGGCGAGAGTTTTGGCGAGGCTTACGCCAAGGCGCAGGAAGGGTCGGGCAGTCTGCTGCCGCGCAAGGGCGGCAAGGCGATGCTCAGCGTGAAGCCCGCCGACAAGGCGAGACTCATCCGCGTCGCGCACGACCTGGCCGAGTTCGGCTTCACCCTCTACGCCACACACGGCACGGCGGCGGCGCTCCGCGAGGCCGGTCTCGACTGTATCGGGGTCAACAAAGTCGCCGAGGGCAGGCCGCATATCGTGGACATGATCAAGAACAACGAGATCGGCTTCATCGTCAACACCACGGAAGGGACCAAGGCGATCACGGACTCCGCCGCGATCCGCCGCGCGGCGCTCCAGCACAAGGTGACCTACACAACCACCATCGCGGGTGCGGAGGCGACCTGCCTGGCGTTGAAACAGCTGGACATCGTCAGCGTGAATCGGTTACAAGACCTTTACTGATGTAGGACTTACGGGCGCTTCCTTGCGCCCGCAGTTTTTAGTGACGGGCCCGCAACGGGCTTGCAACGCCGCGTGACGAGTCGCTTGTCCGCGGCGTCTCCAACCGAGGGAATCACCCATGAGCAAGGTACCTCTCACCGCCAGAGGCGCTGAGAAATTGCGCGAAGAACTCGATCGGCTCAAGAGGATCGAGCGACCGAAAATCATCGAGGCGATCGCCGAGGCGCGCGCCCACGGCGATCTCAAGGAGAATGCCGAGTACCATGCCGCGCGCGAGCAGCAGGGCTTCGTCGAGGGGCGCATCAAAGACATCGAGGGCAAGCTCTCGAACGCGCAGATCATCGACGTGACCACGCTGGCGGCCGATGGCCGTGTCGTCTTCGGCGCGACGGTTCGCGTGCTCGAGCTGGAGAAGGATGAAGAACTCTGCTACCAGATCGTCGGCGAGGACGAGGCGGATCTGAAACAGGGCATGATTTCGGTCGGCTCGCCCATTGCCCGCTGCCTCATCGGCAAGACCGAGGGCGACATCGCCTCCGTTGCGGCCCCCGGCGGCGTTCGCGAGTTCGAGATTCTGGAAGTCCAGTACGTCTGAGAGAGGTCCGCCTGCCCGGGGATAGGGGCCGGACGGGCGCGCTGCTGGGTCGGCGTTCGACCCTGGGGGCCGCTCAGCCCGCGCCGCCGCGGGAGATCTTCACGAGCAGCCGATCCAGGGCGCGCGTGGAGAGCAGGCGCTTGAGGCTGCCGATGACATGCGTCGGGACGGTGACGTAGTAGCGCGGGTGCGGGCGCGGGCTCTCCAAGGCGTGCACCAGTTTCTTGAGCACGGCCTCGGGCGGGAGCGTGAAGGGCTGCGCGGCGCCCTCCTTGCTCAGGCGGTCCTCGGCGTGGCGATAGGCCTCCCGATGCGGGCTCTGCTCGACGTCGATGTTGGCCTGGAACGCTTGGTGGGCATTCTTGCGAAACTGGCTGGCGATGGGGCCGGGCTCGATGAGCGAGACATGAATACCGGTATCGCGCAGCTCCAGCCGTAGGGTATCCGTCAGCCCCTCCAGGGCGTACTTGCTCGCGACATAGGCGCCCCGAAAGGGCAGCGGCATGAAGCCCAGAATGGAGCTGTTCTGGACGATGCGTCCATGGCCCTGTCGGCGCATGATCGGAATGACCTTGCAGGTCAGCTCATGCCAGCCCAGCAGGTTGGTTTCCAGCTGCGCGCGCAGCACATGACGGCTAAGATCCTCGACCGCTCCCGGCTGACCATAGGCGCCGTTGTTGAAGAGTGCATCGAGGCGCCCGCCGGTCAGCGCCAACGTCTGGTCGACCGCATCCCGGATGGTCTCCGAGCGATCCAGATCCAAGGCGATCGCGGTGAGCCCTTCCCCCGCGAGCCGATCGACATCCGCCTGCTTGCGCGCGGAGGCGATGACGTTCCAGCCGCGCCTGGCGAGCGCATGTGCGCAGTGATGACCGATGCCGCTGGAGCAGCCGGTGATGAGAACGCTGGGTGCCGTCTGCGTGGTCATGGGATCGGACATGGGCGGCTCGGTGACATGGGCGCCATTAACGCGGATCCCGCTGACGGCTGCAACCCGATTTGCCTTCGATGGGGGTGTCTCCCTGGACATCCCATTGCTCAACTCCTGTGATTGTGAGGAATCTACGATGCCGATCTATGAATATCGTTGCGACGAATGTGGTCATGAACTCGAAAAGATGCAGAAGATCAGCGATGCCCCGCTGATCGACTGTCCCGAGTGCGGCAAGCCGGCGCTGAAGAAGCTGATTTCCGCCGCGGGTTTCCGCCTCAAGGGTGGCGGCTGGTACGAAACCGACTTCAAGAAGGGCAACAAGAAAAACCTGCACGACGGTGGCGAGAAGAAGGAATCCGCCAAGTCCGAAGGCTCCGGCGGCAAGGACACCAAGAGCGGCGGCGACAAGCCGGCCGATTCCAAGCCTGCGGCAAAGACGGCGGCCTGACGGCTGAGTCCCGTGCTCGGCGGGTATGGGCAGGCTCTCGCGCCTCTCCATGGTTTAGCCACTCAAGGGGTGGCTACAGGCGCAGTTTTCGCGGTTCCGCGGGTTGTTCGCAGTGGGGAATCGGACGGGCCGTCTCGGACTAAAAAGTGTCGAATGGACGCAAGATTAAGATGTCAAGGCGTGCGCAGTTTTTTCGGGCCTCTTCTGTCGGTCTGCTTTGCCTCGCTCGCCGCAGTCGTGGACAGATTTCCCATGATCAAAGTAGCCGTCTCCCCTTTGCAACACAGCCACGCAGGGAAGGTCATTGAACGCTGATCCAGAAGTCGTGGCGTCCTCGCCTGAGCAACGCGCCTATGCCCGCCTGAGAAGTCTCTATCGACAAGACCGTCGACCTTGGGTCGTGGCGTTTTCCGGGGGGAAGGACTCCACTGTTCTGCTTCAGCTCGTCTACTCCCTGCTCTTAGAACTCAAGGACGAGGAGGCGAAGCCAGTTTTCGTTATCGCTTCCGATACAGGAGTCGAGGCTCCCAATGTCAGCGCTTATCTGGCTGACGCCCTGACAGCGATTCGAGCCAGCGCGCGCGATGCGCTGCCGAACCTGACCGTGCATCTGGTCAAGCCCGAGGTCGATCAGACCTTCTGGAGCAAGCTCATCGGTCAGGGTTATCCATCGCCGACACGATGGTTCCGTTGGTGCACGACCAACATGAAGATCAAGCCGAGTCGCCGGCTGATCGAAGGCATCACGCGACGGCACGGCAGTGTGGTCCTCCTGCTGGGTACGCGCATCGAGGAGAGCGCCGAGCGCGGGCGACGTATCAATGCGCGCGAGCAAACCGCGCGCGGCCTCAATCCCCATCACGAGATCCCGAACGCCCTGGTGGCCACGCCGATCGTCGACTGGACCACGGACGACGTCTGGGAGTATCTGATCGCCCACAATCCGCCCCCCTGGGATGGCAATCACGACTTCCTTCTGAATCTTTATCGCCAGGCGTCTGGTGGTGAGTGTCCGGTGGTCTTCGATCTCTCGACGCCATCCTGTGGCGGCAGTCGTTTCGGGTGCTGGACCTGCACCGTCGTCAAGGAGGACAAATCGATGCAAGGCTTCATCGCGTCCGGCGAGGAGCGTTTCGAGCCGCTGAAGCGGTTTCGAGACGAGCTAAAGGCGATCCGCGAGGACAACGGGCAGCGCATGGTTCACCGGAAGGGCGGATCCAAGGGGCCAGGCCCCTTTCGGCCAGAGGTCCGGCAGCGTCTGCTCGGAGACCTCTTGGCATTGGAGCGTAAGGTCGGCGAAGCGCTGATCTCGGACGAGGAAATTGCGTATATTCAGGCTCAATAGAGCGCCGACTCCGACCTGAAGGAGAGCGCATTGGAAATTGCGTCCTCATACGGAAGAAGGGTCGACCCCATGCCGAACATCGATCTACCCCCGCTGGAGCAGGAGGTATTGGAGGGCCTGCTGGCCGAGCGCGATCTGGACCCAGAGCTGGTCGATAAGCTCTTGGGCCTGGTGCTGCATGAATACCCGGATCTTCGCATCTGGGGAAGCAAGACAGCACTGCAGCACGATATCGAGCAGGCAATTCAAGCGTCGGCGACGAACGCCGAGGCTGCGGAGACGAGCCAGTGAGGTTCCGCCGCATCCATCTCAAGAACCTCTTCTCCTATCGGGATACGCGGATCGATCTTGAGGGCGCCGTCCCCGGGCGAAACATCGCGCTGATCAGTGGTCGCAACGGGTACGGTAAGACCAGCTTCATCAATGCGGTCAAGCTACTCTTCGTCGGTCCGAATAAGGACATGTGCTCCGCCGTACAGCAAGGAAGCGAGCTGCGGCCTAAGCAGTATGTCCTGGGTGTCGGCGAGGACTGGATGGGCATCTTCAATCGGGTGGCTCGGGCCGCAGGTGAACGGGATGCCCGCGTCGCTATCACCTGGGATGAGCCGATCGGCGAGGTAGAGGCCGTACGCAGCTGGCAAATCGAGGGGGACGGATACCAGGAGCGCCTGCAGGTCGATCTGCGAGGGGACGCTTCCCGTCACTTGGAGGGGGACGAGGCCCAGCGGTTTCTGAATGAGCGCTTGCCCGAGGACTATATCCCGTTTTTTTTCTTCGACGGCGAGCAACTTCAGCATCTGTCGGAGGCCAACCGGACCCGTTCGAGTCGGCACATCGAGCGTTTGCTCAATATCTCCCACGTCGAGACCCTCATCGATCAGTTGGCTCAAGTCAGTAAAGGCTGGCGCAAGGAAGCCATGCCAGGGGCCGCACGTGCGGAGTTGGCAAAGCTAGAAAAGGATCAGGCCCACATCGAGGCGATGTTGCTTGCCGCCGACGAGACGATTGAGGCGCTTGCGACGGAACGGCGGGACCTCGAGCGTCTGGTCCGAGAGGAAGATGCCTATCTGGAAAGGCGGCGGGTCGCCAATCTGGCGCAAAACGAGGCCCATCTCTCGGGCGAGCGCAAGCGCCTGACCGAGCAACTGGAGCACGAGCAGTCCTGGCTGGCCGATACGCTACCCCTAGTGGCCCCCCTGTTGGTCAATCCAGGCTTGGTTCGCCAGACGATGGATGAGCTCAAGAAGCTGCTGGAGAGCGAGGCTGGAGTCCAGGCGGATGCGCTTAGGGAGGTGCTTGCCAGTCTGCCGCAGGATCTGTTCGACAAGCCGCCCTTTCCGCAGCCGCGACTGACCGAGGGGCAGGCACGCTTCTACAAGGGACGGCTCGATTTGCTGTTGCGCGCCTTCATCCCTGCACCAGAGGATTTAGGGAACGGCTTGTTTCATCTGGACCGCAGCGAGGCACACGAACTCCGTACGCTCCTAGGACACTTCGCGCTGTCGGACGAAGAGCGCAGAGGACAGGGTGAGCGTCTCAAGAGCATCAGCCGAAGCAAGCGCAGTCTTGCCGAGGTCGAAGATCGATTGGAGAACCTGAGCAATCTGCCCGCCGACGAGCAGGATGAGTATCGACGCAGAAAGGCCGAAAACGATGAGCGTCGCCAGCGAATCGGGGCCATCGATGTCGAATCGCGTCAGGCTGTGAAGCAACGCGACGATCAGAGGGGGGCTCTCGAAGCCAAGGAGAAGGAGATTCGCTCGCAGGAGAAGCAGGTGACACTGAGTGCCCAGGCGGAGCGTCGCTTGCGGCTTGCTCAGGAGACCAGAGATCTCTTCATCGCCTACAAGGAAGAGCTCAAGCGGCGAAAGCGAGGGGCGGTCGAGAATGCCGTGAACCGCAGGTTCAAGGAGCTAATGACCTCTCATGGACTGATCGATCGAATCCAGGTGGACGACCACTTCGGCATCCATTACCTGGATCGGGATGGAACACCCATCGCAATGGGGAGCCTGTCCGCGGGCATGAAGCAATTGGCGGCAACCGCGCTGCTCTGGGCGCTGAAGGAGGTCTCCGGAAAAGAGGTGCCGCTGATCGTGGATACGCCTCTGGCACGAATCGATCGGGAGCATCAGGACAACCTCTTGCGCCGCTACTATCCCCAGGTCGCGGAGCAGGTGATCGTGCTGCCAACGGACGCCGAGATCGACAGAGAGAAGTACGCCCTGATCGAGCCGCACCTCTATCGAGAGTACAGACTAAACAACCCAACGGGGGTGGATACCAGACTAGAAGAAGCGCCCATGTACGGGGCGCTGGGGACGGTCGCCAATGGCTGACATCTACACCGGAGGCGATGACGAAGAGACCATCCGGCTTGTGCTGGAAAAGGGCTTGGCCGTGCGCAATGTGCCCAAGTGGAGCGTGCTGCGGCTTGCACTTGCTCACTCCCTGCATATCGCGACGCCACCGAGCGATTCCCTGGACCGCATCGAAGACCGAAAAAACGGCTCCGAGTACCACCTGGAGCAGGTGACCGGGCGCGGACTCGGTTCGGGTGCCGATCACGAGCCTAGACAAGATTACGATGCTGCCATTCGCGCCCTGCTAAGCGTCTACCATGAGACGGATCTGTTCGCAGACACCAACGTCTATAAGCGTCTGCTACAGCGTCATATCCGGCGCGGTTTGCGCGAGTTTCGCACCGGCTGGCGAGTCGGCCACGACTTTCACGACTTTCTCTACCAAGAGCTGTTCTCCCAGCACCAGGGCTCCCTCGCGCAGGAGCTCACGCTGACTGAAGAGTTGGAGCGAGGGCTGACGGAGATCGGAGTTCGGGGAGAGATCCAGAAGACACTTCATGGCCCTAGGCTGACCCGCTTCCAGCTCCATCTGCCGGACGTCAACGACCTGGACCGGCTCAAGCGCGGACTGGAAAAACTGAGCTTCTCCTTGGGGCTCCAGGAGCAGGGGATCTTCACCGCCCCGACGAGGGAGTCCAAGGTCATCGGTCTCGACGTACCGCGTCCACGAGACACCTGGGAGACCATCCCAGGCAGCCGCTTGGTCGAATGGATCGCGTCCAATGGCTCGGAAGGAGTGCTTCCGGTCTGGCCGGGGGTGGACGTGCTGGGGGAGCCTGTCATGCTCGATCTGGCGCGTGCCCCGCACCTGCTTGTGGGCGGCACCACGGGCAGCGGTAAGAGCGTCTGTCTGCACGCGCTGCTGGTGTCCCTGCTGCGCGGCCCCTCCCGCGATCGATTGCAGCTCTGCCTGATCGACCCTAAACGGGTGGAATTCGAGGCCTACAAGGGTCTGCTGGGGCTCTATGGTGGTGAGGTCTTCAGCGATACCGAGTCCGCCCTATGCACGCTCCAGGCATTGGTCGACGAGATGGACGAGCGGATCACCCGGCTCGCCGAGCTGGGGGCTCGGGATCTCGCCGAGGCCCATGCCAAAGGCGCCAAGGATCTGCCTTACATCGCCGTCTTCGTCGAGGAGCTTGCCGATCTTCTGATGCAGTCGCGCGCGACCGAGGAGCCCCTGGTCCGGCTCGCACAAAAGGCCAGAGCCACCGGAATCCATCTGGTGCTCGCCACGCAGCGGCCGGATGCGGCCACCTTCTCCGGCCTCTTGCGCTCGAACATTCCGGCGCGTATCGCCCTGACCGTGCAAAAGGCGTCCGAACCCAAGATCATCCTGGACCGCACCGGGGCCGAGCGCCTGACCGGGATGGGCGACATGCTGGTCGCCACCGGACAGGCTGAGCCGGTGCGGGTCCATGGCGTGCGCGTGATGGCGGACGATATCGCCGCGGCTGTGACTGTGTTCAATGGGGGGGCTCAATGATCGACGACAACTTCCTGGTGCTCGATTTCAGACCCCTGTTCCTGACCGTCGAGGGCATTGGACCCTTTCAGTCCGAGCCCTTCCAGCTCGACTTCACGGACGCCGATGGCGAGCCCTGTAATTTCTATCTGCTGCTCTCCAAGAACGGAATGGGCAAGACCACCTTGCTCGATCTGATGGCGGTCTTGATGGGGCTGTTCGAGCTGCGAGACCCCGAGCATCTGGGCTTCGAGGACCTGGATTCGGGCGCCGGGCGGGCGCAGTGGGATTTTCTCGTGCGCACGCACAGCGAAGGCAGGGAGCAGACACGGGTGCTTTCACTGGTGGCAGGCCGCGATGAGCCATGGACGCTCAATCCCTGGGGCGAGACGAGGCTCGGTCAATTCGGTGCCTATGCACGCAGCCTGTTCGGCTTCATCCGGCATGCCAGCGGTCGCTTGTCACCTGTTGGTGGTAGGACCGTAAGTAACGGGTTGCCGCGAGGACTCTCAATGATGGTCGACGGTTTGGTCGACGACGGCTTCGTTGCCGATCTGCTCGCGGCGATGCGCGCGCACATGGACCAGGCGCCGATCGCCTTCGAAGACGATCCGCTGACCATGCCCACCCTGCTGCATTTCTCGGCCTATCGGGACATCTCGAAGATCGAGGACTGGAACCGTGGTGTCATGCAGCCCCCGAGTTGGGGATACCGTCCCCTGCTCCGCTTCGGCACCGAGAGTCGGGGTTGGCAGGACTCTCTGGACAATCTGCTGGTTTGGCTCAAGTGGCTCGACGACGGTCGTTACGAGCGGGCTATCGAGGTGATCAACGCGCGCGTCTTCGCTGAAAGCCCCAAGTTCCTAAAAGGTGTGCGCAAGCAGCCACCGGAGGCATTGGTCGTCAACGGCGAGCATCCGCATCGACTGGATCGACTCAGCAGCGGAGAGAAGAGTCTGGTGCAGCTCTATCTGCGGGCCGGTATCCACATGACGCGCAATACCCTGCTGCTGGTGGACGAGCTGGACATCCATTTGCATTCGATTTGGCAGCATCGAACGCTTGCCGTCTTCAAGCAGCTCGCCGTTGATCATCCGGGATTGACCATCATCGCCAGCACCCATGCTCGGGAGCTGATCCCCGCCTTCGGCCACGATATCCCGGAGAAGGGGCTCCGCAAGGGTGGACACATCATCGAGACGGGCGTCGTCTAACGCTCCAGAGGCTGAGAGGGAACTGTGGCGAGCTTGAAGAATCTCGAATCCGGCGACCTTGCCGAACGGCGCTATGTCGCAAAGCGCTATGTCTACCTGGAATCCGAGGAGGACGTCCAGATTCTCGCGGAGCGTTGGTTCAACGACCGAGGCGCCAAGGTCGAGTTCCTGGCCGCTGGAGATGATCTAGGGGGCGGATGTAACCGAGTCATCGCTCAGGTCGATAAAGATGTCGAGAATGGGATCGATGCGGTGGGGATTCTCGACAGGGACAGCTTGGCGGCTCGATCCCACTGGGATGCCTTCTTCGATACGGCCGATGCGTCTTGCTCCAACCGATCTCCCTTCGGGGATCGGATCTACGTGCTGCGTTGCTGGGAGATCGAAAACTATCTGCTGCACCCCTTGGTCGTCGAGTCCTTTCTCGCCGACGAGCAAGGCCGAGGCAAGCGAGAAGAAGAGGATGTCAACCGGGAGTTGTTCGACATCCTTTGCGATCTGCTCCCTCTGGTGGCCGGAAGTCTGCTACTGACCTCCTACGGGTTGCGCAAGCTCGACATGGGTCATGGTCTGAATCAGACCTTCCTCGTCAATCACGCCCAGGTCGCTCAGCAAATCGAGACTCGGTTGTCGCCCGAGGCAGCGGAGTCGCTGGATATCTGCATCGAGCGTATCGTTAGCTTCGGCGGCGCGCACCATGATCGAAGCACCACCCACTGGCTGGATCTGATTCGAGGGATCGACGGCAAGCGATTCCTGGTCTGGCTGATACACCACTATCAGCTCGGCAAGGCCAGAGACATCCGTTTTCATCTGGCAAGGCTGACGCGAGACTGCGGAGTGCTCAACGCTGTGTTGGACGATTTCTTCTTCCAGCTGATAAGCCCCTAGCGAGGCGTGAATGACGCTACTCGGTGCGTAACCCTTGCTCAATATCGTCTGCGGTGCGACCCAAGCTAGCGCGGCTCTTCTCAGCATGTCGGCACGGGCCGAGCGTTATGATGCCCTCAACTGTTGCGGTGACGACAAGCCTCTGCACGTCAGTCTCGGGCCGGATCATTTCCCAAAGGTGCCCGTCTATTCATGGCAGCAGTATCTCCGTCAGCACCATCAGGCGCAGGGGCGCGCACTAGTGGTCTAGAGTGAAAGTCCTAATACTGTTTCTGGGCGATCGATGGCATCCTACTCATCTGTCTTGAGTTTCGCCGACGAGTTGATGACACGATGCCACGCTGCACCCCGATTCCCGTTTCCCTCACCGACAAAGAACGTACCCAGTTGGAGGCGTTGGTGCGTCAGCACACCACGGCGCAGCAACTGGCGATCCGAGCCCGAATCATTCTCGCCGCCGACGCCGGCAAGGGGATGCACGAAACGGCCGCCACGTTGCAGGTCAGTCGCTCGTTGGTCCAACGCTGGCGCCGCCGCTGGCGCGAGCGCGCGGATCACCCGGTGCTCGAGCGTCTGAGCGATGAGCCGCGTTCGGGGACACCGCCGACCTTCACCCCCGAGCAGATCTGCGCCATCATCGCCCTGGCGTGCGAGCCTGCGGTCCGCGAAGGGGTGAAGCTG
>NZ_NRRF01000023.1 GCF_016583565.1 Thiocystis violacea | reverse complement strand
CGACTGAGCCCTCCCAGGTTCCTGGGCGACCCGTGCGTGCATGCCCTGCTCTCAGACCCCGGCGGAGTCTCGGCATCAGGCCAGTACAATGCCGAGACTGTTGCCTTCCGGTGATTGGAATGCGTCGGCTCCGCTGGCATCAGTTTCGGGGCTCTATCACACAGCCTACACGCCCCCTGTGTTCGCTTCGCAGCCGGGATCACTCCCGCACCACGCCACACTCGGTTCCGGTGGATGGCCAATCCTTACCGGCTCGGGACTTTCACCCGGTGGGCCGCAACAAGGAGTTTCCGATTCGCTTATCCGTCCGCTATCTTCCTCTCCTTCCAGGCTTTGCCTGGCGCAACCAACCGATGACCAAGGCCTTCGGCGCCTATTTGGCGAGGAAAGGCAGATAGCCTTCCATGTCGCCGCGCAGGGTGCGCGCCAGAAAACGGGCCTGGACGAAGGGCAGGAGGCCGAGCGGGACCTTGCTCTCCAGGAGCGGATGGGTCACTTCCTCCTGCTTGCGCGCCTGCCAGGCGGTAACGACGGCGCGGCGGCCGCTGTCGTTGAGCATGACGGCGCCGCCCTCGCGCGCGTCGAAGTCGGCGGCGCCGACCTGTCCGCGATTGATGAGCGTCAGCGCCAGCCGGTCGGCGAGGACCGAGCGGAATTCCTCTTGCAGATCCAGGGCGAGCGCGGCGCGTCCCGGCCGCACGGCGTGCAGGAAACCGAGCTGAGGATCCAGCCCAACGGTCTCGATGGCGGAGCGGCAGTCGTTCATCAGCATGGCGTACAGAAAGGAGATGAGCGCGTTGAAGCGGTCCAGCGGGGGGCGGCGGGTGCGGCCGTCGAGCTGGAAGCTGGCGCGCGCCTGGGGCTTGACGATGAGGTTGAGCCCGGCGAAGTAGCCGCGCGCGGCCTCGCCTTCCACGCCGCGCAGGCTGTCGAGATCTGGCGCGTCGCGGGCGGCGCGCAGCGAGGCGGCGAGGGCGTCGGCGGTCTTGCCGAGGGTGCTCGCCTCCGCCGCGTCGCTCGCCTCCCGTGCGCCGCGCTGTAGGACCGAGCGGCTGTTTCTGAGCTTGCCGGCGATCATGGCGCGCGCGTGCTCCAGTGTGACCGCGCCATCGCCGGCCGCCTTATGCTGAGCCTGACGCAGCAGGATGTTGCCGGAGACCGGCCCCTCCAACCGCGCCTTGAAGCGGCCGGAGTTGTCGAGCAGAACGAGCGATTTCCCCTCGTCCGCCAACCGATGCATCAGCGCCGGGGAGACCAGGACGTTGCCGAAGCAGACCAGGGTGCCGATGTGGTGCAACGGAACCCGCAGCTTGGTCTCCCGCTCCACCTCGATGCGCACGGTGGCGTTGTCCAGGTGGGCATAGGCGTTGGGGGTCATGACGTAGAGGGTGTTCTGGATGGTCTGCATGGTCGCTAATCCATGGCGCCGTTCGGGTCGAAGAGGGTGTCGCGCAGCGCACGCTGTTTCGTCCGCGCGGCGATGGCCTCCGGTTGGCAGAGATCCTTGAGGGAGCATTCGCGGCAGCGCTGATCGTTCACGGGCGGGGGCAGGCGGCCGGAGGTCAGCATGGCGCGGATCGCCTCGGCGGTTTGCGCGACCAGGGCGCGCAGCTCTGGCGTGAAGCTGACCTCGCGGCGGCGACGGCTGGAGGCGTGATAGATGGCGCCGGTTGGCACCGGACGGTCGAACATCTCTTCCAGACAGATCGCCTGGGCGGTCAGCTGCAGATCGTCATTCAGCCATTTTCGCCTCGGACCGTGCTTGTACTCGACCGGAAACAGGGTGCCGTCCGGCCAGTGCTCGACGACATCGCATTTGCCGATGAGCCCCGCGGCTTGGCTCCAGACCGGCAACGCATAGTCCAGGCGCGCGCCATCCTTGCCCGCCACGTGCGCGGCGCAATCGACCCGCTCATGTTCCGCATTCCCGCGAGCGGTGTGGACGTTCTGGTCGAACTCGCCTTCCAGATAGATCAACCCGCACCGCCGTGGGCAGTAGGTGTATTGGTTCAGGGCGGAAAGGTTGATGGCTTCGATGGTCATTGCATCCTCGGTGCATCTCGCAAGGCATTGACAAACACAACAGAAGTGTTTAGACCCTCGGCCATGAACTCGAACGAATTCAAGCGCTGGCTGGCCAAACAGGGCGCGACCTTTCAGACCGGGAAAGGATCGCACCTGAAAGTTCTCCTGAACGGTCGCCAGTCCGTGATGCCGATGCACCACGGCGAGCTGAAAACCGGCACGGTCGAAGCCATCAAGAAGCAACTCGGATTGAAAGGAGACTGAGCCATGTTCGATTACCCCGTCATTCTCGAAGCACAGCCCGAGGGCGGCTTTGTCGTGACCTTCGCGGACGTCCCCGAGGCCATCACGCAGGGCGAGGATGAAGACGAAGCCCTGCTCTATGCCGTCGATGCGCTGGAAACCGCGCTCTCGTTCTATGTCGAGACGCGCCGTCCGCTGCCTGTCCCCTCGCTGGCGGCCGGCCGTCCGACCGTGCGCCCATCGGCCCTGGAATGCGCCAAGCTCGGCGTCTACCAGGCCATGACCGAGCAGGGCATCCGCAAGGCAGAACTGGCGCGACGCCTGGGCTGGCACCTGCCACAGGTGGATCGCCTCTTCGATCTCAAACACGCCTCGCGCTTCGATCAGATCGAGGCCGCCGCGCGTGTTCTGGGCCGCACGATCGAGGTGCGGGTCTCCTGAAGCCTGGGAATCGGCGTGCCGCGTTAAACCGGAGTTGCAGCAGGGGTTCTCCCATCGACCAGCAATTCCACCCCGGCGGGCAGACGCTCCGGATAGACCTTGACCACATAGTCGGCGAAGGTGCGCGGCGAGCCCTGCAAATCGGCTCGACGCTCGATCTCGATGATGGCATTCACCTGCTCGCGGCCAGGCTGGGAGAAATCCAGCAACCGGTGGGCCGGGGCGCAGCCGAGCATGGCTTGCCGGACCCGCTGGGTGGCATCGCTGTCAGTGCCGACGTGTTTGAAGACATAGAGTCCACGGCAGGACATCACGCCCTTGGAGGCGGAGCGGTCGTGGTCCCACATGCCGAGCAGCGCCTCCCAGAGGTGGTCCAGGTCGTCATCCGAGAAGCCGGTGCCTTGGGCTAGATGGGCGGAGATGAAGCCCTTGCAGGCATAGAGGCCGTAGGGGATCAGAGCCTTGCGGCCCATGGTGCGGAGCTTGTCTTCCTCCTGATTGTTCTCCCAGGTTTCATAGTCGGCCATGGTCGCGGCCCCCGTTACCCGTTCCGCCACGGCCATGCGCGTAATGGAGGCATCCATCGGGAGAATGGGGTCGAGCGAGCGCGAGAAGGCGACCTGCACCGGCCCGCGCACTTGCCCGGCATTGGCTCCGGTGGACATCACGGCGCCGAAGGTGCGGACATCGAAGAACTGATCGCACATCCACTTGCGTGCAGCCCCGACCTGGGTGCGATTGCCGCCTCCGCTCGGTGCTCCGCCGGTGGCGATGTGAGCGGCGGCAATCGGTTTGTTCAGATTGGTCGCGTGTTCGACGAAGATCGCGTTGGGCGCGGCATTGGCGAACGCGGTCTGTACATAGTTGCGCACCCGCCGCTTGACGGCGACGTCGGACACCAATCCGTGCATGTCCTCGGGATCGATACGAGGGCTGTTGCCGGCATCCGGGTCGCCGTTGGGATTGCCGTTCTCGCAGTCGAAGAGGTAGAGAAATTCATAGCGGTTCTGGATGGCACTCATGGCTGCTCTCCTTGTGCTGGTGCTTTGGTGACGTCGGAGTCCGAGCCGGTCGCGTCGGTTCTGTTGCCGGCGCGCAGGGCGGCGAGCTGCTGGTAATAGCCCAGGGCGAAGAGTCCCTGGCCTTCGAGATCCAGGATACGCGGGGCACCGTCGCTCAGACGGACCATGACCTCGGCCAACTGATTCTCGAACCACCAGGCGAGTTTGGGGTCGAGCTTGGCCAGGTGATTGCGGGCACTGGCGGACAATCGCCCCAAAAAGAGCCCTGGCGTTTGACTGAACGCGGCGTAGTAGCGTTGCACGACACCGGCGCCGACATCGCCCAGGGCGGCCCGTTGCAGGTTGGCGAACACCGCGAGCAGGCGCCCGCAATGATAGGCGGCGGCGGGGTGGTCCGGGTTGAGATAAGCGGTCATGCTGGCGTCACCTCCTGGCGTGAGTCGAACGAAGTAGGCCCGCATGAGGCCCATCCTGGCGTGATTGATGGCTGGCTGCTCCTTGTCGATGACCTCCACGCGAAAGCGGGCAAGGGCTTGGGCCATCAGGGAGCGGGGAATCTGCAAGCCCCTGACCGCGACGCGCCAAAGCGTCGCGGCGGTCGGCGCGGGCAGATCCTTTAGCTCGCGCACCAGCGCACCGCAGACGGCAAGGAATTTGGGATCCTGGGCCAGCGCGTGACCATTGCGGGCGACGATGGCCAAGTCGGCAAACCAGGCCGCGATGTGCCCAGCCAAGTCTTCGAAGCGGCCTTCCATCCAGTCCCGCACCATGACCCGTCCGGCGGCGCCGGAGAGTGTCAGGGCGTAGTAACGGTTATCGCCTAGTTCAGTGCGTTCGCCGGAGTGGATGGCGTCGAGCAGACGACGCACGGCAGCTTGTGCGGAGGCATCCGTCTGCTCGTCAGTCTCCATGCTCATCAGGAGGGCGAAAAGATCGTCGCTTGGGGCGATGCTGTCTTTGTACCAGTGCGCAACCAGTGTATTGGCCAGCTTGCGGCTGTGATGGCGGATCAGGTCGTTGAGTCCGTCCGCATAGCGCTGAACAGCCTCTTCGTCCATGGCTGCATTGGCGGACTGGTCGAGTCCATAGGAGCCGAAGGATGCCTTGTCGAAACCGACCATCACATCGCCCATCGCCAAGCCGCCGACGCCTGATAGACCCGTGATCTTGGGATGGGTGGATAGTGGATGGATGGCCTTGCCGGTGAGGAGGCAGCGCATGGTGCTTTCGGGAGACGGATTGCCGGCCCGATCCGCCCCCTTCCCAGGCTTGGCGGCAGAGCTGATGTCTGTCTGACGCCAATCACGCCACCAATGCTGAACGTTTTGATCATCACGCGGATCTGCGGCCCCGATGTGCCATGTGATCCAGTCCGTAGGCTTGGCCTTGTGCGTTTGGAGCGCCCCGCGGACCTTGGCAACCCGCTCGGGATCGCTCATGAAATCGGCGAGCGGCACGAGCGTCGGTACGACCGACGCGGCCTGACGCAGCAGTTTGGCATAGTAGGCGTGGCGCTTGATGGTCTTGCTGTCGGGCTCCTCGTCACGTTTCGTCAGGAGTGTGGCGTATTGGCAGGATTCGATCAGGAAGTGGGCTCGCCCTCCTGCGTTCATGTTGTGCATGTCCGGGCAGCGGTCGAGATCCTGGCCGCGTTTGCCGTCGCCCAAGGGAACAACGTTCAGGAAGCGCCCATCATGGGTCAGCTCTGCGGACCAACGGATTTCCCGGGATTTGAAGCCGGGCTCGGATCCGGTCAGATGGCTCTCGGCATAGTCGGCGAGTTCCTTGAGCATGCTCAGGCTCCCCCAGGCTTCTTGACGGCGGCACTCTCGAACGGCGGAACCTCGATGATGCCGCTGCGGAGGCTGGCGTCGAATAGGCTGATGAACGGCGGGTCGCCATCCTTGACGATCTCCCGAGAGAGGTCGAAGACGTCGTAGAGCATGAGCCCCACGTGCTGGTCTAGCGGGATCGGCGGCTGCGCGGTGGCGGCCGTATCCTCGACGTATTCGAAGAATGCGGGGAATTCGCGACAGCCGAAATAGGGTTGCTGGAAGCACTTCCCGCCGCGGGCGCGGCGCTGAAACTGGCTGTTCATGGCGACCTGTTCCGCCCGGAACGCGGGCTTGGGGACGATTCGCGCGGTTAAACGGTAGCGGACCGTTTTCAGCGCCATGGTTTGGCGCTGGGTGCGTCCCTTCTGATCGGTGCCAAGCTCGTCTTTGCCGCCGTCCGCCCATAGCGGCTCGGGGTTTGCGGTGCCCTTCATCCATTTGTTGAGCACGGCGGTCCCTGGCACACGGTCCTTGACTTCATTGCGCCGCAAGGCGATGTAGCGCGGTGGCTCAAGAACCTCGATGCGGGTGATTTGCCAATGGAAATAGGGTCGTACCCGATTGCCTTCGCGGCGGGCGTCCCAGTAGATGGCGTCGAAGATGCCCCGCGCCGCCGAGGGTGTGATGACGGGATAGGAAAACCGCTCCACCTTCATCTCAGGTCGGGTGAAGCAGGCGAGGTCGCCCCAGACTTCGAGCGTGTGCGTGCCGTTGACCATGGTTCCTCCAATGGATGGGTGATCCGCGCCCGCCGCGTCGCGCGCCGGCTGCTCAGCCGATGAGGAGCTGCTGTGCTTGGGGCAGGATCAATCCGAGGGTCTCATCGTAATGTACAGCATGTGGATCTTCGAGGATGAACCACTCGTTCTGTTGGCGATCGACCTTGCGCGTCCGACGTAGCTTGGCGGGGATCAGCACACCCCACGCGGGGTGGTCGGTCGGGGGTCGATAGAGGCTGACGGACAGGGTCTGGGCACGCCGCATCCAGGCCCCGCCGATCCCCTCCGCTTCCGCCTCGGCGCGCAGCGCCTCGAAGTCATCGAGCCGTTTGTCCCAGGGGACCAGCACTTGGATGGCGTCCTGATCGATGAGGCGATAGAGACGGGCGATTTCCGGGAAATCACGGGTCTGGACCGCTTCGGCGAAGGCCGGATTCTGGCTCGCTGGCCGACTCAGGTCATAGAGTTGCCGGTAATACTCGCGAAACGTGACAGGGTCGTTGATGTCCAGATCTCCCTGATCCAGGAGGATCCGGCGCGTGACTTCGGCGGCCTGGAAATAGGCATGGGTCGGATAGCGTCGGCGCCAATCGCCCGGTTCAGCTGGGTCGAAGACCAACAGGCTACCCAACGCGCTCAGGCGCCCCTCCCGATTGCAGCGTCCCGCCGCTTGGGCGATGGCTTCAAGGGGCGCGAAGGCGCGCAGGACGCGCGGGAAATCCAGATCGACGCCGGCCTCGACGCATTGGGTGGCGATCAAGCGGCAGGGGTCGCCTTGGGCGAGCCGCCGGCGTACCTCTTCGAGCACGGCGCGCCGATGCACCGGGCAAAGATTGGTCGATAGATGAAGAATCTCTGGCGCGTCGCCCAGTGCCTCCAGCAGGGCCATGGCGTGACGTTTGAGATTGACGACCACCAGCCCCCGAGGAATGTCCCCTAGGTCGGCGGCGAGATCGTCCCAGGTGCGCGTCTCGCCAGGCTCCGGCCAGGTCACGGTGACGCGCTTTAAGGCGGCGAACAGGGCCGGATGATCCGGAACGGCCTCGACCGGTTGCCAACCGGGGGCTGCCTGTTGGCTGACGGCTTCGTGCAGGGAGTCGAAGGCGGGCTGGGTAGCGGTGGCGAAGACGATGCTGGAACGGTAGGTCGCCGACAGATGCGAGAGCGCGGCCAGCGTGGGCACGGCGAGTTGGGCGGGTAGGGTTTGGGCCTCGTCGAAGAGGATGACGGACTCCATCAGGTTGTGCAGCTTGCGGCAGGCGGACGGCCGGTTGGAGAACAGCGACTCCAGCAATTGGACATTGGTGGTGATGACGATGGGGGCGTCCCAGTTCTCGGCGAGCAGGCGTCGCTCACGTTCCTGGGGCGGCTGGGCGTCGTCCTGGGCCGTCTCGGCGCCGAGCCCAGCCAGACTGTGATGCTCAAGGACGAAGTGATCGGGGAAGTCCGCAAAAACGCTGCGGTAGACCTGGGCGGTTTGTTCGATGATGGTCAGGAATGGAACGGCCAGAATGATGCGCTTGAGTCCATGGCGTTGTGCGTGCTCCAGGGCGAGTTTGAGCATGGCCAGGGTTTTGCCGGAGCCGGTCGGCGCGGTCAGGGTGAAGCAACCGATCGGCGCCTGGGCGGTTTCGGCGCATGCCTGCCAGAGCCTTTCACGGGCCTCGCGCACGATCGGTTGCGCCTGGGTTGCTGGGCGGATGCCCTCGCGCATGAAGCGGTCGAGCGCGAGGAGGGCGGCCTCGGGATCGAGCGGTGGACCAGGCTGGCGCTGCCGTTTACCAGTGGCGTCGCCCTCGAAGTGCGCCTCGGTGTCCAGAAAGTCGGCATCCACAAGGCAGGAGAAAAGTAGCCGCACGTCAAGCATGGCGGCGATGGCCTTGTTCCAACTCGTGACGGCCGTGGTCGGTGGCGACTGGAATGTCAGACCGTCGTTGCGGGACCGTGCGAGCAGTCGATCCAAGTCAGGGTCGGAGAGTGCCAGACCGAGGGGATGTCGGCGGGCCAGCTTCTCCGGATCCAGGCACATGAGTGATATTGGATCGCCCCTTTGCAGGCCGATGTGATGGCCTTGGATGGCGAGCGCGGCGGCGATGGCCTGGTGTTCCTTGAGGGCCAGCCATGCCCCCATCGACCAATGGTCGAGTCCCGCATCCTGCCCCCGTAATCGCCGTTGGAAGCGATCGCCGTACTTGCCGAGATCGTGCTGCTCTCCGGCAAGACGGGCCTCTTCGCACCAAGGTGCAGGGCCGGCGAAAGTCCTCGCTAGGCGGCCGACGGATTCAAGGTGCCTGTGCAATGGGTGCCAGGCTCCAACCGCGTTTGCGCTATGGGCGTGGAATCCATCGCTCTCCATCGTTCATGCTCCTTTTGCGCGGCTGCCGTGCTCGTGCCGTCATTGGGTTGTGTTCTAGGAACAAGCGGCCCGGCCAGCTCCAGAGCCCTGGAAGATGGGCACGTCCGTTCAGCGCCGAGGTGGCATTCGCGCTTGGAGCGCGGACTTTGCCCATCCTACCGATCCGTCATCGGCAGTGGGAGCGGCGCCCCGCCGCGATCGTTTGTTCGGAGCGGCATCCGTCGCGCCGGGGCGGCGCTCCCACCTTTGTCGGTCGACATTTCCTGCGCCGCTCCGGTCAGCCCGTCAACTGCTCGACGACCGCCGTGATCTGCCGCAGCCGCTGCTCCGGCTCCGCCATCTCGCGGAAGAACTTGAGCTTGTCCGCGCCATCCAGCTTGAATTCCTTGGGCTTGGTCTGGACCAGTCGGATGAGGTTGGCGGGGTCGATCTTGGGTGTCTCGGTGAAGTGGATGCGTCCGCTGGCGGGACCGGCTTCGATCTTGCGGATGCCCCAGGGCTGGACCTTGAGCTTGAGTTCGGTGATGTCGACCAGGTTCTTGGCTGGGTCGGGCAGCAGGCCGAAGCGGTCGATCATCTCGACCTGGATTTCGCGCAGGGCGTCCCGGTCGGCGGCACTGGCGATGCGTTTGTACATCACCAGACGGGTGTGGACGTCCGGGAGATAGTCGCTCGGCAGGAGGGCGGGGATGCCGAGGTCGATCTCGGCGCCGTGGTCGAGCGGGCGGTCCAGCTCCGGCGTGCGGCCGGCCTTGAGGGCGTCGACGGCGCGCTCCAGCAGCTCCATGTAGAGGGTGAAGCCGATCTCTGTAATCTGGCCGGATTGATCGTCGCCGAGTAGCTCGCCGGCGCCGCGGATCTCCAGATCGTGCGTCGCCAGTGTGAAGCCGGCGCCCAGGTCCTCCATGGACTCGATCGCCTCCAGCCGCTTCTTGGCATCCGCCGTCATGACCTTGGCCGGGGGCGTGATGAGGTAGGCGTAGGCGCGGTGGTGCGAGCGTCCGACCCGCCCGCGCAACTGGTGGAGTTGGGCCAGGCCGAGCTTGTCGGCGCGGTTGATGATGATGGTGTTGGCGCTCGGGACGTCGATGCCGCTCTCGATGATGGTGGTGCACACCAGCAGGTTGAAACGCTGGTGGTAGAAGTCGCGCATGACGCGCTCCAGGTCGCGCTCGCGCATCTGGCCGTGGGCGACCTGAACGCGGGCCTCGGGGATCAGCGCCTCCAGTTTCTGCGCCTGATTCTCGATGGTCTCGACCTCGTTGTGGAGGAAGTAGACCTGGCCGCCGCGCTTGAGTTCGCGCAGCACGGCCTCCTGGAGCAGCGCGTCGTTCCAGGCGCTGACGAAGGTCTTGATGGGGTGACGCTCGACCGGCGGGGTGGCGATGATGGAGAGGTCGCGCAGGCCGGACATGGCCATGTTGAGGGTGCGCGGAATCGGCGTCGCGGTCAGGGTCAGGATGTCGACCTCGCTGCGCAGGTTCTTGAGCTGCTCCTTGTGACGGACGCCGAAGCGGTGCTCCTCGTCGATGATGGCCAGCCCCAGGTTTTTGAACCGAATGCTGGGCTGCAGCAGCTTGTGGGTGCCGACGACGATGTCGACGGTTCCGGCCTCAAGCCCTTCCAGAATCCGCTTCTGCTCTTTGGTGGTGCGGAAGCGCGACAGGCTCTCCACCCGGACGGGCCAGTCGGCGAAGCGGTCTGAGAAGTTCTCGAAGTGCTGCTCGGCCAGCAGGGTGGTGGGCACCAGCACGGCGACCTGGCGTCCGCCGTTGACGGCCATGAAGGCGGCGCGCATGGCGACCTCGGTCTTGCCGAAGCCGACGTCGCCGCAGACCACGCGGTCCATGGGCTTGGCGTCGACCATGTCGTCCAGCACGGACTCGATGGCGCGCAGCTGATCCGGCGTCTCCTCGAACGCGAAGGCCGCGGCGAAGGCGGCGTACTCATCCCCATGCTTCGGAAAGGCCACGCCCTGACGGGCCGCGCGCCGGGCGTAGATGTCCAGCAGCTCGGCGGCGACGTCGTGGGCCTTCTGCGCGGCCTTGCGTTTAACCCGGTCCCATTGATCGCCGCCGAGGCGGTGCAGCGGCGCGCTTTCGGGCGAGGCGCCGGTGTATCGCGAGATTAGATGCAGCGAGCTGACCGGGACATAGAGCTTGTCCCCCTTGGCGTACTCCAGGGCCAGGAACTCGGCGGTCATGCCGCCGACGGCGAGCGTTTGCAGACCGAGGTAGCGTCCGACCCCATGGTCTTCATGCACCACTGGCGCCCCCTCGGTGAGCTCCGTGAGGTTGCGGACGATGGCGTCGCTGTCGCGCTCACGGGCCTTCCGGCGCCGCTCCTGGCGCACCCGCTCGCCGTAGAGCTGGGTCTCGGTGACGATGGCAATGCCGGGTTGCTCCAGCAGCAGCCCCTGCTCGATGGGCGCGACGGTCAGGCCAAGCCTCTGCCCGCCGTCGAGGAAGGCCTGCCAGCCCGCCACCTGGCGCGCCTGGATGTCGAAGCCCTGGAGGTGCTCCGCGAGCAGCTCGCGGCGGCCGGTGCTCTCCGCGGCGAAGAGCACGCGCAGGCCGGCTCTCTCCAGGAAGGCCCGCAGCGCCTGCGCCGGCTCGACCGCGCGGGCCTGGATGCCGAGCGGCGGCAGGGTCGTGGTGGCGAAGTTCGCGACGCTTGCATAGCCGCGCCGGCGCTCGGGGATCTCGGGGGACTGGTAGAGGACGCCCGAGTGCCGGTTGAGCGCGGCGGCTAGCTGGTCCGGCATCAGATAGAGCCGGGCGGGGGGCAGCAGCGGGCGCTCGATGTCGTGGCGTCGCTGCTCGTAGCGCTGCTCGACGCCCTTGAAGAAGGCGTCGCCGGTCTCCCGGCCGTCCGCGGGCTCGAACACCAGGGTGGTCTCGGGCAGGTAATCGAAGAGGGTCGCGGTCTCCTCGAAAAAGAGCGGCAGATAGTATTCGAGCCCGCCAGGCACGTTGCCGCCGGAGACCTCGCGGTAGATGAGGCTGCGCTTCGGGTCGCCCTCGACGATGGCGCGGTAGCGTTGGCGGAAGCCGGCGATGGCCTCCTCGTCGAGCGGGAATTCGCGCGCCGGCAGCAGGCGGATCTGGCCGATCTTGTCGCTGGAGCGCTGGGTGTCCGGGTCGAAGGTGCGGATGGTGTCGACCTCGTTGTCGAAGAGGTCGATGCGCAGCGGCACCTGGCTGCCCATGGGAAAGACGTCCAGCAGCGAGCCGCGCACCGCGAATTCGCCGTGCGCGATGACCTGAGAGACGCAGGAATAGCCGGCCCGCTCCAGGCGCTGGCGCGTCTTGTCGAGGTCCAGGCGGTCGCCGACCTTCAGCGCCAGGGAGTGGCCGTCGACATAGTCGCGTGGCGGCAGCCGTTGCATCAGGGTCGCCACCGGCACCACCAGGATGCCGCGCTCGAGGCCGGGCAGCCGATGCAGGGTCAGCAGGCGCTCCGAGACCAGCTCCGGCAGCGGCGAGAAGACGTCGTAGGGCAGGGTCTCCCAGTCCGGGAAGCTGAGGATGGGCAGCGCGCCGCCGGCCAGGAAGAAGGCGAGTTCGGCGCTCAGGTTGGTGGCGCTCTGCACGTCCTGAGTGAGCACCATGACCAGCCCGTGATGGCGCCGCGCGGCGTTGGCGATGGCGAGCGCGGCGCCGGAGCCGTAGAGCCGGCCCCAGAGCAGGCGCTCTCCGGCCTGCCGCGGCAGCGGTGGATCGAGTGGCGAATGGAGCTGAAGCTGTGCCTCCGCATGCATCGTCTGGGTCGTCCCTCAGTGCGTCGAATGGGCGGGGATTCTCGCACAGCGGCATTTCAGATGCAGTGCATCCGACAGGTCGGACAACAGGCCCACGTGCGTCGAGCCCGGAACTCGGCGCATCGCGCGAATCCAATCGCTGCCAACTGCCAGCCGGGATTCCGAACCCTCAAACCTGGCTGCAAGCAGGGTCATCGGCTTTCAGTTGGGGGATCTAGTTCACACAACGCGGACGCGGCATCAAGGACACTAAGGGGCGTCGGATCTATTGGTACCTGTGCGAGGTGGAGGATCCGGGCGGCGAGTGGCCGTGTGGCGGTCTTGGACATCTGTGCGGTCGTGGGCGGTGCATCTTCTCTGGCGTCGATCGTCAGGTTGCGATGCCTGCGCTCAGTCCGAGCCTCGCACAACCGCCAAGGCGGCCCGTCGGGGAACGACCACCCCCCCCTGGGCGTCCGTTACCCTCCTCTTCGCTGGGGCCGACGACGACGGGCGAGCGTCTGCAGCCGGCCTTGCCGGCTCGCTCGGGCGCAGCGGCTTGGAAGCGGCCACTCGGTCAGGATAGGCGACAGGGACGAGGCACGGGTCCGGTGGACCGCGTCTCGCAATCGGAACCACAGCAATTCTCAGGGCGCATGCCATGGCAAAGACGATTCTTACAGTGGATGACTCCCCATCCATTCGACAGATGGTGTCGTTCACTTTGAAAGATGCCGGTTACTCGGTGTCGGAGGCGGTCGACGGCCAAGATGGCCTGGACAAGGCCCGCTCCGGTAGCTTCAACCTCATCTTCACCGACCAGAACATGCCGCGCATGGATGGTCTCACCTTGATCAAGCAGCTGCGTGCGATGCCGCAGTACAAGACGACCCCGATCCTCATGCTGACCACCGAGTCCAGCGATGCCATGAAGAGCCAAGGCCGGGCGGCCGGGGCGACGGGTTGGCTGGTCAAGCCTTTCGACCCTCAGAAGCTGATGGACGTCGTACGCAAGGTCATCGGCTGATTGCGCGGCTCCAACCGACACGAGGGGAATGGGAATGGCCATCGATTTGAGTCAGTTCTATCAGGTGTTCTTCGAAGAGGCCGGCGAGCACCTGGCCGCGATGGAAGGGCTACTGCTCGAGGTGGATGTCGAGGCGCCGGACTTGGAGACGCTGAACGCCATCTTTCGCGCGGCGCATTCCATCAAGGGCGGGGCTGGCACCTTCGGCTTCGGCGACATGGCCGAGGTGACCCATGTCCTGGAGACCCTTTTGGACCGGCTGCGCAAGCAGGAGCTGGCGCCCACGGTCGAGATGATCGATGCCTTCCTCCAGGCGGGCGATGTCCTCAAGGAGCAGCTCGCCGCGCATCAGTCCGGAACCGAATACGAAGATCCGCGCGTCGCGGAGGTCTGCCAGCGGCTCGAGATCCTGGCTCGACTGGATCCGACGGAGGGCGGTGACGCGATCGAGCCCGTCGCCGCGAGCCCGGCGGCGCCGCGCGAGCCGGTGACCTGGCAGCTGCGCTTTCGGCCAAGCGAGATCGGGCCGCTCTCGGGCGCGGATCTTCGCGCGCTTGCCGATGCCCTCGTCATGCTCGGTCCGCTCGAACGGGTGCGGGAGGATGCGGAGGATCTCCACCATTGGCGTCTGACGAGCGCCAGCGACGAGCGTGGCATCCGCGATGTCATCGCCTTCCTCGGCGACCCGGAGCCTGTCGAGATCACGGTCGACAGCGCCGTTTCCCAGCAGACCGCTTCCGCGTGCCTGGAGGATGAGGAAGAAGACGGATTCGGCTTCTTCGCCGGGGCGCCGGGTCGCGCGCCGGCGCTGGAGCAGAATGAGGATGAGGATGGATTCGGTTTCTTCGCCGGGGCACCCGGTAGCGAGCAGGCACTGGATCAGGAGGAGAGCGGTTTCGGACTCTTCGGCGGCAGTCCTGGGATGCAGGAAGTCGCTGCCGTCGCGAGCCGGAGTCGCGCCGAAGAGGCGCAGGGTTTCGGCTTTTTCGACGCCGCGCCCGGTGTGCCTGAAGAGGCTGGCGATCACGAGACATCCGCAAGCGCGGCGCAGCCCCTGCGTTCGATCAAGGGGGGCGAGCGCAAGCCCATGGCGGCCGGGGCCGCGCGTCCCGCCGCCGCCGAGACCTCGATCCGCGTGAGCGTGGAAAAGGTCGATCAGCTCATCAATCTGGTCGGCGAGCTGGTCATCACGCACGCCATGCTCGCGGAGTCGGCCTCCAACCTCGACCCCGTGCTCTTCGAGCGCATCTTCAGCGGACTCTCCAACCTGGAGCGCAATTCGCGCGACCTGCAGCAGGCGGTGATGTCCATCCGCATGATGCCGATCAATTTCGTCTTCAACCGTTTCCCGCGCGTGGTGCGAGACACCGCGGCGAGTTTGGGGAAGAAGGTGACGCTCAAGCTCGTCGGCGAGGATACCGAGCTGGACAAGGGGCTGATCGAGCGTCTGGCCGATCCGCTCAACCATCTGGTGCGCAACAGCATCGATCATGGCATCGAGCTGCCGGAGCAGCGCCGCGAGGCGGGCAAGCCCGAGATCGGCGAGATTCTGCTGCGCGCCAGCCACCGTGGCGGCAGCGTCGTGGTCGAGGTGAGCGACGACGGCGCCGGACTCAGCCGCGAAAAGCTGTTGGCCAAGGCCGCGAAGCAGGGCATCCCCATGCCCGAGAACCCGACTGACAAAGAGGTCTGGCAACTCATCTTCCATGCCGGATTCTCGACGGCGGAAAAGGTGACCGACATCTCCGGTCGCGGCGTCGGCATGGACGTGGTGCGGCGCAACATCGAGGAGATGAACGGCCGGGTCGACATCGACTCCAAGCCGGGCCGGGGCACCCAGATCACCATCCGGCTGCCGCTCACCCTGGCGATCCTGGACGGTCTCTCGGTGCGCATGGGCGAGGAGATCTTCATCCTGCCGCTCACCGCCATCCGGGAGTCGATCCAGCCGAGACCCGAGCAATTCAAGTCGGTTGCGGGGCGTGGCCAGTTGGCGTTGGTCAATGGCGAGTATCTGCCGCTGGTGGTCCTGCACGACGTCTTCGGCTTCGCCGGGGAGAAGATTCGGCATGAGGACGGGATCCTGGTCATCGTCGACACCAACGAGGGGCGCGCGGCACTGCTGGTCGAGGAGTTGGTCGCCCAGCATCAGGTCGTCATCAAGAGCCTGGAGACGAACTACCGCAAGGTCGAGGGCGTCTCGGGTGCCACCATCATGGGCGACGGCCGCGTGGCACTCATCCTGGACGTCGATGCCCTGGTTCGACTCAACCGCAAGGCGGCTTGAGCCGATCCACTGGCAACTTCTCCACTGACAACTTCTCCACTGATAACTTCAAATCCATCGGAGCCTAAGACATGAACGTTTTGAGCCAGGAGGGGGCCTCGACGATGAGCGACGATTCGCGGGAGTACCTGACCTTCACTCTCGGCGACGAAGAGTATGGGATCGACATCCTCAAGGTGCAGGAGATTCGTGGCTACGACGCGGTCACCAAGATTGCCAACTCGCCGGCCTTCATCAAGGGCGTGATCAATATGCGCGGCGTGATCGTGCCCATCATCGACATGCGCCTGAAATTCAACTTGGGTCAGGTCGAGTACAACCAGTTCACGGTCGTCATCATTCTGAATATCGCCGGACGGGTGATCGGCATGGTGGTCGATGGCGTCTCGGATGTGATTGCGCTCGGTCGTGACAAGATCAGCTCCGCACCCGAGTTCGGCGCCGTGATGGATACCGATTACATCGATGGTCTGACCACGCTGGAAGATCGGATGATCATTATGGTGGATATCGAGAAGCTGATGACGAGCGCGGAAATGGGCCTGGTCGAGCAAGTGCAGACGGCCGTCGCCTAGGGTGTGTTCCTTGAATACGGGATCTGATGTCCTTGTTCATCCTTTCCGCCGCGCGGTCGCGATTCCGGCGTGGGGCGTTCAGGCTGGTCGCTACCCTTGAAGAGGCGGATCACCCTGGCGGGTATCCGCCCTACCGGCCTGGAACTCGACCAATCATCTTGCCTAGGACACTTTCATGATGTTTAGAAAAAGCCTGCAAGCCAAGCTCTACCTCGCCGTTGCCATTCTTACCCTCGGCGTGGTGTTGATCCTCGTCGGCGTCTTGGCGTTGAACGGCAGCGCCGCCATGCGTGCTCAGGCGGGGAAGGAGGTTGCAGCCGGGCTGGATTCGGCCGAACGCTTGTTGGCCGTGACCGACGCGATCATGAAGGAGCGTGTCCAGGCGTCGATGGCCTTGCTGACGCAAGGGGTCGAGGCTCTTGGCACCGCGTCGCTGGGCGAGAGCGTCACCGTGGGCGAGCGCCAAGTCCCCGATCTGTTGCTGGGTGGGCAGCCACAGGCCAATCGGTTCGAACTGGTGGATCGCGTCACGGCGATTGCCGGCGGCACGGCGACCCTGTTCGTTCGGCAAGGCGATGAGTTCGTGCGCGTCTCCACCAACGTCATGCGCGAGGGCAAGCGCGCCATTGGCACCGTGCTCGATCCCAACGGTAAGGCGATCCAGGCGATTCGCGCGGATCAGCCATTCTTCGGTCAGGTCGATATTCTGGGGAATCCCTTCCTGACCGGCTACGCGCCCATCCATGACGCCACGGGGGCCGTGATCGGGATCAGCTATGTTGGCTACAAGGCTGACCTGAAGGTGCTGGAGGATGGGATTGCCGACAGTCATATTCTGAAGCGGGGGCTCATGGTCCTGCTCGACGATCGCCAGCGGGTACGCATGCACAGCCGCGATGCGGACCCAGAAGTGGTCGCAGCGATGGTTGCCGGTGCGCCCGCAGGTTGGGTGGTCGAGCGTCGGTCGTTCGCGCCCTGGGGTTACAGCGTCCTGGCGGCGTTCCCCGAGTCCGAAGTGACCGAGGCGGTTCGTGCACAGATCTTGAGCGTGGTCGGTATCGGTTTGGGCATCGGCGCAGCCTTGGTGTTGCTACTGGGCTGGATCACTGGTCGCTTGGTGGTCCGTCCATTGCGCGATCTGGTGGGAAAATTCGCGGCGATTGGCGGCGGCGACTATGACCAGGTCATCGACGAGGCGCGCGAAGACGAGGTCGGCCAGGCGCTCAAGGGGCTGGCCAGCATGCAGTCCAAGCTCAAGACCGACATGACCGAAGCCCGTCGCGTGGCCACCGAAAGCCTACGCATTCGTTACGCGCTCGATAGCGTGGCTTCGAACGTGATGCTGTCGATGCCCGACGGCGAAATCGTCTATGCCAACCCATCGATCATCGAGATGTTTCGCAAGGCCGCTCATGAGATTCGCAGCGATCTGCCGAATTTCGATCCCGAGCGTTTGGTCGGATCCAGTCTCGACGTCTTCGACAAGAACCCCTCGCATCAGAACCGAATGATGGAGGTCATGCGTTCCCGGCATGAGGCCCAGATCACCATCGCTGGGCGCATTTTCAATCTGATCGCCAATCCCATTGCGGACAAGGACGGTTCTCGCATCGGCACGGTCATCGAGTGGGAGGATCGCACCGAGGAATTGAAGATCGAGCGCGAAGTGACCGCCCTGGTGGAGGCCGCCGCGGCCGGCGATTTCTCCAATCGGGTGGCGACGCATGATCTCGATGGTTTCTTCAAGCGTCTCGGCGAAGGCATCAATACCTTGGTGGAGATCACCGCGCGCGGCCTGGGCGAGGTGGCTCGGGTGCTCGATGCGGTCTCTCAGGGTGATCTGAACCAGCGGATGGACGGCGACTATCAGGGCACCTTCGGACAGCTGAAAGACAGTACCAATGACACAGTGGGTACGCTCAAGCAGCTGATTGGCCAGATCAAGGAATCGGCCGACACCATCAATACGGCGGCCGGTGAGATCGCATCCGGCAACTCGGACCTCTCGCAACGCACCGAGGAGCAGGCATCCAGTCTTGAGGAGACCGCCTCGAGCATGGAAGAGCTGACCTCGACGGTCAAACAGAACGCGGACAACGCCCGCCAGGCGAACCTGCTTTCCAGTGGCGCGCGTGACTCGGCGAGCCGCGGCGGTGAGCAGGTCAAGGCCGCTGTCGCGTCCATGCAGGTCATCACCGCGAGTGCCGAGAAGATCAGCGACATCATCTCCGTCATCGACGGCATCGCCTTCCAGACCAACATCCTGGCGCTCAACGCCGCGGTCGAGGCGGCGCGGGCCGGCGAGCAGGGACGCGGGTTCGCGGTGGTCGCGGCGGAGGTCCGCAGCCTCGCGCAGCGCTCGGCCACGGCGGCGAAGGAGATCAAGGTGCTGATCCAGGAGGACGCGCAGGCTATCGCGACCGGAAGCGAGCGGGTCCACGCGGCGGGCGAGAGCATGGAGGAGATCGTCAACCAGGTGAAGCGGGTCTCCGACCTCATCGCCGAGATCTCCGCCGCCTCGGACGAGCAGACCTCGGGGATCGAACAGGTGAATCAGGCCATCACGCAGATGGACGACGTCACCCAGCAGAACGCCTCGCTGGTGGAGGAGGCGGCGGCTGCCGCCGAGTCGCTTGAGGAGCAGGCGCAGGGGCTGGCGCGGGCCGTGAGCGTCTTCCGCGTCGATGGCGCCGAGGGCGGACGCACCCAGGCTCTAGCGCCGCGTCCGACGGCGAGGACGCCTGCCGCGCCCACGCCCGAGGCTCGCGCGAGTCGCGGTGCTGCCGCGCCGGTGCGCATGGGGCAGAAGGGGCGGGCGGCGACGGCGCGTGCGACCGGCCCAGCCGTGCCGGCTCAGTTGCAGAGCGCGGAGGACGAGTGGGAGGAGTTTTGACGCTCGCAGGCTGAGCGTCGATGGCCGCGGTGTCCGAATCAATTAGGCGCGCAACCAGCCTCTCGCGAAGAGAGCGGGGCAGCCGCAACGATGGGGTCGTGTCAATTGTCTTCCGAATCAGCGACGCGCGAGCGCGAGTTTCAGTTCACCCCCGCGGATTTCGAGCAGATCCGCGGGCTCATCTACGAGCATGCGGGCATCTCGCTCAGCGACGGCAAGGTCGACATGGTCTACAGCCGTATCGCCCGTCGTCTGCGCGCCAATGGGCTGAACACCTTTCAGGGCTATCTGAGATTTCTCGATGAGAACCCGGAGGAGTGGCAGCACTTCACCAACTCGCTGACCACCAATCTGACGTCCTTCTTCCGCGAGCAGCATCACTTCCCGATCCTGGCCGAGCGCGCCCTGGAGGTGAAGCGGAAGGGTCAGAATCCGGTCACGCTCTGGTCGTCGGCCTGCTCGACGGGCGAAGAGCCCTATTCCATGGCCATGACCATGATCGATGCCTTCGGCACCTGGAAGCCGCCGGTCAAGATCCTGGCGACCGATCTGGACACCAATGTCGTCAAGCACGCCTACAAGGGCGTCTACCCGATCGAGCGGGTGGAGAAGCTCTCGGAGGAGGTGCGCAAGCGCTTCTTCCATCGCGGCAAGGGGGCGCAGGCCGGCATGGTGCGCGTGCGCCCCGAGGTGCGCGCCCTGGTCAGCTTCCACCCGTTGAACCTGCTCGACGACCACTGGCCGATGCGCGGACGCTTCGACGTCATCTTCTGCCGCAATGTGCTCATCTATTTCGACAAACCGACACAGTACAGGCTCTTGGCGCGCTTCCATCCCCTGCTGCGCCAGGACGGTCTCCTCTTCGTGGGCCATTCGGAGAGCCTGACCCATGTTTCGGACCTCTTCCGTCTACAAGGCAAGACGGTCTATGCCCCATTGGGCAGTCAGTGAGCGGAGAACCCGATGGATCATGGATTCGAGGAAGTCTTGGCGCCCAATCTCTACTACGACCGTCATTTCGAGACGGACGCGGTCAAGATCCTGCCGGGGGAATACTATGTCTCCAGGCGTGAGATTCTCATGGTCACGGTGTTGGGTTCCTGTGTTGCCGCCTGCATTCGGGATCGCGTGAGCGGCACCGGAGGCATCAATCACTTCATGCTGCCGGACGACAAGCGCGACGACGACAGCCGCTTTGGCCGCTCCATGCGCTACGGCGACTACGCCATGGAGATCCTGATCAACCAGCTGCTCAAGCTCGGCGCGCGGCGCTCCAACCTGGAGGCCAAGATCTTCGGCGGTGGCAACGTGCTGCCTGGCTTCAAGAATCACGTCGTGGGGGAGCGCAACGCCACGTTCGTCGTCGAGTACCTGCGCACCGAAGACATCAAGGTCACCGCCCAGGACTTGCTGGGCAACTATCCCCGCAAGGTCTACTTCTTCCCGACGACGGGACGCGTGCTGGTGAAGAAGCTGCGGAGCATGCACAACGACACCATCATCGAGCGCGAGCGCAGCTACCGCGAGACGCTGCGCCAATCGAAGATGGAGGGCGAGGTCGAGTTGTTCTCCTGACATACGCTGTCGGAGTCTGTCGAGCTCGGTGATCGGGCCAAGCCCGGAAGGAGAGTAGATGTTGGACAAGATCAAAACGCACTGGCCACCGCTCAGCATCAGCGTGCTGGTGTGGCTGCTGTCTCTCGTGATTCCGGGCGTCTTGCCAGCCTGGGCGTGGGTCCTGAGCGTGGCGCTGATTTGGCCTCTCTGGGGCCTGCGCCGCCAGCGCGCGCCGGCGCCCGAGGCGTCTGGCGCTCTCGCGGCGCCTGGGCCGTCATCGACCGGACAGGCCGAGCACGAACTCTGGGATCTGGTGGTCGAGACCGACGGACTCATCGGCCCGCAGATGGTCGAGCTGCGCCAGTTGGTGGGGCAGGCCATGGACTTGGTCGGTCACGCGGCGCGTGATCTCCATTCCAGCTTCACCGGGCTCTCGGAGGAGTCGCGCGCGCAGCAGGGGCTGGTGATGCGCCTGGTCACCCAGAGTGCGGGCGATGGGCAGGATCACAGCGATCTCATCGATATCAATCAGTTCCTGCAGGCGAACAGCGAGCTGCTGTCCGAGAACGTCGCACGGCTGATCGACATGGGCAAACACAGCATCCAGGTCGCGCATCAGATCGACGATCTCACGACCCAGATGAACGACATCTTCGAGCGGCTGGACGGCGCCAAGCGCATCGCGCGTCAGACCAATCTGCTCGCCCTCAATGCCGCGATCGAGGCGGCCCGCGCCGGCGAGGCAGGGCGCGGCTTCGCGGTCGTGGCCCAGGAGGTGCGCAAGCTCTCCCAGGACGCCGCCGAGTTCAACGACCAGATCCGCGACCAGGTCGAGGCGGCCCAGTTCGTGTTCCAGGACACCCGTGACATCGTCGGCGAGATGGCATCCCAGGATCTCAACGCCTCCATCACCGCCAAGGGCGCCATGGACGAGATGATCGTTCAGGTTCAGAGCCTCAACGCCATGGTGTCGCAAGGCTTGAGCGAGCTGGCGGTCGTGGTCGAGCGCCTCCAGTCGAACGTCGGCGCCGCCGTGCGTCTGCTCCAGTTCGAGGACATCACCCGTCAGGTGCTGGTGCAGGCGCAGATGCGCATCGATTTCATGGACAGGTTCGTGGCGGACCTCAAGCTCATTCCCTCCGGCCAGCTGCGCTCGCCGGAGGACATCGCGCAGGCCAAGCAGCGGCTCGAGACCCTGCGCACCGAGCTGATCGCGGCGGCCCATCGCCCCGTGAGTCAGCAATCCATGGACGAAGGCGATATCGAGCTCTTCTGAGGTGCCCGTGGCCAACCCTATTCGCGTTCTCATCGTCGACGACTCGGCCCTGGTGCGGAAGCTGCTGACCGAGATCCTGGGCCAGGCGCCCGGGATCGAGGTGGTGGGCGCCGCGCAGGATCCCTATATCGCGCGCGACAAGATCAAGGCGCTGGATCCGGACGTGTTGACGCTGGACGTCGAGATGCCTCGCATGGATGGGCTCACCTTCCTGCGCAATCTCATGCGCCTGCGCCCCATGCCGGTGGTGATGGTGTCGTCCCTGACGGCGAAGGGCGCCGAGGTGACGCTGCACGCCCTCGAGCTGGGCGCCGTCGATTTCGTGCGCAAGCCGGACATGGACCTGAGATACGGCTTGCAGGAGTACGCGGACGAGTTGGTCGCCAAGATCCGCGCGGCGGCCGGGGCTCGGGTTCGGGCGTTGCCACCGCTGCCAGCCCGTGCCGCCGCGGCCGAAGGGCCGGCCGAGATCCCACGGCGGGCCATCCAGTCCTTCCGCACGACCGACCGCGTCATCGCCATTGGCGCCTCGACCGGCGGGACCGAGGCCATCAAGGAGGTGTTGCTGCGGTTGCCGCCGGATACGCCCGGCGTGGTCATCGCGCAGCACATCCCGCCGGGCTTCAGCGCGGCCTTTGCCGAGCGCATGAATCGTCAGACCGGCCTGGTGGTCAAGGAGGCCGCCGAGGGAGATCGCGTCATGTCCGGGCACGCCTATGTGGCGCCCGGCGACTTCCATCTCGAGATCGCGCGCGATGGGGCCAGATATGTCTGCCGGCTGAACCAGAACGAGCCTGTGAACCGGCATCGGCCCAGCGTCGACGTGCTCTTCCGCTCCGTCGTCAAGGCGGCCGGAACCAATGCGACCGCCGCCTTGCTCACGGGCATGGGCGCGGACGGGGCCGAGGGGCTCAAGGAACTGCACGAGATCGGCGTCTATACCGTTGCTCAGAACGAGGCGACCAGCGTGGTGTGGGGCATGCCGGGCGAGGCCGTCAAGCGCGGCGCGGCGCGGGAGGTTCTGCCCTTGCAGCAGATCGCGGATGCCCTGCTCAAGGGTGCGGCGGCCAAGCGCTAGACGCTGAAGATTCAATCAAGCTGAAGATTCGATCAATAAGACAACACGGAGCTACACATGGGTGTCACGGCACGTTCTGACGCGGAGAAGTCCCAGGTCGTCATCGCCATCGACGGGCGCTTCGACTTCTCCCAGCACAAGGCCTTCAGGGAGGCGTACAAGGATGCGACGGGCAAGACGACCAAGTTCGTCGTCGATCTCTCGGATGCCTCCTATCTCGACAGCTCCGCGCTCGGCATGCTGCTTCTGCTGCGCGAGTTTGTCGGCTCCGACCCCAAGCGGGTCAGGATCACGGGCGCCAGCGAGGATGTGGCGCGCGTGCTGAAGATCGCCAACTTCGACAAGCTGTTCACGGTCGACTGACCAAGTGCCATGCACGCCCTGAACGCCTCGCGAGACCTCCCGGCCCCCTTGGGCCTTGCCGACTCCGGCCCGCGTTGGCTGGGGCGGCGCGGTTACGCGATGATCGTGGAGCCGGATCCGCGCATCGCCGAGGTGATGGTGCCGGTATTGGCGGCCCACGCCTGCGGTTGTCTGGTCTTGACGACGGCCGAGGAGGCGATCGCCCGCTTCGAGGCGGAGCGGCCGGACATCGTCTTCGTCGGCACCGATTTGCCCGGCCTGGACGGCTTCGAGGCCACGCGTCTCATCAAGGCACTCGCCGGCGACCGTTTCGTCCCGGTCATCCTCACGGCGCACCAGCGTGACGAGGCGCTCTTGCTGCGCTGCATCGAGTCCGGCGCCGACGACTTCCTCTTGAAGCCCTTCAGGGCGAGCGCGCTCAGGGCGCGCATCCTGGTGATGGAGCGCGTCTGTGGACTCCAGCAGCGGATGTCGGAGCGCAACCAGACCGTTGCCGCACTCCTGGAGCGCGAGCGCATGGAGCAGGCGCTGGCCGAGCGCGTCCTGGATCGTGCCGTGAAGGGGCGTAATGTCGTCATGGACCAGATCGGCATGGTGTTCCGCCCGGCGGCCATTTTCAGCGGCGACATCGTGCTCACTCAACACCTGCCGAACGGCGCTTTGCGTCTCCTGATTGGCGACTTTACCGGCCATGGCCTGGCGGCGGCGGTTGCGGCCTTGCCGGTGGCGGATGCCTTTCATGCGATGACGCGCAAGGGCGTGAGCGATGCCCAGGTGCTGGCCGAGCTCAACCGCAAGCTCTATCAGCTGCTGCCCGCGGATCGCTTCATGGCGGCCATCCTGGTCACCATTCCGGCCAATTGCGAAGAGCTGCGGTGGTGGAATGGCGGCATGCCGAGCGGTTGGTTGAAGACCAGCGGCGGCTTGCGGGAGCTGACGGCGCATGCCCTGCCCTTGGGCATTCTCCCCGATCTGCCGTTGGAGGAGTCGCCCCGGCGGGTGCGGTTGAGCCGGGGCGATCACCTGCTGTTGATGACGGACGGCCTGCTCGAGGCCCATGATCGCGAGGAGCGCATGTTCGTCACCGAGGGTTTTCCGGCCGTGCTGGACGCCTGGCGCGAGCCTGAGTCCGGCCGCATTCTGCCAGCGCTGTGCCAGGCACTGGACCTGCATGGCCAGGGCGCCGAGCAATTGGACGACATCGCCGTTCTGGATATCCCGATCGAGACGGGGCTCTTCGGGACGCCCGCCCCGGTCTCTGACGTACCCATGCACAGCGGCTGGACCCTGACCCTGGAGCTGGAAGGCGAACGGCTGCAGATCCAGCCAACGCTCGAATCCATGCTGGGGCCGCTGGGACTCGTGGATGGCTTGCGCAAGGAGATAGTCGTGCTCGAAACCATCCTGACGGAACTCTATGCGAATGCCCTGGAGCACGGCGTGCTCAAGCTGGATTCCACGCTCAAGGCCACGCCGGAGGGATTCGACGCCTTCTACAAGGAGCGTGCGCGACGGCTCGGGGACGCATGCTCGGGCAGCGTCTCCATCCAGGTCGACTTCGAGCCGAGCGCCGATGGCGGCTCTGTTCGCATGCAGGTCCGCGACTCGGGCGAGGGTTTCCGCGAAGCGGACACCCGGGCGCTGGCGCTCGATACGCAGCGGCCCTGGGGGCGCGGAATCCCCTTGCTCAGGCAGCTGTGCGAGTCGGTTCGGTTCCACGGCGATGGCTCACGGGCCGAGGTCGTCTACCGATGGCCGTTGCGGCCCGATCCCCTGCGGGCGGGGCGAAACATCGGTACCCCAGCGTTTTCGAACCAATGAGATCCGCAGGTGACGGAAGGAATCCCCATGCCGCATGTCCAATCTCTTTCGCCCGAGGGGACGCCGCACGCTCGCCTCGCGAGGCTGCCGGCGTGCTCGCGGGGCAAGGCGTTGGTCGTGGACGACGATCCAGTGAATCTCCAACTGGTCAAGCGGATGCTCGAACTGGAGGGGTTCAGCGTCTGCACCGCGATCGACGGCGAGCAGGCGATCCGCTGCTTCGAGCGCGAGCGCCCGGACATCGTCCTCATGGACATCATGATGCCGGTGATGAACGGCATCGAGGCGACCCGTCGGATCAAAGCCGCGGCGGCGGGCGATTTCGTGCCGGTCATCTTCCTCACGGCCCTCTCCGACGAGGAGACCATGATGGGCTGCATCCAAGCCGGCGGTGACGATTTCCTGACGAAGCCCTTCAGCTTCACGCTGCTCAAGGCGCGGATCCTGGCGACCGAGCGCGTGCGTGAGCTGCAACGCCGCATGGCGGCGAGCAGCCAGCCATTGGCGGATCTGCTGGAGCGCGAGCAACAGGAGCAGCAACTCGCCGAGCGCGTCTTCAGCCGGGCCATCAACAACCGCAATGTCAGCAGCGAGCATCTGAGCTGCCTGCAGACCTCGGCGGCGACCTTCGGCGGTGATCTCTTGTTGACCCAGCACCTGCCGGACGGTGGTCTGCGGATTCTGATGGCCGATATCACCGGGCACGGGCTTGGGGCGACCATTGGCGCCCTCCCGGTCGCCGATGCGTTCCACGCCATGACGCTCAAGGGCGTCGAGGACGCCGAGGTGCTGAATGAAATCAACCGCAAGCTGCATGGACTGCTCCCCTCCGACCGCTTCATGTCGGCCTGTCTCATCACGCTGTCCGGCAGTGGTCGCCGGCTCAGCTGGTGGAACGGCGGCATGCCGAGCGCCTGGCTGAGGACGCGCGCTGGCCTTCAGGAGCTCGCCTCTCACGCCGTGCCTCTGGGGGTGCTGAGCGAGCTGCCGCCCGGCGATCTGCCGCGCGAGCGGCGGGTCGAGGTCGGTGACAGCCTCTTGCTCTTCAGCGACGGCTTGATGGCGGCGCGCGACCAGGGCGATCAGGCCTTCGGTGCGGTCCGGCTCGATCCCCATCTCACCGACTGGACCCATGGCGAGCCGATCTTCCCGGCGCTTGCCGAGTCCTTGCGGCAACACTGTGGAGAGACTCCGCAGCGCGACGACATCGCGCTGCTGGAGCTTCGCATCGCGCCGGTCTGCATCGAGGTGCCCGAGCCGGAGTCCGGCCAGGCGCTCGGTGGAGACTGGGCCTGGTCGCTTGAGCTCGCGCCCGAGGATCTTGCCAGGGCAGGGTCTCTTCAATCCCTGCTCAAGCCACTCGGCCTGCTGGACGGCATCGAGTCTCAGCGCGAGGCCCTGGAACGACTCTTCGCGGCGCTGCGCGCGCATGCGCTGCGGGATGTCGACATCAAGGTCCTGGGGCAGGATCCGCGACAGTCTGATCCGGGTCGGGTGAGGCTCGAAATCCGCTCTACGCCACTCCCGGAGGGTGGACGCATCTGGATTCGGATCATGGGTCACGCGGGCGGCGGGGCCGTCGCGGCGGCCGAACACCCGAGCGCGAGGCAGGAGACGCTGCGGGGCCTCTGCGAATCGTTCAGCGAGGATGCGCGGCGGCAGGTCATCGAGGCCGTCTATCGCTGGTGAGGGGCTCGATGGTCGAGGCGGATGACGGGCGAAGACGATGTCCTGGGGTCGCGGACACCGCCATCCTGACGATCCCAGTTCGTCACCCTGGATCCGGCGGTTAACCGCCGGATCCAGGGTCACTGCATGATGAATCCGGTGAAGTAGATTGCGCTGATGGCTGGCCTTCCGGCCTGTGCCGTCATGGTCTCGCGCAAGTCGCTCAGGAGTTCGCCGCGCAGGGCGTCACGCGCCTCGGTCGTCGTCAGGGTGCTGCCGTCGCGTCCGGCGAGCAGGCTGATCAGGCGGTCGCGGAGACGGGGCATGTGGTGTGCCACCAGGTCGGCCTCTTCCTTGCTCTCGATGAAGAGCTGGATGTCCACGCGCAGATACCTGGCCTTGCTCGGGTTGGAGAGATTGACGACGAGCGCGGGATCGATCTCCATGTAGCCGGGAAAATCCCCGGTGGCGCCCGAGCCGCCGCCGCTCGCAAACGCCAGTGTGGTGGGTAGCATGAGGGCCATGGCCAGGAAGATGCCTGCGTGGCGATTCATCGACAGCATCGCGAACCTCGGGTGTGCGTTAGGTTGATGGTCGAGCCGGCCGTTTCGGGCGGCCGGCTTGCTTCTGGATAACTGGTTACACCTGCTCAGAACTCTTCCCAGTCGTCGTCTTCGCGCGCCGGCCGGGGTGCATGGTGTTTGGGCGCCGGGGCTGGCTCTTGCTTGGAGCGCGAGTTCGCAGGCCCTGACGCCTCTGCGGCGGGGCCTGGGGTCGGGCGGATGCGGGCGACATTGGTCGCCCGCCGCGGACCACGGCGCTCCCGGCCGTTCCACGGCGGGTCCTGCCTTGGCTCGCCGCGATCGAAGCGAAAGACGGCGACCGTCCCAGAGAGCTCGCGCGCCTGCTCCTCCAGGCTCTCGGTGGCGGCGGTGGCCTCTTCGACGAGCGCCGCATTCTGTTGCGTCATCTCGTCGATCTGGCTGACGGCACGCGTCACCAGCTCGATCTCGGACGACTGTTCGCGGCTGGCGGCGGAGATCTCAGAGACCAGCGTGGCGACCTCTTTGAAGTGCCGGATGACGGCGTCCATCTCATCGCCGGCCTGGGTGGCCAGTCGAGCTCCGCCCGCGACCTGCGCGACCGACTCGTCGATCAGCGTCTTGATCTCCTTGGCCGCCTGAGCGCTACGCTGCGCGAGCTGCCGCACCTCCGCGGCGACGACCGCGAATCCCTTGCCCTGCTCCCCGGCGCGGGCCGCCTCGACGGCGGCATTCAACGCGAGGATGTTGGTCTGGAAGGCGATGGAGTCGATGACGCCGATGATATCCGCGATCTTGCGGCTCGACTCCTGAATGTTCCCCATGGTGCCGGCCAGGGCCTTCACGGTTTCTCCGCCCTGCTGGACGGTCTGGCTGGCGGTGTCGGCAAGACCGTTGGCTTGGGCGGCGCTCTGAGCATTGCGCTGGACGGTCTGGCTCAGTTCTTCCATGGAACTGGCGGTCTCTTCCAGCGAGCCTGCCTGGGACTCGGTGCGCGAGGAGAGGTCTGAATTCCCCATGAAGATCTCCTGGGCGGCGCTGCTGATGGATTGCGTCGATTCCAGGATGCCCCCGACGATCTTCTTGAGTTGGCGAACCGTCGCGTTGGTGTCCGCCTTGAGGGCGCCGAAGGTGCCGGCGTAGTCGGCGGTGATCTGCTGGTTGAGGTCGCCATCGGCGATGCCGTGCAGCACGCGTGCGATGTCGGCGAGGCCGGCCGAGACGATCTCCATCAGCCGGTTCATCTCCTCGGCGACCTGGCGGAAGAAGCCGTGCTTGTCGGTGGTGCTCATGCGCAGGCTGAAGTCGCCGCGCAGTGCGGCGTCGAGCAGGTTCGCAAGCTCGCGCTCGGCCTTGATCTCGTTGGTGCGGTCCGCCCACTCGACCACGGCGCCGATGCGGTTGCCATCCGCGTCGACCACGGGATTGGCGACCAGGCGGAAGATGCGCTCGCCCAGCTCCATCTGGATGCTTTGTTCGTGCCGCAGGTCTGTGAGCAGACCCACGTGCCCGCCGGGATGGCGCTGCAGTGCCTCGAACGGCGTGCCGAGGAGGTGGCCCGCATCGAAGCCTGGCAGGACCTTGCGGATCTGGGGCGCCGATTCGCGCATCAGCCGGGCGACGGCGGCATTCATGAAGATGATGTTGCCCAGATTGTCGACCAGCATCATGTTGGTCGACGCCTTGTCCAGCGCGATCTGGACCCGCAGGCGCTCGGCCGCGATGCGCTGCTCCTTTTCGATACGGTCTTTCAGCAGGTGCTGCATGGTCTTCATGGAGGCCAGCAGGCTGTCTTCATCGCCCGCGCGCAGCGGGATGGCGTTGTCGAGCGTGCCGTCTGAGATGGCGCGCGCCACCTCGACGGCAAAGGCGGGTTCGCCGCCGATTTGTCTCAGGATGCCGCGTGCGATCCAGATGCCGAGCCAGACGGTGAGCACCAGCACGCTGCCGGCGAGCCCGAGATAGGCCAGGAGGTGTGTTCTGGTGGCCTGCGCGGTCTGCACCAGACCCGTCTCGATGTCGGCGGAGAACCGCTGCTCCACTTCGCGGAGCAGATCGATCTTCGCGGTGATCTGGTCGAACCAGGTCGTCGGCGAGTAGTTGAGATCGGCGCCGACGCCCTTGTCCCTGACCATCTGCTCCACGCGCGCGACCTCGGCGACGATCGGCCGGCTCAGGCGATCGGCCAGGAACGCCTGTTGCGCAGGCGTTGCATAGGCCTGGGTGAGGCGCAGGTAGTTGGTCTGGTCGCTGAGCAGCGTGAGCAGGATGTCGAAATTGGCCGCCGTGATCCGGCCGGCGCCGAAGGCCCCGGAGAGAATGGCGCGCTCCTGGCCGTTGCGTTCCTTGAGGTAGAGCAGGGCGCTCTTGGCATTGGCCAGCCGCTCCAGGTGGGCATCCGGCAGCTCATTGCCGGAGCGGATGGCGATGTCCAGCAGGGTGGCGATGATGGCGCTGTAGCTGCTGAAGGACTCGGCCGGCGTGACCTTCAGATCGCCGATGCGGGTGCGCAGATCCGGGAGGTCGCCCAGTCCGGCAGCGGCCTCGTCGAGCAGCGTGCGGTACTCGGGCGCGACCGCGGTCGGGTCGATCCCGCCGATGGCGGCCTGCAGCTCGGCGACGGCGGTGAGGGCGGCCTGGCGTTGAGCCGGGAGTCGGTCGGCGAAGGTGTCGCCCTTGCTCGCGAGGAAGCCGGCGCTCATGCCGCGCTCCTTCTGCAGCGCGTGGGCGACCTCGCCGAGCGCGACGACCACGCGGCCAACGTCCTCCGCGTGCTTGACCTGAGCCAGCTCGGCGAGCAATTGTGACGCCCCGAAGACGGTGAGCGCGAGTAGCGCGGCGGCCGGGATCCCGGCGATCAGGAGGAGCTTGGTCTTGATTCTGAGTGTGTTGAGCATGCCGATAAGCCTTGGCGAGATCCGGGGAGGCTGGCCGTCGGGTGGTGCGATGGTCTGCCCGCAGGCGGCGCGGATCGGGTCCGAGCCCCAGGGGCCGTCGCCCGATCGGGATTGGTCCCACGAATGATGTCACGGGCTGTGGCGCAGGATCAGAGACCTCGGTCGCGAAAACCCGACATCCAGACGGCCATGCGCGAGCTGATTGCCCAGGTGCGCGCGGCGATCCCGTTCGAATCCGCCGAGGCCCAGCTGTGCTCCGGGGTGTGCAACGGCTGCTCCAGGAAACTGCTGGAGTACCTCGACACAGAGCTGGAGGACTGGGAGCGGCGTCTGGCGCAGGGCGAGAAGCCCGGTCTCGACGACTTCTCCCGTCTCATCCGCACCAGCAGGAAGATCCATCGCGTGCTGGAGCGCAATGGTCTGGTTGAGGCGTCGAGAGGCGCGGATGACTGAGTTCGGGTTGGCAGGTTTCAGGTGTCAGGTGTCAGATCCCCTGGCGTCTTGAAGAGTGCGAATAGTTTCGCTGTGTGCAGGAGAACCGCGTCGAAACCCGTTCTGCAACGCGCGGGGTCTCCGACGCGGGCCGCTCGCTCCAGCGCCGACATGGCGGCATCCAGCGCGGGAACGCCGCAGTAGCTCGTGGCGCCGCGGACTTGGTGGGCATATTCCGCGAGTCCGGGCCAGTCGGATTCGGCCAGGCAGGCCTTGAGCGATTCGATCTCGTCCGGAAGGCCGTCGAGCAGCGCGGCCATGAGATCAGCGGCCAACTCGGCGTCGCCGCCGGCGTACTCCAGTGCCGCGGCCTGATCATGCACCGCAAGATCAGCGCCCGAGCTGGGCATGTCGGTCGTCTTCATCTGAGTGCTCTCCGTCTTGCAGTCGATGCGGCAAACAGCCGTTTGCCGTCGCGCCGATACCAACGGAACTCTACCGACATTGGCCGTTCTCGGTCCAGCGCTCGACAGCGCGGTTTGCTGGCCTCTGGCTGGAGGCTGTAAGCTCCCGGCGCATGCGCCTCAGGCTTGCAAGAGACCATTGGCGTCGACGAACCCATTGCCAGAGGGCCAGATGACTTATCCGACGATCGAAGACTTCGTGGGCCGCACGCCGTTGGTGAGGCTGCGGCGCCTGCCAGGCGAGACGGACAACCTCGTCCTCGCGAAGCTGGAGGGCAACAACCCGGCTGGCTCGGTGAAGGATCGGCCCGCACTCAATATGATCCGCCGCGCCGAGGAGCGCGGCACCATCCGGCCGGGCGACACGCTCATCGAGGCCACCAGCGGCAATACCGGCATCGCCCTGGCCATGGCGGCCGCCATGCGCGGCTACCGGATGCGGCTGATCATGCCCGAGCACATGAGCGAGGAGCGCCGTGGCGTCATGAAGAGCTTCGGCGCGGAGATCATCCTCACGCCCAAGGCCGGAGGCATGGAAGCGGCCATCGATCTGGCCAAGGACATGGAGCAGAGGGGGGAGGGGATCCGTCTGGATCAGTTCTCCAACCCGGACAACCCGGCGGCCCACTATGAGACCACGGGGCCGGAGATCTGGGCGGACACAGAGGGCCGTGTGACCCACTTCGTGAGCGCCATGGGGACGACCGGGACCATCATGGGGACCGGGCGCTACCTCAAGGAGCGCAATCCCCAGGTCCAGATCGTCGGCGTGCAGCCGGAGGAAGGCTCGAACATCCCCGGGATCCGCCGCTGGCCGGAGGCCTATCTGCCGCGTATCTATGACCCAGCCGGCGTGGACAGCATCATCGACGTCTCCCAGTCCCTGGCCGAGCAAACGGCGCGCGAGCTCGCGGCGAAGGAGGGCATCTTCGGCGGCGTCTCCTCGGGAGGCGCCGTCGCCGCCGCCCTGCGTCTCTCCAGGGACCTCCAGGGCGCGGTCATCGTCGCCATCATCTGCGACCGTGGTGACCGCTACCTCTCCACCGGCGTCTTTCCCGCCTGATACAGCCCACACCAAGCCGGACTGACACCTGCCAACTGAAAACTGCCAACTGAAAACTGACCTCCCCCGTGTCGAGAAAATCCAAGAAACCCATTCCCCAAGAGGCCGTCGAGGCCGAGATCGAGTCCCTGACCCACGAAGGTCGCGGACTGACCCACATCGACGGCAAGACGGTCTTCGTCGATGGCGCGCTCGCTGGCGAGCGCGTCCGCTTTCGCTATCGGCGTGTTCAACGGCGCTTCGACGAGGCAGTGGTCGAGGAGGTGCTGAGCGCCTCGCCGGATCGCGTCGAGCCCAGGTGCCCGCATTTCGGCGTCTGCGGCGGTTGCAGCCTGCAGCACATGGATGCCGAGGCCCAGATCCGCATCAAGCAGGAGAGCCTGGACGACGTCTTCGCCCGCATGGGCAAGGTGGCGCCCGAGCGCTGGCTCGCGCCCCTGACGGCCGAGCACTGGGGCTACCGGCGCAAGGCGCGCCTGGGTGTGCGCCGCGTCGCCAAGAAGGGCCGCACCCTGGTGGGCTTCCGCGAGCGTGGCAACGCCTTTCTGGCGGATCTCACCCGCTGTGAGGTGCTGCACCCCAAGGTGGGCGAGCGCCTCCAGGTCATCGGCGACACCATCGACCGGATGAGCATCCGCGATCAGTTGCCGCAGATCGAAGTCGCCATGGGTGACGCCTCCTGTGTGCTGGTGTTCCGGGTCATGCAGACGCCGACGCCCGAGGATGAGGCGCTGCTGCTGGCGCTCGGTCGAGAAGAGGGCTTCAAGATCTATCTGCAAGAGGGCGGTGTCGAGACGATCCGGCCGCTGCCGGGGCAGGAGACCGAGCTGAGCTACAGCCTGCCCGGCCATGGGCTCGACCTGGCCTTTCTGCCGACGGATTTCACGCAGGTCAACCTGGAGCTGAATCGGCGGATGGTGGATCAGGCGCTCGATCTGCTCGGGCTGGAGCCAGAAGATCAGGTGCTGGATCTCTTCTGTGGACTGGGCAATTTCACCCTGCCGCTGGCCAAGCGGGTGGCCGGCGTGGTCGGTGTGGAAGGCGATGCCGGTCTGGTCGCGCGTGCCCTGGCCAATGCGCAGCGCAATGGCATCGCCAACGTCGACTTCCAGGTGGCGGACCTCTATGGCGAGTTGGACCACCAGCCCTGGATGCGCCAGTCTTTTTCCAAGGTGCTGCTGGATCCGCCGCGCAGCGGTGCCTTGCAGGTGCTGGACTGGCTGCCGCGTCTCGGCATCGAGCGGATCCTCTACGTCTCCTGCTATCCCACGACCCTGGCGCGGGACGCAGACCGACTGGTGAATACGCTGGGCTACGAGCTGCGCGCGGCGGGTGTGATGGACATGTTTCCGCACACGGCACACGTCGAATCCATGGCCCTGTTCGAGCGCAAGCGCTAGCCGGAACGCCGTCCTCTCGGCCCCCGCGAAGGGGCCTGAGACGGTGGACTGTCGATCCTGTCCGAATCCCGACCAGGCGCCGGAGCGGTTGCTGGCCGGACACTGCCTGAGTAGAGCGAAATGGCCGTCGAAATCGAGCGTAAGTTTCTGGTGTGCAGCGACAGCTGGCGCGCCGCCGTCGAGGAGGAGACGCACATCCTGCAGGGCTATCTGGCCGAGGGTTCGGCAGCGACCGTGCGGGTGCGGGTCCGCGGCGACCTGGCCTATCTGACCATCAAGGGAGCCACCCAGGGCATCAGCCGGTTGGAGTTCGAGTACCGGATCCCGGTGGAGGATGCCGAGATCATGCTCCGTGAGCTGGCGGTGTCGCCCGTCATCGAGAAGGTTCGGTACCGCGTGCGCCGGGGTCGGCACCTCTGGGACTTGGATGTCTTCGCCGGCGAGAACGCCGGGCTGGTCATGGCCGAGATCGAGCTGGATGCGGAAGAGGCCGATTTCGAGCGGCCGGACTGGGCCGGTGAAGAGGTCTCCGGGGATCCGCGTTACTTCAATGTCAATCTGGCGCAGCTTCCCTATCGGCGTTGGTGACTGGCCCGCGCGGGCGCTGATCCTCCTCGTCCTCGCCGGTGCGGTGACGGGTTGCGATCGCGGCGTCCCGGACGACGGCGTGCTCAGGTTCGGTCTCTCGGGTCCGGCGCGCACGCTGGACCCGCGCTTCGCGACGGACGCGACCTCTGAGCGCATCAATCGGCTCCTCTATCGGCGCCTGGTCGAGTTCGACGATCAACGGCTGCCGGTTCCCGGGATCGCGACCTGGGAATCTCTGAGTCCGACGCACTATCGGTTCCGGCTCGGTGAGTCGGGCCGCGACTTCAGCGACGGCAGCCGACTCACGGCCGAGGACGTGGTGGCGACCTATGCCTATGTGCTCGACCCGGCCAACGCCTCGCCGCACCGCGCCCAGCTCAGCCTCATCGACTCGGTCGATGAAATCGGGTCGGACACCATCGATTTTCATCTGCGTGCCCCGGATCCCTTGCTCCCGGCCTATCTGGCCGAGGGTATCCTGCCGGCGGTCGTCGTCCAATCCGGGCGCAAGCTCACCGATGCCCCGCTCGGCAGCGGACCCTTTCGGATGCTGGAATGGCCGGAGCCCGGCCGGCTGGTGCTGGAGCGCCGCTCCGACGGGCAGGTGGTCGAGCTGATTGCCGTGAAAGACCCCAGTGTGCGGGTCATGAAGCTGCTGCGCGGCGAGATCCAGATGCTCCAGAACGACCTCTCGCCCGAGCTCGTCGACTACCTCGCGGCCCGGCCGGCGGTGCGGGTCGAGGTCCGGCCGGGCCGGAACCTCTCCTATCTGGGCTTCAACCTCGAGGATCCGGTCGCGGGCGATCCGCGGGTGCGTCGCGCACTGGCCCATGGCCTGGACCGCGAGGCGTTGGTGCAGGCCCTCTTTCGCGACCGCGCCGGACTCGCGGAGTCCATCCTCCCGCCCGATCATTGGGCCGGGAATGCCCAGCTGGCGCCCGTTGCGCACGACCCTGACCTCGCGCGATCCCTGCTCGCCGCGATCGGCCATGGGCCGGAGCGCCCGCTCGCGCTGACCATGAAGACGTCGAGCGATCCCTTTCGGATTCGCGTGGCGACGGCCATGCAGGCGCAACTGGCGGCCGTCGGCATCGCCCTGACCATTCGCAGCTACGATTGGGGGACCTTCTTCGGGGACGTCAAGGAAGGCCGCTTCCAGCTCTACGGCCTGACCTGGGTCGGCATCAACACCCCGGACATCTTCAGGTATGCCTTCCACAGCGGCTCCATCCCGCCCAACGGGGCCAATCGGGGCCGCTATATCAGCCCCGCGGTCGACGCACTCATCGATGCGGCGGGCGCCGCGCCAAACCTCGAGCAGCAAGCACGCGGCTATCGGGAACTGCAGTCGCGCCTGCACCAAGATCTGCCTTATCTGCCGCTCTGGTACGAGTCCCAGATCCTCGCCCATCGCCCGGAGGTCCAGGGTTACAGGCTGGCGCCGGATGGGAACTACGACGGCTTGCGGGACGTTCGGCTCGCGCCGATCGAGGCGCCGAACTGACGCGCGAGTTGCCGAGCCTGGGGGCTCGGCGTTTCGAGCGCTCAGTACTTTCCGGCCAGCTTCATGATCGCCTTGTGGATGCTGTGGTAACTCAGGCCGGGGTTGAGGTACATCACGGCGCAGGTACCGGTGCGCAGCTCGATCCCGGACGTCTCGGCGAGGGCGACGGCTTCTGGGGTGTCGTGCCCCATGTGGATCCAGACGTCGCGCAGACCGGCACGCGCCGCTGCCTCGACCCAGTCGCGGGTTTCGGCGCGCGGGACTTCGATGATGAGCGCCTCGATCGGACCCGGCAGTGCGTCGAGGCTGGGGTAGGCCGTGTCGCCATCGATGAGGGCGCTGCTCGGATCGATGGGGTAGACGGTCTTACCGAGCCGCTTCAGGCCGCGATAGCTCAGCAGTGGAAAGGGTTTGGCCTGAGAGTGGCCAACAACAGCGAAGCGGTCATGGTCGAAGAAAGTTTCGTAGGACGAGGCCATCGTGGGAGGTTTCCAGTCTGTTGGGGGTAAGTGGTGTGGCCGTTCAGGTGCCGCCGACGCCCGCGTTTCGGTGGTTGTGCGGTGTCTGAGCGGATCTGGCTGGACATGGCGCCTGTTTGACCCTGTGCCCGCTGTACGACGCGCCGACGCGGCGGACAGGGCCATGGGGTCTGGTATCGATGCCGAACGCTGCTGGACCTCGGACGACCGGCAGCTGCTCGCTGGGGACAGACTCTAAAGGGTTTGTCGCCGCGCGTCGGTGACTTAGTCACCCTCGCGGTTCTCCGCCCCAGGTCGCTTGCTCGGGGCGGCGCGGCATCCAAGATGCCGTTCGCGAGATCCAGGCGACCTCGGTGTTGCGCTCTCGCGCGCGATGGCCAGGCGGTGCGCCGGCTCGCTCCCGTGGGGGGCGGGATGGCATACTCGCGGACGCCTTCGGCGCGGACCTCCGCCAGATACGGATCCGGCTCGCCCAGCGTCCAGGCGCTTGACTTGCGGTCCCCGCACGGAGTGGATATGCGCTATCTCGAAAAGGCTGTGCTCGATGAATTGAGCGACCTCCTGGGGTTCGATGAGGTTCGCAAGGTCACCAGGATCTTCGTCGACCATTTCGACGTGCAGGTCGTCGAATTGAAGCGGTGTCTGGCGTGCTCGGACATCGCCGAGGCGACCAGGATTGCGCACGGCATCAAAGGTAGCGCCGCGAACTTGGGTGCCCAGGTGTTGGCCGATGCGGCGGCGGGTATCGAGCGTTCGACCCGCGCCGGCGACCTGGCGGCGGCAGCCGATGTCCTGGACCGGCTAGCGCCCATCTACGATGGCACGCGGCGTGAGATGCAGGCGCATGGCTTTCTCGACCCCGCGCCTTGAGCGCCCATCAGGCCTTCGGCCGACCACATGAACCCAACCGGCATGACGCGAAAGATCCTCATTGATGTCGAGGCGCAGATCCTGACCCTGATGGATGGTTCGCGGCCATGGCGACGCTATCGCATCTCGACCGGTCTCAACGGGCTTGGCGAGGAGAGCGGCAGCGGTTGCACGCCGCGAGGGCTGCATCGCGTGCGGATTCGTATCGGCGCCGATTGTCCGCCCGGCACGGTCTTTCGCGGTCGCCGGCCGACTGGCGAGCGCTACGACGAGGCGCTGGCCGCCGCCTGTCCCGAACGCGACTGGGTTCTGACACGCATCCTCTGGCTGACCGGCTGTGAGCCCGGCCGCAATCGCGGCGGTTGCGTGGATACGCTCAGGCGCTACATCTACATCCACGGCTGCCCGGACAGCGAGCCCATGGGCGAGCCGCGTTCGCACGGCTGTATCCGGATGCGCAACCAGGATCTGATCGAGCTGTTCGACCTGACCCCGGTCGGCACCCTGGTCGAGATCCAGGGGTGAGCGGCAGGCGCGGCCATCCGTGCCAAGCCACCGCGCGCCGGCCCTTGAGCAGGGCGAGTGCGAAGGGTGCGGGCAGCCAGTGCCGGGGCTCGCTCGCACCGCTCGCGGGGCACGGGGATGCTTGAACGTCTTCTGACCCGCCTGGGCTCGGCGCTCTTGGTGATGTTCGGCGTCTGCACCCTGGTCTTTCTGCTCATCCACCTGGTTCCAGGCGACCCGGTCGAGGTGATGCTGGGGGAGGGCGCGCGGCCGGCGGATCAGGCCGCCTTGCGCGCCGAACTCGGTCTCGACCGGCCGCTCGGCGTCCAGTATCTGGACTACCTGGAACGCCTGGCCCGGTTCGACCTCGGCACCTCGTTACAGGGCCAGCGTCCAGTGTCCGCGCTCATCGCCGAGCGTCTGATACCGACGCTGCAGCTGGCGGTCGCCGCGCTGGCGTTGGCCATGGCGATCGCCCTGCCCATGGGGGTCCTCGCGGCGTACTTCCGTGGCAGCGCCGTGGACCGCATGGCGATGGGCTTCTCCATGCTGGGGGCGGCCATCCCCAATTTCTGGCTGGGTCCCATCCTCATTCTGGTGTTTTCGCTCTGGCTCGGCTGGACGCCGGTGAGCGGTCGAGAGGGGCTGGCCAGCCTCATCCTGCCCGCGCTGACCTTGGGCACGGGGTTGGCGGCGGTGCTGGCGCGGATGGTGCGCAGCAGCGTCCTGGAGGTGTTGGGGGAGGACTATGTGCGCACCGCGCGTGCCAAGGGGCTCGGGCCGGTCGCGGTGCTCTGGCGCCATGCCTTGCGCAACGCCTGGCTGGCGGTGCTGACGCTGCTCGGGATCCAATTTGGCGCCCTCTTGGGCGGCGCCGTGGTCACTGAGACGGTGTTCGCCTGGCCGGGTCTCGGCAGCCTCCTGGTCGAGGCCATCCAGACCCGGGACTATCCGGTGGTCCAGGCGTCTGTGCTGCTCATCAGCCTGACCTATCTGCTCGTGAATACGGCGACCGATCTGCTCTATGTCGCCGTCGATCCAAGGGTCCGGCTGGGCTGACGAGCCGCCGGGCCGGCTACTCGGAATAGCCGCCGCGACCTGACCCACGGGCGTCGCGGGCGAAGTAGCTGAGCTGGCCTTGGGGAATGACGGTGACGCCGCCGGCGCTGACATGGAAGCGCTGAGCGTCCTTCTCGTGATCGAACCCGATCTTCTCGCCCGGCTCGATGTGGTTGTGCCTGTCGACGATGACGCGGCGCAGCCGCGCGCCGCGCCCGATCCGCACGTAGTCCATGATGATGCAGTCCTCCAGGATGACGTCGTCCTCGATGACCGCCTCGCGGCGGATGATGGAGTTCTTGATCAGGGTGCCCGTGTGGATCATGGTCGCGGCGCCCAGCAGGCTGTTCTCGATCTGACCGCCGAGCACTCGGGCGACCGGACCCTGGTAACCGCTGGAGTAGATGGGCCACTCCGGGTTGAACACGTCGAAGGCTGGCTCGGCGCCGAGCACGTCGTGGTGCGCGTCGAAGTAGGCGTCGATGGTGCCGACGTCGCGCCAGTAGACCTGGGTCTCGTAGGGCTGGATACCGGGGATGCGGTTGGTCGAGAAGTCGTAGGCGAAGAGCCGGTGGGTGCGCAGCAGGCGCGGCAGCACATGCTGGCCGAAATCCGTCTCGCCGGCCTCCTGGGTCTCCTTGAGCGCCTTGATGAGCACATCGGTACTGAAGATGTAGTTGCCCATGGAGGCGAATGCATGGTCGGGGTCAGACGGCAGGGGCGTCGGATGGGCCGGTTTCTCCTCGAAGGCATGGATGCGCCCGTCCTCCTCGGCCGCGATGACGCCGAAGCTCGATGCCTCCTGGAGCGGCACGGGCAGGGCGGCGATGGTCACGTCGGACCTGTGCTGCCGATGGAACTCCACCATCTGGCGGACATCCATGCGATAGATATGATCGGCGCCGAAGACGGCGACCAGCCCGGGCCGGTGCTCCTCGATGAGGTTGATGTTCTGGTTCACGGCATCCGCGGTGCCCTGGAACCAGTGCTCGCCCGACATCATCTGCGGCGGCACCACGGTGACGAACTGGCTCTGCAGGAGCGGCGAGATGGTCCAGGCCTTGCGCACGTGCTCGATCAAGGACTGCGACTTGTACTGGACCAGCAGGTAGATGGTCTGGATCTGCGAGTTGACCAGATTGCTCAGGACGAAGTCGACCATCCGGTAGCGCGCGCCGAAGGGGACGGAGGGCTTGGACCGCCCAGTGGTGAGTGGTTGTAGTCGGGACCCTTGGCCACCGGCCATGACGAAGGCAATGATTTTGTCGTTCTGCATGACGTCCTCCGCGAGCGCTTGATTCGGCTCGATCTGTTGTTTCAGCGGCGAGTGGCCCTCAATCATAAACCCGTCGTCGACAGGTTTCCCGTCATCTGGAGACTCGGCGGCCTGCCGAGACGCCGGATGCCGATCGACGGGACCTGAGGGCGCGGTCGCCGCGTCTCCCGGCATCCGGCTAGAATACCAGCCCTCCGAGGATATAGAGCGATGAGCGACCCCATGAAGCAAATCCCCCGCCGGCCGGTGATTCTGATCATTCTTGACGGCTTCGGTTTGAACCCCTCCAAGGCCAACAACGCGGTTGCGATCGCCGAGACGCCGAATTTCGACCGCTACTTCTCCCAGTATCCCCATACCGCCATCCAGGCATCGGGGCTCGCGGTCGGGCTGCCCGACGGCCAGATGGGCAACTCCGAGGTCGGACACATGTCCATCGGCTCGGGCTGCGTGGTGCGCCAGGATCTGGTGCTGATCGACCAGGCGATCTCCGATCACAGCTTCTTCGAGAATCGCGCCCTGGTCGCCGCCGCCAAGGCCGCGGCCTCGGCGGGCCGGCCGATCCACCTCATGGGGCTGGTGTCCGACGGCGGCGTGCACAGCCATGTGCGCCATCTCAATGCCCTCATCAAGCTCTGCAAGTACCAGGGCGCGCGCCCCATGCTGCATATCTTCACCGACGGCCGGGACACGCCGCCGCGTTCGGTGTCGAGCTACCTCAAGGCTGTCGAAGAGGCGCTCGAGGTGGCTGGTGGCGGGATCGCGACCGTTTGCGGGCGCTACTACGCCATGGATCGGGACAACCGCTGGGACCGCACCGAGCTGGCCTGGCGCGCCATGGTCGACGGTGAGGGTCGGCACGCCGAGAACGTGCGCGCCGCGATCGAGGCGGCCTATGCGGCCGGCGAGGACGACGAGTTCATCCGTCCCACCGTCATCGATGGCGGCGAGCTGATCCGCGATGGCGATCAGGTCATCCACATCAATTTCCGCAAGGACCGCCCCCGCCAGTTGGTCTCAGCCTTCTTCAAGCCGGACTTCGACACCTTCGATCGGCGCGGCGTCACCGGGGTCAAGGTGACCTGCATGATGGAGTACGACCCCTGGTTCGGGCTGCCCTTCGCCTTCGATCACGACATGCCCAAGATCACGCTCGGGCAGATCCTGAGCGACGACGGTCTGCCGCAATTCCATTGCGCGGAGACCGAGAAGTACGCCCACGTCACCTTCTTCTTCAATGGCGGTCGGGACGATCCCTTCCCCGGCGAGGAACGCGCCCTGATCCCTTCGCCGAAGGTCGCAACCTACGACCTCAAGCCGGAGATGAGCGCACCCGAGGTGGCGGATGCCGTGATCGAGGCCATCGGACGCAAGGACTTTCCCTTCATCGTGGTCAATTTCGCCAATGGCGACATGGTCGGGCACACGGCGGTGCGGGAGGCCGTGATCACGGCGGTGCAAACCCTGGACCGTGAGGCCGGGCGTGTGATGGATGCGGCGGTCGAGGCGGGCTACTCGGTGATCCTCACGTCCGACCATGGCAACTGCGATGAGATGGTCGACCCGGTCACCGGCGATCCGCATACGCAGCACAGCGTCTACCCGGTGCCTTGCCTGGTCATCGACACGGTGCCCTGGCGGCTCTCGGTGGGCGGTGGGATCAAGGACATCGCGCCGACCGTGCTCAACCTCATGGGCATCCCGGTGCCGGATGCGATGGATGGCCACTCGCTCCTGCTCGGCCCGGCGACGGTCTGACGTATGCAGACCTACCTGGATCTGCTGCGCGACGTCATCGAGAATGGCACGGACAAGGGGGATCGAACCGGGGTTGGAACGCGCTCGGTGTTCGGGCGGCAGATCCGCTTCGATCTCAGCCAGGGTTTTCCGCTGCTGACCACCAAGCGGGTGCACACCAAGAGCGTGGTTCGCGAGCTGCTGTGGTTTCTCTCGGGATCCACGGACAATCGTGACTTGCGCGAGCACGGCGTCACCATCTGGGACGACTGGGCGACCGAGGAGGGCGGCCTCGGCCCCATCTACGGCGCTCAGTGGCGCAGTTGGGCCTGTCCCGACGGGCGGGTCGTCGATCAGATCACCGAGGTGGTCGAGACGATCAGGACGCGGCCCGACTCTCGGCGGCTGGTGGTGTCCGCTTGGAACCCGGCGGATCTGCCCGATGAGACCAAGAGCCCGCAAGACAATGTCAGAGCGGGGCGCATGGCGCTCGCCCCCTGTCATTGTCTCTTTCAGTTCTACGTGGCCAATGGGTGTCTGTCCTGTCAGCTCTACCAGCGCAGTGCCGATCTCTTTCTCGGCGTGCCCTTCAATATCGCGAGCTATGCGCTGCTGACGCACTTGATCGCGCATCAATGCGATCTCGATGTCGGCGACTTCGTCCACACCTTCGGCGACCTGCATCTCTACCGCAACCACCTGACGGAAGACATCGTCTACGCGCAGCTTGCGCGCGCGCCGAGATCCTTGCCCCGTCTGCGGCTCGCCCGTCGTCCGGCCTCTCTCCTCGAGTACGGCTACGATGACATCGAGATCCAGGGCTATTTGCCGCATCCGACCATTCGAGCGCCCATTGCGGTCTGACCTTGCTCGTCGGAGAGACCCCGCCGTCACTCTGCGCTGTCGGCGCTGTCGTGCGCGGGAGGCCGCCCACATCCCTAAGGACACTGATTCATGATGACTTTGTTGTTGGAATTCCTTTTCGACTACGGTCTCTTTCTGGCGAAGACGCTCACCGTGCTGGCCGGTGTCGGCTTGGTGGTGGTCTTGGTCTTTCGCTCACGCCAGAGCAGCGAGCATCGCGAGCATCTCGAAATCACGGATCTCAAGGACCGCTTCCGCACCCTGACCTTCGCGATCAAGGAGTTCTCAGTCTCCAAGAAAGACTACAAGGCGCTCGTCAAGGCAGAGCGCAAGCGCGAGAAGGAGCGCGAGAAGGCCGGTGAGTCCGATCGCAAGCGGCTCTTCGTCATCGAGTTCAACGGAGACATCCGGGCGAGCGAGGTCGGCGCCTTGCGGGTTCTGGTGACGGCCCTGCTCATGGAGGCGCATGATGGGGACCAGGTCCTGGTCCGTCTCGACAACGCCGGTGGCATGGTGAGCGAGCACGGGCTGGCGGCATCCCAGCTGGCGCGCATTCGCAAGCAGGGCATTCCGCTCACGGTCGCCGTGGACAAGGTCGCGGCCAGTGGCGGCTACCTCATGGCCTGCGTCGCCAACAAGATCATCGCGGCGCCCTTTGCGGTCGTCGGCTCCATCGGGGTGCTCGCGGAGCTGCCCAACTTCCACCGTCTGCTGGACCGTTACGGGGTCGATTTCGAGTTGCATACGGCGGGCGAGTACAAGCGCACGCTGACGCTCTTCGGCGAGAACACGGATGAGGGACGCGAGAAGCTGCGCGAGCAGCTGGAGGAGACGCACCGGCTCTTCAAGTCCTTCGTCGCCGAGAATCGCCCGGATCTCGATCTGGAGCGTGTCGCGACCGGCGAGTACTGGCATGGTCAGCGTGCGGTCGAGCTGGGGCTGGTCGATGAGATCCAGACCAGCGACGACTTCCTGCTCTCGGCGAGTCGCGACATGGAGCTGCTGAAGCTCAAGTACCGTGCGCACAAGAAACCGATCGAGCGGCTGCTCTCCAGCGTGCGCGCGGCGATCGACCAGGTGCTGGTGACCTGGCGCCGCTGAATGTTCAGTCGTTTCCGGGAAATCGCAGGCCAAAGGCACTGAAGGCGTAGGATGGGCAAAGCCCGCGCGATAAGTTCGGTTCGGGACGCTGTTGATCGACGGGCGTGCCCATCCTTGCAGCTGGGAGCCTTGAACGATGGGCACGTCCGTGCAACGCCGAGGCTCCATTCGAGCCTGGAGCGCGGACTTTGCCCATCCTGCCTGTTGGCGCCGCCGAGGGTGAGCGTGGACCGGCGTGTCGGATGACGACGTCAAGCTGAGTATCAAGTAAGGGGTAGAGCCGTGACGGAGCTGGTGATTCACGTTCAGCGTCCAGAGGACTGGGCCGAGACCATGTCGATCCATGTGTGGGACGCTCGCCCGAGCGGATTCTCCACGCACTGGCCGGGTCTGCCGATGGAGCCGCGGGGCGATGGTTGGTTCAGTATCCGGCTCCCTGGCGTTCAGGTCGCTCGGCTGGTGATCCATGACGGGCAGGGCCGGCAGACCCAGGATCTGTTGCGCGCCTCGAACGGCTGGCTGACGGCAGGCGGAACCTGGGTCGAGGATGGGCCGCCCGCCGCGCACGCGATGGAATCGTCACGACCGGCGGTGACACGAGCAAGCCGAATCGATCATTCGCCCCGACCGGTCGAGGAGCGCACCGATTTCCGCGAGGAGACCATCTATTTTCTTTTGACGACCCGTTTCTACGACGGGGATCCCTCCAACAGTTTCTTCTGCCGCGACCGCATCCAATTCGACGCTCAGGGTCAGCCGATCGATCCGCACTGGCGCGGCGACTTCAAGGGTTTGATCCAGCAGCTCGACTACATCCGTGATCTGGGATTCACCGCGATCTGGATCACGCCGCCGGTCGAGAATCGCTCCGGCCTCGACTACCACGGCTATCATGCCTATGACTGGACGCGTATCGACCCACGGCTGGAGTCCCCGGATGCAACCTATCAGGACCTCATCGACGCCGCGCATGCCAAGGGCATCAAGATCATTCAAGACGTGGTCGTCAATCACTCCTGCCAATACGGCATCCGCGGCCAGGTGCACATCGACCACCTGCCGACCAAATACTATGTCCCGCAGGGCTCGGAGCAGGGGCGGGTGGATCACGGACCCTATCAGGGGAATCTCGGGAACTACGCCTGGCTGGGCCGCGACGACATCGACAACCCGGTCGCGCCGGCCTGGTATCGCGAGCGCCAGGGTACCGATCCCGAGGGCCGCGAGCCGCTGGTCGATCCCAAGACAGGCGAGACGGTGCCCAAACCCGGCTACCAGCCGGGGCGCTTCTTTGGCATCGATCCGGCCGATCTGGATCCTGCGTGGTATCACCAGGAGGGGTTCATCTGCGGCGGCGATTGGGAGAGCGCGCATCCCCTGCAGAACAAACACCTGGCCGGGGATTGCATCGACCTGGCAACCGAGCGTCAGAACGTCAAGGACTATCTCATCGGCGCCATCAAACGCTATCTGGACATGGGCGTGGACGCCTTGCGCATCGACACCGTGAAGCACGTCGAGCGTGACAACCTGTTGGAGTACGTGAACGCCTGGAAGGCGCACAAGCCGGGTCTCTTCGTCTTCGGCGAGAACCTGGTCAAGGGCTATGGGTGGGGCGATCTGGGTGGCGGTGACAATGGCCCGTCGCAGATCCGGCCCTGGTGGTACACCCGGCTCGGCCATGATCCGCGCGATCCGCTCGCGGGCGGAGATTCCGGTTTTCCCCAGCTCGACTTCGGACTCTTCTCGACCTTTCGTGATACCGTCAGCCGCGGGACCTATGCGGGGACGGCGCAGATCCTGAGCATGGACTGGATCTATGGTGACGTCACCCAGCTCGTCACCTTCCTGCAGAACCACGACGTCGGGCCGGACAACGACTTCAAATACCGTTTTCAAGGTGAGCAGTGGATGGCTGCCGCGGCCTACAATCTCATCTGGACCCTGCGCGGCATCCCTTGTCTCTACTACGGCGAGGAGATCGAGTTCATGAAGGGCGCGCCACAGGATGTCGAGGGCGAGCGCGATACCCTGGCTCACACGGGACGTGCATACTTCGGCGACCACCTGGAGCCGGGACGGATCGAGCAGACCCAGTCCCACCCGCTCTACCGGCACATCCAGCGTCTGAACCTGATTCGCAGGGGCATTCCGGCACTCCAGAAGGCGCCGGTGACCGAGGTGCGTGAGTGGGGAGGCGGCATGTCCTTCATCCGCGCGCACGCCGACAGCGGCAGCTGCGCGGCAGTGGGTTTGGCCATTGGCCAGGATCAGCAGATCGAGATCCAGGGGGTGAGACCGGGTCTCTATCGCGACGCCGTCAGCGGTCGGGAGATCCAGAGTGGCGGGCACCTGAGCGTTCATGTCAAGGCCAATTCGGCCGCGATCTATGTGCTCGATGGGCCGGGCAAGATCGGCGAGGATGGACCCTATCTGAGATAGTTGCCGCAGCTGTTATCCGTTTGATGAATGTGTAATATCTGAGCCATGATCGAACAAGCCAAAAGCACCCGGGAACGGCGCATTCAGACCCGTTATGTGGTCGATTTGCATGCGAAAGTCCGAGGCCGAAACCAGCTTCCGACCAATTGCCGGGTGCGCAATATCTGTAATGGCGGCGTGCTCCTGGAAACCGAGCCCACCGAGCCCGAGCTGCCCTTCCAGTCCGGCGATCACGTCGATATCCACTTCGATCTCCCCGACGCCCAGAGCATGGACCCCGTTCAGGCGGTGGTCGAAATCGTACACCGCGTCGATCGCGGGCTCGGGGCCAGGTTCGTCCGCCTCGCCGGCGACGGGCGTTCCAGACTCGCGCGCTTCGTCAGCGACAAGGCCGCGGCCGAGCGGTCGGCCGGCGCGGATCTGGAGACCAACCCAGTCCGGGTGCGCGCGCGTGAAGTCCTTCAGCAGGTCGGCGAGCAGCGCCTTGGCGGCATGCTCGATTCCCTGCTCGAGACGCTGGTGGAGGAGCTCTGGAGTCACACCGAGCGGGCGGGCAGCGATAACGAGCGCACCAAGCTCTCCGGCGAGATCAGTTTGCTGGCAAAGGCCATCCACAACGAGAATTTCTCGGAGCAGCTGCGCGCGGAACTCGTTGCCTCCTTCAAGGAACTCGGGGCGGCGGAGCCCGAGGGGGGGCTTCGTACGAAGCCTCCGGGGGGCGAACCGTCGTCCGATGGTCTGCAGCTCGTGGACCCAGAGGAATTCGAGCTCTGGCTCGCCAAGTCGGAGCTGGCGAACCGTCTGGAGAACGAGCTGCGCGAGCCACTTGAGTCTCTGCGCACCCTGATCTCGGCGCTCTTCCATGGGGCCTATCTGCCGATGGAGCCGATGGCCTTGGCGGAGACCATCGAGCGCACCCTGACCGAGCTGGGGATCGGGTCGCAGCTCCAGCGCATCGCCTTGCAGGTCGTCGCCAACCATCTGTCGCGCAATCTGGGCTCCTTCTATCGCGAAGTCCTGCGCGCATGGACCTCGGCTGGGCTCCCCGGCATGGACGTGGGTACGAGCGCGACGGCTATGCGAGGTCAGGCCTACGCGCAACCCGGCGAGACTGCGGATCCCGCCGAGCCGGTCATGGGGGGCGCGGATGCGCGACCGCTCGACCCGCCATCCCCAGCGACGGCCACGCCTGGCGCCGCGGCAGCCCCGCCGATTTCCCAGGATGCGCAGACCATCTCGCAGGCCGCCGGCCTCATGGCCAATCTCATGTCCAGTTATCCGCCGCGGTCTCCCTACTACCCAGGCTTCGACCGCCGCGGGCCCGTCTATACGGGCGGACGTCGCGTGGCCGACATGCTGGCGAGCATGCCGGTCGACTATCAAATGCCGGATCCGGACCCGAAGCGACCGCTTCGGGAGCTGGTCACGCAATGGCTGCAGGCGGCGGAGGCGAAGACCAAGAGCGACCCCAAGGCCCCAGCTCCGACCATGGCGCCGCAAGTCGAGGAGCGGGTCGACCTGACTGACAGACTGCTCTCGCTCATGCTGGCGGACCCCACGGCGCCGCAGCGCGTCAAGTCGCTCATCAAGCCGCTGACGACACGCTTTCTCTCGATGGCCGTGACCGAGCCCGGTGGCATCACGGATAACAAGCTCCCGCTCATCAGTTTGCTCAACAAACTGGAGCACCTGGCGAATCTCCTGCAGAACGACGATTCCCCGGAGCAGGGTTTCCAGAAGGAATTCGAGGAGGCCATTCAGAAGCTGGTCGCTGTCGATAGTCGCGACCCCAAGACGATCGATGAGATCAGTCAGAAGGTCGGTGATCTCGAGTCGCGCGCGGGGCGCGAGTACAAGGACAACATCTCGAATTGGGTGAACATCTGCGAGTCCAAGGAGCGCGGTCGCCTGGCGCGCGAGGAGGTGCGTGCGCGCTTGAACGCCGAGCTTGCCGGACAGCGTGTCCACAAGGTCATCCTCGAGCTCCTGGACGTCGGCTGGCGCAATTTGCTCGATCACGTCTGCGCCAATTCCGGGATCGATGCCCCACGCTGGATCAAACACTGGCGAGTGATCACGGGTTTGCAGGAACTCACGGCCGAAGCTGGGGCGGCGGAAGATGAGGCCGCGGCCAAGGCCGAGGCGCCCCGTCTCGACGACATCATCGAGGAAACGCGCTCCGGGCTCACCTACATGGGGATCGACCCCATCATCAGTGACGAGTTGCTCGAGCGGGTCGAGAATGCCGTGCGGCGCGTGCGCGCCTCCCTGAATCGGGAGCAGGACTATGTCATTTTCACGCCCCTGAAACCGGATCCGGAGAGCGAGCCGGACAAGGTGCCACACGATCTCTCGGCCTCGGATTGGGAGCAAGCGCTGGCGGATGTGGCGTCGCTCTCCATCGGTTCGCTGATCTGGATGCGTTCCAGGGAGTCCAGCAAGGCCCTGCGCCTCATCTGGCGCAACGACGACGGCTCGCGCCTTGCCGTGACGGATACCATGGGCAAGAAGGTCAAGGTGCTGCGTCGCAACCGGCTCGCCGAGGCGTTCGCGCGCGGTCAGGCGCGCGCCCAGGCGCCGACCGGCAAGCGCATCGTGACGCGCGCGGCCGATGCCGCCCTCTCCGAGATGCAGGAGCGCCTCAAGTACCAGGAGACGCATGACCCCATGACGGGGCTGTCCAACCAACGGCGCCTGGTGGGCTCGCTCACTCAGACGCTCTTGCCCGAGGCTGTGTCGGATCATATGCATGCGCTCTGTTTTCTGGAGCTCGACCGCTACGACACCCTGACGGGAACCTTCGGCTATTCCGTCGGCGAGCGGATGCTGATGGGGGTGGCCAAACTGCTTGAGGGCGTGGTGTCGGATGCCGTCTGTCTCGCCTACATGGGGGGGAGCCGCTTCGGTATCCTCATGCCCGTGATGGACCTGAACCATGCGACCGAAATCGGCGAGTCGATCCGGGCTGGCCTCACGGTCATGCCCTTCGACCTGCAGGGCAAGCCCTTCCGGATCTCGGGTAGTCTGGGCTTCACCATGCTGGCCGGCGAGAACCTTAGCCCGGAGAAGATGGTCTCCGCGGCGAGCGTGGCCTGCCTTGCGGCACAGCGCGAGGGCGGCGACCGCGTGGTGCTCTTCCGCGAGGACAACGAGGTCATCGCCCGACAGCTCGAGCACATGCGCGGTTGGGCGCAGGCTGAAGAGGTGATCAAGGCCGGGCGGCGCAAGCTGCGCTACCAACGCATCGTCCCGATCGATCCGACATCGGGTTTGCTGCCGCATTGCGAGATTCTGCTCAGCGTCTTCGACGAGGATGGGTTGCCACTGCCCCTGCAGTCCTTCATCGCCGCCGCAGAGGCCTTCAACATGATGCGCGAGGTGGACCGCCAGGTCATCGACGAGACCTTCAAGTGGCTTCACAACAACCAGTCCAAGGCGCGCGAAATCGGCGGTGTGGCGATCAACCTCTCCGGTCAGTCACTGAGCGACCCTGACCTGCTCACCTACATCAAGGCCGGTTTGACGGCGATGGACATCCCGGTCGAGATGGTGAGCTTCGAGGTGACGGAGACGGCGGCCATCGTCAATCTCGACCAGGCCGCGATCATTCTGGACGACATCAAGGCCCTTGGCTGCAAGGTGGCATTGGATGACTTCGGCGCCGGGATGTCGTCCTACAGCTATCTCAAGCGTCTGCCGGTCGACTACGTCAAGATCGATGGATCCTTCGTCAAGGATATCCTGGTGAATCCGCACGACCGCGAGATCGTCAAATCCTTCAACGAGATCGCCCACTTCATGGGCAAGAAGACGATCGCCGAGTATGTCGAGAACCAGGAAATCCTGGAACTGCTGAGAGACATCGGGGTGGATTTCGCCCAGGGCTACGCGATCGAGAAGCCACAGTTCATCGATACGCTGCGCTAGGCGACCGCACCAAAGCCCCGCCTGGCGGCTCTCGAGGCCGGTGGCGGCCTTTTTTTACGCGCTAGACCTAACCCTTGTGACCAAGAAGAACATCGACCTTCCCGAAGCCCTCGACGCCCCTCGCGAGGCGTTGCGAACCCAGTCCGGCGTGCGCCTTGCCTACTATGCCGACCGCCGCGGGCAGGGTCGGCCCATCGTCCTCATCCACAGCATCAACGCCGCCGCGAGCAGTTTCGAGGTGCGCCCCCTCTTCGAGCACTATGCTGGCCGCCGACCTGTCTATAGCCTGGATCTGCCAGGTTTCGGCCATTCGGACCGGGCGTCGAGAGACTACAGCCCCGAGCTCTACGCGGAGGCGATCGCCGCTCTTCTGACAAGTGTCGTCGTCGAGGCGGCAGACCTGGTCGCGCTCTCCCTGAGCTGTGAGTTCGCCGCGCGGGCCGCCCTGCTAGCGCCGGATCACGTCGCCTCCTTGGTCCTGATTTCGCCGACGGGTTTCAGTCGGCAATCACTTCCGAGTCCGGGTGTCGCCGGCACGGCGGCGCGCATCTTGAATCTCCCCGTCCTGAGTCAGCGGTTGTACGACCTGGTCGCCTCGCGGCGCAGCATCGCCTATTTCTTGGGCCTCTGTTTCGTCGGCCAGGCGCCGAAGTCGATGATCGACTACGCCTACGCGACCTCGCATCAACCTGGTGCCAGACATGCCCCGCTGGCCTTTCTCTCGACGCGGCTGTTCACGCCGGATGCCACGGACAGGCTCTACGGCGCACTGGGCGCCTTGCGGGGATTGGTGATCGCGGATCAGGATCCCTTCGTGACCTTCGATCGCCTCGATGCCTTTCTCCTCGCCCGCCCCAGCTGGCAGCGGGTGAGATTGGCCCCGCACAAAGGGCTGCCGCACTGGGAGAATCCCGAGGATACGGTCGAGACCTTGGATCAGTTCTGGCGAGGCTAAACCGCTGGCAGTGCCGCAGATCGGTAGGATGGGCAAAGTCCGAGCTCTGGGCTCGCGCCCAACCTCGGCGCCAGACGGACGTGCCCATCTTGCAAGACGCTGAGCTGGGATGATGGGCACGCCCCTCGACCCTCGGTGCTCCGAAAGAAGCGCATCGCCAGGGCTTTGCCCATCCTACGGGATCGGAACTGCGGGTCTGTTGTTTCCCGGAAATCGCCTAAACCGCTGGCAGTGCCTCAGGCGGATCTCGCCAGGGGCGCCAGGCGATAGACCTGCTCGGAGAGCGCCGTGAGTCCGCGCTGGCGAAACTGCGGCGACTCGGCCAAGGCATCGAAAGAGGCCAGCGTCTCGATCCGGTATGTCTCGCTGAAGAGATGCTCCACTTCCGCGGATTGAACAGAGAAGGGCGGGCCGGTCATTTGGCCCTGGTCGTAGCTCAGGGTGACCAGCAGGGTGTCCAGCCCGCCCGGGAAGAGTCGATTCATCTGGCTCGCATAGCGGCTTCGCAGCTCTGGTGGCAGCGCGATCAGTGATGCGCGGTCGAAGACGGCGCCGACGTCGTGCAGATGCTCGGACGTCAGATCGAAGAAGTCGCCGCACAGGACGGTAAGCTCGTCGATCTGATAGCGTCGGAAGGGGAGCGTCTCGGTGATCCTGGGCGTCAACCCATGCTCCCTGAAGATCTCCTCGACGGCAATCTCGCTGATCTCGACGCCGATGACCCGGAATCCTTGGCTGACCAGCCAGATGAGGTCGAGCGTCTTGCCGCAGAGCGGGACGAAGACCAGGGTGCCAGGCGTCAGCCCGAGCTTGGGCCAGTGTTCCTGCAGGTGTGTATTGATCTCGTCCAGATGCCAGCCGATCTCGCGCCAACGCCAGCGTTCGAGCCAGAATTCAGTATCCATCGGTGAGGTGTCTTCTTCTCCGCGTTGAACATGGAATCGATCGCGAACAGGGTCACGCTTCCGTGAACCCGGCCGACCCTTTTTCGGGGATCCTACTCAACCTGTCGAGTGCCGTCGATTCCTGGATTGGGCGCGACGACTCGGTCATCCGTTCGATCCGTGATGCGTCCGCTGCGGCTCGCGGGCGATCTCCCGATCTTGCGGAGTGCCGCACAGAACAGCGCCCAGGTGGCTGGGTTAAGCTTCGGTGTATCCCAAGACAAGGCCAAACACACCGATCCACGGCTGGCTGCGCATGGCCCCGGACAACGAGCGATGATCTCCATGACTCTAGCCGCCAACGCAAGCCCGCGGGCTTCGGCGTCCGACCGCTATCCATCCAAGTCCGAGCTGGAGTCGGCGTTTCGCGCGATTCGCAGGGCCAGGGTTCCACAGATCCCGGACCTCGTCTTCGCGCTGAGAGACGAGCTGCGGCGGCCGGAGCCGGACTTGCGGCGTGCCGCCGAACTCATCGGGCAAGACCCCGCCATGGCCGGACAGGTGCTCAAGACCGTCAATTCGCCGTTCTTCTTCTGTCCGACGAAGATCAGCAGTGTGCAGCGTGCCGTCATGCTGATGGGCATCGGGAAGCTGGCGAATCTGGTGACGGCCGAGGCCATCAATCGCGTCCTGGGCGCCGGCGATGGGCGATCGCGCGCGGTCTGGGACGCCGCCATGGCGCAGGCTCGCCTCATGGCTGCGATCTCGGGAGATGTGGAGGGTGTCACTGCCGACGAAGCCTATCTCTTCGGCATCATGCAGGACGTGGGCAGCCTCATCTTCGCGGATCTCGTGCCGGACTACAGCTCCGAGTGGGTCCTGTGCAATTTTGCCGCGCCGCAAGCCCTGATCGACTGCGAGCGACGCTTGTTCGGAGTCGACCACATGGCCGTTGGATTCCTGCTCGCCGGTACTTGGCGACTCCCCGAGCACCTGGCGATGGCGATCTATCATCACCACGAACAAGAAATCACTGGACTCGAGGATTACCGGGTTCGTGCCCTGATCGCCATTGCCAAGCTCGCCTACTATCTCGCCGGCGTCCGTCACGAAACCCACGACTCCTCGGAGATGCTCGATTACCGCGAATCCGCCAGCCAAGAACTGGCGCTCTCCGACGAAGCCTGGAGCCGTCTTGCCGCCTTGGCGGGGCACTAGCGGCGAGGCTTGCCGAAGCCTGTTTGTCCGGTAATGCCCGCGGTCGGGTCGAGCAGCCCTGGCGCGCCGCGATGGCCTCTGTCAGCTCTTGATGAACGACATGAACTCCGAGCGGGTCATTGGATCGTCCTGGAAGGCGCCGCGCATCGCGCTGGAGACGGTTGTGCTGCGCTGTTTCTGGACCCCGCGCATCATCATGCAGGTGTGACTGGCTTCGATGACGACCGCGACGCCGTGCGCGCCGAGGTGCTCCATCAAGGCATCGGCGACCTGACTGGTGAGGCGCTCCTGAACCTGGAGGCGGCGGGCGAAGACATCGACGACGCGGGCGACCTTGCTCAGGCCAACCACATGGCCGTTGGGCAGGTAGCCGACGTGCGCATGGCCGAAGAAGGGCAGCATGTGGTGCTCGCACATGGAGTAGAACTCGATGTCGCGGACGATCACCATCTCCTTGACGTCTTCCTCGAAGATGGCGCCCTTGATGATCTCTTCGGCGGACAGGCTGTAGCCGCTGGTCAGGAAGTCCATCGCCTTGGCGACCCGCAGGGGCGTTCGCCTCAAGCCTTCGCGATTCGGGTCTTCGCCGATCTCGCACAGCATGCTGCGCACGAGGGTCTCCTTGCCCGCATCGTAGACCTCTTCCTCCGGCTCGGGCTCGAAACTGGTCGCGTAGCGGCTGCGCGCGATCATCTTGGATAGCTGTGACTTGTCGGACATGGTATCGCCTCTTTCCTTGCGCGCTCCCAGTGAGATCGGGGTCGCGGCTGACGTCAGGATCTGTTCGCCTTCTGTTCAGCAGAGTGGGGCTGATCGACGGAATTAGAAGGCGAGGCGATTCCCAGAGGGGTCGCCGCCGAGGGGGGCGAGACGCTGGCGCAGTGCACTGAAGGCTCGGCGAGGCACAGCGGTCCGCCGGATGCTGTGATTCGGTCGAGCGGGCGACGTTCCGACTTCAACCCCCGGTCATGTTCATATGCCGGACGAGCACTGGCGTGCCACCGAGCTCGAAGGCGTGTCCGCGTGGCTTGAGGTCCATTGCCGCGACCATGGCTTCCTTGACCCGTTGGTCGTCGGTTGGGTGGGCGCGCAGACTGCGACGCAGATCGGCCGAATAGGCTTGCCCGAGGCAGAGCAGCAGGCGGCCTTCCGCGGTGACGCGTACGCGATTGCAGTCGGCGCAAAAGTTGTGGCTGTGCGGGGAGATGAAGCCGACGCGCGTCTCTTCGCCGACGATCCGGTAGTACTTGGAGGGTCCGCCGGTCGACTCGATGGTGGGAACCAGCTCGAAGCGGCTTTCGAGCTGTGCTCGGATCGCGTCGCTGGGGTAGAAGGCCTCGGCGCGGTCATGCTCGCCGATCAAGCCGAGCGGCATCTCCTCGATGAAGCTGATGTCGAGACCGCGCTCGATGGCGAAGCCTGTCAGATCCAGGACTTCGTCGTGATTGCGGTGCTTCAAGATGACGGCGTTGAGCTTGATGCGCCGAAAACCGGCGCGCATCGCCGCCTCGATCCCTGACAGCGTCTTGCCGATGTCACCAAGTCGCGTGATGCGCCTGAAGCGTTGGGGTTGCAGCGAATCCAGACTGATGTTGACGCGGGTGACGCCGGCGTCTTTGAGGGACTGGGCGAAGCGTGCGAGCTGCGTCCCATTGGTGGTCAGGCTCAGATCCTCGATACCCGGCTGGGCGCCGAGCTGCTCGAACAGCCAAAGGGCGTTTCGGCGCATCAGGGGCTCGCCACCCGTGATGCGGAAGCGGGTGACGCCAAGCTCGCTGAAACATCGGCCGAGCCGGGCCGTCTCCTCAAGCGTCAAGAGCTGATTGCGCGGCAAGAACCGCATGTCTTCGTGCATGCAATAGACGCATCGCAGATCGCAGCGATCCGTGATCGACAAACGGACATAGGTCACCTGTCGCCCGAACCGGTCCTGCAGAGGGGGCTGGGTCGTGTGAGTGTGCGGTGGCAGTGGCATGGGGCAGGCTCCTCGGGGCCGGCGGACCGCAAGTCCGCTCGTTCTTCTGTCGTCTACTCTCGCAGGAGTCTATGTGTCCGGCAACCCGACAAAACGACGGGCTTGCGCGTCCCCTCCGGGACACCAGTCGGACGATTCGCGTTGACGTGCGCGATGTCTCTGCGTTACTAGGGCGCATGGAATTCAACGTCGCATGTCAGCTCGTCCAAGAACCGCGTCGCTGGACAAGGCGGTTCTTGGTTGGTGTCGGTCGGTGAACGAAACCTTGAAGGCCGCGATCGCCGAGGCGACTCGACTGACCCAGGCGGGTCGCCTCTCCGAAGCGACTGCGCTCATGCAGCGCGCTCTGACGGGTTGCTCGCTGGATCTCGCCGCCGCACAAACCTCTAGTGTCGCGGACGACGCCCAATCCGTCGCGGGGGCGGCCGCGGGGCCTCAGCCTGGCGCGGGCGCTGGCAAGACAGCTGTGCAACCGGATGCGCCAAGCCCCGACGCTGTGCGCCGCGTCGATGGGGCGCGGCCCATGCGGGGCTTCACGCGCGGGAGCTATTCCAACACGGCAGGCTCGCGCGACTACAGGCTGTTCGTCCCAGAGCGCCGACTGGACGTCAAGCCGCCGCTCCTCGTCATGCTGCACGGCTGCGCCCAGGATCCCGAGGACTTCGCGGCGGTCACCCGCATGAACGGGTTGGCGGAAGTCGAGGGCCTGGTGGTTCTTTATCCAGCGCAATCGCTCGGCGCCAATGTCTCGGGCTGCTGGAACTGGTATAGCCCTGAGCATCAGCGCCGGGACGCCGGCGAGCCCGGCATCCTTGCCGGTATGACGCGGCAGGTCGTCGCGTCGCTCGACGCCGACCATGCGCGCGTCTTCGTGGCCGGCTTCTCCGCGGGTGGCGCGATGGCGGCGACGCTAGCCGCGATCTATCCGGATCTCTTCGCCGCCGTCGGGGTTCACTCTGGGGTGCGGTATGCCGCCGCCCAGGACATGGTCTCGGCCATGTCGGTCATGGCGCAGGGGCCGAGTGGGCGTGAGCAATCCCCGCGTGCGGTGCGGCCGGTCCCTGTCATCGTGTTTCAGGGCGACGCGGACATGACGGTGCATCCCGCCAACGCGGCGCCGCTCGTCGCGCAATTTCTGCCCGATCGCGAGGGGGGCGCGGGGCCAATCCGCGTGGAGCGCGAGGCGCTGGTGTCCGCGGGTGGCTCAGGCTGCAGCCGCGCGCGCTATTTTGATGGCGCTGGGGTGTTGAGGGCGGAGCTTTGGACCCTGAACGGGCTCGGGCATGGCTGGTCCGGTGGGGACGTGACGGGTCGCTTCTCGGAGCCAGAGGGGCCAGACGCCTCGCAAGCGATGCTGCGTTTCTTTCTGTCAGTGCCTTGAACCGTCCACGGCCTCGTGTTTTGCCTGGATGCCAACTGCCCCATGTTCGTTGCAAGGGGCGAGCGCCATCTCGCCCTCGCTCGAATTTGACTCAAGCGGCGCGATGAACCGCCCGGTGCAGAAGCCTGGCCGTCGTCGTGGCGCTTTGTCTTTGCACAATCCCATGGGAAACTCATGGTTTTCTTCACGTCACATTGAGGATGTCGGCTCATGGGTCAAGAGGTCAAGGTCGAGCGCTACGGACTGGTCGCGCAGGGGTTCCACTGGTTGATCGCGCTCCTGTTGTTGGGGCTTTTCGTGACCAACACGATCCGTGAAATGGTGCCGGAGGAATCCGAGTCTGTCTGGCTCGGGCTCCATATGTCACTGGGTATTCTGGTCTTTCTGCTGACGATTGCGCGCTTGGGCTGGCGCAAGCTGGTGCCGCCGCCGGTGTTGATCGACGCCCCGAAATGGAGTCAAGTTGCGGCGAACGCTGCCCATGTGCTCCTGAATCTGTCCACCTTGCTGGTGCCCATCTTTGGCTATCTCCGGGTCGCCTCCAAGGACTATGCGGCAAACTTCTTCGGACTGCAGATCCCCTCCGTCACGGGCCAGATGCAGGGTCTGCATGAGCTGATGGAAGATGTCTTCCATGGCGAGCCGATGGAGATCTTTCTCTATGTCCTGATCGGGCTGCATGTGGTCGCCGCGCTCTGGCATCAGTACGTGCTGAAGGACAACGGCCTGCGTCGCATGCTGCCCTGGTAGCGGCGCTTGCGGTGAGCCTGTCGGCGGATGAGGTGGTTTGGCCGCTGGCAGCGCTTACGGCAGGATCTCGATCGGTGTCCCGCTCGCCGTGAGCCTCCAGATGTCGTCGATGGCCTCATTGGACACGGCGATACAGCCTTGCGTCCAATCGCCCTCGATGGGATCCGGCGGTCTTCGGCGATTGGGCTGCCCATGGATCATGATCATGCCGCCCGCCGCAACCCCTCGGAAGGCGGCGCGCATGCGATCGCGCTGGTTGGGGTAGGAGACATGCAATGACTTGTGGAAACTGCTTTGAGGGTTCTTCCAGTCCAGCTGGTAGCGGCCCTCGGGGGTGCGTCCGTCACCGCGCTGCCGTTTGTGCCCCGTCGGTTTGAAGCCAAGCGCGATCGGATAGGAGCGGATCGGTCGGTCGCCCTGCATGAGGTAGAGCCTGCGTTCCCCCTTCTTGACGACGACCCGATCGGCCATGCCGGACGCGGGTGGGGACAAGGGTGCAGCCGCCGTCGTGGAGTGCCCAAGTGTCGGCAGGGGCAGCATGGACATGGCGTCGAGGCTTGTGTGACTGCAGGCTAACAGCAGTGCCAGGAGAAAGGGATGTGTCGCCGTCTTGGTGAGGCTGAGTCGGCTCATCGATGCCAGGGCATCCTCGGACACCAACATGCGTTCGAACGCGTGGAGCCGCGTCCAGATCTGGATGGCCTTGGGCGCAAACCAGCGATTCGAGAGGGGCGTGATCAAGGGTGCGCTGGCGTGCGCTTGGGGGCGATCGAAAACGTCCGATGCCTGAGACGGCGGATGTGGTTCTCGCCGTTGGTGGGGGGGCGCAGGGAATCTGGCTTCAGGAGGTCCTGATGGGCTCTCAGGTGGAGCCCATCAGCATTCCTGCTGTCCAGTCTTGAGCGACGCACGACTGGCCCATTGGCCACCGTACGCGATCAGGAGGATGATGCCTCTCCGCGCCGGTAGATACGGACGGTGTCACCTGTTTTCAAACGGTTGTCGGCAAGATGGTTCCAGCGCCGAATATCGGAGGGGCTGACACCATAGCGACGCGCGATCGTCGAAACGGAGTCACCCTTGCGGACCCTGTGGTTGACCAGATCCGGGGAGGCGCGGCGGGCCGGGATGTTGAGCGTTTGGCCGGGAAGCAGCGGCTCGCGCGAGGAGATGCCGTTCCATTCGGCCAGGGTCTTGAGGTCCAAGCCATGCCGCAGTGCGATGGCCGCGAGCGTTTCGCCATTCTTGACGACATGCGCTTGAACGTCGTTGAGGGAGGATGCGGCGAGCGCAGGCTGACGCTGCTGGATGCGAACGGCGCCGCGGGATGTGGCGGGTGCTCCGGTGGGGCCGACCTCGATCTTGGAGGAGGCAGCGCTGATCTTACTGCCATGGCCAGCCGGGACCATGAGCTTGGAGATGCGCGGACCGCCATTCTTGCCCATGTTCACCCCGGGATTGAGGCGCTTGAGCTCGGAGATGTCGACACCGCTGGCCTTGGCGACCCGGACGAGATCCATGGGCTCGCTGGCGCGGATCATCTCCATCTGCAGGGTGTCGGCAATCGCCGGCAGCCGCTGGCCGTATTTGCGTGAATCCGCGACCAGCTTGGCCGTTGCGAGAATCTGGGGAACGTAGTTCTGGGTCTCTTTCGGCAGATTGAGCGACCAGAAATCGGTCGGTTTTCCCTGGCGTCGATTCGCCGCCTGGGCGGATTCGATCCGCCCGGGACCGCAATTGTAAGCGGCCATCGCCAGCTCCCAGTCGCCGCCGAAGCGCTTGCTCAGCATCTCCAGGTAGTCCATGGCGGCTCGGGTGGAGGCGACCACGTCGCGACGCTCGTCATAGCCGCCGTCGAGGCGCAGGCCCATCTCGCGTGCTGTATAAGGCATGAACTGCCACATGCCGGCAGCTGCCTTCGGCGAGGTCGCCGAGGGGTTGTAGCGACTTTCCACGTGTGGGAGGAGCGCAAGCTCCATCGGAAATCCTCGACGCTCGATCTCGGCGACGATCACCGGTAGATAGGGCGAGGCCCGCTGGGACATCTTCTCGAGGAACCTGGGGTCGCGGCGAAAGCGCTCCACCGTGCTGTCGATGCGTGAATCCGCGCGCAGATCGAGCTGCATGCCAGCGCGCACCCGATACCAGAGATCGCCGCGCTGATCGCGGCTTGCGAGCCGCGTTTGAGCAGAGACCCTGACGTCGTTGGCGGGTCTTACATAACCGTACTCGCGGGCCGACACCGCACCCGCGTAGGCGCCATAGTAGCCGCCCTCATCGATCGCTGTGACATCTGTCTTGGCGGCGCAGCCGGCAAGGATTGGCAAGGCGAGGGCACTCAGAACAATGGCTGAGCGCCGCAGAAGGCTGACTTCTGACATGAGAACCCCGGTCGAATGTTTGTAACTCTTTGTTCGAGCGAAACATTATGATATTTGCCTCCGCATCATACGCAAAGCCTTGCGTTAATTCCAGACCCGCTGCGCGGATACTGGCCATTTGCCGTCAGGACATCGACGACGTTCACGGTTACCATGTGCTCCCACACGAGGCACCTGCATGACTGTCGAACCCGGCTCCGTACCGTCGCTCCGAGCATTGGACGAGTGGTTTCGTTCACCCCTTGGCGGGGAAGTGGCGAGGTTGGAATCTGCCTCGATTCAGCGTTTGCTGGCCAATACCTTCGGCTACTATCTGGTCCAGGTCGGTGTGTCGGACGGTTTCGACGCGGCGCTCGCGTCGAGTCGCATCCGGCATCGGATTCGTCTGCCCGTCGCGTCGTTTCCTGAGTGCGCGAGTCCTGCGTGCGCGAGCGGCAGCATCGTCGGGCTCCCGGCGCAGTTGCCGATTGCTTCCGACAGTGTCGACGCCGTGCTCCTGCCACACACGCTGGACTTCTCTCCCGAGCCGCGGGCCGTTCTCGACGAGGTCGAGCGTGTGCTGATTCCGGAGGGTCGCGTCATCGTGGTGGGGTTCAACGCACTCAGCGCCTGGGGGGTGCGCCGCCTGTTGTGGCGGTCCAAGGGGCGTCTGCCCTGGTGCGGACGGTTCTACCTGGCCTGGCGTGTCGAGGAGTGGTTGGGCGAGCGTGGGTTCGATATCGAGGTGCGAGAGTTTCTGATGTTCTGTCCCCCGTTTGGAGCGATGGTTGGGCGCCGCTGTGCAGCCTTGGACACCTTGGGTCGGCGTCTCTGGCCCTTTTTCGGCAGTATCTATGTGATCCGCGCCGTCAAGCGCGTCGCCACACTGACCCCGGTCAAGCCGCTGCGCGCCAAGCCGAGCGCCTTGCTTGCGGGCCGTGCCGTTCGTCCGACCACGCGGGGGACGGGGCATGCCTGAGTGCGTCGAGGCATTTACGGACGGCGCCTGCAAGGGCAACCCGGGTCCGGGCGGATGGGGCGTGCTGCTGCGCTGGGGTGAGGTGGAGAAGGAGTTGTGCGGTGGAGAGTCCGAGACGACCAACAATCGGATGGAGCTGATGGCCGTCATCGTCGCCCTCGAATCCCTGAAGCACACGACCTGCATCCAAATCACGACGGACTCGCAGTATGTCAAGCGCGGCGTCGGTGAGTGGATGCCGCGATGGAAACGCAACGGCTGGATGACCGCCGAGCGCAAGCCCGTCAAGAACAAGGATCTCTGGGAGCGGCTCGATGCCGCCTTGGCTGGGCATGAGGTGAGCTGGCGCTGGGTCAAGGGGCATGCGGGTCATGCCGAGAACGAGCGCGCCGACGCGCTGGCCAATCGTGGAATCCCGCAACGGAGTCGTCGCTGATGCGTCAAATCGTCCTCGATACCGAGACCACAGGGCTTGAACCTCGGGAAGGTCATCGAATCATCGAGATCGGCTGCGTCGAGCTGATCGATCGGCGCCTGACCCATAACAACTTCCACCAGTACCTGCAGCCGGATCGGGAGATCGACGCCGGCGCCGAGGAGGTGCACGGGATCAGCAATGCCTTCCTGGCCGATAAGCCACGCTTCGCCGAGATCGCCGAGCGTTTCGTCCAGTACATCGAGGGCGCCGAACTCATCATTCACAACGCCCCCTTCGATGTCGGGTTCCTCGATCATGAGCTGCGGCTCTGGCGCAAGGATGTCCCCGCCATCGCCGACCTCTGTGAGGTGACAGACACCCTCGTCATGGCGCGCAAGCTCCATCCGGGGCAGCGTAATGGCCTGGACGCCCTCTGTAAGCGTTACTCCGTGGATAACTCGCACCGCGAGCTGCACGGCGCCTTGCTCGATGCCGAGATTCTGGCGGACGTCTACCGCGCGATGACCGGTGGGCAGGTGGCCCTGCACCTCGGTGGCGATCCCCTGGAGGAGACCGGCTCCGAGGCGCGGTTGCAGCATCGCGGGCGCATCGACCCGAATCGGCCGCGGTTGCGGGTCGTGCGCGCCGATGCGGCGGCCTGTGAGGCCCACGCCGAGCGGCTTGCAGCCATTGCGGCTGCCAGCTCGGATGGCTGTCTCTGGCTTCGCGAGGAGAATGGCTGAAGGCTGATGGCGGGAGCGAGGCTAGCCTGGCTGTTGCTGCTGGCGGCGACCCTGGTCCGAGCCGACGACGAGTGTCTCTAGCGCGGGAAGGTTGAGAAGTTGGATGTGTTTGCGGTCGACCTGCATGAGGCCGTCTTCCTGGAATCGGGTGAAGAGTCGGCTGACGGTCTCGACGGCGAGCCCGAGGTAGTTGCCGATTTCGTGCCTGGACATGCTGAGGTAGAAGTCCGATGGCGAGAGGCCACGCTTGTGCAGTCGCTGCGAGAGGCTCAGCAGGAAGGCGGCGAGGCGCTCTTCGGCGTTCTTCTTGCCGAGCAGTAGGAGCATTTCCGTATCCTGACTGATCTCCTTGCTCAGCAACCGGTACATCTGGTGCTGCAGGCTGGGGATGCTGGCCGTCAGCTCCTCAAGGTGAGCGAAGGGGACTTCGCAGATGGCGGAGGTTTCGAGCACCCGCGCGGAGCAGGCATGGATGTCCTTATCGATGGCGTCGAGACCGATGAGTTCGCCGGGCAGGTGGAAGCCGAGCACCTGCTCGCTGCCTTCCGGACTGGGTGCGAAGGTCTTTACGGAACCGGTCTTCACGACATACAGGGATCTGAAGCGATCGCCTTCGCGGAAGAGGTAATCCCCGCGGTGCAGGGGTCGCGCCCGTTTGACGATGTCGTCGAGTCGCTCCACGTCCTCCTGGCTAAGTCCCATGGGAAGACACAACGACGACAAGCTACAGTTCTTGCAAGCGACGCGTATGGTTTCTAGCGAAATCACTTTTTGCTGGCTCAAGAGACCGTCCTCAATCGCATTCATCGACGGTTCGACAAAGGGGCGAGTGTTTGATCTGGATCAAAACTTATTATTTTGTAACCTGATCGATATCAGATTACAAGAGCATTAAAGCGTGTACGGCCGTGCTCGGCCGACGACCTTCGACGGGCTCCGCAAAAGCCGCCGACAGCGTGCCATTCATGAGCGTCTGGATTGAGCCCATGCGGCCATTTTGGTAAGTTGTGCGGCTATTCGGGCCACTACTCTCGACCCTCCCTCTGCTTCCTATGACAAAGTTTATTTTTATCACCGGCGGTGTCGTCTCATCGCTGGGAAAAGGTATTGCCTCAGCCTCGCTCGGGGCCCTGCTCGAAGCCCGTGGGCTTCGGGTCACCATGATCAAGCTCGACCCCTACATCAACGTGGATCCGGGCACCATGAGCCCCTTCCAGCATGGCGAGGTGTACGTCACCGACGACGGCGCCGAGACCGATCTGGACCTTGGGCACTACGAGCGTTTCCTGCGCACCCGCATGGGGCGCAACAATAATTTCACGACTGGACAGATCTACGAGAGTGTCATCCGCAAGGAGCGCCGGGGCGATTACCTGGGCCGCACCGTCCAGGTGATTCCGCACATCACGGACGAGATCAAGCAGAGCATCCGTCTGGGCGCGCAGGGCGCGGACATCGCCATGGTCGAGATCGGCGGCACCGTGGGCGACATCGAGTCGCTGCCCTTCCTGGAGGCGATCCGTCAGATGCGGGTGGAGGAGGGGCGTGAGAATGCGCTCTTCATGCACCTGACCCTGGTGCCCTATATCCGCACCGCCGGCGAGATCAAGACCAAGCCGACCCAGCACTCGGTGAAGGAGCTGCGCTCCATCGGTATCCAGCCGGACATCCTGCTGTGTCGTGCCGAGCACAATCTCCCCGACGACGAACGGCGCAAGATCGCGCTCTTCACCAATGTTGCGGAGGACGCCGTCATCTCCGCGGTGGATGCCGACAACATCTACCGCATCCCGCGCCTGCTGCACGCCCAGAAGCTCGACGAGCTGGTCGTGCGCCAGTTCGGGCTGACCGTGCCGGAAGCCGACCTCGGCGAGTGGGATCGGGTGCTCGAGGGCTTCGATCACCCCTCTCAGTCGGTGCGCATCGGAATGGTCGGCAAGTACATGCACCTGACCGAGGCCTACAAGTCGCTCTCGGAGGCGCTGGCGCATGCCGGCGTCCATACCGGGACCAAGGTGAAGATCCTCTATCTGGACTCCGAGGAGATCGAAAAGAACGGCCCCGGCTGTCTCGAGGGGCTGGATGCCATCCTGGTTCCCGGCGGCTTCGGCGAGCGCGGTATCGAGGGTAAGATCGCGGCGGTGCGCTATGCGCGCGAGCATCGCATCCCCTACCTTGGCATCTGTCTGGGGATGCAGGTGGCGGTGATCGAGTACGCGCGCCACGTGGCCGGTCTGGAAGGGGCACACAGCACCGAACTCGACCGTCAGTCGCCACATCCCGTCATCGCCCTCATCAAGGAGTGGCGCGACGAGCACGGCAAGGTCGAGACGCGCAGCGCGGAGGACGACTTGGGCGGCTCCATGCGTCTGGGCGGCCAGAACTGCCGGCTCGAGCCGGGCAGCCTGGCCCGCGCGGTCTACGGCAAGGCGCAGGTGCGCGAGCGCCACCGCCACCGCTACGAGTTCAACAATGGCTACCTCCATCAGCTGCAGGACGCCGGGATGCGTTTCTCCGGGTGGTCGCTCGACAGCCGTTTGGTCGAGATCATCGAGATCCCCGACCATCCCTGGTTCATCGCCTGCCAGTTCCATCCGGAGTTCACCTCGACGCCACGCGATGGACACGCGCTCTTCACCGGCTTCGTCCAAGCGGCCCTCGAGCAGCGCGCACGGGTTGGAGACAAGGCCGCATGATGCGGCTCGGCCCATTCGAGGTCGGAATCGACCGCCCGCTCTTTCTCATTGCGGGACCCTGCGTCATCGAGAGCGAGGCATTGGCGCAGGAAACGGCCGGGGCGCTCAAGGAGATGACGGACGCGCTCGCCATCCCCTTCATCTACAAGTCGTCGTTCGACAAGGCCAATCGCTCCTCGGGCAGCAGCTTCCGTGGACCTGGCCTGGAAGCCGGGCTCAAGATCCTGGAGTCGGTCAGGGAGCGGATCGGCGTGCCCGTGTTGACCGACGTGCATGAAGACACGCCGCTTGGCGAGGTCGCGGACGTCGTGGATGTGCTCCAGACGCCGGCCTTCCTCTGCAGGCAGACCAACTTCATCCAAGCCGTGGCGAGCCAGGGCAAGCCGGTGAATCTCAAGAAGGGTCAGTTCCTGGCGCCTTGGGATATGCGCCATGTCGTCGAGAAGGCGCGCGCGACCGGCAACGACCAGATCATGGTGTGCGAGCGCGGCGCCTCCTTTGGCTACAACAACCTGGTTTCGGATATGCGTGCCCTGGCGGTGATGCGCGAGACCGGTTGTCCGGTGGTCTTCGATGCGACCCATTCCGTGCAGCTGCCGGGCGGACAGGGGGATCGCTCCGGCGGCCAGCGCGAATTCGTCCCGGTGCTCGCGCGCGCGGCGGTGGCGGCTGGGGTGGCGGGGATCTTCATGGAGACCCATCCGCGTCCGGACGAGGCCCTCAGCGACGGCCCCAATGCCTGGCCGCTCGGGCGCATGCGTGAGCTGCTCGCGACCCTGGTCGAGCTGGACCGTCTCGTCAAGACGGGCGGCTTCGCGGAGCTTCAGGGGGACCCGGCTCGAAGCGCCTGAACGCCTGAACGCCTGAGAGACTGCGGGTTCTCGCGGGTGCGGCGAATGCGTCGCTTGCATGGCAGCGAGTCCGTCGGAAGGCCGACTCGCAGGTGTTACCGTCTCATCGCAATTCGGTCAGGATACGTCGGTCTTTGCAGGGTGCTTGAGGATGATGGAGGCGTCGGCGATCGGATCGGGCAATCCCGCCATCGAACCGTCCGCCAATCCTGCGAAATCCTTTCGACCCTGGCCATGTATCCTAGCCATGGTTTGGCAGGCAGCGACGCCATGTCCAGGCCGAGGCAACCCGCCTCCTGGCTCTGAGGGTTTGACTCGCTCGCCTTGCCGCTCACAGTCCTTTCGTTTTTTCCTTGCTTTGGAGAACCAGACTATGTCTGAAATCGTCGATGTTCGCGCACGCGAGGTGTTGGACTCACGTGGCAATCCCACGGTTGAGGCCGATGTCATCACGGCTGACGGCGCCATTGGCCGAGCCATCGTCCCTTCCGGCGCCTCCACGGGCTCGCGCGAGGCACTCGAGCTTCGCGATGGCGACAAGTCCCGCTTCGGCGGCAAGGGTGTCCTCACGGCCGTTGGCAACATCCAGGGCGAGCTGCGCGCGGCCGTGCTCGGGATGGAGGTCGCTGATCAGCAGGCGCTCGATCGCCGCATGATCGAGCTGGACGGCACCGACAACAAAGCCCGCCTCGGCGCCAATGCGCTCCTGGGCGTGTCCCTGGCCGCCGCCCACGCCGCCGCGCAGGAGAAGGCGCTGCCGCTCTTCATGTCGCTCTCGGGCGGTCCCTACAAGCTGCCCGTGCCCATGATGAACATCATCAATGGCGGCGAGCACGCGGACAATAGCGTGGACTTCCAGGAATTCATGATCATGCCCGTCGGTGCCCCGAGCATCCGCGAGGCCGTGCGCTACGGTGCCGAGATCTTCCACGCCCTCAAGGCCGTCCTGCATGGCCGCGGGCTTGCCACCTCGGTGGGTGACGAGGGCGGTTTCGCCCCCGATCTGCCGTCCAACGAGGCCGCGATCGAGGCCATCCTCGAGGCCATCGAAAAGGCGGGCTTCAAGGTCGGCTCGGACATCTATCTGGGCATGGACGTGGCCGCCTCCGAGTTCTACGAGGGCGGCAAGTATGTCCTCAAGGGCGAGGGTCGTACCCTCGATTCCGACGGCATGATCGATCTGCTCGACCAATGGGTCTCCAAGTACCCGATCCTCTCGATCGAGGACGGGCTCGCCGAGGGCGATTGGGACGGTTGGAAGCGCCTCACGGATCGTCTGGGAGGAAAGACCCAGATCGTTGGCGACGACATCTTCGTCACCAACACGAAGATCCTCAAGGAGGCGATCGACAAGGGCGTTGCCAACTCCATCCTCATCAAGGTCAACCAGATCGGCACCCTGACCGAGACCCTGGAGGCCATCGCGATGGCGCATGGCGCCGGCTATACGGCGGTCGTGTCCCACCGCTCCGGCGAGACCGAGGACACGACCATCGCGGACTTGGTCGTCGGCGCCTGCACCGGCCAGATCAAGACCGGCTCGCTGTCACGCTCGGACCGCGTCGCGAAATACAATCAGCTGATGCGGATCGAGGACCAATTGGCGGATGAAGCCGTCTATGCGGGTCGCGACGCCTTCAAGTGGATCTGATCCCGTCATGTCTCGCCCTGGGTCCATGCGATCCAGGGCGCTAAGCCAATAGGCCCCGCGATGCGCTGGCTGTACCTCTTCCTGGTCGTCCTGTTGGGCGCCCTCCAATACCGGCTGTGGGTCGGGGAGGGCAGTTTGGCCGATCTCCATGGCCTCGAGCAGGAGATCGCCCTCCAGGAGGCCGAGATCAAGCGGCTGAGGGCGCGCAATCAAGAGCTTCAGGCCGAGGTCGAGGACCTGGACGCCGGCCTGGAGGCGGTGGAAGAACGTGCGCGGAGCGAGCTCGGAATGATCAAGCCCGGCGAGACCTTCCTTCAGGTCATCGAGCCGCCCAAGCCGGAGACGACGCCATGACGCCCGCGGTCAGACTCTGGGCCATCCTGCCCGCCGCCGGGGTGGGGCGCCGCATGGGCAGCGCCATCCCGAAGCAGTATCTCGAGCTTGCGGGTCGGACCGTCATCGAGCACACCCTGGCGCTGTTCGTCAGCCACGCGAGGATCAGCGGTGTCGTGGTCGCCCTGGGGCCCGAGGACGGCTACTGGAACGCCACGGCCTATGCAACGCATCCCAAGGTCGTGCGAGCCATGGGCGGGGCCGAGCGCTGCCATTCCGTGCTCAATGCCGTGATGGCGCTGGACGGTCGCGCCGAGGATGAGGATTGGATCCTGGTCCATGATGCCGCGCGCCCCTGCCTGCGTCTGGAGGATCTGGATCGGCTCGTCGACAGCCTCCTGGATGATCCTGTCGGCGGGCTGCTCGGCATCCCGGTGCGCGACACCATGAAGCGCGCGAAGGGCGGCCAGCGCATCGACGGGACCGTGGACCGCTCGGGTCTCTGGCATGCCTACACGCCGCAGATGTTTCGCCTGGGTCTGTTGCGCCATGCCCTGCGGGACGCCCTGGCCGCCAATGACCTGGTGACCGACGATGCCTCGGCGATCGAGCGCCTCGGGCATGCCCCGCGCCTGGTCGAGGGACACGCGGACAACATCAAGATCACGCGGGCGGAAGACCTTCCGCTCGCCCATTTCTACCTGCGGCAGCAAGGTCGTATCGACTGATGCTGTTGCCGCCACCGCAGAGGTCGTCCGCTCGCTGGCGTTCGCGGCAGGGCCATTCGGCACCGCTGGAGATCCCGAGTTGGCGGCTGGAGACTCAGCCATGTTGATCGGTCAGGGCTTCGATGCCCATCGTTTTGCGCCTGGTCGCCCCTTGCTGCTCGGCGGAGTCGAGATCCCGCACGACCAAGGCATGCTCGCCCACTCGGATGGTGATGTCCTCATCCACGCCCTCTGCGATGCCCTGCTGGGCGCGGCCGGACTCGGCGACATCGGGCGTCACTTCCCGGATACCGACGACGCCTATGCGGGCATCGACAGCCGCATCCTGCTGCGGCGCGTCATGGAGAGCCTGCGCGAGCGCGGGCTCGCCGTGCACAACGCCGACATGACCATCATCGCCCAGCGCCCCAAGCTCGCCTCCCACATTCCGGGCATGCGGGAAGTCCTGGCGGGCGACATGGGCTGCGACCCGGCCCGTGTCAACGTCAAGGCGACCACCATGGAGCAGATGGGCTTCACCGGTCGTGGCGAGGGCATCGCGGCGTCCGCCTCCGTTCTGCTAACCGAGTCGGGGAGCTGAGCGCGGTGCTCGATCCCCGCGACGCGCCCCAGATGCCCGATCCCGGGATCCCCGGCTGGACCCGCGTTCCCGACCTGCCGCGTGCCCATGGTGAGCCGCTCGCCCAGGGTCGCATCCGTGTCGCAGCGGAGGATTTTCAGGTCGAGGAGATCCTGGGTTTCGATCCGGACGGGGAGGGCGATCACCTCTTGCTCTGGGTCCGCAAGACGGGCGCCAATACCGAGTGGGTGGCCCGCAAGCTCGCGGCCTTGGTACAGGTTCCCGCCTCCACGGTCGGCTACGCCGGCCTCAAGGATCGCCATGCCGTCACCCTCCAGTGGTTTTCCGTGCCGCGACCGCGTGAGGGCCGCCCCGACTGGGCGAGTCTCGAGCCCCTGGGTATCGAGGTCTTGGCTGAGCATCCACATCGGCGCAAGCTCAAGCGCGGCGCACTCGCCGGAAATCGCTTTCGTCTGCTGATTCGTGATTTCGCCCCCGCGCCCGATGCGCTCCAATCCAGGCTGCGCCAGATCCGCGAGCGTGGTGTGCCGGGCTATTTCGGTGAACAGCGCTTCGGGCACGACGACGGCAATTTGCTCCGCGCGCATGCGCTTCTGTCTGGCGCAGCTGGGCGTGTCCCGCGCCACGAACGGGGTCTTTGGCTCTCGGCCGCCCGCTCGCAGGTCTTCAACGAGGTCCTGGCCGAGCGGGTGAGGCGTGGGAGCTGGGACCAGCCCCAACCCGGCGATTGTCTCCAGCTCGATGGCAGCCACTCTCACTTCGTGGCGGAGACGATCGACGACACCCTGGTTGCGCGCGCCGCCGCCATGGATCTGCACCCCAGTGGTCCGCTCTGGGGCGAGGGCGAGCTGCCGACCCGCGGCCCCGTGTCTCGGCTCGAGGAGGAGGTCGTTGCGCCTTTTTCGGTCTGGCTCCAAGGGCTCGCCCGTGCCGGCTTGACGCAGGAGCGACGTGCGCTGCGGTTGCGTGTGGACGACCTGACGGCGACGGAGTCGGACGCGGGCCTGATCCTGGAGCTGCGCCTGCCCGCTGGCGCCTACGCCACCACGGTGCTCCGCGAGCTCCTTCTCTACCCATGATTGGCGCGCCTGGCGTGCCGACTTTGCGATGCAGTTCAAAAAAGCCTTGCCCTCCTTGTGGCTAGGATGGTCAGGGCGAGCGCGTATAATATTTTTCAAAAAGAACCGGTTGCGGCAGTCTATCGGGAAACAGCCTCAGGAGGTTCCCATGTCTGCCAGTATTGTCGATCATTTCGCCCCCCTTAACGACCCGCGCGTCGAGCGCCACAAACGTTATCCGCTCATGGAAATTCTGTTGCTGGTGGTCTGCGCGATGCTCAGTGGCGCCGAGGGTTGGGAAGCGATGGAGGAATTCGGCAAAGAGAAACTCGAGTGGTTGCGCAAGTTCGCACCGTTTGCCAACGGGATTCCCTCGCACGACTGTATCGCCAGCGTCATTTCGCGGCTAAATCCCAAGACCTTTCAAGCCTGTTTTGTCAGTTGGACGCGCGCGATCAGCGCGGTCACCGACGGGGAGATCGTGGCCGTCGACGGCAAGAGTGCACGTGGCTCGCGTGATCGCCGCCGCGGCAAGGCGGCGCTGCACATGGTCAGCGCCTGGGGGAGCCGCAATCGACTGGTGCTGGGGCAAGAAGCCACCGAGGAGAAATCCAACGAGATCACAGCCATCCCGAAGTTGCTGGAACTCCTTGAGCTCAAAGGCTGCATCGTCACCATCGACGCGATGGGCTGTCAGACCAAGATCGCCGAGCAGATCATCGAGCAGGGTGGCGACTACGTCCTCGGACTCAAAGGCAATCAGAGCACGCTCCGCGACGAGGTCGAGGACTTCTTCGACACCGCGCGTGCCGGTGAGTTTGCGGGTGTTGCCTACGATTACACCGAGGAGACCGACAAGGACCATGGGCGCCTGGAAGTGCGCCGGTACTGGATCACCGAGGAGCTGGGCACCCTCTCGGAAAGCGCACAGTGGAAGGGCCTGCACAGCATCGGCATGGTGGAGCGCGAATGTTGGATCGGAGAGCATCACAGCCTCGAACGACGCTTTTTCATCAATTCCATCCCGGCACGGGCCGGGCGTTTTGCCGAGGCGGTGCGCGGCCATTGGGGGGTGGAGAATCCCCTGCACTGGCGTTTGGATGTCCTCTTTCGCGAAGACGCCTGCCGCATCCGCAAAGGCCATGCTCCAGCGATTCTGACCTCGATCCGTCACCTTTGCATGAATCTGCTGGAACAAGAGCCCTCCAAGCAGCGCATGTCCAAGAAGCGCCGCAAGGC
>NZ_NRRF01000022.1 GCF_016583565.1 Thiocystis violacea | reverse complement strand
ATCAGATCGAGATGTGGTTCTCGATCCTGGCGCGCAAAGTCCTGCGCCGTGGCAACTTCACCTCCATCGACGACCTTCAGAAACGCATCAGCGATTTCATCGACTTCTTCAATCGCACGTTGGCCAAACCCTTCCGCTGGACCTATGAGGGAAAGCCGCTCGCAGCATGAATGATTAAACAGTCTCGGGATTTCCACTCTGTTGCACTAGCTCCGCTCTGAAGCGCTTACACCCATCAGCTTGGAATCATGGAGGGGACGCAATGCGCGTGCGGAATCTGATAAGCGGTGAGGAGTTCGTGGCAGCGCTCACGACCGAGCATGCCGCTTCGAGTTACAACCAGCCGGTGGTGATCGTCGACGGCGATGCGATCGACCCCGTCGGCATCGAGATCGTCGATCTCAGCGCCGAGGAGCGCGCCGCTTTGCCGCCCTGGTGGCAGGCGGTCATCGTCTAGCCCACAGCCTGGGGCAACCCTCCGCCGTTGGACCGCAGCCCCAACGGTCCCCGCCAGGCCAGTGCTCGCACCTTGAGAGATCACGCCCGCGCCGCGCGCACGGGCGCGGTGACCCGTGACACCGTCACGGCCTGAGGGCTGCTACCGCCACCTGTAACGAGGGGCGCGGGAACCTGAGATGGTATCCGTCCCTGGAGAGCGCGCCGCTCCCGGCGGCGAGCAGGTCAGACCAAGCCCGCCCGCTCAGTGCCAGCACAACAGCGCCGCGCAAACGGCGCGCGGCCCTGTTGTGCCCAACCCTCCATGCGGCCCGATCACTCCCAAGCGGCGGAGTGGCCCCGCTTCGTTCCTCAGCGGAGCCACGGCCGATTTGATCCCCACCACCGCGCGCTCCCAGACCGGCTGCGTCCCGGCAGGCGTGCTGCCCGACCCGAACGATCGAAGGCATCACTCAACCTGCAAGCCCGGAGACCATGCACGCCACTTCACACCCTTCGGCAGGGTAGCCCACCGCTCCGTTCCGGCAAGGGTCGTAGCGCCAAGTGCGGCTAAGCTCGTTCCTCGCTAAGCCGCACTAGGCGCTCTCCACCCTTGCCTCCACTCCACGGCGGGCTCCTGATCCTGCCGGGTGTGAAGCGTCGGCATGGTCTCCTCCGCGGGCTGTTGTCGCGCTCAGGAGATGAGGAGGTGCCCGCTTCAATGCGCCCAACCGTCGTGCGCTCATCCCAACCTCATCGCAGCGCATTGAATCGGCCACGGCTGAAGATTTAGATCCCCCTCCCGTCCCCCAGGGGAAGCGGGTGCTCTCATCAGCATGGGCGCTTCGTGTACGCCGTCTGTTCCTGTGTTCCACGTCAAACATAACCTATTGTTTTAAATGTAATTACCTTGAAATTATGCCCTTTAGGTAATATAATATTACCATATAGGTTATCTTTTCAGGGGGTGTCATGGCTGCTTCGTTCTGTTCGGTCCCAGCTCGGTTCTCGGGTCGCGTGGTGTGCCGTGCTCACTCGCGCGGGTCGGTGTGGGCGTTGCGCATGCCTCGCGCGGGTGAGCGTGTGCCGCCCGCTTGCCTGTTCTTGCCAGCGTCCCGGCTCCAGCTCGCGCAAGCCTTCGCGGCCCTGGCGCGCGGGCTGGGTTGGCGCGCAGAGGTGCGGCCTGGCTCTGTGTGCGCGGTGTGGCGTGCCGGCCCGCTGGCTGCTGTCTGCCCAGCGTTCGCGGTCAAAATCTGGCTGCCCGCTGGGGTTTCGGCCGCTCAGGCTCGCGCCCAGCTCCGCGCCGCTTGGGTCGCGCGTCATGCGGTGTAGCCGCCCCCGCTCCCTGGCCTTCTGGCGCGGTTTCCTAGCCGCGCCCGGCCCGCTTCCTCGCCGGCTGCTCGGGCTGGTCCTAGCGCTGCTGCCCCTGCCGTTGCGCCGCCCGTTGCTGCGGGTGCTCGGTGTCCGCTGGCCGGGTTGGCTGGCCCGGTCCGTCTTCGCCCTGCTCGGGTATCTGCTCGTGTGCGCCTTCGCGGCCCTGGCGCTCTGGCTGCTGTCGCTGGTCGGTCCCTGGCTGTGCGCGTCCTCGGTCCTGTCCTGCTCGCCCGTCACCCACTCGGAGGGGTCGCCGTGGTAACTCAGTCTCAGCTTTGCCTTGATCTCGCTTTGCCCCCATCGGTTTCCGCTTTCGCTCCCCCGGTCTGGGCCTTTGGTGGGTCGCGCTCGCTCGCGCCCCAGGGTCGCGCCCTCGCGGAGCGCGCCGCCCTGGCCCTGCTGCGTTCTGGCGCCGGGCTGGTCACTGGCTGTTGCACCGGCGCGGATGCGTCCGCGCTGTCCGCCGCGTGCTCGGCAGGGCTCGCGAAGCGGGTCTCGGTGTTGTCCGCCTTCGGTCCTGTCGCTGACTCGGGCTGGCCTGCAGGAGCCTGTCCTGCGTCCGCTGTCGCGGAGGTGCGCCGCGCGGCTGGCTTTGGGGCCGCTGTGCAGCCTTGGGCCGGCGGTCCTGCTTCGATCGCGCTCTCGGCTCGTCTGGCTGCCCGTACTCGCGCGGTTGCTCGCGCCTGCAATGCAGGTGCGGTCGTCGTCCTGGCCCCAGGGTCGCGGGGTGCGTTGATCCTGGCTCGGGCAGTCGTGCGCCGTGGCCTGCCCGTGGTCGCGCTCCCGGTTGCGGGTGCCTCGCTGCCGGAACTCGGCGGCCGTTGGGTACCTGCTTCCGGAGTGCTCGCAGGTCTCGGCGGTTATCAGCTCAAAAAATATCACCTATAGGTTATTTTTAGGTTGAAATATCACCTATAGGATATAAAATATAACCAAGGATGCAGTTCAACAGGATGTCGCGGACCTCCGGCGAGCTTCGGCTACAGACCCGGATCACGCAACCGGCTAGCGGCAACCGCCCCCGAGGCGACCCCCGGTGAGCTTTCGATGGGTGTGCACATCGGAGCGTCCAGGCCGGGCGCTGCGCTGTGTTCATCAAGGGAGGCTATGCAAATGGGTTATCTCGCTGAGATCCCCGCCCGCGTCGCGGGCATCCCATGCCTGATCGGCGTCGAGTCATACCGCCGCCAGCGTCCGAATCACAGAACCTGGTCAAGCGACTGGGATTACCAAGGCTACACGGATTGCGATTGGCGCTTGCTGGACCGACGCGGCCGCATCGCCGAATGGCTGGAACGGAAGATGGGCAAGAAGGACAAGGAGCGGATCGGTGAAGAGATCCAGTCTTACATGCTGCGGGAAGCAGCAGAGCGGAAAGCCGAAGCAGCAATCGAGCGGTATGAATCGCGCCGCTACTTCGGCCACTAAAAGAAAACGGCTGACCAGTTCGCACCTGGCCAGCCGCTTAGGTTCCTCAACATTGACGCGCCGAGGAAACGCGAATGTATCTCGAAGACTTCCATCACATCAACCCTGCAACTGACGATGACCGCCCGGTCGACACATTCGAGGACTGGGCTATGTCGTTTGACGCTTGGCTCGATACGCCCGCCGGGCTGGCCTGGCTGGCCGAGCAAGAAGACGCCTTTTCAATGGCTCGCAATACCGAGTGTGACGGCATCCGTCCCGGGTTAGGGAGGTGGCAATGAACTATGCACACAAAGCCCTCGAGGCTCTGCGCTTCGCCTGTATCGACGAGTACCGGGCACTGGGCGATGACGAGCGAGCCGAGTTGGCCGCGCTCCTGGCGGAATGGCGCCGCATCACCGCCGCGCAGAACGCGCGGCTCGAGGCGCTGGCCGAGGATGCCGAGGCAGAGGCGGAACGCCGCGCGGTGCGCGCCAAGCTCCAAGCGCATCAGGCAACCCTTGATGACCTCTACGGCGGCTTGGGCGCCTTCGCCCGCCGCGAGCTGTCGGCCTATCTCGCGGAGGATCCCGACTTCGACACCCCGCTAGAGACTTGGCTGAACCAGCTTGCAGCCAGCGACCGCGCCGCAGTCGCCGCCTTGGTTTCCACTATCTGACCAAAGCACCGCCCGGATTCGTGCCGGGCTGGAGGACACCCATGCATGACTTGATTCGCGAGGATCGCGAGTACGAGGCGCGCCAAGAGCGCCTTGAGGAGATCGCCGAGATCCACGCCGCCGAGCGTGAGCGGCTCACCGAAGCGGCCCGCGATGCCGAGACCTTCGCCCAACTCGAAGACATCCTCGGTGATGACCTGAACTGGCTCGAGGAGTCGCGCGGCTGCACGCGCTGGGCAATCGGCCCCGAGGATAGCGTTTGGGTCTGCAACAACTGTGAGCGCGTCATCGCCGACCCGGACGACGGCTGTGAGCACTGCGCCCGCGATGACGACGACAGCCGCACCGAGCTAATGATGCTCCACGGCACCGAGTAACCAACCGACAACGCCAAGGCTGGGCTTGAAGCCCCATGCGGTCAGAGACACGGATGGCACGTAGGCACAATGCTGGGCCACGGAGGCCGCCGCGATGACACACGGATGACGGAGCCAAAGCGAATACCACCGATCTGGAGGGATACCGATGTTCAACCTGATCTATGGCGAGCTGGTCACGGACACGAACGAGACACAGCAGGGCGTTTTTCTGAGCGTGGAGGAGTTCGCGCCTTATCGCCGCCAGGGCTGGACGAGCTCTCAGCGATGGAACGAAGCCGCTGATGCGTTTCTGGCGAGAGAGCAGCGCGAACAGGACAAACCGCACAGCTCAGAATGAGCCTTCACCGACCCGGCCTAGCGCCGGGTCTCTTCATTGGAGCCGATCATGACCGATCAATCCAGCCCTGACCTAACCGCCCAACTCACCGCGCAGCTCGCGGCTTTGCAACAGCAGATGGCCGCTTTGCAGCAAGCCCCGACCACTGCGACGCCCGCCGCGTCGCCCTGGGCGAGTGCGCCGACCGCCGCGCCCCAGATCAACGGGGTCGCGGTCCCGGTGAAAATGCAGACGCCCGCCGGCTCGATCCGGCTGTATTTCAGCCTGCCGGCCGAGTGCGCCGCCACGCCCGAGGCACTGATGGCCGCTCTTGAAGCGATGGCCGCTGCTGGCCTTCCGCTCGACACATGGAGCCCGCGCGACAGCGGAGGCGGGAGCAGTTGGGGAGGCAGCCGCCGCGACAGTTACGGCAACAACAGCAACCGAGGAGGATGGAAACGATGATCGCCGCACCGCAAGCCGCCCCCGTCGTCACCCTGACCCAGACCGCCGCAGCTTCACGCTTTGTGGTGCTCGACCTGGAGACGACCGACGCCCCCGAGGAAGCGATTCAGGCCGCTATCGCCGCATGGAAAGCCCCGAGCAACTGGAAGCCCGAGACGGTGGAAGCGAAACGCGCCGAAGCCGCCGAGAAAATCCGCGATAAGGCCGCATTGCTCGACGCTTCGCCGATCGTCTGTGTGGGTGTCCGCTCCGACCGAGACGGCGTGATGTTCAGCGGCATGGGCGATCCCGGCCCGCTTGATCTCCACGGCTGGCGGATCGAGACGCACGACGACGAGCGCGCCATGCTCGCCGCCTTGGGCCAGTGGCTGGACGTGAACGCCGACGAGCAAACGACCCTCGCTGGTCATAACGTGCGCAACTTCGACTTGCCGAAGCTCAGGGGCGGATTCGTCCGGCATCGGCTCCCGCTTCCCGCCTGCCTGAAACCGCGCGCGAGCGGACCTGCGCAACCAGTAACCGACACCATGAGCCTCTTCAAGAGTTTCAGCATGGAACACCGCGATGATTTCGCTGTGAACCTGGATCTGGTCTGTACCGCTTTCGGGATTCCGCGCCCGAAGCAATACGTCAGCGGTGCCGATGTCCCGCGCATGCATCGAGCCGGGCAGATTGCCGCGATCCTGACCTATTGCTGCATCGACGTAGACGCCACCACCGAGATTTACCGGCTGATGATGGCGTGAGCTTCGCTCGACATCCGCCCGACTAGCCCGCTTCGCGCGGGCTTTTTTTGTGGGCGCCGATTCAAAAGCCGGCACGCGGCCGAGCCGATGCAAGAAGAGGCCGCCGCTCGAACCTCCCCGCCGCGCGCGGGGAGTCCCACCAACCACCCGCCGAGGATTCCGCGATGACCGCCAACCGCGCGCCTGTCAGCGCCGTTGCACTGCGCGTGCAGTGGGGCGACTGCCGAGACGACATCCAGGCCGAGCCGATCCACCCGCTCGAATGGCAGCTCGGGCTTCACCGCATGCCATGCCCGGTCTTGGCCCACTCGCCGTGGGCCGTTTCCGATCTGGTCACGGGGCGCCTTGTCGCGATTGAGACCGGCCGAGAGCTGGCGATTGCTGCCGCGATCAAGCGACTGGCCCGCGCCGCTTGCGCCGAGCAGCTCAGCGTCCCGGAATTCTTGGAGCGCGCCCGCCAGCGCTTCGCCTGCGCGAGCAGCGCATGAGCCAGGATCTCGACACACTCTGGTGGCGCAAGCACACGGCCCAGCGACGCCTTGAGCAGGCCCTGCAGGAATCCGCCCAGCTGCGCCGCCAGCTCCGTGACGCCGAACGGCGAGCCCAGCAGCTCGAGCATGCGCGCAACGCCGCCCGCGCTCGTTGGCGCGATGCGGTCGCCGCCAATTCCCAACTCATCCCCGAGAGCATCCACTGACCCCGCCCAGCAGCGCGCTGGACGGCCCACCCTGGAAACACAGGCGGTCTCGACCATGCCCGAGATCACCCTGAGCCATAGAGGACAGCGCTATGTGTGAGTGCATCGACACGGTCAGCGAGACCCTGCGCGCCCAGGATCTGCGCCTCGTCTCCGTCCACCCCATCAGCCTGGACCTGTCGTTCTTGCCCGAGCGCGTGGCGCTGCGCCTCGAACGCATCAGCGGCAGCCGCAAGCAGAAGCCCACGCTGAGCGCGAGCTATTGCCCCTTCTGCGGTGAGCGCTACGACCATCCAACGACCACGAGCGCAGAGGGTGAGTCATGAGCGCACAACCAACCCACGACCTTGTCATCAAGACCGGCGACTACACCGACCGAATGACCGGAGAGATGAAGGCCCGTTGGCTCACGATCGGCACCGTCTTCAAGCACGACGACGGCGGCACCTCGATCAAGCTCGACTGCGTGCCCGTTGGTCTGCCGGACTGGCAGGGCTGGGTGAATGTCTACCCGCGTCGCCAGCAGAGCAACGACTTCCAGGCTCCGCCCGGCTACCAGCCCCGCCGCAATGGCAATGGCAACGGTAGGAGTCACGGCCGCCACAATGGCAACGGGAGCGCTCCGCCTCCGGCTCATGACTTCGACAACGACATACCCTTTTAGGAGGAAATTGCTATGAGCGGGATCACATGCCGCCTATGCGGACGGACGGATGCCACGATCCGAGCAGAGGAGCTGCCGACCGCGCGATCCACCGGACGTGCTCACGTCGACTGTGACGGCCACGCCGAGTACCGCCCTGTCACGCCCGCGGAGATCAAGCATGCAGAAGGCTCCACCGATCAGACCGAGCCAACAGTGCAAGCGCCGCCGCTGGGCAAGTACGCCCGCCTACGTGAACACCTCCGCCGGCTCGAAGCCGATGCCGTCAAGCAACGGCAGCTGATCGGCACCGACGAGGAGGAATCCGAATGATCCGGACCCAGACCATCATCAACCGAGATCGCGGCTTCACCGTGCGCTGGTCCGCGCTAGTGTGCGACGGCTGCGGCCAACCCTCGCCCCGGTCCTACCACTGGCCCGGCGAAGCCAGCGCGCGCGTCCCGCTCCCCACGGGCTGGCGACAGCACCTTGAGGGGCGCGTCCTCAAGACCCACTGCGCGAGCTGCCAGCCATAGGAACTGAACAGAACCCGAATCCAAGCCCGCCTCGCGCGGGCTTCTTCATTTCTGGAGACCAGCCGATGACCGAGCTTGAGCAATGGGCCGAATCCGCTGCGCGCGAGCTGCGCGGGATCGTTGAGGAGATCGCCCGCAGTGACGGACACGACCGAGGGGCGTCGAGCTGCGCGCCCTCCTCGAGGAGTACGACGCCATCCGCGCCGGCCGCCCGACCTGGCGCGCCCGCCTCGCGGGTGACACCCACCGAGACGACCTTGAGCCGCTGGCCTTTCTACAGGAGGACTGAGCATGCCGATCACCGAGCGGCTTGATGCACTTGTCGAGCATCTCAGAGCGGATGGAGACGGCGCCGAGATCGGCCCGCTATCGACCGGCGAGCGCTGCTTCGTAGCCCTGGCTGCGGACCGCTACGACCTCCTGCCGACCGCCTACCCCGATCCGGTCGAGGCATGGTTCCGGCTCGATACCCGCTGGCAACTGGAGGTCTGTGAATGGCGCGATTGGCCGAGGTGCTACGCGAGGTGAGCTAGTCGATGACGCCAAAGCGGCATTGCGCGCGCCGGGACAGTCAGGCGGCGCCGATGTCGTTTTCAGTGACAAGTCGCCGCGCCTTTCTAGAGCTGCCTCGCCGCGTTACCCGGCACGGTGGCTACAATGTGGCACCATGAGAGACGCAACTAGGATGGTCCGGCTGAGAGAGCCGCGCACGAGTTGGACCGCCTGACTTTCCGCTGAGTCCCAGGAGCGGACATTTTGGCTTCCTCAGTTAAGAGTCCGAAGTCAGATGAAGAGGGGACGCTGATTCTGCCCATGATTCGTATATACTCCCGCCGCAAGTCTCGACAGCGAATGGTTGAGCGAACGAGCGTATAGTCTGAGGCTCCACGGTCTCTTGCTAAGAAATAAGTAAGCATTTTCCTAGGCTATGGTGTCCCTATTGGAAGTAACAAATAGTCGCTCTGCTGCGAATCTTCAGGCGTCGAAGAGTGCCGCGCGAGAAATTAGGTCGCGAACTTCTTTGGGAACTTCTTTGGGAACTTGAGGCATATTATTGCCTCTGCCGACCCGGTCCGGAGGTGGGTGACGGCGGCTCGTTTTGGCGCCCTGTCCGGGTGCCGTTAGCTATTTGGAGGGTTTATGGTGATGGTGACACCACTGAAGTTCCAAGAATTGAAGAACACAAAGTTGGTGAAGCGGAGGTCTCTAGCGTTATTCAGGATCCTCACAGGAAAGGCTCCATGAGTTCAAATCAGATGATTGACAAACTTCGCGAACAATGGTTCACGTGGGTCGTCGGGGTGATCGCTGCCGCTCTCTTAGCGGCCGGCATGTTTTTTTGGGACCAAGTGAAGCAGGAGGCTACTAATCGTTTAGTGGATGTTTTTGCCGAGAGAATCCAAGCGAAAGACTCTCCGCTCCGCGACAAGATCATTACAGTATTGAACGAAGATATCGGTAAGCAAGGCTCCATTCTAGAGCAAGCGCTAAGAGATCACACTATTAAGACGCTTGCCGGGACCATCGGAATTTCCACACAGACAAACGCGGTATTAAACAGCGAGAATTTTGAGCACGAAGTTCCGGTGTATGCCCCTGACGCCAGAAGGGTTTTCGTTCTTTACGAGGTTGTTCCCAATGATTACGATAGACAACCACGCAATGTCTTCCTGAGAGTCGACAATGCACCTAGAGAGATCGAGATCGATGTTCCGGATGAGAATATGATCGAGATCACTTCCGCAATTGAGTCAGCCCGTAATGTTAAGAAGAATCCGCCAACGGGTCTCAATATTCTACACCAAAGAGCTAGCCAACTTGGTGTAGAAGAGTTTGCGAACGTCTTTAAGTTAGTCTTTCGCTTGAACCCTGACGAGTCAGATCGACCTGTTCATCTGAATGCAATTGTTTTTATTCTCGACCCTGTTTGGGTGAAACGATGATTAGAACCTCATGCCTTTTCATTAGAGTTGCACTATCCAGTCTTGCGTTGTCGCTGCTTAGTCACAATGCGGTGTCTATCGCTGCTGATTTCGCGAGTTTTGATGAACATAAGACAGTGGCGCCGGGTGTAACTGCAAAAAGAGGGACATTGATCTTGGGCTCGCGGAGAGCGGGCGCGCTGAGTGTAGACGTCGACGTTGCGAAGGCTGGCATTTATGTCCTGACCAACCGCAATCGGAATCGCTTCGGGAACCGTGGCCGCAAGAATGGCAGCGCACTTGGATACTCCGTGAAAGAATACGGTTCGAGCCCTGGCGTTATAGCGGCGATATCTGGTGGTTATTTGTCTTCGCTTAGTCCTCCGCTGCCCCTAGGTTATGTGCGAACCGATGGGAAAGAACATAACTCGACGCATAGGAGCTGGCTCACAGATGGCATGCTCTGTATGAATGGCGGCGTGCCGAAACTCTGGGACACATACCAACCACCAGATGCAGCAGGCGACTGTTTGCAGGCGGGGCCGATTCTAGTGCGAGGAGGGCGAAGCGTGCCATCCCCCAAGAATAAGACAGCAAAAGCTAAACTTTGGGACTCGGAGCAAGAGCAAGCGTTGATCTGCGTAGATCGGGGTATTGTCAGAATGATCGCGACGGGTCCAATCCCGGTTCGGGCGCTCCTGCCGGTGCTAACCGACCCGCAGAGTCCTATTGCTTGCCAGGATGCCCTGCGGCTAACTGGTGCGGTGACAGCTAACCTATTCGTCAAGTCATTCGGCGCGCTGAATGATAATGCCCCGTTGTTGCCGAATGCTCTCGTTGTAGTTCCGCATTGAACGATAGGGCAGCGCCTTACTGACTCTTTCATGATACCTAACGATTTTTGCGAGTAGCGCAAGAGGCCGTGATGTAGTGGAGCTAGTATGTGATAGCGATCACTCACATTGTGGCGATCTGGGTTGAGAAACCACAGGCCAATATGAAGGAATCGTACGGAGGTCAAGGCGCCAGCTTTGAGCGGTGATATAGAGTAGGTTGTATTTTAGTGTCTGGTATGTAGCGCTTTGGGGACGCTAAAGTTGCTGCCATCTCTGGCAACTTCCCGCGTGCAGAAGTCATTGAGAGTGATGCGATCGCATAGCGACATGCCCTGATTAGGCTCCTTAAGCGGGGCCAACACTGAACACATCAAAACCCGCCCGGGTCTCCCGCGGCGGGTTTTTTCATGCCCGCACGAACCGGACCTAACCCGCAGGAGTGCCTAACCCATGACTCAATCGATGACCTTGAACGACCTGGAAACCCGCCTCGCCGAGCTGCGCGATCTCGGAGCCACCGGCGAGGAGCCCGTCTTCTTGGAGGGATCCGTTATCACCGGGATCGCGGGATTGAAGATCACGAACGTGACGCGCGCGCGTCAAGCGGCCCTATGCGAGCCCGCGACGATGGGCATCGGCCGGATCGTGCGGATTTGGGGCGTCCCGGCGCGCGACGCGGAGGACAAGCACCATGACCGCGCGTGATGCCGCCCTGACTCCACCGATGGTGCCACCCAACAGTGAAAGAGAGCCCGAGCCATGCGCACCCTGCACCTCTTCGCCGGCGCCGGAGGCGGACTCTACGCCGACCTCATCCTGGGACATGGACCGATCGCCGCGGTCGAGCACAACACCTACTGCTGCGCCGTCCTGCGCGCCCGAGCCGCCGAGGGCTGGTGGCCTGGCCTCATCGTCCATGAGACCGACATCCGCGACTGGAACCCATCCGATTACACCGGCCGCGTGGATTGCCTGCATGCGGGCTTCCCTTGCCAAGATATCAGCCTTGCCGGCCGTGGCGCAGGCATTGACGGCGAACGCTCGGGTCTTTGGTCGGAAGTCGCCCGCACCGCTGGCGTTCTTCGACCCCGCTACCTCTTCCTGGAGAACAGCCCAGCAATCCTTGTTCGAGGACTGTCCCGCGTCCTCGCCGACCTGGCCAGCCTGGGGTATGACGCGCGCTGGTGTGTGCTCGGAGCTGCCGCAGTCGGTGCCCCGCACCTACGCGCCCGGTGGTGGTGCCTTGCCACTCGCGCCGACGCTGCGTGCCATGGACGGCCGGAGCGGGAGCTATCAGCAGTCCCAGGGGGAACTGTTCTTGAGCCTAGTCGGCGTGGTCCGGCTGCTGCCGACCCTGACGGCCAGCGACTACGGCAGTTGTCAGGGCGGATCGGCCGGCCGAGCAGGACAGCGCAACCGCCCGAGCTTGGCAACGCTGATCAAACGCAACGCCCTGACCCTCGCGAACAGCGCGGACCCACTGCGCGACCAGCTCCGCTCGACTGGTGGGGCATTGAACCCAGAGTGGACCGAGTGGTTCATGGGGTGGCCGATCGGAGCCACCGCGTTACCGCCCTCGGCAATGGCCAGGTCCCCCTCCAGGCCGCCGTCGCTTGGCACTTACTCGGAGGACCCTAGCCGATGACCGAGCCGCTACTACTCACCCTCGATCACGCCGCCAAGCGGCTATCCGTGAGTCCGCGCACCGTGCGCCGACTGATCGACGCGCGCGAACTCTTGCCTGTGCGGATCGGGCGATCCCTGCGTGTCACGGCCGACAGCGTTCAAGCCTACGTAGACCGCTATATTCCCGTGGGCAATAATTCCGGCTGCGTGGGGCCGGATGTGCAGGAGGCAAGCACATGCCGAGAAAACGCAAGCAGGACCAGGATGGCCTCTACCGTCGTCCCGATTCGCCGAAGTGGTGGGCGTCCTACGTCGACGCAAGCGGAAAGCGCGTTAGACGCTCTACTGGAGCGACCGAGCGGCAGGAAGCCGAAGCGCTCCTCGCGAAATGGAAGCTCGAAGCGCACCGCGAGCGCCAATGGGGCGAGCAACCGACGCACACCTTCGATGAGCTGATGGTCGCTTACCTTCAGGGGACATCCGGTGAGCGGCGACCTCGCAGCGAGGAGGCTGTCAAGCTGCATATCTGGCGGTTGCGCCAGAGCTTCGGAGGACAGGAGATGGAGAGCCTGTCCGGTGGCGACATCGGAGAGTACATCCGCAAGCGCAAAGGTGAAGGGGTCGGCAACTCGACCATCAACCGAGAGATGGAGGTCCTCTCCGCCGCGATCACCTACGCCTCGCGGGAATGGGAATGGCCGCTCCCCAATCCGGTCAAGGGGCGGATGCTTAAGGAGCCCGAGGGACGGTTACGCTGGCTGACCCGAGCCGAGGCCGCGGCCCTGATCCGGGCGGCCGAGGCCGAGCCCAAGGCTGAGCACCTGGGACCGCTGATCACCTTGGCCCTCCATACTGGAATGCGCCGGGGTGAGCTGTTGGGCCTGGAGTGGTCGCGCGTCGACCGTCGCGCTGGGTTGATCTATCTGGAAGGGATGCACACCAAGGCCGGTAAGCGCCGGACTGTGCCGCTCAACGCGATTGCCCGCAATGTCATCATCGTGCGGGAGCGATACAAAGCGACACATTGCCCAGACGCAAAATGGGTCTTCAGTGACGAGGAGGGAAACCAGATCGGCAGTGTCAAACGGAGCTTCGCCACGGCTTGCCGTCGAGCCGGGATCGAGGACTTCCACTTTCACGACCTGCGGCACACCTGCGCCGCGTGGCTGGTACAAGCGGGGGTTCCGTTGACCGAGGTTCGGGATGTGCTGGGTCACAGCACCGTCAAGATGACGGAGCGATACGCGCACCTGGCGCCGGAGAACACCCGAGCGGCACTCGCCCGATTGGAGGGCACCGAGTCACGATCGAGTCACGTTGAGGAAAGCGGCGAAGGGGAGATACGGCTAAAAGTGGTATAAAAAAACGGCTTAGATCCTTGAAATCTAAGCCGTTTTTAGTCGAGGTATTTGGCGCGCCCGGAGAGATTCGAACTCCCGACCACCTGGTTCGTAGCCAGGTACTCTATCCAGCTGAGCTACGGGCGCTTTGGATAATTTCGCAGGATTGACGGTTTACATTCAACCCCGGCGAGCTGCGTATTATTCAGATCGACTTGGCCTCTGTCAAATCAATTTTATTCGACTCTCAGCAACAAACAGTTTCCTCAGGGGGCGAAGCACGGCTCGCCGCCGCCGAGTCAGCTCACACCCATGCGCGAGCGACTCAGCAAGAACGACCCGGATCTCTGCTTCGATGCCTCTCATCCCCCCGAAAGGGACACGGCGGACCCGAGTGATTTCACCTCTTGGGCCACACTGGCCCCCTCCTCGACCGGTTGGGCATCGAGAGGCAGCTCCCTGCACGCGCTGGATCGGATGAACGAAGGACTCACCCAGCATATGGCCAGAAGCGGGCTGGCGCGCATGGCCGATGCCGGCATCAAGGCCAGGAGTCAGATTCGCAGGACGCGCCCAGTGCGACCATCGCGAATCGTCGAAGGACGCGACGCTCCGATGCATTGGCCGACCAAGATATCGTCGAGCTGCGCGCCCAGCCCAAGACGCACCTCCAAGCTGCTCCGAGCCGGCGGACGTCTAGCCCGATTGGCACTCGTGGAGACGATCGCACCGCCATAGACGTCGCAGAGGGCGCACGCGAGGGGGTGGGCCGTGACGCGAACGGCCAGGGTATCGAAGCGCCCGGTCAGCCATCGCGGGGTTCCCGGGCGTGCCGGCAGTAGCCAGGTGTTGGGGCCGGGCCAACTCGACGCGATCTCATCCATGCGGTCGCCGGGGATCAGCTCGACGAAGGGGAGTAGCTGCTCAAGTTTCGACGCCAGGAGGATGAGCCCCTTGGAAACCGGGCGCTGCTTGATCGAGAGGAGACGCATGACCGCGGGCTGGCTCCAGGGATCGCATCCCAGCCCGTAGACGGCCTCCGTCGGATAGGCGATCACGCCGCCCCGACGCAGCGCGCGGGCGGCCAACCGCAGACGATGAGGAGGGGCTATCGACATGGCGGCGCAAACCCTGCTCGCAACAAGCCGCCACATGACGAGACACCCTTGAGGACAGGACGCGCCGTCAGCGGTCGCTGGAGATAGACCGGTGAAACCGGGTTGCTGGAAATACCGATGTCTCTCAACTTATAGTTCACCAACCGAGCGGGAGTTTCGACCGTGTGAGCACCCATACCAACACCATGACCAGTCTGGACGAATGGCTTGAGCTGGTCCGCAGCCAGAATATGCCGATCTTCGACCATACGGTGCAACGGGTCATTGCCGTGGCTGGGAACGATCTGGCCCCAATGTCTGAGCTCGCGGGCGTCATCCTGCAGGACGCCTCCATGACCGCGCGCGTGCTCAAGCTCGCCAACTCGATCCTCTACAACCCGAGCGTCACGGGCATCAGTACGGTGACGCGCGCCGTGATCGTGCTCGGCCTCAACGCCGTGCGCAATATCTGCCTGACGCTGACACTGATCGACACACTCGTCAAAGGGGACGCCAGGGATCGGCTCGGCCGTGAGCTCGGCAGGACCATGCACGCCGCGGTACAGGCGCGCGCGCTGGCCGCCGCACAGGGAGACAAGTCGCCGGAAGAGGTGTTCATCGCGACGCTGCTCTACCGCATCGGCGAACTCGCCTTCTGGTGCTTTGGCGGCGAGCAGGCGGACAAGGTCGAACAGCTCATGCGTCAGGGGGATCTGACTCCGGAGCAGGCGCAGGAGCGCGTGCTCGGTTTCCGGCTCAGTCAGCTCAGCAGGCAGCTGGTGCGCGAGTGGCATCTCACGGAGCTGCTGCACGAAGCCATCAATCACCCGGCACACAGGGACCAACGGATCGACAGCATCATGCTCGGCCAACAGATCGCAAGGTGCGCCGAACAGCACGGCTGGCACTCTGGAGAAATGGACCAAGTGGTGAAGAAGGTCGCGGTCCTGTCGGCACTCCCAGAGGACCAAGCGAGGGCCTTGCTGTTGCAGAAGGCGCGGGCCGCCGCCAGTGTCGTGACGGACTACGGGGCCTCCTTTGCGGCGCCGTACATCCCGCTCCCTGGTCGCGCGCATGACGACAGCGTCGAGCCCGCGGCCAACGACACCCCCGCCCCCTCGACGGCTTGCGCCGCGCAGGAGCAAAGGCCTCAACGCGATACCAAACTGCAGATCAAGATCCTGCGCGAGCTCACGTCCATGCTCGATGGCAGTGGATGCAACTTCAACGTGATCATGGAGCTCGTCCTGGAAGGGATCTTTCGCGGCGTCGGGGTGGACCGCGTGGTCTTCGCGCTGACGACACCGGACAAGGGCGCCCTCAAGGCCAAGTTCGCGCTCGGGGCCGATTGGGTCGGCTCGTCGGAGGGTTTCAACTTCACGCGGCCGCACAGGGGACAGGACATCCTCTTTCAGACGATGGACCACAAACGCCCCAGTCTGGTGGTGCCTGGCCTCAGAGAGGATGTGGATCGGCTCATCCCCGAGCAGCTGACCCAGCTCACCGGCCCAACCGCCTTCATGGTCGCGCCCATTATCATCGATAACCAGAGCATCGGCCTCTTCTACGCGGACAGGGGGCCAAGCCACCGCCCATTGGATGCGGATAGCTTCGACGACTTCAAGCATTTCGTCCACCAGGCGAGCATGGGGCTGACCATGGCCTCCGCACGGAGATGATGATGAATCCCGCCCGCGCCGGTCTGCTCATCGGATTGCTCACGGTTGCCTGCTGGTCGCCCACGCAGGCGAGGGAGATCGATCTCATCGTGATCCACGCGACCGGCGGTCCGGGCTGCAAGCAGGGTCAACTCTGGCATGCGCCAGGCGGAAACCTGGAATCCATCCGGCGCTATTTCCAGGACCATCCGGGGATCAGCTACCACTACCTGATCGGACGCGATGGGACCACCCTGAGCGGCGTCCCGGAAGCGGAGGTGGCGCATCACGCGCGCGGCCACAATGCGCGCTCGATCGGCATCGAGCTCGTCAATGACGGCAACGGCAAGGACAGCTTCCCCGACATGCAGATCGATGCCCTCATCACCCTCCTCCAACGTCTTGTCCGCATCCACGGCCTCACGCCGGAGCAGATCAAGAGTCACAGCGCCGTCGACGATCGCAGCTTCCTCTGCGGTGGTCGACGCTACAAGCAGAAGGTCGATCCCGGTGGCGAATACCCGGGCTCCAAGGGAAACTTTCCCTGGCAGCGGATTCGAGACGCCTTGAAATGACAGCCTGACGCCCGCCTGCAGGGTATCCAGCGGGATGAAAGCAATCCCGCCGCGCGCCTCCGGTCAGGATTCCGCGGTCTCTGGCTGAGACTCGTCCACTGACTCCCGATAGCTGCACTCCTTCTGCGGACACACCTTGGCCGTGCCCTTGGTCTTGGTGACCTTGAGCGTGAGCACCGGCCAACCGCATCTCGGGCAAGGGCCGGCGATGGGCTCGTCCCAAACGGCATAGTCGCACTTGGGATAGGTGGAACAGGAATAGAAGATCTTGCCGCGCCGCGACTTCTTCTTCTGCAGCGTGCCCTTCTGGCACTTGGGGCAGGTCACGCCCGTATCCTCGGGCTTTTCGAGCGGCTCGATGTGCTTGCACTTCGGGTAGGCGCTGCAGCCGATGAACTTGCCGTAGCGCCCGCGCTTGATCTCCAGCGCGGAGCCACACTCGGGACAGGAGCGACCTTCGACGACCTCCGGGGCCTCCTGCTCCGCCTTATCGGCGTTGAGGTCGCGTGTGTAGTCGCACTCCGGGTAGTTGGTGCAGCCGATGAAGCGGCCGTTGCGACCCAATCGGATGGACAGCTGACCACCACACTTGGGGCAGACCTCGTCGATCTTCTCCTGGGTCACATCGCTGCGCTTGACGTGCTCCTGTGTGTGATCCACTAGCTGCTTGAAGGGTCTCCAGAACTGCTCCAGCAGCGGGATCCACTCCTCCTCGCCGCGCGACACGGCATCCAGCTCGTCCTCGAGCCGGGCGGTGAAGTCATAGTCGACGTAAGAGGTGAAATACTCGGTCAGAAACTTGTTCACCACCCGCCCGACGTCGGTCGGGAGGAAGCGCTTCTTGTCGAGGACCACGTACTCGCGATCCTGCAGGGTCGAGATGATGGAGGCATAGGTCGAGGGTCGACCGATGCCGTACTCCTCCAGCGCCTTGACCAAGGATGCCTCGCTGTAGCGCGGCGGCGGCTCGGTGAAGTGCTGCTCGGAGCGGATCTCCCTCAGATTGACCAGCTCGCCGACCTTCATCTCGGGCAGCATCCGCTCCTCGTCGTCGTCGGCGACCTTGGCGTCGTCGCGGCCTTCGAGATAGACCCGCATGAAGCCGGGGTCGGCCACTACGGAGCCGGTCGCGCGGAAGAGGTTCCCCTCCCCCGCGCTCAGGTCGATGGCGACCTGATTGATGAGGGCATGGGCCATTTGGCAGGCGAGCGTGCGCTTCCAGATCAGCTCGTAGAGCCGGAACTGCTCGGGCGAGAGATGCACCTTGATGGCCGCGGGCTCGCGCAGGATCGACGTCGGGCGGATGGCCTCATGCGCCTCCTGAGCGTTCTTCGCCTTGGTCTTGAAGAGCCGGGGCTGATCCGGCAGATCAGACGTCCCGTAGCGCTGCGCCACATAGTCGCGAATCTCCGCGATGGCCTCCTGCGCCAGGTTGACCGAGTCCGTTCGCATATAACTGATGAGACCCACGGCGCCACTGCCGACATCCACACCCTCGTAGAGCTGCTGTGCCACACGCATGGTGCGCTGCGCCGTGAAGCCGAGCTTACGGGCCGCCTCCTGCTGCAGGGTCGAGGTGATGAAGGGGGGCGCGGGATGGCGCTTGCGTTGCTTGCGCTCGACCTGCTCCACCTTGAGCGTGCCGCCAGCCGCCTGTTCGAGCGTCTCCCTGACCTGGGTCGCCCGCGTCTCGTCGGTGATGCTGAACTGCTCGATCTTCTCCCCGCCGAATGTCGTCAGCTTGGCGCTGAAGGACTTGGCGTCCTTCTCGGCATCCGCCTCGATGGTCCAGTATTCCTGACGGACGAAGGCCTCGATCTCGGTCTCGCGCTCGCAGATGAGCCGCAGCGCCGGACTCTGTACGCGCCCCGCCGAGAGGCCGCGGCGGATCTTCTTCCACAGCAAGGGGGAGAGGTTGAAGCCGACCAGGTAGTCGAGTGCGCGCCGGGCCTGCTGCGCATTCACCAAGTCGTAGGAGAGCTCTCTGGGATTGGCGACGGCATCCTGTACCGCACGTTTGGTGATCTCGTTGAAGACCACGCGGTGCACGGGTTTCTTACCCAGCTGCCGGCGGCTCTTGAGAAGCTCATAGAGATGCCAGGAGATCGCCTCGCCTTCGCGGTCCGGGTCAGTGGCCAGGTAGAGTGCGTCGGCCCCCTTGAGCAGCTTGGCGATGGTCTGAACGTGTTTCTCGTTGCGATCGATGATCTGGTACTTCATCGCGAAATCGTTGTCCGTATCGACGGCCCCCTCCTTGGGGATCAGATCGCGCACATGTCCATAGGAGGCGACCACCTCGAAGTCGGGTCCGAGGTACTTCTTGATGGTCTTGGCCTTTGCGGGTGATTCGACGATGACGAGATTCATGCGGGGCTCGGGTCGGGCAGGTCGAGGGTGAATGGCGCACAGGTTAAACCCATGACGAATGCCGACGTCAAGGGTTCAATCGGAGGAAGCGGACGTTCGATGAGGAGAAGTTGCGGCGATCGGTGGACGCCAAGCCCGACGAAGAGGCGCGGCACAGCCGGTTTCCGGCGGTGCGTCGGGACCAATGCCGTCCCGTCGCCGCATACCGGTAACAGGTCAGTGCAGATAGCTGGGCGCTTCGCTGTAGACCATCTCTTCCAGCTGGGTGAAGGCGTCTTCCCGGCCCGGGCGGTTCATGAGGACCAGGAGCGCGACCCACTTGACCTCGTCCTCGACCACTTGAGGATGATCGATGGCCAAGAGCCGATCGATGACCAACTCGCGGCTGACCGGATCCAGGATGCCATTCTGCTCCAGCGAGAACAGCAAACCCCGTACTTCCACATCCAGCTTCTGGCACTCCTGCTCGGAATAGACGCGCACGGAGCCCAGGGTGTGGTCGTGATACTGCGGCGCCTCGACGCCGGCGGCGAGCTCATCGAGCCAACGCAGGGCCTTGTCGATCTCCCCTTGCGTGAAGCCAGCCTGGGAGAGCTCGTCCTCGAGATCGCTCTGCTCTACAGGGGGCTGGCTGTCGCCATCCATGTAGTTCTCGTACAGATAGATCAAGACATCGACCATGTTCTCGTTCATCAGCCAACCTCGGTACATGACGCCAACCCGGATGAGTTGACGGCGATCGACGCCGATGAGCCCCCAGGCGAGCCTCACCGCGGATCTCGGCAGCGGCAGTAACGCCCCCCTGGCACGGATGATACATGACCATCCAACTCCATGAGCAACAACATCGACGAAATCCGCTCGGCCGGCAGGCCCGTGCGCGCGATCAGCTCGTCCGCGGCGACGGGGTCGAATCCCATGGCGTCGAGCAGCTGGCATTGCTCGGGGTCCAGCTGACCCGCGGCAGCGGGCTCCGACCCGGACTCGGCGGGCGTCTCCGCCGCAAGCAGGGCACGCAGCTGCGGTGCGAGCTCGGCAAGGATCTCGTCCGCCGTCTCGACGAGCCTGGCGCCCTCGCGGATCAGGGCGTGACAGCCTCGGGCCATGGGGTTGCGGATCGACCCAGGGACGGCGAACACCTCGCGCCCTTGCTCCAGTGCGGCGCGCGCCGTGATCAGCGAGCCGCTCTTGAGTGCCGCCTCGGTCACCAGGACACCCAGACTCAGACCGCTGATGATGCGATTGCGCCGCGGGAAGTTCTGCGGCAACGGACCCTGCCCGGGCGGAAGCTCGCTGACCATGACGCCCGATGCAACGATGCGCTTGGCCAGATCGCGATGCGCCGCCGGATAGACCAGGTCCGGCCCGGTGCCCAGGACCGCCACCGTTCTGCCCGACTCCAGTGCCGCCGCGTGCGCGATGCCATCGATCCCGATGGCCAGCCCGCTGGTGATGACAAGACCGCAGTGCGTGAGCTGGCGCGTCAGCTCCTCGGTGAGCTCCCGCCCGCCAGGTGTCGGATTTCGGCTCCCGACGACGGCGATCTGTGGTTCGTTGAGTGCAGAGGGATCACCCTTGGCGAAGAGCAAGGGCGGCGGGTCGGGGATCTCGCGCAGCGCGAGCGGGTAGCGCGGATCGGCCAGTGTCAGGATATGCGCGTCCGGCTGCTCGGCCCAACCGAGGGCGAGATCGAGCTTCCGCGCATCGGGCTGCTGGATGGCGGCAATGGCCGCCTCGCGCAGCCCCGCCCGCGCGAGGCGGTCTGGGGATGCACGCATAACCGCAGAGAGGCTGCCGAAGTGCTCCAGCAGTCGCGCGAAGGTTCTCGGACCAACGCCCGACGCCGCGGCAATGACGAGCCAGTCACGCAGGTCTCCCGTGACGAGACCCTCGCGCCGACTCGAATCGGGTTCAGGAGGGCGGTGGGGCAAGCCAATCGCCCACGTGGAGGGCTCGATTCGCATGCAGGACGATACCGAAACTCACCCGATCGAAGGTTCGGAACACCATGACGATGCCGGATCGCTCGAAGGGCTTCACGTACTCGCCCTGGTTGCGGCGCCAGTCGGCGTGGATCGGGAAGGAGGAATCCGGATCGGGCTCGTCGCGACGCCAGCCCTTGCGCTCGTAATCACGCCCCAGCCAGAACTCGCTGCTGAAGGGGCTTTCCATGAGCCAGTCGGCACTGGCGATACCCCGCTTGACGTCGTCCGGCACCCGCTCTCCGCCGATGTAGACCTCGAAGACATCACCCACGCCGAGACGATCGCGGCTGCCGTGGTTGATGACGACCACATCGTAGCGGCCGATCTGCGAGACGCCATTGAGCACCGAGATGATGCGTGCGCGGGTTCCGCTCGGCGCGGGCTTGGGGAAGAAATTGGCCAGCGGCCGATCCTCCTCGGACGGGATCACGCGGTCGCCGATCGAGACCGCGCGCTCCATGCGCACGATCTTGAGCTTCGCCGGATCGCCAACCCGCTCCAGCGCCGCATCGGCAACGAAGACGGCCTCGTAGCCAAGAAGCTCGTTGGAGTCGGGATCACGCAGCTCGTCTCCCGGGCGGAGGACGTAGAAATTCGTCTGTGCCGCCGAGCGGATCTTGCGCACGTAGATGGAGTCATTGACGCCCGCGACGAGATGCTCATCGGGGAAGCCAACGACATAGTCAGCCCGTTTGATGTCATCCGCGTCGGCCACGTAGGGCCGGGTCAGGAAGGGGCCGATGGCGGAGATCGAGATGGTCGGCACCGCCTGCGTCAAGGGGGATGAGCGGACCTGAGGGCTGAGCTTCACCACCCGTGGGCCGCCCTGCGCGGCCCCTCCCCCTCCAGAGCGACGGATGCGCGGCTGGCCGTCGACCATGGTCAGCTCCAGCACGTCGCCGGGGTAGATGAGGTTCGGATCACCGAGTCCCGGATTGGCGTCATAGACCTCCGACCAGGCCCAGGGGTCACGCAGGAAGCGCCCGGCGATCGACCAGAGAGTGTCACCCGAGCGAACCACGTAGGTCTGCGGAGCGTCCGCCGCAAGCTGCGCGGAGAACGCGGAAGGGATCCCCAACATTAGGGAGCAGATGAGAATCGAAGTGACGGCAAGACCGCGTTTCATGGTGCGCATGGACCCTCCGGGATGGTCAATCGGGATTCACCCGCCCCCACTGTGGGGTGTAGTATCTGGCGGATAGTAGCGCACCCGTCTTCCTTTCTTCTACCCACTTGGCGACCAACGTAGCCTCATCGATAGATCACAGCCTCACAAGAACATGCCCAAGCTCGACATACTCACCTTCCCCGATCCCAGGCTTCGCAAGAAAGCCTTACCCGTGGACCACGTCGACGATGCCATAGGTCGACTCGTGGGCGATATGCTGGAGACCATGTACGCCGCTCCCGGCATCGGTCTCGCGGCCAATCAGGTCGACGTCCAGCGCCGGGTGGTGGTGATGGACCTCTCCGAAGGGCATGACTCGCCCATGGTCTTCATCAATCCAAAGATCCTCTGGAAGGAAGGCACGGAACAGATGGACGAAGGTTGTTTGTCCGTGCCTGGCTTCTTCGAGACCGTCACGCGTGCCGAGCGGGTGCGCGTGCAAGCGCTCGACCGCGATGGCAAGCCCTTCACGCTGGAAGCCGATGGTCTGCTCGCCGTCTGCATTCAACACGAGATCGATCACCTCGACGGCAAGCTCTTCGTCGATCACATCTCCATGCTCAAGCGCCAACGGATCAGACGCAAGCTGGAGAAGCTGGAGAAGGAGCGCCATGCCGCTCCAAGCGATGCCGCCGCAGCGGGACGGAAGGTCGTTTGATGCCCATCGACCGCACCTGTCCGCGGACCGCTCGCGGGCGGCGTGGACCTCGCAACCGCACGCAAGCCGCCTGCTCGCAGGCTGAGTTGGGCACATGAAGGGCCTTAGAGTCATCTTTGCGGGGACGCCCGAGTTCTCCGTGCCGAGTCTGGCCGCCCTCATCGCGGGCGGGGCGGACGTCGTTGCCGTCTATACGCAGCCCGATCGGCCTGCTGGCCGTGGCCGCAAGCTGCAGATGAGCCCGGTCAAACAGTTCGCGCTGGAGAACGACGTCACCGTCCATCAGCCGCAGAGCCTCAAACGCGATCCCCTGGCGGCGCAGGCCCTGCAGGCCCTCGAAGCCGACCTCATGATCGTCATCGCCTACGGACTCATTCTGCCGCTCGCCGTGCTCGAGGCCCCGCGTCTCGGCTGCGTCAACGTGCATGCGTCCCTGCTCCCGCGCTGGCGCGGCGCGGCCCCCCTCCAGCGCGCCGTGCTCGCCGGAGACGATGAGACCGGGGTCTGCATCATGCGCATGGAAGAGGGACTGGACACTGGCCCCGTCTATCATCGCATCGCCACGCCAATCGCCGCCCGCGAGACCGGCGGCAGCCTGCACGACCGGCTCGCCGATCTGGGTGCCGCAGCGCTCATGGAGGCGCTGCCGGGCATCGTCGACGGCTCCAGCGTCCCGGAGCCACAAGACGACAGTCGAGCCACCTATGCACACAAGCTCACAAAGGAGGAAGCCGTGATCGACTGGAACGGCTCCGCGCAGACGATCGAGCGACAGGTGCGTGCCTTCGACCCCTGGCCGGTCGCGCAGACCGAGATCGACGGGGCCAGCCTACGGATCTGGGACGCCGAGTCCGACCCGCGGGCCGAGACGCCCGCGCCACCGGGAAGCGTCATCCGAGCCGACAAAGGCGGGATCCAGGTCGCCACCGGCCAGGGCGTCCTGCGCATCACCCGTCTGCAACCCGCCGGAAAGAAGCCCATGAGCGCCAGCGACTACCTGAATGCACGCCACCTGGACGGCGTACGACTTGGTTGAGTTCAAGGATGGTAAGGGCACTGAACGCAGCGCTGTCGGCGCGGGCTCGCGCGCGGCGGCAGCGCGCGTCGTGCACAGGGTTCGCGACCGTGGACAATCCCTGACACGCGTCCTGCAAGAGCGCCGCGACGCGCAGTCTCCCGCCGATCTGGCACTCACTCAGGAGATGAGCTACGGCGTCCTGCGCATGCTGCCGCGGCTCGAAGCACTGGCGGGCCGTCTGCTCAAGCACCCGCTCAAGGCGCCCGACCGGGATCTGGAGTGTCTCATCCTGGTCGGACTCTACCAGCTCGACGCCATGGCCACCCCCGCCCACGCGGCCGTCTCATCCACCGTCGCAGCCGCCCGTCTCATGGGCAAGCCAGGCAAGGCCGCTCTGGTCAACGCCCTGCTCAGACGCTTCCAACGGGAGCGTGAGGCCTTGCTGGAAGCGGTGATGCAAGGGCCAGAGGCCCACTGGCTCTTCCCCGCCTGGCTGATCGAGCAACTCAAAGATGCCTGGCCCGAGGACTGGCAAGACATCCTCACCGCCAGCAACGACCGCCCGCCAATGGCGCTGCGGGTCAATCGGACGCGCACGGATGCCGCGAGCTACCTGCGCCAGCTCGCAGAGGCAGGCATCAAGGCAGACCCCATCCCCGGCTTGGAGGCCGGCCTTGTGCTGGACGTGCCACGACCGACGCGCGAGCTGCCCGGCTTCGACGCCGGACTGGTCTCGGTCCAGGACAGTGGCGCCCAGCTCGCCGCCGAGCTGCTCGACGCCCAGCCGGGCCAGCGTGTCCTGGACGCTTGCGCCGCCCCTGGCGGCAAGAGCGCCGCCATCCTGGAGCGCGCCGGTGGCGCGCTGGATCTGGTCGCGATCGACAGCGACGCGGCCCGACTGGAGAGCGTGCGAAGCACGCTGCGGCGGCTTGGGCTAGCGGCCAAGGTCGCGCAGGGCGACGCGGCGGATCCACGTGGAGACTGGGCGGAAACGCGCTACGAGCGCATCCTGCTGGATGTCCCCTGCTCCGCCACGGGCGTCATTCGCCGCCATCCAGACATCAAGTGGTTACGACGTCCGACGGACATTGCAACGCTCGGCGCGGTCCAGGCCAGGATGCTGGACGCCGTTTGGCCCTTGCTCGCGGACGGGGGGCGTCTGCTCTACGCCACCTGCTCGCTGCTGGTCGAGGAGAACCATCTGCAGATCGACGCCTTCCTGGCGCGCCAACCCGACGCCCGCGAGCGAGCCATTGCGCACGCCTGGGGCCGCGCGGCGCCACGGGGCCGCCAGCTGCTTCCGACCTCTGGCGGGCACGACGGCTTTTTCTATGCCCTGCTCGAGAAGAGGTCCTCATGACCCCATCGAAAGGCGGCGGTCTCAATCTCGCACTGATCCTGAGTCTGCTCCTCACGGTCTCGACCTCGGCGCTGGCACGCGACGATTTCGAGGTCCGACAGGCCCAGACCCGACTCGAAGACGCCAACTTCTATCTCAGCACCAGCGTCGCCTTCAATCCGAGCGAAACGGCGCTCGAGGCATTGGATAACGGCGTGCCACTCACGGTCGTGTATCACATCCAAATACGGCGCACCAAGGCCTGGCTGTGGGAGGACAGTCTCCTGGACCTGCAGCTGCGCTACGCGGTGCGTTACAAGCCGCTCTCCGAGCGCTACGAGGTCTATCGGCTGCCCGGAACGACTGGCAGGGACTTCGTGACGCGCGACGCAGCCATCCGCGCACTGGGCGACATTGGCGAGATCCAGCTCGTCTCCCAGGATGCGCTGGAGCCGGACGAAGACTATGAAGTCCAGATTAAGGTCTTCCTGGACATCGAGGAGCTGCCGCTGCCGCTCAGACCCATGGCCTATCTGAAACCGTCCTGGAAACTCGCCAGCGGGTGGAGCAAGTGGCCCTTAACCCCCTGAGCTGGCGCCGTGGACTGGGAACCGTCCCGGTCGCCATCCTCATCATCGGACTCTTCGTCGTCCTCGTGCTCATGCGCGACGCGGTGCAGAACTCGGAGGAGCTGAGCCGCGCCTTCGTGCCCCTGCTCGCGTTGGTGCTGACCGGCCTCTTCGTCCTGGCGGTGCTGGTGGCGGTCAATGTCGTCAAACTGGTGCGCCGCTACCGCCGCCAAGCGGCGGGCTCGCGCCTGACGGCACGCATCGTGGTCCTCTTCGCCCTCATCTCCCTGCTCCCGGTCGGCGTGGTCTACTACTTCTCGCTCGGGTTCCTCCTGCGCGGGATCGACAGCTGGTTCGACGTCAAGATCGGGCGCGCAATGCAGGATGCCCTGGTCCTCAACCAGGCCTCGCTGGACCTCAACCAACGCCTGCTCGGTAAGATCACCGAGCAGCTGCTCGCCGGGATCGAGGACCGCTCCACCACCGCCATCGCGCTCAGCCTGAACAACCTGCGCCGCCAGGCCGGCGCCATCGAGCTGACGGTCTACAGCGGCAACGGCCAGGTGTTGGGCACGGCCAACGAGGATCCGACCCAGCTGGTCCCCAACCATGCCGAGCGCGAGATCCAGCAGAGCGTGCGCGCCGGCACCAACTATGTCGGCCTGGAGAACGGTCCGGGTGAAGAGCTGGTCGTGCGCACCCTGGTTCAGGATCCGCGCGGCCGGTCCATGCTGATGCAGGCCATCTTTCCGACCTCGGCGCGCATCAGCGAGCTGTCCGCGCGCCTGGAAGAGGCTTACAACCGCTACACGGAGCTGGCCTATCTGCGCAAGTCGCTCAAGCTCAGCTTCTCGCTCACGCTCTCGCTGGTGCTCCTGTTCGGGCTCATGGCGGCGCTGATCGCGGCCTTCCACACCGCGCGCCGGCTGGTCGCCCCGATCGCGGACATCGCGCGCGCGACCCGCTCCATCGCCGAGGGCGACTATGAGCAACAGATCTCCTTGCCCAGATACGACGACGAGCTGACCTTCCTGGTGGCCTCCTTCAATGCCATGTCGCGCCGCATCGCCACGGCGCGCGACACCGCGGCGCGCAGCAAACAGGCCGTTGAGACGCAGCGCAACTACCTCGAAACCATCCTGGGCCGTCTCTCCTCGGGCGTCCTGGTGCTCGACGAATCGCTGCGGCTGCGCACCGCGAACCCGGCTGCGCGCAGCATCCTGTCGCTGCAATTCGCCGAAGACGCCGGGCCATCGCTGGAGCAGATCGAGCGCGACCAGCCCTGGCTCACGCCCTGGAGCGAGACGATTCGCCGCCATGTCGCGGCCGGCCAGGCCTGGCGTGCGGAGGTCCTGCTGCAGCGCGGCGAGGCCAGCCAGACCCTGATGTGTCGGGGTAGCCCCCTGACACTGCCCGACGCCAGCCAGCGCGAGCACGTCGTGGTCTTCGACGACGTCACCTCGCTGATCACGGCTCAGCGCAATGCCGCCTGGGCCGAGGTGGCCCGCCGCCTGGCCCACGAGATCAAGAACCCCTTGACGCCCATTCAGCTCTCCGCCGAGCGGCTGCGCCACAAGCTGCTGACCAAGGCCGGGGAAGCCGACGCGCGCGTGATCGACCGCTCGACCAGTACCATCATCCAGCAGGTCGAGGCCATGAAGGCCATGGTCAACGACTTCTCCGACTACGCGCGCGCGCCCAAGATTCAGGCCGCGCCACTCGTCTTCGACAGCTTGGCCCAGCAGGTGCTCGACCTCTACCGCAGCGCCGGGACTCCAGCCCTGAAGATCGATCTCAAGGCCCCGACACTCCAGGTTCGCGGCGACCCGTTGCGGTTGCGGCAGGTCATCCACAACCTCATCAAGAATGCTCAGGAAGCGCTCGACGGCCAGTCATCCGCCAGGATCCGCGTCTCGACCCAGCTGCGCATGGAAGAGGAGACCCGCTGGCTCGAGCTCATCGTCGCTGACAACGGCCCGGGATTCGAGGCACACTTGCTGGACCGCCTGTTCGAGCCCTATGTCACCACCAAGGCTAAGGGCACGGGGCTCGGTCTGGCCATCGTACAGAAGATAATCGAGGAGCACGGCGGTATGATCCAAGCTGAAAACACTGGTGAAGGCGCCCTGATCAGGGTCCGAATACCAGTCTGGCAAGCCGCCGACCCGGCGGTCCAAGGTCGGGAGCAACACGGAGACTCATGAGCGCAACGCATATTCTGGTGGTCGACGATGAGCCCGATATCCGAGGCTTGGTCAAGGAGATCCTGGAGGATGAGGGCTACAACGTCGCCATCGCCGAGAACGGCGAGGCGGCGCGCCACGCCCTGCGGGATCGCCGCCCCGACCTCATCCTGCTGGACATCTGGATGCCGGATATCGACGGCATCTCGCTGCTGAAGGAATGGGCGGAGGACGACGACCTTCCCTGCCCCGTCATCATGATGTCCGGCCACGGCACCGTGGAGACGGCGGTCGAGGCCACCCGGCTCGGCGCCTACGACTTCCTCGAAAAGCCGCTCTCCATGGCCAAGCTGCTGCTCACGGTCGAGCGCGCCCTGGAGGCCGACAAGCTCCAGCAGGAGAACATCGGCCTCAAGCGCCGCGCCCCCCAGGTCCATGAGCCGGTCGGACGCAGCGCGGTCATGCAGCGCCTTCGCGAGCAGGTCAAGCGCATCGCCCAGCACGACACCTGGGTCCTCATCACCGGCGAGGCCGGCAGCGGGCGCGAAACCTTCGCCCGCTACCTGCACTCCCAGAGCGCGCGCAAGGAGCGTCCCTTCGTCGATCTGAGCGTCTCATCGCTGGCTGGCGACAACGCCTCGCGCGAGCTGTTCGGCACCGAGGAAGGCGAGCACACCCATTACGGCAGCCTGGAGAAGGCGGCCGGCGGCACCCTGCTGCTGGACGAAGTTGCCGACATGGAGTGGGACGCCCAATCGAAGCTGCTCGGCGCACTCGACAGCGGCTCTTTCCTGCGCGTCGGGGGCAGCGAGCCGGTGCGGATCGATGTACGCATCGTCGCCATCACCCAGCGCAATCTGGAAGACGAGGTCCGCGCCGGACGCTTCCGCGAAGACCTCTTCTACCACCTCAATGTGGTCCCATTGAACATCCCCTCACTGCAGGAGCACTCCGAGGATGTCCCCGACCTGCTGAACTTCTACCTCGACTTCTTCGCCACGCACGAGAAGCTGCCGTATCGCCGCTTCAGCGTGGGCGCCCAGAACTTCCTGCGCAACTACGCCTGGCCGGGCAATGTGCGCGAGCTGAAGAACCTGGTGCAGCGCGTGCTCATCCTCGGCGCCGGGGACGAGATCGGCCAGAAAGAGGTCGAGAGCGCCCTGGGCGCGCCGCCGCCGGTCCAGGTCCAGGCGCTTGAGGGACTGGTCTCCTTCGATCAGCCGCTGCGCCAGGCGCGCGAGCAGTTCGAGAAGGCCTATCTGGACTACCAGCTCGAAAAACATGCCGGGAACGTCAGCAAGATGGCGAAGGAGGCCGGCATGGAACGCACCCACCTCTACCGCAAGCTACGCTCGCTCGGGATCGAGATCAAAGAGCGCCGATGAGGGTTCAGTTGAACGCGGCGAGCGGCCGGCCGGAGGCTGAATGAAGATCATCATTCTCGGCGCCGGCCAGGTCGGCACCTCCGTCGCCGCCAATCTGGTCAGCGAAGCCAACGACATCACGGTCGTCGACCAGGATCCCGATCTGCTGCGCGAGCTGCAGGATCGCTTCGACCTGCGCACCGTGATGGGCCATGGCGCCCACCCGGACGTCCTACTGCGCGCCGGCGCGGAGGACGCCGACATGATCATCGCGGTCACCAACAGTGACGAGACCAACATGGTCGCCTGCCAGGTGGCCTATACCCTCTTCCACACCCCCACCAAGATCGCGCGCGTGCGCGCCCAGAGCTTCCTCGACCAGCCCAAGCTCTTCGGCACCGATGCCCTCCCCATCGACGTCGCCATCAGCCCGGAGGCGCTGGTCACCGACTACATCATCCGATTGATCGAGAACCCCGGGACCCTGCAGGTCCTGGACTTCGCCGGCGGGCGCATCCGCCTGGTCGCCGTGCGCGCCTTCCATGGCGGCCCCTTGGTCGGCCAGGAGCTGCGCACCCTGCACGATCACATGCCGAAGGTCGCCGCGCGGGTCGCCGCCATCTACCGCCAGGACCGCGCCATCCAGCCGGAAGGGAACACGATCATTCAGGCCGATGACGAGGTCTTCTTCGTGGCGGCGCCGGAGCACATCCGCTCGGTAATGGGCGAGCTGCGGCGGTTGGACAAGTCCTACAAGCGCATTCTGATCGCAGGCGGCGGCAACATCGGCACCCGACTCGCCAAGACGCTGGAGCGCAACTTCCGCGTCAAGATCATCGAGCGCAACCTCAACCGCTGCAAACGCGTCGCCGAAGACCTGGAGAAGACCATCGTCCTGCATGGCGACGCCGCCGATCAGGATCTGCTCCTGGAAGAGAACATCGAGAACACGGACGTCTTCTGCGCCGTCACCAATGACGACGAGGCCAACATCATCTCCGCCATGCTGGCCAAACGCCTCGGCGCACGCAAGGTCATGGCGCTGATCAACCGGCCATCCTATGTGGACCTGGTCCAGTCCGGCAGCATCGATATCGCCATCTCGCCGCAACAGGCCACCATCGGCAGCCTGCTCAAGCATGTGCGCCGCGGCGACGTGGTCATGGTGCACTCCCTCAGACGCGGCGCCGCCGAGGCCATCGAGGCCATCGCCCACGGCGACACCATGTCCAGCAAGGTGGTCGGACGCAGTATCGGCGAGCTGAAGCTACCCAAGGGCGCCAGCATCGGCGCCCTGGTGCGCGGCAACCAGGTCCTGATCGCCCACACGGAGACCGTGATCGAGGCCGAGGATCACGTCATCCTCTTCCTGCAGGACAAGCTCCGGATCCAAGAGGTCGAGCGGCTGTTCCAGGTCGGCGTGACCTTCCTCTAGCGGGGCGCTCAGCGGGAATGGCCCCAGACCCATGAAATTCGCCGCCGTGCAGAAGGTCCTGGGCCTGCTGCTCACCCTCTTCAGCTTGACCATGCTGCCGCCGGCCGTGGTCGCGCTCATCTATCAGGACGGCGCCCTCTGGCCCTTCCTGTTCTCCCTCGGCATCATTCTGAGCACGGGGCTCCTCATCTTCCTCCCGGTCATCGGCTCGCAGCATGTGCTGCGGCTGCGCGACGGCTTCCTGGTGGTGGTGCTCTTCTGGACGACCCTGGGACTGGCTGGGGCATTGCCCTTCATGCTGTCGCCCAGCCCCGACGTCTCACTCACGGATGCCGTCTTCGAGTCGCTCTCGGGCCTGACGACCACGGGCGCCACGGTCATCATCGGCCTCGACGACCTGCCGAAATCCATCCTCTTCTACCGCCAGCAGCTCCAGTGGCTCGGCGGCATGGGGATCATCGTCCTGGCGGTCGCCGTGCTGCCGATGCTCGGCATCGGCGGCATGCAGCTCTATCGCGCCGAGATGCCTGGCCCCATGAAGGACTCCAAGCTGACACCGCGCATCACGGAGACCGCGAAAGCCCTCTGGTACATCTATCTGTGGATGACGATCGCCTGCACCCTCGCCTACTGGGGCGCCGGCATGAGCCTCTTCGACGCCATCGGCCACGCCTTCTCGACCGTCGCCATCGGCGGCTTTTCGACCCATGACCTCAGCATGGGCTATTTCAACAGCACCCTGATCGAGATGATCGCCGTCGTCTTCATGCTCATGGCGGGCATGAACTTCACCCTGCACTTCGTTGCCGTGCACCGACAGGACCCCAGGGTCTACTTCCACGACAGCGAATTCCGCTTCTACATGCTGATCGTGGTCACGGTCACCACCATCGTGACCATCACGCTCTATTCCAGCCAGACCTACCTGACGTGGGAAGAGTCCCTGACCAAGGGTCTCTTCCAGGCGGTCTCCATCGGCACCACCACCGGATTCACCACGGCGGAGTTCTACTTCTGGCCGCCCTTCCTGGAGATTCTGCTGCTCTTCGCCAGCTTCGTCGGCGGTTGCGCGGGCTCGACGGGCGGCGGCATCAAGGTCATCCGCGTCCTACTCTTGATCAAGCAAGGGGGGCGTGAGATCGGTCGATTGGTGCATCCCAACGCGCAGCTGCCGGTGCGCATCGGCGGCAAGACGGTGAATCACCGCGTGGTGGACGCGGTCTGGGGCTTCTTCTCGCTCTATGTCGCGAGCTTCGTGCTCATGTACCTCATGCTGACGGCGACCGGCCTGGACCTGGTCACCTCCTTCTCGGCCGTCGCCGCCTGCATCAACAACCTGGGGCCCGGACTCTCCCAGGTCGGCGCGCACTATGCCGACCTGCAGGATCCGGCAAAGTGGATCCTCTGTTTCGCCATGCTGCTCGGTCGGCTGGAGATCTTCACCCTGCTGGTGCTCCTGACACCGACCTTCTGGCAGCGCTGAGACCTTGACACCGGGCCGGGAGAACGCCCCCTTTCGCCAAAGCGACCGGGCAGGCTCGATTCGGCCTCAGCCCATCAGCCCGCAGTGCCGCAAGACGAAATCGACGACGGCGGCTGGATCGCGCAGTGGAAGCAGCGGCGGATGGGGCTGTTGCGGCGGGCTGTCGTCCGTCGCGAGCGCGATGATATCGGGATCCGCAGGATAGAGCGGCGCCTTGCCAGAGGCCAGGCGGTAGACCTCGATCTTGTCGTAGCGGGCGTGCTTGAAGCCTTCCACCAGGATGAGGTCGAGCCGATCAGGCTCGAACCGGCCGATCATCTGAGCGAGGTCCGGGTCCACCCCCTTATCCGCGTTCTCGACCTGCAAGGCCCAGCGCTCGCGGGACGCCAGCAGGGTCTGTGCGGCGCCCGCCGCGCGAATCTCGAAGCTGTCCTTGCCCGGCACGTCCAGGTCGAAGCTGTGGTGCGCGTGCTTGAGATAGCCGACCCGAACGCCGCGCACGGCGAGCAGATGAATCACGGCACGCAGCAAGGTGGTCTTGCCGCTGCCGCTCGGTGCCACGAATCCCATGAGCGGGAGGGCGTCAGACGCCATGGACAGCGTCCGCGTGATGCAGCGTCATCGGCGACTACTCCCGCTCGCCCTTGAGCATCGCCATCACGGCCGAGAGTTCCTCTCCCGCCTCGGCGATGACATCGACCGACTCGCCGGCATCCTGATGGCCGAGACCGAGCTTGGAGAAGGCCGGCACCTCGTCGTAACGCGGCAAGGGTCCGCGCGACTCGTTCTGGTTCAGTCGATAGAGTCGGGCAAGGAGCACGATGTCGGCGTAATCCGGCTCATCCTCGCCGTCCCGATGCCAGTTGCCGGACTCCCGCACGACCCGGACGATCTCTGGCCCGAGCCCCCAATAGTCCACGACCAGCTCGCCGACCATGATGTGCAGCTTGATGATGGCCGCCTCCAGCTCGTCTTCCTCGACCTCGATCTGCGCGCGGCTGACATAGTCGAGGATGGGGATCACGCCGACGTCATGTACCAGCCCGGCGAGCATCGCCTGCTCCGGATTGAATCCCTTGCAATGGCGTGCCAGCACATAGCTGAGGGCGGAAACGTGGACGCTGCGATTCCAGGCGGCCTTCATCCGGTGCTTCATGAGCGGGTTCTTGGACCGGAACAACTGCTGCATCGCCATGCTGACCACGGCCGAGCGCGTGACCTCCATTCCGAGGCGGATGATGGCGTTGCGCACATCCGGGATGGGCTGAGCCGCGCGGTACATGACACTGTTCGCCAGTCGGATGAGACCACCCGTGACCGCCATGTCCATCTGGACGATACGCGCCAGCTTGGCCGAGGTGATGTCCGGATCCTTCATCGCGTCCTGGATCGCCTTGGCGACCTTAGGCAGGGTCGGCAGCGAGAGATTATCCTTCTTGCACGCCTGACAGAGCTTGCCAACCAAGACCCCTTCGGTCTCGCTGAGCTCGATCTCGCGGAGCGACGTCAGGGAAGGCGGCTGAATCCCGCGGATGCTCTCGTAGAGCTGCCGATCCAGGCGCAGCAGCTCGCCCTCGGCGACGAAGACGGCCTGCTCGCGCAGCCGGCTCGCGTTGAAGACGGGCTGACAGGCGCGCATCGTGCCGGCCTCGATCGTCTCTTTTTTGTCTCCATTGATGAGACAGAGTTGACCCGACAGCAGGTAGTCGATCCAGGGATACTCCTGAATGGCCGTCAACTTCTTGCCCGCCGCCAACTGCGTCACCTGGCCGCTCCGAGCAAGGCGAAGCCGCTCGTCCTTGCTCAGCTGATGCACAGGGACCAGGTCATCCAGGGTCGTCGCCGAGATTTGTTGTGTCATGCCGTGCGTACTCCGAGCGTGATTCAATGCGTGAGCGGACAGAAGCGGGCATAGTCTCCCGCCCCAATCCCGTGTATTGAAGCCGAGTCTGTCACAGAATCCGTATCCGGCCGGTGGCGCTTGGACATTTCATCGACGACAGCGCAAAATGCGCAGCCATGCGTGGGGCGCAACGCCCCCGATGCGACCGCGACCGCAAGCATCCGTCTCGCAACCCTCGCCACGATTCCGACGGCTGAACCCACGGCATCCAACCCCGCGCTGTCTCGAAGCATGCGCTGGCGTACATGATCGAATGACTGACAGTATCCAATTGGCTCACCCTCTCGAATGGCTCACATCATCTCATGGCTCAATATATCTACACGATGAACCGGGTTGGCAAGATCGTGCCACCCAAGCGCGTGATCCTGAGCGACATCTCGCTCTCCTTCTTCCCTGGCGCCAAGATCGGCGTGCTCGGTCTGAATGGCTCGGGCAAGTCCTCGCTGCTGCGAATCATGGCCGGTATCGATACCGAAATCGAGGGTGAGGCACGCCCGCAGCTTGGGATCCATGTCGGCTATCTGCCGCAGGAACCGCAGCTCGATCCACAGAAGGATGTGCGCGGCAACGTCGAGGAGGCCTTGGGCCATATCAAGGAGGCTCTGGAGCGCCTGGACGCCGTCTACGCCGCCTATGCCGAGCCGGATGCCGATTTCGACGCCCTGGCGAAAGAACAGGCCGATCTCGAGAACCTCATCGAGGCCACCGACGGGCACAACCTGGAGCGCACCCTGGAGGTCGCCGCCGACGCCCTGCGCCTGCCGCCCTGGGACTCCGACGTCACCAAGCTGTCCGGTGGCGAGCGCCGCCGTGTCGCGCTCTGTAAACTGCTGCTCTCCAAGCCGGACATGCTGCTGCTCGACGAGCCGACCAACCACCTGGACGCCGAGTCCGTCGCCTGGCTCGAGCGCTTTCTGCACGAGTATCCGGGCACCGTCGTCGCCGTCACCCATGATCGCTACTTCCTCGACAATGTCGCGGGTTGGATCCTGGAGCTGGACCGCGGCTACGGCATCCCCTGGGAGGGCAACTACTCCTCCTGGCTGGATCAGAAAGAACAGCGTCTGGAGCTGGAGCAAAAGCAGGAGCAGGCGCGTATCAAGGCCATGAAGCAGGAGCTGGAGTGGGTAAGGACCAACCCCAAGGGCCGCCACGCCAAGAGCAAGGCCCGTCTGGCGCGCTTCGACGAACTGCAGTCGCAGGACTTCCAATCCCGCAACGAGACCAACGAGATCTACATCCCGCCGGGCCCGCGTCTCGGCGACCTGGTCATCGAGGCCGAGGGGCTGAAGAAGGCCTACGGCGACAACCTGCTCTACGAGAACCTCTCCTTCAACCTCCCCGCGGGCGGCATCGTCGGCATCATTGGCCCCAATGGTGCGGGCAAGACCACCCTCTTCCGCATCATTACCGGCAAGGAGCAGCCGGATGCCGGCACGCTGCGGGTCGGCGAGACGGTCCAGGTCGCCTACGTCGATCAGAGCCGCGATTCGCTCGATGACAGCAAGACGATCTGGGAAGAGATCTCGGGCGGCGCCGACAACATCATCGTCGGCCGCTACGAGATGCCGTCACGCGCCTACTGCGGCCGCTTCAATTTCAAGGGGACGGACCAGCAGAAGCGCATCGGCGATCTCTCCGGCGGTGAGCGCAACCGCGTTCATCTCGCCAAGGTGCTGAAGAGCGGCGGGAATCTCCTGCTGCTCGACGAGCCGACCAACGATCTGGACGTCGAGACCCTGCGCGCGCTCGAAGAGGCGTTGCTGGTCTTCCCCGGCTGCGCGGTCGTCATCAGCCATGATCGCTGGTTCCTCGATCGTGTCGCGACCCACATCCTGGCGTTCGAGGGCGACTCCCAAGCCGTCTGGTTCGAGGGCAACTACGCCGACTACGAGGCCGATCGCCACCGCCGCCTCGGCAGCGACGCGGACCAGCCGCACCGGTTGAAGTACCGTCGACTCTCGGCCTGAGGCGCATCCCTGAAACGGCCATCCCTGAGACGATAGTCCACGGGATGGTCAACATCCGCGCCCCGCGACCTGTGCGTGACGGCGCCGACCTTCTGTCGCCCGGAAACCACCGCATCGCCAGCGGCTTCCCATCAGGCCAGCAAGACCAATCGCCATGTCCAAGACCACGCACCTCATCGCCAAGGTCGAGACGCTTCTCGACCGCTTCGAGCGCCTTCTACCCAATGTCGACAGCTCACCGGACTGGACTGCCCATGCCTTCCGCTGGCGCCGCGATAACAACCGGGGCTGGCTTCAGCCGATTCACGCACCACACAAACTCGCCCTTGACGACCTCCTCTGCCTCGACCGCCAGAAGGACGAGATCGCCCGCAATACCGCGCAATTCATGCGCGGCCGCACGGCGAACAACGTCCTCCTCTGGGGTTCACGCGGCACCGGCAAGTCATCGCTCGTCAAGGCCGTCTTCAACGCCCACCGGGAGGCTGGGCTGCGTCTGATCGAGGTCGACAAGGACGATCTCATCCAACTTCCGGACATCCTGGATCTCATCAGTCATCGAGAGGAGCGCTTCATCCTCTTCTGCGACGACCTCTCGTTCGAGGCCAGCGAGTCCGCCTACAAGGCGCTGAAGGCCGCACTGGACGGCTCCATCGCCGCAACACCCGAAAACGTCCTCATCTACGCGACCTCCAACCGCCGCCACCTGCTCCCGGAGTTTCACTCGGAGAACCGAGAAGCGCGCATCCTGGACGGCGAACTGCACCAGGGCGAATCGGTCGAGGAGAAGATCTCACTCTCGGACCGCTTCGGGCTCTGGATCTCCTTCCATCCCTTCAGCCAGACCCAGTACATGAACGTCGTTCAGCACTGGATCAAACGGCTGTCCGAGGGACAGATCGGGCAAATGGGCACGGCATGGGAGCCGATCGAGCGCGCCGCGCTCCAGTGGGCGCTGCGCCGAGGGTCGCGCAGCGGCCGCACCGCCTGGCAGTTCGCCCGCGACTGGGTTGGACGCGATCAGAGCGGATGCGCTCGGGCGGAACGCGAACAACCGGACTGAAACGGCTATCATCGCACCATGATGAACGACGCCATCGACGCCGCGACCGAGCTGCTCGCCTCCTCGGTCATGAACTACCGCGGTCACCCCGTCGGCACGGTCGCCGCCATGGACCCGGCCGGGGCCGTCGCGGCCAACTATCACGACTGCTTCATCCGCGACTTCATCCCCTCGGCACTGGTCTTCATGGCCGACGGCAATCACGCCATCGTCCGTAACTTCCTGCGCACGGTGCTGGAGCTGCGCAGCCAGCACAAATGCATTCACGGTCACGAGCTGGAGCCGGCCATGCTGCCGGCGAGCTTCCGCGTCATTCATGACCCGGAGGCCGGCGAGAGCATTCGCGCCGATTTCGGGGACCAGGCCATCGGCCGCGTCGCACCGGTCGACGCCATGATGTGGTGGGTGGTCCTGCTCGGGATCTATCAGCGCATGAGCGGCGATCAGGCGCTGGCAAGTGAGGAGCGCGTCCAGCGTGCCCTGCGCGGCATCCTGGATCTGACCCTAAAGGAAGGCTTCGAAGTCTTTCCGACCCTGCTGGTCCCCGACGGCGCCTTCATGATCGACCGGCGCATGGGGGTCTACGGGCATCCGCTCGAGATCCAGGCGCTTTTCTACGCCATGCTCATCACGGCCCTGGATCTGCTCGACGAAACGCCCGAGAACCGCGCCCTGCGCGACCTCTCCGCCAAGCGCGCCACCTCGCTGCGCAGTTATCTACGGTTCTTCTATTGGCTGGACCTCAATCAGCTGCGGTCCATCCACCGCTACCGCACGGAGGAGTTCGGCGACGGCAGCATCAACATGCTGAACATCTACCCGGAGTCCATCCCGGAATGGGTGGCGGACTGGCTCCCGGACCGCGCCGGCTATCTGGTCGGCAACCTCGGCCCCGGCCGCATGGACTTCCGCTTCTTCGCGCTCGGCAACCTGTTGAGCATCCTCTTCGGCGTGACCACGCGCGAAGAGGCCGCCCGCATCATGTTTCTCTACAGCGACCGTTGGCCGGATCTCGTTGGAGAGATGCCCTGCAAGCTCGTCTACCCGGCGGTGGACGGCAAGGAGTGGGTCTTCATGACGGGCAGCGACCCCAAGAACGTGCCCTGGTCCTACCACAACGGAGGCAACTGGCCCGTTCTGCTCTGGGCCTTCACCGCCGCCGCGCTCAAGATCGGGCGCGGCGATCTGGCACAGCTTGCCATCGAGACCGCCGACCGCGCCCTGCCCGTCGACCAATGGCCGGAGTACTACGACGGCAAGCGCGGCAACCTCATCGGGCGTCGCGCCCATATGAACCAGATCTGGACCGCCGCGGGCTACCTCTTCGCCCACAGGCTGATGGCGAACGAATCCCTCGTGGAGATCTTCCCCCAGGGTCCGGAATAGCGCGGGAGACCTCGCAGCGATCAGCGCCCGGCCAGGTCCTGCAGGATGTCATGGGCATCGAAGTTGGTCTGCTGGGCAGCGGCGAGGTACCAGTGTTCGGCCTGCGCACGGTCCTTCGGCACACCGATACCGTGCTCGTACATGAAGGCAAGCCGCACCTGGGCCTCCGCGCTCCCCTGCTCCGCCGCCCTGCGGTACCAGGCGGCGGCCTGCTCATCATCCACGGCTGTCCCCATGCCTTCGCAGTACATCCAACCGACCTGCAACTGGGCGGCAACATCACCCTGCGCAGCCGCACGCCGATACCAAGAGAGCGCGGTCCGCTGGTCCTGCTCGACACCGCAGCCGATCTCGTACATGCCTGCCAGGCTCACCTGAGCCTGGATGTCGCCGCGCTCGGCGGCCAGGCGGTATTGCTCGCCGGCGCGCGCATACCAATAGGCGGCCTGCCGTTCATCGGCAGGCACGCCAAGCCCCGCCTGGTAGAGTTCCGCCAGATAGAACTGGGCGTCCGCCGCATTCTGCTCGGCCGCCTGCTCGTACCAATAGGCCGCCGTCGCATAGTCCTGCGCCACTCCCCGACCATCCTGATACATCAGCCCCAACCGCAGTTGGGCGAGAGCAACCCCCTCCTCGGCCCCCTTGCCCCAGAGCAGCAGAGTGCGGTCGTCGTCGCGCAGAGCCGAGGCGCGTTCAGCCTCCATGGCATCCAGCAGAGCGCTGCCCGGCTGCTTGAGGTGGACGGAGACCATGACCGCACAGGCACCCATGAGGGTCACGCCGAGGGGGGCGATGATGGCGGGCCACCATGCGTCCTTGGCGTCTGCATCCTCTGGTCGCGGGAGACTCTGCTCGGAAGGTGCGGTGACGGCGGAGTTTGGAGGCTGGCTTGGAGCATCGGCGATCCGGTCGCCCCGGAACGGACGGTCGTCATCGATACGGACGCGCGACTCGGCGGCCGCCGCGGGCTCATCCGAAACCTGCGGCTGTCTCTGCGCGAGCTTGTCGAGCAGCTTGCGCGCCCGGGCGTCGAAATAGGCCGCCCTGACGCGCGCACGATCCCCGCCGCTCGCCGCACGCACCTCGGCCCAGATCGCCTTGTCGACACGCTTGAGCGCCAGCTCTTTGCGGACGAGTTTCTTGAGGGGCGCAAGCAGCGCCTCATCGACACCTGAAACCAGGCCGGCTGCCCGATCATCTAGCGCCCGTGCCTCCGCTCGCGTCATTCGCCGCTCCTGTCGTCTGTCATCCCGCACGCCGGTCCGGCGTCGGATCAGAGGCTCCTCGATCGCGCGGTCAGCGCGCGGCCGCCACGGATGCAGGCCTGGGCAGGACCTCGACCCCGCGAGGTTTCCAGACTGTACACAGCCGAGATCATCCTTGATGCAGGACCAATACACGATCGCGTGAGTGAAACGCAGTCTAGCGCGTTGAGGACGACTTGCAATCCGCCGGAAAGCGGAGCCTCGCGCCCGAACGCCCGCCCTCAGGAGAGGTCTTCACCGCTGGCGCGAGGCGACGCCTGGATCGCGGGCAGGACGATATAGTGCAGGAGCGTGCTCAGGATAGCCGCCAAGCCAAGCAGACGCAGCATGAGCGCTGCCTGCGAATAGCCACCGTCATCGAACACCAGGGTGAGCGCCAGCACGAACGCGAGCACCACAAAGGCCAGATGCAAGCGCACGACGCTGGCCGGACGCGACCAGCGGGTGGCGAGCCAACCGGCCAGGAACGCCGCCAGGGCGCCGCCCATGAGACCGAAGGCGACATCCACCGGCCAGTGAACACCCACCGCCACCCGGCTGAACCCCACCAAGAGGGCCACGAGGAGCCAGAACATCCGCAGCTCGATCCAGCGTGTATAAAGGACGAGGACACCGAAGAAGACCCCCGCGGTCACACTATGGCCGGACGGGAAGCTGTGGCGCGTGTGCGCGGGGCCGATGAGATGGAAGGCGTCCGCGGCTAGCACGGCGGGCGGGCGCAGGGTATCGAACAGCGCCTTGAAGCCGCGGCTGTAGGCGATGGCGATGAGTGCGGCAAGGATCAGGGTCCAGAAGATGCGCGGATGGCGCAGGGAGAAGAAGAGCGTCAGCGCGAAGACGACGCGCTCGTCACCCAGGCTCGTCAGACAGGCCCACAGCCAGCTTGGGGAAGCCGCGGCGAAGGCGTTGAGTCTCTGAAACCCGGCATGGTAGCCGCACGCCAGAACGAGGCTCCCCCCGACGATCAGGCAAATCAGGGCGAACCCCAGCAGCCAGCGATCGCTGCCGCGCGACGGCAGCGGCGCCACGCAGAGCGCCTCCTGGAGTTGCCTCCCCCAGATGCGTCGCCAAGACAGGGCACGCAGCCGATCGAAGAGCCTACGCATGGCGCCTGAGGTCCGCTACTCGGGCCGACGGGCTTTCAAGAGAGCCACATTGCCGCGCTGGTAGAGCAATTGCAGTTCCAGCTTGGGATCGGCCAGCGCCAGCTCGCCCAGCTTGTCGGCACGCAGGAAGACCAGCTCACCGTCGTTCGGCAGGCGATTCGGCGTGATGGCCGCGCGGTAGACGCTGAAGCTCGGCATGGATGTCCGATAGACGACGGTCGGCAGATCCATCTCCTTCGCCATCAGGGCCGCCTCTTTCACCGGCGTCTGCAGGGCGTCGAAGACCCGGGGCACCAGGACGCCAAAGACGACGAGGGTCTGGACGATGCCCACCAGCACCAGCCGCTGCCACAAGGCCACGCTCGACCAGCGCATCAGGAGGATCACCAGCAGCAGCCCGGCGATCGTCGCCATACCGTAGGGCAGATCGATCAGGGAGCGGCCATAGTCGTACAGCGCAACCTCATTGGGCTTCTTCGCCACGGCCATCATCACGTTCAGGATCATGGGCAGCAGCACTAGGGCCAGGAAGAAGAGGATCGGGGGCACGAACGCCAGCCAGGGATTCGTCAGGGCGTTGCGGTGCTTCGCCATGAGGATGAACAGCGGCACCGCCCCGTAGAGCAGGTAGTGCGGCAGCTTGGTCCCCGAAAAGGAGAAGAAGACGAGAACCACCAGGAACCAGATCCACAGAAAACGATCCAGCGGATCCTGCACGGCCGACCTGTAGCGCTTGAAGAGGCTGAGAAACCAGCCTGTGAAGGGCAGCAGAATGAGCGGCAAGATGGCGAGATAGTAGCCGGGGAAGCCGCTGTGCCCCTGCATGGCTCCCCCGAAACGCCCCAGGTTGTGTTCCAGGAAGAAGCTGCGGAAGAAGCCCTCGCCGTCGTCGAGATAGACCGCCAGATACCAGGGTCCGGCCACCAGCAGGAAGATCAGCCAGCCGATGGGCGCAAAGACCGCGCGGAACCAGCGTGAGAAGGTCTTGAGCCCAGCCTTGCTGAAGCGCAGCTCCGTGAGGAAGAAGAGGAAGCTGACCACGACGGGAAAGAAGAGCGCGACCGGCCCCTTGGTCAGGAACCCCAGCCCCATCCAGAGATAGGCACGCCAGATGTACGCGCGGTCGCGCTTGGGATCCGGCTGCAGGTAATAGCGGTAGATCTCGAAGAAGGTCAGCGCGATGAAGAGATTGAGCAGGGCATCCGCCACTGCCGCCTTGCCGATGAGGGAGACCTGCAGACAGAGCGTCATCACCAGACCGGCGACGGTCGCGGTCGCGCTGTCGATGCGCGCGCGCACGAAGAGCCAGAGCGCCAGCACCCAGAGCGTCGCCGCGATCGCCGAGGGCAACCTAAGCGCGAATTCGTCGAAGCCGAGCGCCTTGACCGAGGCCGCCTGCGCCCAGTAGATGAGCACCGGCTTGTCGTAGCGCGGCTCGCCGTCCTTGTGCGGCGTGATGAAGTTGCCCGTGTCCAGCATCTCGCGGGTCGCCTCGGTGAAGGCACCCTCGTCCAGATCGTAGAGCGGAACTGCTCCCAGCTGCCAAAAGAAGCTCAGCGCAATCACCAGCACCAGCAGCACCGGCGAGGTCATGACGCCCTGCAGGGTCCGCCGCCAGCGACCCGGCGCGGCGGATGTCTTGTCGAGAGTCTCGGTCATCGTCAGCTCGACCTCCAGCCGGCCGTCTCGGGATCGGACGCCCAGCGGATACGGTGATGGGTGCGCTCACCCGAGGCATAGAAGGTGCGTGTCAGCAGCTCCGCCAGCACCCCGGTCGTGAGGAGCTGCACGGAGGCCACGAGCAAGAGGATCGACACGAAGAGTAGCGGCCGGTTGCCGATGTCCTCCCCGAGGACGAACTTGACCACCAGGAGATGAGTCATCATCAGGCCGCCGAGCACGCCGAAGAGGATGCCGATCGAGCCGAAGAAATGCCCTGGCCGCGAGCCGAAACGCAGGAAGAAGAAGGCCGCCAACAGGTCCAGCAGGACTCGAAAGGTCCGCGAAATGCCGTATTTCGAGGTGCCGAACTGGCGCGCCTGGTGGGTCACCTCGGTCTCGCCGATGCGCTGAGGCGCCGTCACGCCCGCCACCCAGACCGGGATGAAGCGGTGCATCTCGCCGAGCAGGGTCACCTCCTTGATCACCTCGGCGCGATAGACCTTGAGGCTGCAGCCGTAGTCGTGCAGCGCCACGCCCGTCACCTTGCCGATCATGGCGTTGGCGATGCGCGACGGGATCTTGCGCATCACCAGATCGTCCTGGCGCCTGCGCCGCCAGCCCTGCAACAGGTCCAGGTCGCGCGCCAGCAGCTCGTCCACCATGCGCGGGATGTCCGCGGGGTCGTTCTGGAGATCGCCGTCGAGCGTTGCGATCAGCTCGCCACGCGCGGCATCGAAACCGGCCTGCATGGCCGCGGTCTGACCGAAGTTGCGTCTCAGGCAGATCACACGCATGTGCGGACCGACCCGCGCCGCGATCTCGCGCAGCCGCTGGCCCGTGCCGTCGCGGCTGCCGTCGTCCACGCAGATCAGCTCCCAGTCGCCGCGATAATCGGCCAGGCCGTCATGGACGCGCTCGACCATGGGGTCGACGCTCTCGATCTCCTGGTACATTGGGATCACGACAGAGAGAGAAGGCTGTCTCGCGGACGAGACGTGGGGATTGGCGTTTGCCGTCATCGGGTTTGAGCCCCTGCGCTCGGAACAACTGCACTCCAGGCGCGGCACGCTAAACGGCCCGCCCGAAAAATTCAACCGCAAGCTTGACCAAGCGACGCATCGACGGCGAAAAGGCTCGAGCAGACGCAGCCCGAAGGAGAGAAGACATGGTCCTTGACGAGGTGATCCTCCACATCGGGACAGGCAAGACCGGCAGCACCAGCATCCAGTACTTCCTGCTCACCAATCGCGAGCGGCTGCTGCGCAACGGTTACCTGGCCCAAATCCCCGAGGACTTCCTCGCAAGCATGAAGCCAGAGGAGATCGAGTGGTGCTCCGACGCGGCCCTTGAACTTGGCCTCGCAACGCTTCAATCCGCCGTCGCGACCAGTGGCGCCACACGGCTCCTGTGGAGCTGGGAGGCCCTATCCAATCGCGCCTTTTCCGCGAGCCTGGAGCGCGTCTGGCGCGTCAAGGAGGCGCTTCCCGCCAACGCCTATCGCGTCATCGTCTACCTGCGGCGCCAGGACCACTGGCTGCGCTCGGCCTACCTGCAATGGGGCATGAAGGACAACCTGGAGCGCGGCCCCACCCTGCCCTTCGAGGAATGGTACAGCCGACTCAGAGCCGGCCGACTGCGCTGGTGGCGCGCCGAGGATCTCGACTACCGCGCCCTCCTGGAGCCCTGGATCCAGGTCTTCGGCCGCGACAGCCTCGAGGTGCGGGTCTACGAGCGCGACCAGCTCAGCGGCCGCAGTGCCGTGGCCGATTTTCGCGAGCACTCCGGGTTGCCCAAGGATCCCGGCTACCGCGTGGATATCGAAGAGGTCAATCAGACCTTCTGCCTGGAGCTGCACGAGCTGGTGGCCATGTACGGCGAGGTGGTCGGGGGAGATGCGCCCCCATCCCCGTTGCTCTGCTACCTGGACGAGGCGGCGCGCGACCCCTTCTTCCAGTCCCCGGGTTTCTCGCGATTCGCCTATTCGCCGCGCATCGCCCGCGCGCTGCTGGAAGATTGCGAGCCATCCAACGCATGGGTTGCCCGCGAACTCCTGGGCCGTGATGACGGCCGGCTGTTCCATGAGCCCTGGCCCGAGGTGGATGACCGCGAAACGCCGAACCAGAGGCGAACGCGGGAGACCATCCTGCCCATCCTCACCCATCTCACCATGGTCGAGCACCAGCGAACGACCTATGTCCTGGATCGCTACCGGGAGCAGCAAGCGGACCTCGGACAGCATCGAGACGCGCTGTCGGAGCTGACAGGCCAGCTCACGGCCTTGCGGGAGGAGCTGGCCGCGACCCAGGCTCGGGTGCACGCCCTGAGCAATCGCCCGACCCTGAGCCAACGCATTCGCTTCCGTCTCACACAGCCGCTGAGGCGGCTACGCGCCGCCATGCGGGCGCGCGGCGTCTGAACCCACCAGACAGTGCCCAGCTACCCAGAAGAGAGTCCGTTGCTGGCTCTCGGGCTCCACATGGGAGCCGGAGAGAGGGCGAGCCACTTCTAGCTCCCACGCTCCGCGTGGGAGCACGTCACGACGCTCTGCGTCGAGAAACAGCGACCCGAGCCCGGCAGACCATGGCGAACTCCCCGGCGCATCGGGCGTCGCGACGCTGGAGCGTCGCCGCACTGCTCCCACGCGGAGCGTGGGAGCCAGAGAGGGGGCGTTCTCACCATTGCGTCACGACATCGATCAGCCCCGGTCGCGATCCACTTTGTGGCGAGCCTTGTGAAAGGCCAGGAGGTCCAGCATGGGCGAGCGGCGCGCGATGAGGCGGTCGATGATCTGGCGGGCGGTGTAGGACTTGAAGCTGGCGATGGCCTTGCCGAGATCGGGTGAGCGGGCGAGCAGATGGCAGTGGTTTTCGAGGATGACGTAGCCGTAGAGGCTGAGGCGGGATTGGGCTTGCAGGTGCTGAAGGGAGTCGAGCAGGATCTGGGCGTTGGCTGGCTGGGCGAAGACCGGGAGCCACTGGACAACGGTGCAGGTAAGGAAGTGCGGCGCGGAGGGGTCAAGAATGCGGTAGCGGTCTCTGGCCATTGCGCGGGTCCTTGCGGTGGCTGACGCGACGCTGGAGCGTCGCTTCCGTGCTCCCACGCGGAGCGTGGGAGCCAGACGTGGTGCCCCCGCGCAGGGCGCGGGAGCGAGCGGTCATCCCGAGACGTCGCCTTCCATCGCCTCGCGCAGGAAGCGGAAGAGCTTGCGGGGCGCGTCGGGCTTGCCGCGCTCGGTGTCTTTCTGAGCGGCGCGCACCAGGGCTCTGAGCTGCTGGCGGTCGATGCTGGGGCACGCGTCGATGAACTCGGTCACGGCGGCATCTCCCTCGGTGATCATGCGCTCGCGCCAGCGCTCGAGGGCGTGATGCCTGGCGGTCTCTTCGTGCTCGCGGACCTCGGCCTGGTCGACCAGGGCGTGGACGGCGTGCATGTCCTCGCGCTCGAGCAGGTTGGCGATGCGCTTCCAGTGGCGTTTGCGGGCTCGCAGGTCTTTGATGCGCGGGGTCTCCTCAATGGCGACCCAGGTCGGCTCGCTCAGGTTGAGGCGTTCGAGTTCATGGCGCGGCATGCCGGCCATCCGCTCGGCCAGCGCCTGCAGGGCGTGCTTGTCACGCTTGACCTGGCTCTTGCTGGGACCGTCGGGCAGGCTGTCTTCTTCGCCGTCGGCGAGGTCGTCTTCGTAGTCGTTCATGGGGCTGGATCCAAAGTCTGTCAGGCCCTGGGCTCGAGCTGATCGCTCGGCGCAAGGTGATCGCTGGGCTCAGGGTTATCGCTGGGCTCAAGGTAGTCGAAAAGCAGCTGCGGCGTGCGCACTCCCCGATAGGCGTTCACATCCAACCGGTAGGCGAGCCGCACCCGGCCCCGCGCGGTCGCAAGCAGCTCGCCGAGATTGAAACCGATGGCGTCGATGGGCTGGGCGTGCGTGCCCGCGACGCGCAGTTTGAGGTGACGCTCGCCCACCAGCCGGGCGCTCAGAACGTCAAAGAGGCCGTCGAAGCGCGGCTCTGGAAAGCCCTTCCCCCAGGGACCGGCCAGACGCAAGGTCTCGGCCATCTCCAGGGTCATGAGGGCGTCGGGAAGCTCACCGTCCGAGAGGATCTCCGGCTGCGCCGGGACATCGCCGAGCTGCGCGCGGACCGCTTCGATGAAGGCCGTGCGGAAGTCATCCAGACAGGCCGACTGCAAGGTCAGACCCGCCGCCATGGCATGGCCGCCAAAACGCTCGACGAGGCCAGGATGGCGACGGTCGACGCGGTCGATGGCGTCGCGCATGTGCAGCCCGTCGACCGAGCGGGCCGAGCCCCTGAGTTGGCCGTCGCCGGCGTCGGCAAAGGCGATCACCGGGCGGTGATAGCGCTCGCGGATGCGCGCCGCGACGATCCCGGAGACGCCTTGATGCCAGTCTTCGCCGAAGAGACAGAGCGCCGGCGGCAGTGCCTGGCCGTCGAGGCAAAGCCCCTCCAGGAGCAGCTCGGCCTGATCCTTCATCTCGCCTTCGATCTCGCGCCGGCGCGTGTTGAGCCCGTCGAGCACCTGAGCGATCTCCAGCGCGCGCGCCGGATCCTCGCTCAGCAGGCACTCCACGCCCAGGGACATCTCCTCCAGCCGCCCGGCGGCGTTCAAGCGGGGCGCCACGAAAAAGCCGAGATCGCTCGCGGTCACCCGAGCCGGGTCCCGACCGGCCACCTGGAGCAGCGCCCGCACGCCGGCGCAGCTGCGGCCCGCACGGATCCGTCGCAGCCCCTGCTCGACCAGGATGCGGTTGTTGCGGTCCAGGGTGACGACGTCCGCCACGGTGCCGAGCGCGACCAGATCGAGCAGCTCCGCCAGGTTGGGCTCGGGCCGGACGCTCCCGAGCCAGCCGATCTCGCGCAGGTGGCTGCGCAGCGCGGCCAGCAGATAGAAGACGACCCCGACGCCCGCGAGGTGCTTGCTCGGAAACGCGCAGCCGCCTTGGTTGGGGTTGACGATGCCGACGGCCTCGGGGAGGCGGTCTCCGGGGAGGTGATGATCGGTCACCAGCACCGGGATGCCGAGCGAGCGCGCATGCGCGACGCCGGAGAGGCTGGAGATGCCATTGTCCACCGTCATGATGAGATCGGGCGCCAGGTCTTTGGCGGCGTCGACGACCGCCGGACTCAGGCCATAGCCATTGTCGAACCGGCTCGGCACCAGGAAAGAGACCTTGGCGGCCCCCAGCGCGCGCAGACCACGGATGGCGACCGCACTGCCCGTGGCACCGTCGGCATCATAGTCCCCCACCACCAGGATATGCCCGCCCTGCTGGATCAATTCCGCCAGCAGGACCACCGCCTGCCCCAGCCCGCGCAGGGCCGTGGCGGGCGCCAGGGCGGCGAGACCTGGGGTGGGCTCGTCGGCCTCGCCGAGTCCACGGTTGGCATAGAGCACGGCCAAGACATCGCGCGGGGTGCGCGCCTGGGCGAAGCTGTCTTGCGCGCGAAGGCGGCGGATGCGCACGGAAGTCACGGTTGAGGTCGGCTCCTCTGTCAGGGAGATCGGGCGCGCGGACGGCTGACGCGATCGAAACGAGGTCGGGAGTTTAGCGGGTCGAGAGTGTAGGGCAATCGGAGCGCTCCACCAACTCGCCCCGGGCGCGCCGTCCTGGCGACCATCAAGAGACTTGACAGGCGCGTTTTTCGCACTAAATTGTTAGCACTCGCACGAGCCGAGTGCTAACAAACAACAATCAACCCCAGTCACACTGAGTTCTCCCAGGGAGATCGACATCCATGAACCTCCGTCCTCTGCATGATCGTGTCGTCATTCGTCGCAGCGAAGAGGAGCGTACCTCCGCGGGCGGGATCCTCATCCCGGATACCGCAACAGAAAAGCCGATTCAGGGCGAGGTGGTCGCCGTCGGCCGGGGCAAGATCCTCGACAACGGCGACGTGCGCCCGCTCGACGTCAAGGTCGGCGACCGCGTGCTCTTCGGCAAATACTCCGGCACCGAGGTCAAGGTCGCGGACGAGAAGCTGCTGGTGATGCGCGAAGACGACATCATGGGCGTGATCGCCTAGTCCACCGCCCAGCCGCATTGGCTCGAACCCGATTTTCCTTTTTCGAGGCGTACAAAGAATGACCGCAAAACAGATCACTTTCAGCGAAAGCTCGCGTACACGCATGCTGCACGGCGTCGACATCCTCGCCAATGCCGTGAAGGTCACGCTCGGCCCCAAGGGGCGCAACGTCGTGATCGAGAAGTCCTGGGGCGCCCCCACCGTCACCAAGGACGGCGTGTCGGTCGCCAAGGCGATCGAGCTTAAGGACAAGTTCGAGAACATGGGCGCTCAGATGCTCAAGGAGGTCGCCTCCAAGACCTCCGATACCGCCGGCGACGGCACCACCACCGCCACCGTGCTGGCGCAGGCCATGGTCCGCGAGGGGCTCAAGTCGGTCGCCGCCGGCATGAACCCGATGGACATCAAGCGCGGCATGGAACAGGCCGTCGAGGCCGCCATCAAGGAGCTGCAGGCACTCTCGCGCCCCTGCTCGACCAACAAGGAGATCGCGCAGGTCGGCACCATCTCCGCCAACTCGGACGACTCCATCGGCCAGATCATCGCCGAGGCGATGGAGAAGGTCGGCAAGGAGGGCGTCATCACGGTCGAGGAAGGCAAGTCGCTGCACAACGAGCTGGAGCTGGTCGAGGGCATGCAGTTCGACCGCGGCTACCTCTCGCCCTACTTCATCAACAATCAGCAGAGCCAGAAGGCGGAGCTGGACGATCCCTACATCCTGCTGTACGACAAGAAGATCTCCAACATCCGGGATCTGCTGCCCGTGCTGGAGGGTGTCGCCAAGGCTAGCAGGCCGCTGTTGATCATCGCCGAGGACATCGAGGGCGAGGCGCTGGCGACCCTGGTCGTCAACAACCTGCGCGGCATCCTTAAAGTCTGCGCCGTCAAGGCGCCCGGTTTCGGCGACCGCCGCAAGGCCATGCTGCAGGACATCGCCATCCTGACCGGCGCCACCGTCATCACCGAGGAAGTCGGCCTCTCGCTGGAGAAGGCGACCCTCAACGACCTCGGCCAGGCCAAGACCATCCAGATCGCCAAGGACGATACCACCATCATCGACGGCGCCGGCTCGCATGACGAGATCAAGGGCCGCTGCGACCAGATCCGCGGTCAGATCGATGACACCAGCTCCGACTACGACCGCGAGAAGCTGCAGGAGCGTCTGGCCAAGCTGGCCGGCGGCGTGGCCGTCATCAAGGTCGGCGCGGCCACCGAGATCGAGATGAAGGAGAAGAAGGCCCGCGTCGAGGACGCCCTGCACGCCACCCGCGCGGCGGTCGAGGAAGGCATCGTCCCCGGCGGCGGCGTGGCCCTGATTCGCGCCATGAAGGCGGTGAAGACGCTCAACGGCGCCAATGCCGACCAGGATGTCGGCATCGCCATCGCGCGCCGCGCCATGGAAGAGCCGCTGCGCCAGATCGTCGCCAACGCGGGCGAAGAACCTTCGGTGATCGCCAGCAAGGTGGCCGAGGGCACTGGCAGCTTCGGCTACAACGCCGCCAACGGCGAGTTCGGCGACCTCATGGAGATGGGCGTCATCGACCCGACCAAGGTCACCCGCTCCGCGCTGCAGAACGCCGCCTCGATCGCTGGCCTCATGATCACGACCGAGGCCATGGTGGCGGACGAGCCCAAGAAGGAGAAGGCGCCCGCCGCCTCCGGCGGCGGCATGGACGACATGGACTACTGATGCCTTAGGCGATTTCCGGGAAACAACAGACCCGGGACTCCGATCCCGTAGGATGGGCAAAGCCCTGGCGATGCGCTTCTTTCGGAGTGCCAAGGGTCGCGGGGCATGCCCATCATCCCAGCTCGGCGTCTTGCAAGATGGGCACGTCCGTCTGGCGTCGAGGCAGGGCTCGAGTTCGGAGCGCGGACTTTGCCCATCCTACCGATCTGCCCTCGACGCCGAGCCGCGCGCTCGGCGCTCAACGCTCGGCGCTCAACGCTCAATGCTCAACGCTCAATGCTCAACGCACGCCCGACCGGGGTCTCCCGGTCGGGCGTTTTCGTCGCTGCCTGGCTCCGGGGCGTCCGCGGCCGAAGACGCTCCGTCCGCGGCCAGCAGGCGTGCGGACCCGCTGCTCTACCCGCTCATCGACCCTGCCCAGCTTTGGTCGTTGACCCCGTCATAATAAGCACAGTCTAATAAAGGACTTGATCTTCCGGTGCCGAGTCGAGATCCGTCTCGATTGGGTTAAACGGGAAGCCGGTGTCCGTCCCCTTGGGTTCGTCCCCTTGGGATCGGAAAGCCGGCGCTGCCCCCGCAACGGTAGGCGAGTCAAGACGCGACAAGATGCCACTGTGATCCGTCATGGGAAGGCGTCGCGTCGGGGTTCAGGCCCCGCTCGTGAGCCCGGATACCGGCCGCAAGATCAGAGACCGGCATGGACCGACCGATGACGACACCGGGGTGCCTCACCACCCGGCCGTGCATCAAGGTCTCGCCAGAGGTCTCGCAACCGGGGTCGCGAGGGGCGATCGTCCGCGACGCCCACGGAGCCTCCCGCTTCGATCTCCGCGCTCGCCCAGACGCCTACTCCGACCCCTTCGTGTGTCGATGCGTGCGGGTGCGCGCGGATCACAGCTGGAGTCAATGCATGAAACATCCCCTGATGCTGGCGGCCTGTGCGCTGCCGCTGGCAGGCCCGGCCTTTGCCGAGGAGCCGGTCACAGCCCTCGAACCCGTGGTCGTCACCGCCACGCGGACCCCAGAAACCCAGACCTTGGCGTCGGTCACCGTCATCGACCGCGCCGAGATCGAGCGCAAGCAGGCGCGCTCCGTGCCGGACCTGCTGCGCGGACTGCCCGGCATTGCCGTCGCCCAGAGTGGCGGCCCGGGCCAGGGCGCCTCCATCTTTCTGCGCGGGACCAACTCGGATCATGTCCTGGTGCTGGTCGACGGCATCAAGATCGGCTCCTCCACGTCGGGACGCGCGCCCTTCGAGGACCTTCCGATCGAGCAGATCGAGCGTATCGAGATCGTCCGCGGTCCGCGCTCCAGCCTCTATGGCTCGGAGGCGATCGGCGGTGTCATCCAGATCTTCACGCGGCGCGGCGGCGGTCCGTTGACACCGAGGCTCAGTGTCGGCGGCGGCAGTCTCGGCACGGCGCAGGTTGCCGCCGGCGTGACCGGAGGCGGCGAACGCGGCTGGTTCAACCTCGGCGCCAATCTCGACCGCACGGACGGGATCAACGCCTGCGATGGCCGCGTCAAACCCTTCGCCGGCTGCGGCGTCGAGCAGCCCGACCGCGACCCCTACCGGAATCTCGGCGTCAGCGCGCGCGCCGGCTATGCCTTCAGCGACGCGGCCAAGCTGGATGTCCATCTGCTGAGCTCGGAGAGCCGCACGGACTTCGACGGATCGGCCTATGCCGGCAACCTCTCGCGCTCGCAGCAGCAGGTGCTGGGCACCAAGGCGACGTTGCAGCCACTCACGCCCTGGACCTTGATCCTGTCCGCCGGTCGCAGCTGGGACAGCTATCGCGCCTTCTTCGACGACCCCGAGACCGACGTGGGCGCGGTCTTCGTCGACAGCTTCGAGACCGAGCGCGACCTGCTGTCGCTGCAGAACGATGTCGCCCTCGGAGAGGCCCATCTGCTCACCCTGGGGCTCGACTATCAGGAGGATCGCGTCGGTGGCACCGTCGACTACAGCGAGCACTCGCGCGACGACCTGGGTGTCTTCGGCGAATATCAGGGCCACTTCGGCCCGACGGACCTCAAGCTCAGCCTGCGCCAGGACGACAACCAGCAGTTCGGCACTCACGCGACGGGCAACGCCGCCGCCGGCTATCGACTCGATGGCGGAACCCAGGTCTCGCTGTCCTACGGCACCGCCTTCAAGGCCCCCTCGTTCAACGACCTCTACTACCCCGACTACGGCAGCCCGGACCTGGAGCCCGAGCAGTCGCGGAGCCTGGAGCTTGGGCTGAATGGGGTTCTGCCGCTGGGAGCGCGCCTCGACGGCACCTGGGATGTCCGGCTCTATGAGACGCAGATCGACGACCTCATCGCCTATGATGCCGCCAGCCGTGCCGCGGCCAACATCCGCGAGGCGCGGATCCGCGGGATCGAGGCCTCCGGCGCGATCCGTTACGCGGACTGGAAGGTCAGCTCGAATCTGACCCTCCTGGATCCAGAGAATCGCTCTTCCGGCGCCAACCAAGGCAACCTCCTGCCGCGTCGTCCGGAGCAGAGCCTCGAGATCGATGTCGAGCGCCAGTTCGCGCGCTGGTCCGCCGGCGCATCGCTCTTCATCGCCGGGCGGCGCTTCGACGACCTGGCCAACACCACGCGGCTCGACAGCTATGCCCTGCTCGACCTGCGGGTCGAGTATGCTGTCAACCCGGCGCTCAAGGTGCAGGCGCGCATCGAGAATACCTTCGACGAAGACTACGAGACCGCCTACCTGTACAACAGACCCGGCCGGTCCTTCTATCTGACGCTGAACTACCAGCCACCGATCGCCGACTAAGACGCATCACGGCGCTAGCGCAGATCCGCGCCCGCGCCGCCCTCCAGGCGCGGGTGCCACGGACACCGAGACCGCGACATCGAATGAATCCGCAACACGCTGACGTCGACCAACCCGGGCGCGTCGGCAACAAGACCGCTGGAGCCTTATCATGAGTACCACTCTCGGCTGGGTCCAAGACCCCTGCCTTCCCATCGACACCACGGCGACCGAGGCGGCGCGCCGCCGCCAGGATCAGCTCACCAAGCCACAAGGCTCGCTCGGCCGACTCGAGGAGATGGCCATCCGGCTCGCCGGAATGCAGGGAACCGCGACCCCATCGGTCGACCCCGTGCAGATCCTCCAGTTCGTCTCCGACCACGGGGTGGCCGCCGAGGGCGTCTCGCTCTTCCCCCAGGAAGTGACCATTCAGATGCTCCACAACATCGCCCGCGGCGGCGCGGCGGTCTCCGTCATGGCGAAAGCGATCGAGGCGCGCATGGAGATCTTCGACCTCGGCATCGCGACGGACCCAGGTCCGGTCGATGGGGTCATTTCAGCGCGACTCGGCGCGGGGACAGGCAACATCGCCCGCGAGCCGGCCATGACCCAGGAGCAGCTGGCGGCCGCGCTGAACCTGGGACGCGCGGCGGTCGAGCGGGCCATCGACAATGGCGCCAGACTCATCATCTGTGGCGAGATGGGCATCGGCAATACCACACCGGCCACCGCCCTCTCCTGCGCCCTGCTCGGCATGGAGCCGCAAGACCTGGTTGGACCCGGCACCGGCCTGAATGCGGAGGGTGTCGCCCACAAGGCGGACGTCGTTCGCCAGGCGCTAGCGCTGCACGGCGCGCCCGAGCACTCGCCCCTGGAGCGGCTGCGCCGGCTCGGGGGATTCGACAGCGCGGCCTCGACCGGCGCCTTCATCACCGCGGCGCAGCGCGGGCTGCCCATCCTGGTGGACGGCTTCATCATCAGCTCGGCCGCCCTGGCCGCCGCGCGCATCAACCCGGACGTGCGCCACTGGATGCTGTTCTCGCACAGTTCCGCCGAGCCGGGACACCGGCGTATGATGGAGGCGCTCGACGGCAACCCCTATCTCGACCTGGGGTTGCGTCTCGGCGAGGCCACTGGCGCGGCCGCGGTCGTCCCACTGCTGCGACTCGCCTGCACCATCCATCAGAACATGGCGACCTTCAGCGAAGCAGGCGTCAGCGAGGCATGATCAGGTGACAGACCGCTATCTGGATCTAGTGCGACACGGAGAGGTCGAGGGCGGCCCCTGCTTCCGCGGTCGTTCCGACGATCCGCTGAGCGGTCTTGGCTGGGCACAGATGTCCCAGGCGGTGGCGGACGCGCCGACCTGGACCCACATCATCAGCTCGCCCCTGAAGCGCTGCGCAGACTTCGCCGAGCGCTTCGCGGAGACCTACAAGCTGCCGCTCGAGCGCATGGACGCGCTGCGCGAGCGCGACTTCGGCGCCTGGGACGGCGTGCCCACGCATGAGATCCCGCCCGATGATCTCAGCCGTTTCTGGGAAGCCCCAGCCGAGTTCAACCCGCCGGAGGCCGAGACCTTCACGGACTTCCGCGCGCGCGTGCTGGAGGGCTGGCATCAGATTCTGCGGCGCCCGGACCCGCATACCCTCGTCATCACCCATGGCGGCGTCATCCGCACGATTCTCACGGACCTGCTCATGATGCCGCCCTCGGCACTGCTGCTGATCGAGGTGCCCTACGCCTGCCGCACCCGCATCCGCGCGCCAGAGCCACCCGGCCGGCCCAGCCTCGTCTTCCATCGAGGCAACTGAGTGACGCCAACCGCGTGAGCCTCCGAAACCGCGTGAGCCCGCGACCACTCTGGATTGCCGGACGTTTTCTCAGCCGCCTGCCCTTCCCCGATCACGGCGAGACCACGCCGGTCGAGACCGGCCTGTCGGTTCCCTGGTATCCCTTCATCGGGCTCCTCATGGGGCTCCTCGCCGCCCTGACGGCGGTCGGCGCCCTCGCCCTCGCCCCGCAGATCGCCGCCACCCTGACGCTCATCGTCTGGGTCTGGTCCACCGGCGCGCTGCACATGGACGGACTCGCGGACAGCGCGGACGCCTGGATCGGCGGCCTGGGCAGCCGCGAGCGCACGCTGGAGATCATGAAGGATCCGCGCAGCGGTCCCGCGGCGGTGACCCTGCTCGGGCTGGTGCTCATCGCCAAGTGGTCCGGCCTGCAAGCCTTGATCGCCGCCGGCTCGCCCTGGCTGTTGCTCGCCGTGCCGATGCTGGGGCGCGTGCAACTGCTCCTGATCCTCCTGACCACGCCCTATGCACGTCAAGAGGGCATGGCGGCGGCCCAGTCGCGCCAGCTGCCTCGGCGGGCGACCTGGCTCGCGATCCTCGCCGCCTTCGGCGCCACCCTGCTCGCCGCCGGCTGGACAGGGGTGATCCTCATCGCCGCGACTCTGGTCCTGTTCGCCCTTGCGCGAGGCCGCATGATGGCGCGCATCGCCGGTTTTACCGGGGACACCGCCGGAGCCCTGGTCGAGCTGACCGAGACCCTCTTGCTACTCATCTGCGCCAGCCTGGTCTAGCCGCCAGCTGGGACTGGGTCGATGAGTCCAAAGCCGAGGGTGCTCCTCGCGCCATCCGATCGGCCCCGCCATGAGGCCGGAGGCACCCATCTCCAGACGAATGGCCCCCGCGGACGCCGTATCCATCAACTGCGCGCCAGAGGCGCGCACGCGAGTCACGACCTCCGCCGCGGGGAAACCAAAGGCATTGGCGTAACCCGAGGACACCAGCACCCAGCGGGGCGAGACGGCCTCGAGCAGCGCGGCCGAGGTCGAGGTTCTGCTCCCATGATGCCCGGCGATGAGGACGTCGGCCTTCAGCGTTTTGCCCAGTCTCCCGACCAGGTCCAGCTCGACGCCGCGCTCGGCGTCGCCGGTGACGAGCAGTGAGGCCCCGGCGGTCCGGATCATCAGGACGCATGAGGCATTGTTGCCCGTCGCATCCGCTGCCGACGGATGCAGGAAGCGGAAGGAGACCCCGGCCCAGTCCCAGCCCTCGCCGGCAACACAGCGCTGGACCTGCTGGGGCAGATCCAGCTCACCCGGCTCGCCGCTCTGGATCAGATCGACCTCGAAGGCGTCGAGGAGTCCGGCGGCCCCGCCGGCATGATCGCGGTCGGCATGACTGAGCACCAGCCGCTCCACATGCGCGATGCCGCGGGCACGAAGAAAGGGCGCGACGACCTGGGAGCCGGTCTCGAAACCACTCGGATACCCGGGACCCGCGTCGTACACCAGGGTGCCGCCCGCCGTCTGGACCACCATCGCCAGCCCCTGCCCCACGTCCAGCAGAGTGACCCAGGCCTCGCCCGCGTCCGGCTGAGGCGGTCGAATCCAGAGCAGGGGCAGCAGCAGGATGGCGCCCAGCCAACGCCCCGGAAGACCGCGTGGCGACAACAGCAGCATGACGCCCAGGCCGGCGACGTCCCAGACCCAAGCGGGGCGCTGCGCCAGGGACAAGGCGGCCCACGGCTGATCGGCCACCCAGGTCAGACCCTGCATCGACCCATCGAGCAGCCGCGCCGTCAGCCTCAAGGGCCAATCGAGACCCGGAATCAGACTCAGAAGCGTGCTGACCAGGACCAACGGCAGGAGGACCAGGCTGAAGAGCGGCACGGCCAGCAGATTCACCAGGGGTGCGACCAACGAGGTCTGCGCGAAGAAGAGCGCGACCAAGGGCATCAAACCGATGCCGATGGCCCACTGGGCGCGGCCCCAGCGGGTCCAGAGATCGCGCCTCGGCAGACGCTGCCCGAGATTGAAGAGGAGCACGGCAACGGCGCCGAAGGAGAGCCAGAAGCCGTAGGAGAGCACGGCCCGCGGATCCCAGACGAGGACGCCGACCAGCGCGAGCACCAGCGCCTGATAGGGTCTGAGTGTGCGCCGCCACACGACGGCGCCCAGCACCACGGCGAGCATGATGAGGGCCCGCTGGGTCGAGATGGCGAAACCCGCCAGGGCCGCATAGCCCAAGCCGGCCATCCCCGCGCCAAGCGCGGCGGCGCGCGGCGCGGCCATCAGCGCGACAGTCCGATCGGATAGCGCCCAGACCCGACGCAGGAGGAAAAAACAGGCGGCGGCGATCAGGCCCACGTGCAGGCCGGAGATCGCCATCAGGTGATTGGTGCCAGTGCGCGTCAGCACCGCCCAGGTCGCCCGATCAACGCCCGAGCGCTCACCGATGACCAAGGCCTGGACGAGCCCCGCGGACGGCGAATCCGCGAGCCGATGCGCGAGATGCTCGCCCAGGGTCTGACGCCAGCGCGCCAGCCAATAACCGCCGGCACCCGCGTCGAGGCGCACCATGGCGGCGTGATCGCCAGCCCGAGCGCGACGCGTATAGCCGCTGGCTCGAATCCCCTGCTCGAAGAGCCAGCGCTCGTAGTCGAAGCCGCCAGGATTGGCGTAGCCATGCGCCGGTTTAAGTCGCACCGGCAGACGCCAGCGCTCCCCTGCCCACAGCCGCGGGCAGTCACGGTAGCAGGAGAGTCGGACCAGCCCCGCGAACGACAGCGGCTGGCCATCCGTCTCGGCCCGCTCGACGTCGAACTGAAAGCGAGTTCCCTGCGCGTTGCGGGTCGGGATCGAGGCGATGCGGCCCTCGACGATCAGAGGTGCGCGCGCCAGGGTCTCGGGAAAGGGCGCGGACACGGTGAGCCAGGCGAGCGACTGCGCCCAGCAGGCGCCGAGCACGAGGAATAAGAGCGGACTCAGCCAAGCGAGCCGCCAGGTCAGCAGCCCCGCAACCGCCAGCGAGCCAATGCCGAGCCAACACGGCGGCATCTGCGCGAGCAGATGCACGCCAGCCGCTCCCAGCGCGAAGGCGAGGCCGAGTCTAAGCACCGAGCGCCGCCTCTCCCTCGACTGGCATCAGGCTGCGCGGCGGGCCGCCAGCAGCGGATGTTTCCATTGGGCGTGCCATCCATGACAAAAGTCCACGGCCGCACTCACGTCTGACCTATACTCGCGCCTTCTGGATGGGGCTGAAACCAAGCGAGCTTGTCGCGTGAAAAAATGGCTGAAACGGGTCATGCCAACCCCCAACGCGATTCACGAGAATCGTTGCCTTGGCATCTTCGGCAAGCTGCTGCACGATCCCAACCTCTGGCACCTGAACCGGCACTCGGTTGCCGGGGCCTTCGCCGTCGGGCTCTTCGTGATGTACCTGCCACCGGTCGGGCACGTGCTCATCGCCGGCGGTCTGGCCATCTACCTGCGGGTGAATCTGCCCATCGCCGTCACCCTGGTGTGGATCTCCAATCCGGTCACCATCCCACCCATGTTCTATTTCGCCTATCTGGTGGGCTGCTGGATCCTCGGCATCCCGCCGGCGGGCTTCAAGGTTCACTTCTGGCTGGACTGGCACAATTGGCTTGCCGTGCTCAGCCCCCTGCTGCTGGGCTCCCTCATCTGCGGCACGGTCTGCGCCCTGCTGGGATACGTGACCATTCAGGTGCTCTGGCGCTGGAAGCTGATGCGCCAGATCCGACGCCGCAAGGAGCGTTATCGGGCGATATCGGCATCCCGGCTGAGGACGCCGTCGTCCAACCGCCAGATGTGACCCATGCGGGCGGCCAGCTCGTGATCGTGGGTCACGATCACCAGACTGGTGCCGATCTCGCGATTGAGTTCCAGCATCAGCTCATAGACACCGTTCGCCGTGCCGCGGTCCAGATTGCCCGTCGGCTCGTCCGCCAGTAGACAGGCCGGCCGCGTCACCAGCGCCCGCGCAATGGCCGCGCGCTGACGCTCCCCGCCCGAGAGCTCGCCCGGCTTGTGCGTGCAGCGATGCCCCAGGCCGACGCGCTCCAAGATCGCCGTCGCCTGAATCCTCGCATCGGCTGGGGGTGCCCCACCGATGAGCAAGGGCATGGCCACGTTCTCGAGCGCCGTGAACTCGGGTAGCAGGTGATGGAACTGGTAGACGAAACCCAGGTGGCGGTTGCGCAGCAGACCCAGCTTGGACTCGGACAGACCTCCGACGTCCTCGCCCATCCAGCTCACCTGCCCCGCCGTCGGCCGGTCCAGTCCGCCGATGCAATGCAGCAGCGTGCTCTTGCCCGAGCCCGAGGCACCAACGATAGCGATGCGCGCACCGGGGCGCACACGAAAGCTGACGCGGCGCAGAACCTGCACCTCCTGCGGACCCTGGCGAAAGGTCTTGACCAGGCCGCGCACCTCGATGACCGGCTTGACCTCATCCGTGTCACTCATAGCGCAGCGCCTCCGCCGGCTGGGTCTTGGCCGCGCGCCAGGCCGGATAGAGGGTCGCGAGCACGGACATGAGGAAGGCCCCGCCGCTGATCGAGAGGACGTCCGCGAGATGGACGTCCGAGGGCAGCTTGCTGATGTAGTAGATACTGGGATCCAGGAAGTGAACCCCGAAGAGGCTCTCGATGGCGCCGACCACGGGTTCAACATTGAAGGCCAGCAGCACGCCCAGGACCATGCCGAGAAGGGTCCCGATCAGGCCGATCACCGTCCCCTGGACCATGAAGATCGCCATCACCCGCGCGGGCGAGATCCCCAGGGTGCGCATCACCGCGATGTCCGACTGCTTGTCGGTGACGACCATTACCAGGGTGGAGACGATATTGAAGGCGGCGACCGCGACGATGAGGAAGAGGATGATGCTCATCATCCGTTTCTCCATCGCCAGCGCGCTGAAGAAATTGGCGTGCACCTGCGTCCAGTCGACCAGGCGGTAGACGCCGCCGAGGTCATAGGCGATCTCGCGCGAGAGACGCGGCGCCTCCCACATATCATTGAGCTTGAGCCGCACGCCGGAGACGGCCTCCCCCAGACTCAGCAGCTTGGCTGCGTCGTGCATCTCGATGAAGGCCGCGTTGCGGTCGTAGTCGGCCATGCCCACCGCAAAGATGCCGCTCACGGTGAAGCGCTTGAGCCGCGGCATGATGCCGACCGGGGTCGCGCTGACCTGCGGGGTCACGACCGTGACCTTATCGCCGGGGCCGACCCCCAGATAGGCCGCCAGGTCGCGACCCAGGATGATGTTGAAGGCGCCGTCGACCAGATCGTCGACGGATCCGCTGACCATCTCCTTGCGCAGCTCGGCGACCTGATCCTCTTCCTTGGGGACGATGCCCCGGATCAGCGCGCCGCTGACCTGGGCGCTGTTGACCAGCATCCCCTGCACCTCGACGAAGGGCGCCGCGCCGACCACGTCCTCGTGCGCGCGCACCCGCTCCAGGACCGCGGGCCAGTCTTCCATCCCGCCATAGGGATTGGTCAGGGTCGCATGCGAGGCCATGCTCAGGATGCGCTGCTGAATCTCCTTGTGAAATCCGTTCATGACGGAGAGCACCACGATGAGGGCGACGATCCCCAAGGTGATGCCGACCATCGAGGTCCCGGAGATGAAGGAGATGAAATGGTTGCGGCGCTTCGCGCGCGTGTAGCGCAGGCCGATATAGAGAGGGAGGGGGTGATACATAGGCGCGGCATTAAATCACAAAGTCAGACGGCTTGCGCAACCAGCGCGTGACAATCGCGCGGCACCTCGACAGCTGCCACGCGCGGTGCGGTTCGGAATGAGACAACGGCGTCGCTGGTCAGGTTCGCCCCGCCGGCGCGAGCACCGCGCGTAGAATCCCAGTCTTCGCCCAAATCGATCGAGAGTCCCATGCGCCGCCTGCCCGCCGAATGGGAACCTCAGAGCGGGGTCATGCTCACCTGGCCGCACGCCGACAGCCCCTGGGCCGATCAGCTCGATCGCGTCGAGGCGCTCTACGCCGCGCTCGCGGCCATGAAGTGGCCGCGACGCCGAACCACCACGCCGGAGAAACGCCCCATGCTCAAGCCCCTCCAACAACTCTGCCTGGCCGTCACCCTACCGCTCGCGCTCTGCGCCCAGGCGGCGGAGGACGCGGACACCCTCTACCAGATCTCGACCATCGACGCCCTGCTGGCCGGCGTCTACGACGGCGTCGCCACGGTCGGTGATGCTCTGAAGCATGGCGACTTCGGGCTTGGAACCTTCGAGGCGTTGGATGGCGAGCTCCTCGTCCTCGACGGCATCGTCTATCAGGCCGCGGCCGACGGCCAGGTCCGGGAGATGCCGCCCGAGACCGCCACACCCTTCGTCGCCGTCACCGCGTTCGCGACCGACCTGACCCTGACCCCGCCCGGGCCGCAGGGTTATGGGGCCTTCAAGGACTGGCTGGAGGCAAAGCTCCCGAGTCACAACATCGCCTACGCCATCCGCGTCGACGGGCAGTTCGCCAGTGTCACCTACCGCAGCGTGCCGCGGCAGGAGAAGCCCTACCCGTCCCTGCTGGAGGCATCGAAGCAGCAGCGGGTCTTCCAGCAAACGGAGATCACCGGGACCTTGATCGGTTTCTGGTGCCCGAGCTTCACCAAGGGCGTCAATGTGCCGGGCTTCCATCTGCATTTTCTGTCCGAGGATCATAGCCACGCGGGGCATGTGCTGGACTTCGAGCTGACCGCCGGGAGCGCGCAACTCGACCTGACCAACGGTTGGGACATCCTGCTGCCGATGAATCCAGCCTTCCTCGCGACCGACCTGGGCGAGGACCGCAGCGCCGCGCTGCACAGCGTGGAGCAGCGCAAGTCAGGGCGCTGACCGCGCGACCGCCGCCCGGACGATCTCCGCGCATCAGATGCAGGGCAGGATGGGATACAAGCAGGCGCGCAAACCTGGCACACTTGGCCCGCAATCACGAAGACCAGCGGTCAATCAGGGAGCCCAGGTGATTCCACCGCAGGAATCATCTGATTTCGGACTGGCGGGCGAGCGCCCACCAGCCCCGCCACCGACAGCGATCCCCGATCGCCCCTGGTGGCAGCACAGGCAAGTGCCATCGGAAACGCCGCGCGACGCACGCGCGCTTCCCTTGCCGTGGGCCGCCCATCCATCACTGAGGCCATTGTCAGCATGAGCGACACAGTCAAGTACCTACTCGAAGAGCAACAACTTCCCCGTTTCTGGTACAACATCAACGCGGATCTCCCCACGCCGCTCGACCCGGTCCTGCATCCCGGCACCCAGCAGCCCATCACACCGGACGAGCTCGGCGTCATCTTCCCCCGCGCCGTCATCGAGCAAGAGGTCAGCACCGAGCGCGAGATCGAGATCCCGGAGCCGGTGCGCGACATCCTGCGTCAGTGGCGGCCCTCGCCGCTCTACCGCGCCCGGCGGCTCGAACAGGCGCTGAAGACGCCCGCCAAGATCTTCTACAAGTACGAAGGCGTCAGCCCCGCCGGCAGCCACAAGGCCAATACCGCCATCGCCCAGGCCTTCTACAACAAGGCCGAAGGCGTCAAACGCATCACCACCGAGACCGGCGCCGGCCAGTGGGGCTCGTCGCTCGCCCTGGCCGGGTCCTTCTTCGGGCTGGAGATCCTGGTCTACATGGTCAAGGTCAGCTTCAACCAGAAGCCTTACCGACGGGCCTTCATGGAGACCTTCGGCGCGCAATGCATCGCCAGCCCCAGCGACACCACCGAGTCAGGCCGCGCCATCCTCGCCGAGCACCCGGACAGCACCGGCAGCCTGGGCATCGCCATCAGCGAGGCGGTCGAGCTGGCCGCGCAGCGCGACGACACCAAGTACGCCCTCGGCAGTGTGCTCAATCATGTCCTGCTGCACCAAACCGTCATCGGCCTGGAGGCGCAGAAGCAGATGGAGATGGCCGACGCCTATCCGGACATGGTCATCGGCTGCACCGGCGGTGGCAGCAACTTCGCGGGCATCGCCTTCCCCTACCTCGGCGATCAGCTGCGCGGCGGGCGTGAGGTGGAATGCATCGCCGTCGAGCCCTTGGCCTGCCCAACCCTGACCAAGGGACTCTTCGCCTACGACTTCGGCGACACCGCGCACCTGACCCCCCTGTGCAAGATGTACACCCTGGGCTCGACCTTCGTCCCGCCCGGCTTCCACGCCGGCGGGCTGCGCTACCACGGCATGGCGCCGCAGATCAGCCACTTGGCCAAGCTCGGCTACATTCAGCCGCGCGCCTACAACCAGCTCGAATGCTTCCAGGCCGGCATCCAGTTCGCCAAGTCCGAGGGCATCATCCCCGCGCCCGAGGCAACGCATGCCGTGCGCGCGGCCATCCACGAGGCCGAGAAGTGCCGCGAGTCCGGCCAAGCCAAGACCATCCTCTTCAATCTCAGCGGCCATGGAAACTTCGACATGCAGGCCTATACCGATTATCTCGGCGACAAGCTCAAGGATCTGGAATATGCCGAGAACGAGGTCGCCATGGCGCTCTCCGGGCTGCCTTCCATCGGCTGAGGTCATCGCGGGCCGGGTGATCCGCGCGGCGGCGATCCGGACCAAGGATGCGGGCCAGACCTCGAACGATCGAGTCCGCCGTCGACGACGCACGGCCCATCGCGCCGCGGTTGCCGCTGTCGCGGCTGGGCCGTCGTCTTTCAGGTCAGCGCCCGCGGCCGTCGGCGCGCGCCACACCAGGAGAACCCCGAGTGCACCATCAGCGATCGGCATCGCGCATCAACCGGCTGGCGCTCCTTGCGGTCTTATCCCTGTCCGGCGTGATCGCCTGGCTGCCGGCCTCCGCGCAGTCCGAGCCTGTCACTCAGACAGCCGAGACCCCAGACCCAACACTCGAAACCCTGGATCAGCTGCACAAGCAGCTGCAGGAGCTGCGCCAGCGCGTGCGCGGCATGGATGGCAAGCTCAAGGACTCCGCCCGCGCGCGCAAGGCCGCGGATCAGGCGCGCATGGAGGCAGAGCGCCGCCTGGCCGAGGGCACCCAGGCGCTCGAGGGAGTGCGCAGCCGACTGGAGGAGCTCCAGTCGACCCAAGCGGCCATGGAGCAACAGCTCTCGGATCAGCAGGGAGTGATCGACCGGCTCGCCATGGAACTCGCCTCGGAGCGGGACAAGAGCCAAGACCTCACGCGTGAGCTGGACAGCCTGCGCGAGCAGTTGCCCGAGGCGGAAGGAGGCGCGCTCACGGCCGACGCGGCGCGCGAGGCCGCGACCGCCGCCTTCGTCGCCCTACAAGACCAGATGGAGCGCTCGGGGTCCGACAGGAATGCGGACAGGGTCCAGTCCATCGCCGATGCCGAGGCGCAGCTGCACCGCATGCAGCTCAAGCTGGCACGCGTGCTCAATGCCCGCAGCGTCTACAACGTCCGCCCCAAGGATAGCCTGGCCCTGATCAGCAACCGCTTCTACGGGACGAGCGCGGAATGGCGCACCCTGTTCGCGGCGAACCGCCATGTCTTGAGCAACCCGGATCAATTGGCGCCGGGCATGACCTTGATCATTCCCTGAGCCGAGCGCGTTCTGGCTCGCGGCAGCTCTGATGGTTATAGCGCGGCGAGACCCCTCATTCCCGCTCCGACAGTTCGGCGTCGATCATCAGTTCAGCCGCTGGGCGATCGAGCACGGGACGCAGAGCGTCCGGCCGTGCTCCCACGCTGGAGCGTGGGAGCCAGCATGAACTGCGTAGGGGGGATGCCCGACAGGGCGATCCGCCATGCCAAGGTGGATACCAAATGGTGGAACCGCTTCGCGTTCCGCCCCCCGCGGGCTCATTGGCCTCGACCGAGCCGCTCGCGATCGGTCAGATCCTGCTCGCGCTGGCGCAAGCGTCGCTCATAGCTCGCCTGATTTTTGGTGCAGACCAGCGTATAGGGTCGGCCACGCGTCTCGGTGGCGAGGTCCAAATCGCAGCGGTTGGCGCGCACGCTCTGCTCAAGGTGTTTGCGCTGCGGCTCGTTGGCCTTGAAGCGCCAGACGGGCTCCGTCGGCGAGGCGAGGAAGACCGTCAGCTGAGCACAGTCGCGACAGCTGCAGCGGACCTGGGCCGGACGCGCCCAATCCGCCGGCGGAGCGAGCGGCTCCGCGAGGCGCCGATCCAGGTGGTCGAGCAGCGCTCGGCGCAGCCGACTCACCGCGGCAGCTTCACCCTTCGCCGCGTCCTTCGCCGACAGGGCATCCAGCGCGGTCAGCGCGGGGAGGATGACGCTGTCCATGGCGTAGGCATGGGGCCAGGACAGACAGTGCTCGACGGCCCGCTCGGCCAGTGCCGAGTCGATGCGCTCCAGGCCCACCAGGGCGTAGATCACCAGTTCCGGGGTTGGCCGCTGGGCGCTGTCTCTGACGGCCGCGCCCTCGGACAGGGTCGGCAAGGCCGCCAGCAGGGCGAGCGCGGGGGTGCGCAAGGTCGCTGATACATCGGCCAGGCGCTCCGTGCAGAGCGCGAGCAGGCCCGCGCAGGCCGCCGGCTGCCGCGCGGTGTTGTTGGCGATCACGCCGGTCAGCAGGTCGGCCGCCTGGTCCGCTGGCAGCGCGCGGAGGGCCGCGGCGATCGTCGGGTTGTCGGCGGCGCTATAGGCGCCTGTCACGCCATTGGTCGCGATGAAGGCGGCCGCCGCCCGCATTTCGCCAAGCAGCGTGAGGGCGTCGAGCAGGGCCGCACCCTGTCCGCTCCGACTCGCCTGCTGGCGCTGCCAGTCCTGCTCGGGCCAGCGATCGCGGATCCGCATGGCAAGCGCCCGCGCCTCCTGCCAGAGTGCGTCGTCCGGCGCGCCTCCCGCCTGCTGCCATTGGGCCACCAGGGCGGAGAGGAAGGGCAGGCTCACGGACAAGCCGCCCTTGGCCAGAACCGCGCTTCGCTCGCCGCGTGGCCAGAGCACGAGCGCGGCCCGCTGATAGAGGCGCTCGAAGGAGACACCGGCGTTGCCGGTCGCCTCCTCGAAATCCGGCTCCGTGTCTTCGAGATCGGCGAAGGCGTCTGGCGGACAGACCTCCTCGTCGGTGAAGGACAACGCGCCCATGTCGGACAGGGCACCGTCCGGGCGGCGCCAATGCCAGACCTCCTGGCTCGTTTCCTCGACTTCACCGATCTCGTAGCGCGCCTCGTCATCGTCCCAGTAGCGGCCACCGCCGCCGTACTCGGCCCAGCCGGTCTCGCGAATGGTCACCAGCGCCAGGTGCAGGTCGCACTCCGCCTCGCGCGCGGCCCCATGAAGGACACCGGCCACCGCCGCGTCCGCGCCCTTGAGCGTGGAGAAGCTCAGCTCGGCCTCGGTGTAGCTGTGCTCCAGCGGGTAAATGAGCTTGAGCGGCTCGGTGTGCTTGAGCGGAAGGACCTCGGTCGCGGCGACCGCCCCCCAGTGCCGCAGCAGCTCGGCGACGGCCTGCTGCTCCGCGTCGTGGTCGGGCGCCACGGGCAGTGGCTCGCCGTCGGGCCGCAGGAGGTTGTAGACGAGCGCCAGCCGGCAGCCCGCCTCGATCGGCAGCACTTCGTGACGACAGTCCGCGTAGAAGGCGGCATAGGCGACCTCGGAAGGTTCGCTGCGGCGTAGATCCAGCGCGACCTCGTGCCCCTTGTGCCGGATGATCAGCTCTCCACCGCTGTACTCGGACGGCAGTACCAGCACCAGGGTCGCGAACATGCCGGGCGCCTTCTCGGTATCGCGATGGCTGACGAAGAAACTGCCGGTGTCATAGACCAGCAGTTTGTAGAGTTCGGCCGCGACCTGACCCTTGACACCCAGACCGGCGCTCACTTCCGCGATGATCTGTGCCAGGTCATCCGCCCAGCGCCGGCCCTCCAGACGCACCCTCGCCCCATCGATCTGCCAAGTCCGGCGCACCTCGGTGTCCACCAGTGTCTCGCTGCCCCGGCCGTAGGGTGCCTGCTCCGCGATCGCGATCAACTGCTCGGCCTGCACGGGCAACAGCGGCAACGCCAGGGTTCCGACCCCGTCCACGATCAAGCGCGGCGGATGGATGTCGAGGGTGCCGGTGGCGTAGAAATCACCCGGGCGCTGGACGCGGGACAAGACTTGGGCAAGGTCTTCTTGAAGATTCAGCATTGCTGTGACTCGCGTGAAGTCGATTTCGGAAGGCGCCAGGCCAAGGTCGATGGCCGCCCAGGGGCTGGACCGGCAGCCGCGGCGCCCGGATACGCAGGATCAGGGCGGGATGGGAGCCGCCTCGCCCGATCAGGTGAAGAGTGTCAGGACACCGGTATAGCCATAGATCCGATCCTGGGAGATCTCGCCGTTGGCATAGAAGCCCACCAGGGGGAAATCGCCGAGTCGCGCCTGGATGCGCTTGAGTTCCGCCGAGTCGGGGCCGAAGAGGTTGACGCCGCGCCCCATGCAGGAGACGTAGACCCCGCCGCGTGGCGGCCCAGACAGCCGGCGTTCGAGCGCGGCCAGCATCCGATCCAGGTCCTCCAGCGCCGTCTCTGCGTCACGGCGACAGAAGACCAGCTGCTGGCCGGATTCGACCAGCTCCCCGATGGCCAGAAGCCCATGGTTGGGATCGATGCCGACCAGGTTGCGCACGATGTAGTCGCCCGTGTCCGACCCGCGAATGGGGAGGCCGGCAAAGAGCTGTCCGCCGAGCTGGCCGAGATCGCTGGCCAGCTCCTCGCCAATCTCTTCCTTGAAGACATCGAAGGCGGAACGGTCGTCGATCGCGATGAGGATGTTGCGCTGACAATCCGTGATGACGTGCGTCGGTCCGATGGGCGAGCAGCCCTGCGTCAAGGCCGTCGTCACACCCACGGCTTCAGTGAAGAACACGCCGGAGAGCGGATCGCTCAGGATCTCGTTGGCAATCCCGTGCATTGTGGTCCGCGCGCTCGCAAGACCGCCAACGAGGAAGCCGGTCGAGAGGCCGCTCGCAAGCGCCTGGACCAGCTCCTCGATGTCGGCCTTGGAAGGATCGCCGTGCACCAGCCCCAGAAAGGGCTGGTGGTCACTGAGCCAATCGCCGTGGATGGCATCGAACCGCGCCATGTCGCCATCCGGCACGCTGACGACACGGAAGGCGTCCGTGGGCAGCTCGGCCAGCATGACAGCGACCGCGGGCTGGTCGTAATACTCCGCGCCCGTGGCGCAGATACCGACCCCGATGGTACCGACCCACTGCTCGACGCCCGTGGAGGCGCGCAGGAGCCCCAGCAGCGCCTCGAGATCCGGGGCAAGGACATCGGTGACATAGAGGAGCCCCAATGTCGCCTGGTTCGGGATTGCGCCGATCTGTGAGAGACAGGCGACCGCGGCCTCCCTCCAGTCGCTTCCCGCCGCATGGCCATATCGGAATTGGGACATCGTGATTCGCTCCGGTTTTCAACTGCAAGCGGCCGAGCGTTGATCGGCCGGGATCGAGACGGCTTGCTGCCTTTCTTGGCGCCCTTCTTTCCTGGTGCCCTTCGCCACAGCGCCTGATCGACGGACCGCACCTCAGGGCGGCTTGGACGAAGACAGAGGCGCCAGACGCGTTCGGGTGCCTCACACCTCCGCGAGATCGCCCTTCTCCTGCAGCCAGCTGCGACGATCCGCCGCGCGCTTCTTCGCCAGCAGCATATCCAACACGTTATCGCTGTGATCGTCCGGGTCAACCGTTAGCTGAACCAAACGCCGGGTATCCGGATGAATGGTCGTCTCGCGCAACTGCGCGGGGTTCATCTCGCCCAGCCCCTTGAAGCGCTGGACGTTGACCTTGCCCTTGATCTTCTCGGCCTCGATGCGGTCGAGGATGCCGCGCTTCTCGTCGTCGTCCAGGGCATAGTAGACCTGTTTGCCGACGTCGATCCGATAGAGCGGCGGCATGGCGACATACACATGACCTTCGGCGACCAGCTTGCGAAAGTGCCTGAGGAAGAGCGCGCACAGCAGGGTCGCGATGTGGGCGCCGTCCGAGTCCGCGTCCGCCAGGATGCAGATCTTGCCGAAGCGCAGCCGGCTGAGATCATCGTTGCCGGGGTCGACACCGATGGCGACGGCGATGTCATGGACCTCCTGAGAGCCCAGCACCTCGGCGGGGTCGACCTCCCAGGTGTTGAGGATCTTGCCGCGCAGCGGGAGGATCGCCTGAAACTCGCGATCGCGCGCCTGCTTGGCGGAACCGCCGGCGGAGTCGCCCTCCACCAGGAAGAGCTCGCCGCGCTCAGGGTCCGTGGAGGTACAGTCGGCGAGCTTGCCGGGCAGGGCCGGCCCCTGGGTGACCTTCTTGCGGGTCACGGTGCGCCCGGCGCGCAGCCGCGCCTGGGCGGCGCCGATGGCGAGCTCGGCGATGCGCTCGCCCTCCCCGACGTGCTGGTTGAGCCAGAGGCTGAAGGCGTCCTTGACCACCCCGGAGACGAAGGCGGCGCATTCGCGCGACGACAGCCGCTCCTTGGTCTGGCCGGAGAACTGCGGATCCAGCAGCTTCACCGAGAGGATGTAGCTCAACCGGCCCCAGATGTCTTCGGGCGCCAGCTTGACCCCGCGCGGCAGCAGATTGCGAAACTCGCAGAACTCGCGCACCGCCTCGGTCAAACCCGTGCGCAGACCATTGACATGGGTGCCGCCCTGCACGGTGGGAATGAGATTGACATAGCTCTCGGCGATGGGCTCGCCGCCCTCGGGCAGCCAGGCAAGCGCCCAGCTGGCGGTCTCGTTCTTCCCCTCCATGTCGCCGACGAAGGGCGCCGAGGGCAGGATCTCAGCGCCGCCGAGCGCCTGAGCCAGATAGTCTTTCAGGCCCTCCTGATAGCACCAGATGTTCTCCTCGCCGCTGTTCTCGTCGCGAAACCGCACCTCGAGACCCGGGCAGAGCACCGCCTTGGCACGCAGTAGATGCATCAGCGGACGGATCGCGAACTTGGGCGTATCGAAATACTTGGGGTTCGGCCAGAAGCGCAGTCTGGTCCCCGTGTTGTTGCGCCCGACCGTGCCGACGGCGTCGAGGTTGGAGACCTTGTTGCCGTCCTTGAAGGCCATGTTGTGCTCGCGCCCGCCGCGCTTGACCCAGACCTCCAGGTGGCGCGAGAGCGCGTTGACCACGGAGACGCCGACGCCGTGCAGACCGCCGGAGAAGCGGTAATTGTCCGAATTGAACTTGCCGCCCGCATGCAGCTTGGTCAGGATGACCTCGACGCCGGGCAGCCCCTCCTGCGGGTGGATATCGACCGGCATGCCACGGCCGTCATCGGTGACCTCGAGCGAGCCGTCGGCATAGACCACGACCTCGATGCGTCTGGCATGCCCGGCGAGCGCCTCATCGACGCTGTTGTCGATGACCTCCTGCGCGAGATGATTGGGCCTGGTCGTGTCCGTATACATCCCAGGGCGTTTGCGCACGGGGTCGAGGCCCATCAGGACCTCGATGGCTGAAGCATCGTAATTGCCGGTCATGGCGATCGGGTTGTTCCTTGCGTGAAAGACGGATGAAGGGGCTGCGGATAGCCATGCACAGGGTGCTGGTTTGACCGCTTAACCGACCTACGGTACCGTACCTCTAAAGCCTGATTCAAACTCTATGAAA
>NZ_NRRF01000021.1 GCF_016583565.1 Thiocystis violacea | reverse complement strand
CGCGCCACTGCGATCCGGCGCCCAGAGAGCAATTGGGGAAGCGCCGGCTGCGCTGCAGGCGGCTGGAAGGCGACGGGCTCCGGCAGCTCGGCCAGCGCGGTCTGCGCGATGCGATCGGCGGCGGCGTCTAGACGCGACTCGAGGTCGGCCACCTCGGCGGCCTGCACCAAGCCGAGATGACGGCTCGGCAGCGCCGCCTCCGCGAGGCGCGGGATGCCGCCGAGGTAAGGAATGGAGGCCGGGATGCCCGCCCGGATCATCTCCGCATGACGCGCGCTGGCCACCTGATTCGCCACCACGCCGGTGAAACTCAGTGCCGGACGGTAGCGCGCCAGGCCGAGCGCGATCGCACCGAAGGTCTGGCCCATGCCCCGGGCGTCGATGAGGGCGGCGACCGGAAGGCCGAAGGTCTCGGCCAGATCCGCGCCCGAGGGGGTCCCATCGAACAGCCCCATCGCCCCCTCGACCAGAATGAGATCGGCCTCGCCCGCCGCCTCATAGAGCTTGCGGCGGCACTCGGCTTCGCCGACCATCCAGAGATCGAGCGGGTCGACCTCGGCACCGCTGGCCCGGCTCAGGATCATGGGATCCAGGAAATCCGGGCCTGTCTTGAGTACCCGCACCCGACGACCCAGGCGGTGGTGATAGCGCGCGAGCGCCGCGACCAGGGTGGTCTTGCCCTGCCCCGAGGAGCAGGCGGTCAGAAAAAGCGCCGGGCAGCGGCGGACAGGCGGTGAAGGCATGATTGAGTTGTCGGACACGATTAAGCTGTCGAACATGACTGTCTGTAATGGGGAATATTCGTCGGATCGGAAGCGCGCGGCTCAGGCCACTCGCGACATCTTTTGCGACATCGCTCGCGGCAACGCGCCGCGCCACGGAGCCCAAGTGCCGAAAAGGATCTCATGACCGAGCCCATCCCTGTCGCCATCGGCATCGGCTGCCAGCGCGGCACGGCGCTCGCGACACTGGAGGCGGCGCTGGACGCCATCCTCGCCGAACTCGGCGCGGTCGAGGTGCGCTGCATCGCCAGCCACCTGCGCAAGGCCGACGAGCCCGCCCTGCTCGCCCTGGCCGAAGCCAAAGGCTGGCCGCTCCAATGCTACGGCGCCGAGCAACTGGCCGCCGTCAGTGTGCCCAATCCCTCGGCGCGTGTCGCCGCCGAGGTCAGCACGCCCAGCGTTGCGGAGGCCGCCGCGCTGCTGGCCGCCGGGAACCATGAGCTGCTCCTCGAAAAGCGTCGTTACCTGGGTACCGACGGCAAGGGGATGACCTTGGCCGTCGCACGCTGCCGACAGGACGCGATCCGCGTCGCCAGTCAGGGCGAGGAGTCCGACTCACCGGGCTCGCAGTCCCAGGGCAGAACGTAATCCTGCAGATCGTGCGTGCCGGTCACGGCACGAATCCCATAGACCCTGCGCAAATTCTCGCCGGTCAGGACCTCCCCCGGCGTGCCCAGGGCAACGGGCTCCCCGCATTGCAACATCAGCAGGCGGTCGCAGAAGCGGCTCGCCAGCGTCAGGTCATGCAGCACCAGGATCAGACTGCCGCCGCGCCGACAATGCTCCCGCAGGAGCGTCATGACCTGGATCTGGTGCCTGGGATCCAACGCCGCCACCGGCTCGTCGGCGAGGATGAGCGGGGCTTGGACCGCCAGCACGCGCGCCAGCCGCGCCCGCGCCCGCTCGCCACCCGACAGTTCGGTCGCCTTGCGCTGACGTAGGTGCTCGATGTCGGTCGCCCGCAGGGCGTCATCGATCGCCGCCAGGTCATCCGCGCGCGCCCCGCCACCGCCGCGCCACCAACTGCCGCGATAGGGATGCCGCCCGAGTGCGACCAGATCCTGGACCGAGATCGGCCACTGCACCGCGTCCCCCTGACTCAGATAGGCCAATTGGCGCGCCCGTGCCTGCGCGGGGAGCCTCGACAGATCCTGGTCGTCCAGCCGAATCTGCCCGCGGTAGGGCAGCAGTTGGGCAATGGCCCGGACCAGGGTGCTTTTGCCCGCGCCATTGGGGCCAATCAGGCCGAAAAACTCGCCCTCGCCGACCGCGAACGACAGATCCCGCACCCGGATCTTGCCAGCGAGACGCACCTCCAGCCCGGAGACAGTCAGCAGGCTCACAGCATGTCCCTCCGCGAGCGCAGCACCAGACCGAGGAAGAAGGGGGCGCCGACCAGGGCCGTGACCACTCCGAGCATTAGCTCGCGCGGCGTGCCGATCAAGCGCAGTGCGATGTCCGCGGCCAGAACGAGCACCGCGCCGCCCAGCGCGCTCGACAAGAGCAGTCGTCCAGGGCGATAGGCCACGAAGGGCCGCAGCAAATGCGGAACCACCAGCCCGACGAAACCGATGGCGCCACTGACGGCGACGGTCGCGCCCACGCTAAGGGCAGAGCCCGCGATGATGAGTCCACGCAGCCGCGCCAAGTCGATGCCCAGGCTGCTGGCCTCGGCCTCCCCGAGCGCGAGCACGTCCAGCGCCGGCGCGCAGAGCAGGAGCAGCGCAAGTCCGGCGAGGACGAAAGGCAGACAGAGCCGCACCTCCTCGAAGCTGCGGTCGCTGATGGAGCCGAGCAGCCAGAGCACGATGTCCTGCACGTCCGCCGGATTGGGCGCCAGGTTCAAGGCGAGCGAAGTCAAGGCACCCGCCAGCGATGACAAGGCAACACCCGCCAGGATGAGGGTGAGGTTGTTCGCGCCGGCCTGGGTCAGGGCATAGAGCAGCAGTGTCGCTAGCAGGGCGAACAGCATGGCGACCGCGGGCAGTGCCCAAAGACTGAAGGCCGTGACACCGAAATAGAGCGCCAGGACGGCCCCGAGTCCGGCACTGGATGAGATGCCGAGCAAACCCGGCTCGGCGAGCGGATTGCGCAAGAGCCCCTGCAAGGCGGCGCCGGACGCGCCTAGCGACAGACCGATCAACCAAGCCAGCAGAACCCTGGGGAGACGGATCTGCTGGACGATGAGCTGGTGCGTCTCGCTCCCCGTCCCGAGAAGTCCACCGACGACCTCGGACAGCGACAGCGGCGCCTCGCCGAAGCGCAGCGAGATGACACTGAGTCCCAAGAGCAGCAGCAACAGGACCAGATTCAGCCGCAACGGCGAGGTCCGAGCGAAGGCGCCTGATCCGACTGCGCGCGTCCTTGCCACCTGATCAGTCATCATGCCTGGCCGGCTGTGCGTTCACGCCCAACGCCAGACCATCGATCTGCGCGGCGATCTGCTCCGCCGCCTCGACCAACTCCAGGCCGCCGCAGCCCCAGGCATTGGTCGGGACGCGAATGCTGGGTGTACGTTCGAGAATGGCGCGGAACAAGGGGTGCCGCCCGTAGGCCGAGCGTGCCAGGGAGCGCGACTGGTCGAAGTAGCCGAGCAGAAAGATGTCCGGCGGCTCGGACACCAGCCGCTCCAGGGGGTAGCGCCCCCAGCCGGACAGACCTTGCTCGGTCGCCAGGTTGCGCAATCCCAGCTGACTCAGGACATCGTCCACATAGGTGCCCTTCCCCGCCGTCCCGCCATTGGGCCGCAGATAGAGCACCCGATAGGGCCGCGAACGCGCGCCGAGCCTGCGCATGCGCTGCTCGGCATCGGCGGCCTTGGCCTCGCCCTGGGCTTCCCGTCCGATCTCAATCGAGATCTGGCGTGCCGACGCAAGCGCGTCCGACCAGGTGCGCGGATAAGGCAGAGAAATGACGCGCGTACCCTGCCCCGCCAGCAGATCGGCATGACGCCGAGCCGTCCAGCCCAAGTAGACGAGGGCGATTTCCGGCTTGCGGTAGAGCAGATCCTCGACGCCGCCCCGGTTCGTCGGATAGGCGCTGGCGGCCTGGGCAACCGGCGAGACCTGAGGATTGCGACTCTGACGCGAGAGCGAGAGGATCTGCTCCGGCGCGGCCAGACTGAGTAGAAGCAGGTCGGAGCAGAGGTCGGTGCTGACGAGGGTCGGGAGCGGTGACGCCGCCGGCGCCGAGGCGCTCCAGAGCGCCAGCACTGCGAGCATCGGAGGCAACCATCGGGCAGCCGAGAGCGCTGAGATGCCCCCTCGTGGCACCGCTCCGCGCCGAGCCGCGCTCAGGGTCCGCATCGGCGTTCCGGTCTCGCGGCGCGGAGCGCCGGACGAGCCGCGACACCCCAGAGCGATGTCGCGAGAGGCATGAAGGAACACCCTAGACACTCACTTCAAACCAAAGGCGTGCCAAGCCGTGAGAGATCGAGCACATGCCCGCCGGTGACCAGATAGGTCGTCGAGCACTCTGGGCCGAGCCGCCGCACGAGATTGCCCAGACGATCCCGGAACTGCCGACCGATGGGATAGGCGGGAATCACACCCCAGCCGGTCTCCTCCGCGACCAGAACGACCAGCGCGGCACTCTGAGCCAGCGTGCGCCGCAGCCGCTCGACCCGATCCGCCCAGGCAGCGTCATCCAGTTCGAGCAAATTGGCGACCCAGGTGCCGAGCGAATCGACGAGCAGACAACGCTCCGGGCTGGCATGGGCGAGAATCTCGCGCTCCAGCTCCGTCGGCACGCAGCGCGTCAGCCAATCCGCTGGACGACGCATGCGATGCGCCTCGATACGCGCCATCCAATCCGCGTCGTCCCGGTCCTCACGGGCCGTCGCCACATAGACAACCGACAGCCCCGACTCAAACGCCAGCCGCTCCGCCCACTCGCTCTTCCCGCTGCGAGCCGGCCCCGTCACCAGAACAACCGCAGACTGCAAGGGCCGTTCACTCATCGACCGCAGGCCTCAAACGCCCCTGACAACTGACAACTGCCAACTGACACCTTATTCAGTCATCGTACCCAAGCACCGGCGCCAGCCAGCGCTCGGCCTCGGCGACCGTCATGCCCTTACGCGCCGCATAGTCCTCGACCTGGTCCTTCTGGACCTTGCCGGTACCGAAGTAGCGCGCCTGCGGATGCGAGAAGTACCAGCCGGAGACCGCTGCCGTCGGCAGCATGGCAAAGTTTTCGGTCAGGGTGATCCCGATGCGCCGATCAGGCTCCAGCAACTCCCAGAGCGTGCCCTTCTCGGTGTGGTCCGGGCAGGCCGCATAGCCGGGCGCGGGACGAATGCCCTGGTACTTCTCCGCGATCAGCTCCTCATTGCTGAGCGCCTCGTCCACCGCATGCCCCCAGTAACGGGTGCGCACCAACTGATGCAGGCGTTCGGCGAAGGCCTCGGCCAAGCGGTCGGCCAGGGCCTTGAGCATGATGGCGTTGTAGTCGTCGTGATCAGCCTCAAAACGCGCCAGGTGGGCGTCGATGCCCACGCCGGCGGTGAGTGCGAAGGCGCCGATCCAGTCATCCTGCCCAGCGGGCGCGATAAAGTCGGACAGACAGAAATTGGGCTGATTGCGTCCGGCATCGCGAGGCATCTGCTGACGCAGGTGGTGGAGCACGGTCATCGGCTCACCGCGCGATGCTTCGGCATAGAGCGCGATATCGTCGTCCCCCGCGGCATTGGCCGGGAAGAAGCCGAACACGGCGCGCGCCTCCAGCCAGTGCTCGCGGACGAGAGTTTCCAGGAGGGACTGCGCATCGGCGTAGAGCTTGCGCGCCTCCTCGCCGATGACCGCGTCGTCGAGGATGTCCGGGAAGCGTTTGTGCGCCAGCTCCCAGGCATTGAAGAAGGGTAGCCAGTCGATGTACTGCACCAGGTCGTCCAGCGGGAAGCCACTGATCGTGGCGATCACGCCGCCGCCGACCGGCTCAAGCTCGAGGGTCCAAGGCGCGGATTCGCGGAAATCGGCATCGAGCAGTGCCGGTCGCGGCGGCATGTAGCTCGCCCAGTCGACCGACACGCGGTTGGCGCGCGCCGCCGCGATGGGCATGGACTTGCGCACCGCCCCCCTGCTCTCGCGCTCCGTGCGAACGCGGGCGTACTCCTCGCGGATCGAATCGACATAGGGTCCGCGCAGCTCGTCGCTCAGCAGATTAGAGGCGACGCCGACCGCCCGCGAGGCATCGGGCACGTAGATGACCGGGGCCTCGCGCTGCGGGGCGATCTTGATGGCGGTGTGGACCTTGGAGGTGGTCGCGCCGCCGATTAGCAAGGGAACATTCACGCCTTGACGCGCCATCTCCTTGGCGACGTGCACCATCTCATCCAGCGACGGGGTGATGAGACCGGAGAGTCCGATGATGTCGACCTTCTCCTCCCGCGCGCGCTGCAGAATGGTCTCGGTCGCCACCATGACGCCGATGTCGATCACCTCGTAGCTGTTGCACTGCAGGACCACGCCGACGATGTTCTTGCCGATATCGTGCACGTCGCCCTTGACCGTTGCCATGAGGATGCGCCCGTTGCTCTTGGCGGCATCGCCAGAGGCGGCCTTCTCCGCCTCCAGGTAGGGAAACAGATAGGCGACCGCCTTCTTCATGACGCGCGCCGACTTAACCACCTGCGGCAGGAACATCTTGCCCTCGCCGAAGAGGTCGCCGACATGGTTCATGCCGGCCATCAGCGGCCCCTCGATGACCAGCAGCGGACGCCCGAGCGCCAGGCGCGCCTCTTCCGTGTCCTCGTCGATGTAATCGGTGATGCCCTTGACCAGGGAGTGCGCGAGGCGTTTCTCGACCGGCCAGCTCCGCCACTCCTGCTCCTCCGGGCGTGCCTCCACCGAGCCGTCGCCCCGATACTTGTCGGCGATCTCGAGCATGCGCTCGGTGCTGTCGTCGCGGCGGTTGAGAATCACATCCTCGACCGCCTCGCGCAGCTCCTCCGGCAAATCGTCGACGATGGCGAGCTGGCCGGCGTTGACGATGCCCATGTCCATGCCGGCCTTGATGGCGTGGTAGAGGAAGACCGCGTGGATCGCCTCGCGCACCGGATTGTTGCCGCGGAAGGAGAAGGAGACGTTGGACACGCCGCCGGAAATCAAGGCGTGGGGCAGCGTGCGCTTGATCTCGCGCGTCGCCTCGATGAAGTCGACGGCGTAGTTGTTGTGCTCCTCGATGCCGGTCGCGACCGCGAAGATGTTCGGGTCGAAGATGATGTCCTCGGCCGGGAAGCGGACCTGCTCTGTCAGGATGCGGTAGGCGCGGGTGCAGATCTCGACCTTGCGCGCCTGGGTATCGGCCTGTCCCACCTCGTCGAAGGCCATGACGATGACCGCCGCGCCGTAGCGCCGGCACAGCCGCGCCTGCTGGAGGAACTTCTCCTCGCCTTCCTTGAGCGAGATGGAGTTAACGATGGGCTTGCCCTGGACGCACTTGAGCCCGGTCTCGATGACCTCCCACTTGGAGGAGTCGATCATCACCGGGACCTTGGCGATATCGGGCTCCGCCGCGATCAGGTTGAGGAAGCGGCCCATGGCGGCGACCGCGTCGAGCAGCCCCTCGTCCATGTTGACGTCGATCACCTGGGCGCCGTTCTCGACCTGCTCCAGCGCGACGCTGAGCGCCGTGTCGTAGTCGTCCTCCTTGATCAGGCGCTTGAAGCGCGCCGAGCCGGTGACGTTGGTGCGCTCGCCGACGTTGACGAAGAAGGACTCGGCGGTGATGTTGAGCGGCTCCAGCCCCGAGAGGCGACAGGCCGGTGCGATGCTCGGCTTGGCGCGCGGCGCCATCCCGGCCACCGCCTTCGCCATCGCGCGGATATGGTCCGGCGTGGTGCCGCAGCAGCCGCCAATGATGTTGAGGAAGCCGTTACGCGCCCAGTCGGCGACCTCCTCCGCCATCTGCTCCGGCCCAAGGTCGTAGCCGCCCAGCTCATTGGGCAGACCCGCATTCGGATGCGCCGAAATCAGGCACTCGCCGATGCGCGACAGCTCCTCGACGTAAGCGCGTAGCTCGTATGGACCAAGGGCGCAGTTGAGGCCGATGCTCAGCGGCTCGGCGTGCCGCAGCGAGTTGTAGAAGGACTCGGTCGTCTGGCCGGTCAGGGTGCGCCCGGACTGATCCGTAATGGTCCCGGAGAGCATGATGGGCCGCTCGACACCGTCTTCGTCGAAGACCTTCTTGACCGCAAAGACCGCCGCCTTGGCGTTCAGGGTGTCGAAGATGGTCTCGATGAGGATGATGTCCGCCCCGCCCTCAATCAGCCCGCGGGTCGACTCGGCATAGGCCGCGACCAATGTGTCGAAGTCGACATTGCGCTTGCCGGGGTCGTTGACGTCCGGCGAGATCGATGCTGTGCGATTCGTGGGACCGAGCACACCGGCGACGAAGCGCGGCTTGGCGTCCGTGCTGAAGCCGTCGGCGGCCTCGCGCGCCAGCCGGGCGGCGGCAACGTTGATCTCGTAGGCCAGCTCCTCCATGCCGTAGTCGGCCATGGCGACACGGGTCGCGTTGAAGCTGTTGGTCTCGAGGATATCGGCGCCGGCCTCCAGGTACTGGCGATGGATGCCCGCGATGACATCGGGCTTGGTGAGGACGAGCAGATCGTTGTTGCCCTTGAGGTCGCTCGGCCAGTCCGCGAAGCGCATGCCGCGGTAGTCGGCTTCCGTCAGTCCATGGCGCTGGATCATGGTGCCCATGGCGCCGTCGAGGATGAGAATGGAGCGGGCTAGACGCCCATGGAGAAGGGAAACTGAATCAGACATGGCTGCTCGCGGATTCTGGATCTGGACAACGCAATCGTGCGGCACTGGACCACTGGGGGGCCGGCCAGCGATCGATGACGCGCTTCGAGACTGCTTGTGAGGGAAAGTCGACCAAGGGATCTTTCGCGATGAGAGCGGGCCGTCCCAAGCCCCTGCCCGGCAAGCATAGAGACCGGCTCAATCGGCCTTGGGCTTGCGTCCGGCATTGCAATACGGCGCGACCTGCTCCTGCCCGTCCCAGAGCCGCGGCCGTTCCAGCCACTTCTGAATAAAGCCCCAGGAGGCGCTGTAGCCATCGTGAGGGAGACGGCAGCTAGAGCAATCCTTGCGCCTGAGTCCGTGCTTGTCGGTATAGACCCGATAGGGTCCGGGACAGGCGTAGGCAATCAGCGGACAATAGCAGAAAAGGCAGTTGAATTCTCGCCTCACCCCCTGGTGACAGGGGTAGAAGGGGCAGCTCGCGTTGGTGAAGCCCTTGTAGGCCTGATCGCTAGTCGTGTCTTTGGGTTGCATTGCGAGTATGGGTACCTGGCATCGGGAACTGGGCGAGGAGCAATCCGCGCGGCGCCACGAACGCGAGCCACTTCAGCCTCCTCGTGGACGGATCGCGAGGCGAACCCCGGAAATCGCTACATGATGCGTACCCGACCCATCCTCAACCGAGACCACGACGCTTCCCGAGACATCGGTCCTCCAGCCAACCTGCCCCTGTGCGAAACCAGTCAGCGCAAAACCTCTTCGAGCCGATCGGCGCTCAGGATGCGCTCGGACCAGGTCAGCAAGGTCTGCTCATCGGCGTGCGCGATGCGGCGCCGGACCTCGTCCGAGAGCTCGCCGAACTTCAGGCGCAGCTGGCGCTCCAACACCCGCGCCTCGCCCTCTTGCAGGCCCTGCTGCATACCTTCCCGCATGCCCTGTTGCATACCCTCTTCGCGGAATCGTTCGGCAAACTGGCTCATGGTCTGTGCCTCGTCGGGGTAATCCTGTTCGTATTTTAGGCGCTCATGATCGTCAAGAGCGGCATAGATGTCGATGAAATCCAGGTACTTGAGGCGCCGCTCTGGATCGGATTCCAGAGCTGTGAGCCCGCGCACCGCCTGGGCATAGACCTCGACCTTGCGCGCGGCGGGGTAGCGCATGCTCGGCAGCGTCAGGCGGGCGACCAGGTTGTCGCTGTCGCGGTAGTCCTCGAACGCCAGTTCGGCGAGGGCGCAGCGCAGGTACTGGAAATCCAGATAGACGTGACGATCGCCGCCGAGGCGCAGGCTCTCGGCAACATGGCGGGCGTCGCGCAGAAAGATCACGACCGGGACGACCCGCGTGGTCTGAAGCAGCTCGGCCAGGTCCAGGCAATAGTGGGCGAGACGGTGGATGGAGAAACGCCGCGCGTCGCTCTCCTCTTCGAGCACGAAGAGCACCGCCTCGCGGCGACCGTCCGGCCACTCGACCAGCAAGGGCACGTCGAGCTCGCGAAAGCGCTCGCCCAGACGCTCCTGCAACTGCTCCTGACGTACCGGGAGGACACGCACCCCGGCACCGAGATCGGCCGCCTCGGCGGCGGCGAAAAAGGCGAGCGCGGCGTGCGGGTAGTCGAGGATGAGGTTTTTGAAATTCTGATCGTGGGACATCGGCAACGTCCGGCTGAAGCATCCGTCGAGCACAGCTTCCCGCAAAGATCGCGGGCGGGCGTAGGATCAGCCAACCCAAGCCCGCGCGTTTCGGAACAGACGCATCCAGGGACCGTCAGCTCCCCAGTCCTGCGGGTACCAGGCGTTCTGGACGGTTCGGAAGACGCGCTCCGGGTGGGGCATCATGATGGTGACCCGGCCATCCAGGGTGGTGAGACCGGCGATGCCGCTCGGGGAGCCGTTGGGGTTGGCGGGATAGGACTCGGCAACGCGCCCGTCGTTCTCCAGATAGCGAACGACGACGTGCGGCTCCGCGGAGCGCAGATGCTCGGTATCGCGGAATTCCGCCCGACCTTCGCCGTGCGCGACGGCGATCGGCATGCGCGAGCCGACCATTCCGGCCAGGAGCACGGACGGCGTCGGGGCCACCTCCAGCATGCAGGTGCGCGCCTCGAACTGCTCGGAGCGGTTGCGCACGAAGTGCGGCCAATGGTCCGCGCCCGGGATCAGCTCGCGCAGATTGGACAGCATCTGACAGCCGTTGCAGACCCCGAGCGCAAAGGTGTCGGGACGCGCGAAGAAGGCCTGGAACTGATCGCGCGCGCGCGGGTTGAAGAGGATGGTCTTGGCCCAGCCCTCGCCGGCGCCGAGCACGTCGCCGTAGGAAAAGCCGCCGCAGGCTGCAAGACCGAGGAACTTGGAGAGGTCCGTCCGCCCGGCCATGATGTCGGAGAGATGGACGTCGATGCACTGGAAGCCGGCGGCGTGGAAGGCGGCGGCCATCTCGACCTGGCCGTTGACGCCCTGATCCCGCAGGATGGCGATCGGCGGACGCACGCCCCGCTCGATGTAGGGTGCGGCCACATCGTCGTCGGGGTCGAAGGTGAGGACCGAATTGAGGCCCGGGTCGAAGCCGGCGATGCGCGCGAAGCTCTCCTCGGCGCACTCCGGGTTGTCGCGCAGGGACTGCATCCAATAGCTGGTCTCCGACCAGGCCTGTTGCAGATCCACGCGAGTGGCCTCGAAGAGTACCTTGCAGCGGCGGCAGATGCGGATCTCGTCGCTATCGTCCAGCATGCCGATGACCGGGCTGTACTCGGCCAGGCCGTAGTAGTCCAAGATTTGGAGCACGATGTCCGTGTCGGTGTGGCGGACCTGGATGACGGCGCCCAGCTCTTCGCTGAAGAGCGCGGACATGTCATCCAGCCCGACGGCGGCGAGATCCACATCGACACCACAGTGACCGGCGAAGGCCATTTCGCAGAGGGTCGTGATGAGTCCGCCGTCGGACCTGTCGTGATAGGCGAGGATGAGATCTTCCTCGCGCAGCTCCTGGATGGCCGCGAAAAAGCGCTTGAGCAGATCCGGGCTATCGAGATCCGGCCCCTCGCCACCGATGTGGTTGAAGACCTGCGCCAGGCAGGATCCGCCAAGCCGATTTCGGCCGCGACCCAGGTCGATCAGGATGAGGTCGGAGTCCCCCTCATTGGTGCGCAGCTGGGGTGTCAGGGTGCGCCGCACGTCGGCAACCGGCGCAAAGGCCGACACGATGAGCGACAGGGGCGCGGTCATCTCGCGCCGGTTGCCCTCGGCGTCCGCCCACACCGTCTTCATGCTCATGGAGTCCTTGCCGACCGGGATGGCGATGCCAAGCGCCTCGCACAGCTCCATCCCAACCGCGCGCACGGTGTCATAGAGACGGGCATCCTCGCCGGGGTGACCTGCGGCGGCCATCCAGTTCGCTGAGAGTTTGATGTCGCCCAGCGCCTGGATGGAGGCAGCGGCGAGATTGGTGAGCGCCTCGCCGACGGCCATGCGGCCGGATGCCGGGGCGTCCAGCAGGGCCAGCGGCGTGCGCTCGCCGATGGCCATGGCCTCGCCCGTGAAACCACGGAAGTCGCTGATGGTGACGGCGCAGTCCGCAACCGGGATTTGCCAGGGGCCGACCATCTGCTCTCGCGCCACCTGCCCCGTGATGCTGCGGTCGCCGATGGTGATGAGGAAGCTCTTGTCCGCGACCGTGGGCAGCCGCAAGACGCGGTAGATGGCCGCGCCGATGTCGATCTTGCTGGGATCGAAGTCATCGCGGGGCGGCTGCACCCGGGCCACATCGCGCAGCATCTTGGGCGGTTTGCCGAGCAGCAGCGAGAGCGGCATGTCGATGGGGCTGTCCTGGAAGTGCGGATCCTCCAGAACCAGGCGCTCTTCGTCGGTCGCCTCGCCGACAACCGCGTAAGGGCACCGCTCACGCTCGCAGATCGCCTTGAACGTCTCCAATTGCTCGGCGGCCACCGCCAGGACATAGCGTTCCTGGGCTTCGTTGCACCAGATCCCCATCGGCGACATGCCCGGCTCGTCGTTCGGGATGGCGCGCAGCCCGAAGCGCCCGCCCCGTCCGCCGTCGTGAACCAGCTCGGGCAGCGCATTGGACAGCCCACCGGCGCCGACGTCGTGGATGAAGAGGATGGGATTCTCCTCCCCGCGCGACCAGCAGCGGTCGATGACCTCCTGGCAACGGCGTTGCATCTCGGGGTTGGCGCGCTGGACCGAGGCGAAGTCGAGATCCTCGGCCGAGGTACCCGAGGCCATGCTGGACGCCGCACCGCCACCCAAGCCGATCAGCATCGCCGGACCGCCCAGCACCACCAGCGGCGTCCCGGCCGGGAATGGCCGCTTCTCGACGTGCTCGCTGCGAATGTTGCCGAGGCCGCCGGCCAGCATGATGGGTTTGTGGTAGCCGCGCAGCTCGGGCGTGCCGGACAGTCCGGGGATGGTCTGCTCGTAGGTACGAAAATAGCCGGCCAGATTGGGGCGGCCGAACTCGTTGTTGAAGGCCGCGGCACCGATGGGGCCTTCGAGCATGATGTCGAGCGCGGAGACGATCCGCCCCGGCTTGCCGTGATCCTGCTCCCAGGGCTGCTCGCGGCCGGGGATCCTCAGATTGGAGACGGAGAAGCCGCAGAGTCCGGCCTTGGGCTTGGCGCCCAGCCCGGTCGCGCCCTCGTCGCGGATCTCCCCACCCGAGCCGGTCGCGGCACCCGGATCCGGCGCGATGGCCGTGGGATGATTGTGCGTCTCGACCTTCATGAGGAGGTGGATCTCCTCCTCGGACTCGCAATAGACCCCGGTCTCCGGGCAGGGAATGAAGCGCCGGCCCTCCCAGCCCTCGATCACGGCCGCGTTGTCCTTGTAAGCGGACAGCACGCCCTGAGGTGCCTTCTGCGTCGTGTTGCGGATCATGCTGAAGAGCGATCGCTCTTGCCGCTCGCCGTCGATGGCCCAGTCGGCATTGAAGATCTTGTGCCGGCAGTGCTCCGAGTTCGCCTGGGCGAACATCATCAGCTCGACGTCGGTCGGATTGCGGCCCAGGGCGGCGAAGCTCTCCGCGAGGTAGTCGATCTCGTCCTCGGACAGCGCCAGACCCAGCTCCAGGTTGGCCGCCGCCAGGGCCGGACGCCCCAGGCCCAGCAGATCGATGCGCTCCGACGGACGCGGCGCGGCCTGGTCGAAGAGACGATGGGCGTCCTCCATCGTGAAGAGTGCGACCTGGGTCATGCGGTCGTGGAGCAGCGCCGCCGCCGTCTGCAACGCCGGGCTGTCGATGGGTTCACCAGAAGCCGTCAGATAATAGGCGATCCCGCGCTCCAGCCTGCGAACGGCCGAGAGACCGCAGTTGTGCGCAATATCCGTCGCCTTCGAGGACCAGGGCGAGATGGTGCCCGGCCGCGGGATCACCAGGATCACGGCGCCCTCGGGGTCGTGCGCGGGCAGGACCGGCCCGTAGCGCAGGAGACGCTCCAGGATGGCACGCTCCCCATCGTTCAGCTCGCCAGAGAGCTGCGCGAAATGCACATACTCGGCATAGACTTGGATCTGGGCGCCGGTCTGCTCGCCGAGACGCTCGGCAAGCTTGCGGAGACGGAATTCAGAGACGGCGGGAGCGCCACGAAGAACGAACATGGGCGATTGCTCTAGGTGCTAGGGTTAGCGAGAAACGCGCACCGAAGGCGCACAAGGTCTCCCGCGCCTACTCCGGGAGAGGGACAGGACAGCGCGCGCGCCGAGTGACGTCGAAGGAAACGCACCCCGGGCTGCGCAACCGTCGTCATCCGGCGTGACGCCTCGCCGTGCCCGATGCTGGACATCATACGTGAGTGGGGAACTTAGGGTCGCCATGGGTTTCACCGCACTCACGACCCACAGGCGGCACCGAGCATGCCGGACGCTCCGCGCAGACTCATCGACCGCGACGCTGCCTGACCGCCTCGAAGAGGCAGACTCCGGCGGCGACCGAGACATTCAGGCTCTCGACCTTGCCAGACATGGGCAGCTTCACCAAGGCATCGCAGCGCTCGCGCGTCAATCGCCGCAAGCCGCTGCCCTCGCTCCCCATGACCAAGCCGAGCGCGCCGGTCAGGTCGACCGCGAAGAGCTCGTCCGTCGCCTCGCCGGCCGTCCCGGTCAACCAGATGCCGCGCTCCTTGAGCGCCTCCATGCTGCGCGCGAGATTGGTCACCTGGATATAGGGCAGTGTCTCCGCGGCCCCGCTGGCCACCTTGCAGACCACGGGCGTAAGACCCACGGCGTTGTCCTTGGGTGCGATGACCGCGTGCACCCCGGCGGCCTCTGCCGTGCGCAGACAGGCACCGAGATTGTGCGGATCCTGCACCTCATCGAGCAGGAGGAGAAAGGGTGGCCCTTCGAGCGCCTCCAGGAGCCCCATGAGATCCCGCTCGGAGCGCGCGGCAGGCACCCGCACCCAGGCTAGGGCACCCTGATGATTCGCGCCTTCCGCTACCCGCTCCAACTCGTCGCGATCGACCTGTCGGATCTTGACCCCGCCCGCCTTCGCCAGCTCAGCGAGCTCGGCCAGTCGCCGGTCGCGGCGGCTGCGCTCCAGCCAGACCTCGCACACCCCGTCCGAGCCATGCTTGAGTGCGGTGCGGACGCTGTGGATTCCAGCGACCGGCGTCTGCTCGCTCATCTCAGGACGCCGGCTTGGAGCCGCCCGACTGACGCTTGCGCTTGCCGCGCGATCGGCTCTTGCCCGCCGCAGGCTCGCTCGACGGTGTCTGCTTCTGCTCGCCGGACTTGGGTCGCTTGCCTCCACCGCGCGGGGCGGCGTCGGCCAGCACGAAGTCGATCTTGCGATCGTCCAGATTGACGGCCGCGACCTGAACCCGCAGGCGGTCGCCCAGGCGATAGACGGTGCCGGTGCGCTCACCGTGCAGACGGTGGCCAATGGGGTCGAAGTGATAGAAGTCGTTGTCCAGCGCGGTGATGTGCACCAGACCGTCGACATAGACCTCGTCCAACTCGACGAAGATACCGAAGGAGTTGACGCTGGTGATGGTGCCGTCGAATTTCTCGCCCAGCTTGTCCTGCATGAACTCGCACTTGAGCCAGTCTTCGGCATCGCGCGTCGCCTCATCGGCGCGCCGCTCGGTGCCCGAGCAGTGCTCGGCGACCTGCTGCAGCTCGATCTTCGACAGGTCCAGATCCGCCGCCGTGCCGCCCGCGAGCAGGTGCTTGATCAGCCGATGGACGATGAGGTCCGGGTAGCGGCGGATCGGCGAGGTGAAATGGGTATAGGCGTCATAGGCCAAGCCGAAGTGGCCGGCATTGTCCGAGCTATACATCGCCTGCTGCATGGAGCGCAGCAGCACGGTCTGGATGAGCCGCCGATCCGCCCGACCCTGAACCTGTTCGAGCAGTTGGGCATAGTCGGCCGCCGTCGGCTTGGGACCGCCGGGGAGCTTGAGAGCCAGCTGCCCCAGAAACTCGCGCAGATCCGTGAGCTTCTCCTCGCTCGGCGTGTCGTGGATGCGGTAGACGGCCGGGATGCGTTTGCGTTGGAAGAGTCTCGCCGCCGCGACATTGGCGGCCAGCATGCACTCCTCGATCAAACGGTGCGCGTCGTTGCGCACCTGGGGAACCACCGCCTCGATGCGTCCCTGATCGGTGAAGACGAACTTGGTTTCCGTGGTATCGAAGTCGATGGCACCGCGCGCCGCCCGCGTTCCGTGCAGGACTTGGTAGAGCTGGTACAGCTCGTGGAGGTGAGGCAGGACTTCAGCGAAACGCTCGCAGAGTTCGCCGTCGCCGTCCACCACCATGGCGGCGACCTGGTCATAGGTGAGACGCGCCTGAGAACGCATCACGGCCTCGAAGAAGCGCGTGCGGGTGACCTTGCCCTCGCCGTTGATGTAGAGCTCCGCGGTCATGCAGAGGCGATCGACCTGCGGATTCAGCGAGCAGAGCCCGTTCGACAGGATCTCGGGCAGCATGGGAATGACGCGGTCCGGGAAGTAGACCGAGTTGCCGCGCGCCTGCGCCTCCTTATCCAAGGCGGTACCGGGTTGGACGTAGCTCGAGACATCCGCGATGCACACGAGCAGCTTCCAGCCCTTGGGCTTGCGCTCGCAGTAGACGGCATCGTCGAAATCGCGGGCGTCGGCGCCGTCGATGGTCACCAAGGGCAGCTGGCGCAGATCCGTGCGACCTTGCTTCGCGGCCTCTGGGACCTCGGCTGTCAAATCGGCGATTTCCGACTCGACCTCAGCGGGCCAGTCCACGGGCAGGGCGTGGGTGCGGATGGCAATGTCCGTCTCCATTCCCGGCGCCATGTGATCGCCGAGCACCTGGCCGATGCGCCCGAGCGGCTGGGTGCGTTGCGTCGGCTGGTCGGTGATCTCCGCGACCACGATCTGGCCCTGTTCAGCCCCATTGATTCGATCGCTGGGGATGATGATGTCGTGCGTCAGACGTTTGTTGTCCGGCACCACGAAGCCGACGCCGCCTTCCTTATAGAGCCGGCCGACGACCGAGCGGGTGTTGCGCTCCAGGATCTCAACCACCGCCCCTTCCAGCCGCCCACGTCGATCCCGGCCACTCACCCGCACCACGACCCGATCACCGTGGAAGAGCGCGCGCATCTCCTTCGGGTAGAGGTAGAGGTCATCGCCGCCCTCCTCCGGGCGAACGAACCCGAAGCCATCGGGATGACCGATGACACGTCCGGCGATGAGGTCGCGCTTGTTGACCGGGCAGTAGACCTGGTTGCGATTGCGGACCAGTTGGCCGTCACGGACCATCGCCCCCAAGCGTCGCTCGAGGGCGATGACATCCTGCTCGTCCTTGAGGGCCAGCGCCGCGGCAAGCTCATCGGAGGAGAGCGGAACACCCTGCGCGGCGAGCGTCTCCAGGATGAACTCCCGGCTGGGGATGGGGTTGGCGTACTTCTTCGCCTCACGCTGGTGGTGCGGATCTTGCGGCTTTGCGGGTGCTGTTGATCGGCGTCGTGTCACTTGATCTCGTTCGTATTCCAAAAACGTTAGTGTAGCGTTGACAAGCCTGCCGTGTCTCACTAATATTCGCGCTCCACAGACGGAGCAGGGTTGAAAAGGCCCATCCGAACGTCCCCTGCCGAGGTGGCGGAATTGGTAGACGCGCATGGTTCAGGTCCATGTGAACGAAAGTTCGTGGAGGTTCGAGTCCTCTTCTCGGCACCAAATTCAGTCACCGTCGAATGACGGTGACAGCAGAAGAAAAAGGCGCTTAGCTCACAGGCTAAGCGCCTTTTTCTTTGCCACGCCCAACGCCCCCTTCGACGACCATCAACAGACGACCAGCGACGACACCCCTGACCGAGGTGCGCCCGGCTCAAGTCTCCGGCACGCCCCGACGCCGGCGGTCACGGCTGCGCTTGAGCCGGAAGAGCGTCCAGGCCGGGCCTGAGACCGCGTAGGTGATCGCCATCGCGAAGAGCACCAGCGGCGGATAGATGTAGACCACGGCGAAGCCGAGCATGACCGCCACGGCCAGCAGAAATGGAACCCGGCCTTGGAGATCGAGCTGCTTGAAGCTGAAGTACCTGAAGTTGCTCACCATCAACAGCCCAGCACCCGCGGTGAGGAAGGCCGCCAGCCAGGACACATCCGAGCCATCGATCCCCAGGTCGTTCGCGGTCCAGATCCCTGTCGCGACAATGGCCGCGGCCGATGGACTGGCGAGCCCCTGGAAATAACGCTTGTCCGCGATGCCGACCTGCGTGTTGAAACGCGCCAGGCGCAATGCCGCCGCCGCAGTGAACACAAAGGCGGCCAGCCACCCGACCTTGCCCAGCTCCCCCAACGCCCAGTGATAGGCCACCAAGGCCGGGGCGACACCAAAGGCCACCATATCCGACAGACTGTCGTACTCGGCGCCGAAGTCGCTCTGGGTATGGGTAATCCGCGCAATGCGGCCGTCGAATCCATCGAGCAGCATGGCCGCCAGAATGGCGAGGGCCGCCGCCTCGAAGCGGTCTTGGGTCGCCGACAGCACGGCATAGAAGCCCGCAAACAGCGCCGCGGTCGTGAACAGGTTCGGCAGCAGGTAGATCCCGCGCGGTCTCTTTCTAGGCGGAAGGGTTTCGTCCATAGGTCTCGGATTCGGTTGTCGGCCCCGGGGCCGGTCGCAGGCCCGAGTATAGCCGCGGCGGGAAGCCTGCCGAAAGCGCGCCGAGCGCGGACTTGGAAGATCTTTCGAGCACCCAAATAAGGATTCGAAATCTAGCCTCGAATCTGTCATACACTTGCGTCATAGTGCCAGCTCGTCGCAGCCGCAACCCGAGTTCCACCCACCTGGCTTCGATACCGACCTCGAGACGCCTCACGCCGACCACTCCTGAACCCGTCCGCCTTGGGAGATGACATGACACTGCAGCTCGCAAGACCTCCGATGCCCAGCGACGACAAGCGCTGGAAACTGGTCAACGCCGCCATGCGCCGTAATGGCTATGCGGATCATGCCCTCATCGAAACGCTGCACAGCGTTCAGGACGCCTTCGGCTTCCTCGACGAGACCTCTCTGCGTTTCGTCGCCGCCTCGCTCGACTTGCCGCTCAGCAAGGTCTTTGGCGTGGCCACCTTCTACCACATCTTCATGCTCAAGCCGAAGGGCCGCCACGCCTGCGTCATCTGTACAGGCACCGCCTGTTACATCAAGGGCGCCGGAGCACTCTTGGAGGGCATCGAGGAGCGCTACGGCGTGAACGCCGGGGAAACCACCGAAGACGACCGGCTCTCGGTCCTCACGGCGCGCTGCGTGGGTGCCTGCGGACTTGCGCCCGCCGTCGTCCTGGACGGCGATGTCATCGGCAAGCTGAACTCCGACACACTGACCGCCAAGCTCGAGGAGTTGGACTGATATGCATCTTGAAGATCTGGCCGAAAAGGCCGCCGACTTCAGAGCGGAAGAGGCCCACATCACGCACGAGGTGCGCGTCTGCATGGCCGCGAGCTGCCAATCCTCTGGCGCCGCTCCGGTCATGACGGCACTCACCGAGGCCTGTGGCGACGCCACAGATCACTGCAAGGTCAAAGGGGTCGGCTGCATGGGACTCTGCTCGGCGGGCCCGCTGGTCGCCGTGGCGGACAAGGACGCCGACCTCATCCACTCCGTCCTCTATCGCGACGTCACGCCGGACGACGCCCCGGACATCCTCGCAAGCGTCGGCGGCGCCCCCGTCGATCGGCTGCGCTGCCCCACCGATCAGCCCTTCTTCGCGCGCCAGCAACGGGTCGTCCTCGAGAACTCCGGCATCATCGACCCGGATAGTTTCAAGGGCTATGTCGCCGTCGGCGGCTACTCCGCCCTGGTCAAGGCGCTCTCCGAGATGACCCCCGCCGATGTCTTGCGCGAGGTGACCGCTAGCGGACTGCGCGGACGGGGGGGCGGCGGCTATCCGACCGGCCTCAAATGGTCGACGGTCGCCAAGATGCCCGGTGATCAGAAGTATGTCATCTGCAACGCCGACGAGGGCGATCCGGGCGCCTTCATGGACAGGGCCGTGCTGGAATCCGATCCCCATCGCATTCTGGAGGGCATGGCCATCGCCGCCTATGCCGTGGGAGCCAACAAGGCCTACATCTACGTCCGCGCTGAGTATCCGCTCGCCGTCGAGCGACTTCAGACCGCCATCCGCAAGGCGAAACGGGCTGGATTCCTTGGATCGAAGGTGGCCGACACCCAATTCAGCTTCGAAGTCGAAATCCGTCTCGGCGCCGGCGCCTTCGTCTGCGGCGAGGAGACGGCCCTCATGGCCTCGATCGAGGGACTGCGCGGACAACCCAGACCACGCCCGCCCTATCCGGCCGAGTCCGGTCTCTGGGGTTGTCCGACGCTCATCAACAACGTCGAGACCTTCGCCAACATCGCCCCCATCATCCGCGAGGGCGGTGACTGGCTTGCCGCCATCGGCACGGAGAAATCGAAGGGGACGAAAGTCTTCGCCCTCGCGGGCAAGATCGCGAACACGGGCCTGATCGAAGTCCCCATGGGCACGACCTTGAGGGACATCATCGAGGTGATCGGCGGCGGCATCCCCGACGGCAAGGCCTTCAAAGCCGTGCAAACGGGCGGCCCTTCCGGCGGCTGCATCCCGCAAGCGCACCTGGACATTCCGGTGGATTACGACAGCCTCAAGACGCTGGGGACCATGATGGGCTCCGGCGGCATGATCGTGATGGATGAGACCTCCTCCATGGTGGACGTGGCGCGCTACTTCATGGAGTTCTGCATGACGGAGTCCTGCGGCAAGTGCGTGCCCTGCCGCACCGGTACTCAGCAGATGCACGGCCTGCTGGACAAGATCACCAAGGCACGGGGCAGCCATGCGGACCTCGCCCTGCTCGAAGAACTGTGCGAGGTGGTGCAGGCCACCAGCCTCTGCGGACTCGGGCAAACGGCGCCGAACCCGGTGTTGAGCACGCTGCGCTATTTTCGGGATGAGTACGAAGAGAAGCTGCGGGGAGAGGCGACACCATGATGCCCCCGGACCAAGATCGCCATGCCTGGGCGATGGAAAGCGCGCGGATGCTCAGGACTGGGCAAATGTCCGAGCTGAACCTTGGGCGTATCGCGGAGGAACTCGAAGACAGGGGGCGAAGCGAAAAACAGGCCTTGTCGAGCCATCTCAAGGTTCTGGTTCTCCACCTGCTGAAATGGCGCTATCAGCCCGCTTTTCGCGGGTTGAGCTGGAAGCTCTCCATCACCCACGCACGCGACGAAGTCATGGAGCTCCTGGAGGACAGCCCCAGCCTGCGCGCGACCCTGCCGGAGCTGCTGATGCGCCGTTACCCGGCAGCCCGACGTCGGGCGATCCTCGAGACTGGGCTGCGCGAGGAGACCTTCCCTCGCGCATCTCCCTTTACTCTGGATCAACTGCTCGACGCGGACGACTGGACCTGATCGCCGCGCCAGCCATTGCCGATCCGACAACCGACCCTGTTTCGACGATTGGACTCTTTTCCGACCACCGATTTTTCCGACGACCGACTTTTTCCGACGACTCACTTCCTTTCCGACGGCCGTGCTCTTCCGACGGCGCTATTGGAGGCCGCATGCCCCTACCAGTCCCACAGCCGAACATCCGTGTCGTCACACTCAAGATCGACGACCAGGACCTCTCAGCCCGCGAGGACGAGACCATCATCGAGGTCTGCCGGGAGCACAAGATCCCGGTGCCGAGTCTCTGCTACCTGGACGGCCTGTCCGTCTGGGGCGGTTGCCGGCTCTGCGTTGTCGAAATCGCCGGTCAGGGGCGGCTCTCCGCCGCCTGCTCGACCCGCGTCGCGGAAGGCATGCACGTCCATACCAACACCGAGCGCCTGCAGCGCTACCGCCGCACTATCATCGAGATGCTCTTCGCCGAGCGGAACCATGTCTGCTCCGTCTGCGTCTCAAATGGGCACTGCGAACTGCAGGCGCTCGGCCAGAGCTGCGGCGTCGATCATGTGCGCGTCCCCTACCGCCAGACGCCCTATCCCGTCGACAGCTCGCACGAGAGTTTCCGACTGGACCACAACCGCTGCATCCTCTGCACCCGCTGCGTCCGTGTCTGCGACGAAATCGAGGGCGCGCACACCTGGGATGTCATGGGGCGCGGCAGCGACTGTCTTGTGATCACGGACCTGGCGCTACCCTGGGGCGAGAGCGAGACCTGCACCAGCTGCGGCAAGTGCGTCCAGGTCTGTCCCACCGGCGCGCTGGTCAAGCAGGGCACGTCGGTCGGTGAAATGGTCAAAGACCAACACTTCCTGCCCATCCTCGCGCGCCGGAGACATGCCCGATGAGCACCACGACAACGAGCACGGCGAACAGGATCACGGTCGCCACGACCTGGTTGGACGGCTGCTCCGGCTGCCACATGTCCTTCCTCGACATGGACGAGCGCCTAGTCGATCTCGCCCAACAGATCGACATCGTCTACAGCCCCCTCGTGGATACCAAAGAGCTGCCGGAACAGGTGGACATCGGCATTCTCGAGGGCTCCATCAGCTCGGAAGACGACCTGGAGAAAGCCAAGGCTTTTCGCAAACACTGCACGCTGCTCATCAGCCTGGGCGACTGCGCGGTGACTGGCAATGTCCCGGCCATCCGCAATCACTTCAAGCTCAGCGACGTCCTGGACCGGGCCTATCGGGAAAACGTCGACCTCCAACCGCAGATCCCGACCAAGAGCGTGCCGGTCCTGCTCACGACCGTGAAGCCGATTCACAGCGAGGTCGAGGTCGACGTCTTCGTGCCCGGCTGCCCGCCCTCCGCCGATGCCATCTGGTACGTGCTGAGCGAGCTGATCGCCGGGCGCAAGCCAGACCCCAGCCAGGTCACGCGTTTCGGCGCCTGATCCCAATCAACCCGGTCCCGCGCGATCCAATCCAGCCGGAGACCCGAACATACGAGAGCAGCAAGAATGAGCGATGCCATGTACGAGACAGGCGTGATCGTCACCCTGCTGGATCGAATGCGCACGCAACGCCTACCGCGCGCACTCGACCTCAAAGAGAAGGTCGATCGGGGCGAGCGGCTCGACAGCTTCGACATTCAGTTCCTCCAACAAGTCTTCGAGGACGCGCGTGAGCAGCAGCCCCGCTGGGAGAGTCACCCCGAGCTTCAAGACATCATCGCGAGGCTGATCCACCTCTATCACGAGATCACCGCCAAGGCCCTCGAAAACGAGTCGAGAGTCGACGCGACCTGAGCCAGGCCCCGCTCCGTACCGCCATTCGTCACTGCCCACACGCACAGGGGATCGCATCCATGAGCCGCACAGTCACCATCGAACCGGTCACCCGCATCGAAGGGCATGCCCGTATCACCCTGCAGCTCGGCGACGCCGGCCAGGTCGAGGATGCCAAGTTCCACCTCACCCAGTTCCGCGGCTTCGAGAAGTTCTGCGAGGGGCGCCCCTATCGTGAGATGCCCGCACTCACCGCCCGCACCTGCGGCATCTGCCCCGTCAGCCACCTCTTAGCCTCCAACAAGGCGTGCGATCACCTGCTATCCGTCAGCATCCCGCCGACCGGCGAGAAACTTCGGCGCATCATGAATCTCGCGCAGCTCACCCAGTCGCACGCGCTATCCTTCTTCCACCTGTCTTCCCCGGATCTGCTCATGGGCTGGGATTCGGACCCGGTCTCGCGCAACATCTTCGGCGTCATGCGTCAGGAGCCGGCACTCGCGAAGGACGGCATTCGCCTGCGCCAGATCGGCCAGACCATCATCGAGATGCTGGGCGGTAAGAAGATCCATCCGACCTGGGTGGTTCCCGGCGGCGTCAACGAGCCCCTGAGCCAGGAAAAGCGCGACGCCATGCTCAAGCTGCTGCCCGAGGCGCTCGAGATCGCCAAGCGCACCTACGCCTTCTTCAAGACCCTGGTGCCCAAGTTCAAGGACGAGGCGGACCACTTCGGGACCATGCCGACGCTCTTCTTCAGCCTCGTCTCACCCAAAGGCAACCTGGAGCACTACGACGGCTTCCTGCGCGTCAAGGACGCCAAGGGCAACATCCTCGAAGACATGGTGCCGCCCTGGGAGTACGAGCGTCTGATCGGCGAAGCGGTCGAGGACTTCAGCTACATGAAGTTCCCCTACTTCAAGGCGCAGGGCTATCCCAAGGGAATCTATCGTGTCGGACCCCTTGCACGGCTCAACAACGCCAATGCCTGCGGCACGCCATACGCCGACGTCGCCCTGGCCGAGTTCCACATGTTGCAGGAATCCGGCCCCATTGCCAGCAGCTTCCACTACCACTACGCGCGGCTGGTCGAGATCATCTACGCCATCGAGATGATGGAGCGCCTGCTCAAGGATCCCACCATCCTCGACACTCGCGTGCGCGCCCGCGCCCGCAGCAACCGCTACGAGGGAATCGGCGTCGCCGAGGCCCCGCGCGGGACGCTCATGCACCACTATCGAATCGATGACGACGGCCTCATCACCTGGGTCAACCTCATCATCGCGACGGGGCACAACAACCTGGCGATGAACCAATCCATCCGCCAGGTCGCGGATGCCTACGTCGACGGCAACAACCTTCAGGAAGGCATGCTCAATCGCGTCGAGGCCGTCATTCGCTGCTATGACCCCTGCCTGTCGTGTGCCTCGCACGCCTTCGGCCAGATGCCGCTCGCCATCGAGCTGAAGGATGCCGCTGGGCACATCGTCGATACCTTGACCCGCGGCTGAGGACAGGACTTGAAGACACTCATCATCGGATACGGCAGCCCCATCCGCGGCGACGATGCGCTCGGGCCGCTCGCCGCGGACCGCTTGGAGGCAGGAGTCTTGCCACGCGGAGTCGAGGTCATCTCCAGACACGTTCTAACCGCCGAACTCGTCGCGGACCTGGCCGACCAGGATCGGGCGATCTTCCTGGATGCCGCCGTGGACGTCGAGCCGGGAGAGGTCCGCTGCCAGCGCCTAGCGCCTGATGAGTCGGCGGTGTCGACCATGGCGCATTTCCTCGACCCGCGCGAATTGCTGGCCTGGTGCGAGACGCTCTATGGCCGTGCCCCGGAAAGCTACCTCGTCACTGCGGGTGGCGACTCCTTCGACTACGCAAGCTACGAGCTGACGCCGGTTGCCGAGCAGGCGATCGACAAGATGCTGGAATACGTGAATCGGCTCGTCACAGAAGCCTGCGAGGCTCCACAGCCAAGTTAACGAGCATGCAGGAGTGGCAGCATCCCCGGAAAATGAAACGATGGGGTTACTCGCGTGGCACTGCGGAGCTGGCGCCACGAGAGGTTTGCTGTTTCGCGGTCACGGTTCAACGTGCGGCACCAAGACACAGAGGTCACTTTTTGCAACCAGTACAAATGACGCTTGAGCTACCGAGTCCGGCCTGCACGTCAAAGAACATTCAGGCGCTGATCGACCATTTGGCTTTGAATGCCGAGGTAAATTCTCGCGGGGCTATCTTCACGCGCCGCGAGGTCGTTGACTTTATTCTTGATCTGGCTGGCTATACGGAAGATCAGCCACTCCATACAAAACGGCTCTTAGAACCCTCCTTTGGCGGCGGTGATTTTCTGCTCCCGGTTATTGAGCGGTTGCTGCGTGCATGGCGAGCCGCGCGGCCACATGGCTCCCCGCTCGACGATCTGAGCGGCGCAATCAGGGCAGTCGAGCTGCACCGCGAGACGTTTTCAAGCACCTACGAAGCCGTCATTTCACTGCTCGATCAACACGGAATGCTTGCGAATAGCGCAACGGCGTTGGCAAAGGCTTGGCTGTCGCAAGGAGATTTTCTGTTGGCGCCACTGGAGGCCGGGTTCGACTTCGTTGTGGGCAACCCGCCCTATGTCCGCCAAGAGCTGATACCAGTCGCTCTGCTGGCCGAGTATCGCAGCCGCTACCAGACGATCTACGACCGGGCCGACATCTACGTTCCTTTCATCGAGCGGTCGCTTTCGCTCTTGTCAGAGGGTGGGAATCTGGGCTTTATCTGCGCGGATCGGTGGATGAAGAACCGCTATGGCGGGCCTCTTAGGAGTCTCGTGTCTGAGCGCTTCCATCTGAAAGTCTACGTCGATATGGTCGATACCCCCGCCTTCCACTCTGACGTGATTGCCTACCCCGCGATCACCATCATCAGCCGTGAAACACCGGGGGGCGACTCGTATTGCGCATCGCCCAGCCATTGACCGGGGGACGCTGGTTACCCTGGCGGAGGTGCTCCGCGCCCCGGCGTTGCCTCAAGAAACCGGCGCGGTACGCGAGCTAGCCAGGGTCACGAATGGCGCTGAGCCTTGGCTGCTGGAGTCGTCCGATCAGATGGCGCTGATTCGCCGTCTTGAGGCGTGTTTTCCCCTGCTGGAGGATGTCGGATGCAGGGTTGGGATTGGCGTCGCAACCGGCGCGGACAAGGCGTTCATCGGAGAACTCGATGCACTCGATGTCGAGCCAGATCGCAAACTGCCGCTGGTGACAACGAAGGACATCCTATCCGGCGAGGTGAAGTGGCATGGGCAAGGCGTCATCAACCCATTCGCCGAGTCAGGCGGGCTGGTTGATCTCAACGAATACCCGCGCCTGCGCCATTACCTTGAGGCTCGCCGAGAGGTCATCGCAGGGCGTCATTGCGCGCGCAAGGCGCCAGCCAACTGGTATCGGACGATTGATCGCATCACCCCGTCGCTGGCCGCAAGACCGAAGCTCCTGATCCCGGACATCAAGGGCGAGGCGCATATCGTCTTCGAGGCCGGGAAACTCTACCCCCACCACAACCTGTACTACGTCACATCCGATGACTGGGATTTGCGAGCCTTGCAGGCTGTGCTGCTATCCGCTGTCACGCGCCTGTTCGTGGCGACCTACTCCACGAAAATGCGAGGCGGTTTCCTGCGTTTCCAAGCGCAATACCTGCGCCGAATTCGCATTCCGCGCTGGGCAGATGTCCCTGAACCGCTACGCCGGAGGCTGGCCTCGGCAGCCGTCGCACGAGACGTGCAAGCCTGCAATCAGGCGGTGTTCCAGCTCTATGGCCTGAGTCATGAAGAACAATCCGCGCTTGGAGGCAACGGCTTCCGCGCCATGACCGTCACGCCCCAGTGGCAAAGTGATCGAAGCCGCCGCGGACCGCGTTCAGAAGATCACCGTTGGCCTGCCGGCATCTGAGGCCGGGCTGATCACTGATCACGCCGACGACGCTAACCGGACACCCAAGACCCACACCTAGCCGCCGAGCGTCCTCGATCCGCTCGCGCGGGATGCAAAAGCAGAGCTCATAGTCATCGCCCGAGGAGAGCGGCAGCGACCAGTCGGCGTCCTTCCGGACCGCATTCGCCACTGCTGGCGTCAGTGGCAGGCGCATCAGATCGAGTTCCGCGCCAACACCCGACGCCCGAAGGATATGGCCGAGGTCACCGGCAAGCCCATCCGATAGGTCGATCATCGCCGAAGCGATGCCGCGGAGACCGCGCCCGAGGGCGACCCGCGGCTCGGGAAGCTCCAGGCGCCGGCGCAGCGCCGGATCCACATCGGTCCCTTCGAGCATCTGCCGGAGCGCCAGCCCGGCGTCTCCGAGCGTTCCGCTGACACACACCAGGTCACCCAACCGCGCGCCGCTGCGGCGAATGGCCGCACCGAGCGGCACGAAGCCATGCACCTGCACGCTGACACTGAGCGGCCCGCGCGTCGTATCGCCGCCAACCAGGCGGATTCCGTGGGCCTGCGAGAGCCGCGTGAACCCGCGGCTGAAGGCGCGGACCCAGTCCTCATCCGCCGACGGCAGCGTCAGCGCCAACGTCGACCAAGCCGGATCCGCGCCCATTGCCGCCAAATCGCTGAGACCAACGGCCAGTGACTTGTGGCCCAGATGCTCCGGATCGCAATCCGGGAAGAAGTGGATTCCGGAGGCCAGGGTGTCGATGCTGACAGCCAGTGCATGGCCGGCAGGGACGCTGAGCAGGGCGCAATCATCACCGACGCCGAGCGCGACATCCGCGCGCGCCGGGCCGATGTCCGCGAAGTAGGTCCGGATCAGATCGAACTCAGACACTCGGCCAGGCTCGGAGGGGACTAGATCTTGCGATCCATGTTGCCAGCACGCCGGCGGGCGATCTTATCGAGCACGCCGTTGACGTACCTGTGGCCCTCGTGCGCGCCGAGCAGCTTGGTCAGTTCCACGGCCTCGTTGATGGCGACACGGTCCGGGATGTTGTCGGCGAAGAGGATCTCATAAGCGCCCAGCCTCAGGATCGCAAGCTCCACCGGATCGACTTGGGTGATGGGTCGATCCAGAAAGCTGTCGAGCTGTGCATCGATCTCCTCGATATGCTCCGGGACGCCACTCAGCAGCTCGTCGAGCAGCTCGACGTTGAAGTTGAAGCGCTCCTTCGTCTCCAGCAGCTCTTCTTCATCGACACCCTTGAGCGAGGCCGCAACGGCGTTCAGCCATTCCGGATCGTCGAGCAAATGACGCTTGATCTGGACGGGATCTTCGCCGGTGAGGCGCCACTGGTAGAGCGCGAGTGCCGCGTAGCGGCGCGATTGACTGCGAGGACTGACCATCTCAGTCGAGCTGCCTGAGAAGATCGACCATCTCCAACGCCGACATGGCCGCCTCGGCGCCCTTGTTGCCAGCCTTGGTGCCGGAGCGTTCGATGGCCTGCTCGATGCTGTCGACCGTCAGCACGCCGAAGGCGACCGGCAGTCCGTATTTCAGACTGACCTGGGCCATGCCCTTGACGCACTCCCCAGCCACATACTCGAAATGCGGCGTGCCACCGCGGATGACGGCTCCCAGGGCGATGACGGCGTCATAGCCACCCTTTTTCGCGATGTGCTCGATCGCCACCGGCATCTCGAAGGCACCCGGCACACGGACGATCGTCAGGCTGGATACATCGGCGCCATGCCGCACGAGCGTATCGATGGCGCCCTTCTCCAGGGCCTCCACGACGAAGCTGTTCCAGCGGGATACCACCAGACAAAAACGTGCATTATCGGCGCGCATTGCGCCTTCGATGGTCTTGATAGTCATAGGTTCTCTAAGTCAGCGTCGATCGAGCCCCAAGCTCGGAATGGAAACCGCGAAGACACACAGGTTTAAACCACGCAAAGCGCCAAACTGCGCAAAGGGCGCCAATCAATACAGAAATCGGCACGAGCGACGGCACCGGTCTCTGTCGAACAGCAGCCGGCTAGCCAGGCCTGCCGCCAGTGTACTCGACGACTTCCAAGTCGAAGCCGGAGATCGCATGCATGGACTTAGGCGCGCTCATGACGCGCATCTTGCGCACCCCCAGATCGGAGAGGATCTGCGCGCCGATGCCGTAGGTGCGCAGCTCGTGGCGGTCCTGACGGCGCACCGGCACCTCGTCTTCGCTGTCGTGCAGCTGAAAGTCCTTGAGACGCGCCAGAAGATCAGCGGAGCTGTCGCGGTTGCGCAGAACGACGATGACACCCGCGCCCTCCTCCGCCACCGTCCGCATGACGTCTTGCAAGGGCCAGCCACAAGCGTTGTGGGCTGTGCCGAACAGGTCGCACAGGCTGTTCTGCAAGTGCACGCGCACCAGCGTCGGATGCTCCGGGCTGATCTCACCCAGCGTCAACGCGAGATGGATTTCGTTGTCGATACTGTCGCGGTAGGCCACCAGGTTGAAGTTGGCGTAAGCCGTCGGAAGCTCGCACTCGCACTCGCGCAGCACGGCCTTCTCGTGGCGGACACGGTATTGGATCAGATCGGCGATGGTGCCGATCTTGATGTCGTGAGTCCGCGCGAAGGCTTCAAGATCCGGACGACGCGCCATGGAGCCGTCTTCGTTCATGATCTCGACGATGGCCGCCGCGGGCGTGAAGCCCGCCATGCGGGCCAGGTCACAACCGGCCTCGGTATGTCCGGCACGCACCAGGACGCCTCCGGGCTGCGCCATGATCGGGAAGATATGCCCCGGCATGACGATGTCCTTGGGACCCGAGTCCGGTGCGACCGCCGCCTTGATGGTCGTGGCGCGATCGGCGGCGGAGATACCCGTGGTCACACCGCGCGCGGCCTCGATCGAGACCGTAAACGCCGTGGAGTGCGCCGCCTGGTTGTCGCTGACCATGAGCGGCAGGCGCAGCCGCTCGCAGCACTCCTTGGTCAAAGTGAGGCAAATGAGGCCGCGGCCATACTTGGCCATGAAGTTCACGGCCTCCGGCGTCACGCAGTCCGCCGCCATGAGCAGATCGCCCTCGTTCTCACGATCCTCGTCGTCCATGATGATGACCATCTTGCCTTGACGCAGGTCTTCGATGATCTCTTCAGTGCTATTCAGGCCGGGACTGGTCATAGGAAAACAACTTCGCTGCAATGGATAACATCTCGAGGCGCCGACTCCGGTCGGCCTACTTCACGAACCCGTGCTCGGCGAGCAACTCAAGCGTCACACCGGATGCCTTCGGACTGGCCGCCTGCTCGCCGAGCAGCAACCGCTCCAGATAACGCGCGATCAGATCCACCTCCAGGTTGACCCGAGCGCCGGGACGATAGTCGCCGATGATGGTTTCCTGAATGGTGTGGGGCACGATGTTCAGCTCGAAGACGGCGCCGTCCACCGCGTTGACCGTCAAGCTGGTGCCGTCGACGCAGATCGAGCCCTTGTGCGCGATATAGCGCGCCAGCTCGTCGGGCGCCTGAATGCGCAGCCGCCAGGAGCGCGCGTCCTCATGACGCTCTAACAGGATCCCAACCCCGTCGACGTGACCGCTGACGAGATGTCCGCCAAGCGGTGTCGAGAGCGTCAGCGCCTTCTCCAGATTGACACGGCTCCCCGTCGCCAGCCCGCCCAGCGTGGTCAAGGAGAGCGTCTCGCGCGACACGTCGGCCGAAAAGCCTTGGCCCGTCAGCGCCACGACGGTCAGACAGACGCCGTTGACCGCAATGCTGTCCCCGAGCACGACCTCATCGAGCGCGAGCTTACCCGCGCCGATCGACAGCCGCACATCGCCGCCACGCGGCTCGAGCCGTTGGATCTGCCCGATGGATTGGATGATGCCTGTAAACATGGCCTTTGAACCTAAACCTCTTCAATACACCGAGATCGCAGGGTGGACAAACGCCGCGCGGTTCAGCAACGACGCCCCGGGGAGCAGTGGGCGTCGCTCACGCCAGACACGGGCGCGCCGTCACCCGCAGATCTGGCCCGATCTGTCGCACCGCAATGATCTCCAGCGCGACACGATCGGCCATCGCCGTGATCCCGGGCAGGTCGAACAGCCCCTGCGCGGACTCACCCATGAGGTGCGGCGCCAAATAGAGGACGATCTCGTCGACCAGACCGGCGCCAACCGCCGCGCCCGCGAGCGTCGGCCCCGACTCCAGCAGCACCTCGTTGACCGAGCGTTCGGCCAGCGCCTCCATCAGGGCGACCAGATCCACCCGCCCGAGATGCCGTGAACACACCAAGACCTCCGCGCCCGCGGACTGGAGCGCGGCACTCAACTCCGGGAGAGGCTCCACCCCGGCGACCAGCGTTTCGCCCGGCAGACTCAACATCCGGGCAGTCGCCGGCATACGCCAAAAGCTATCCACCACGACCCGCAATGGCTGCCGCACCTGATCATCCGCGGCCATGCCCGGCAGCTCGCCAGCCGCCAAGCGGACATTCAGGCTCGGATCGTCGGCCAAGACCGTGCCGATACCGGTCAGGATCGCAGAGCTGCCGGCACGCAGCCGCTGCACATCGCGCCGCGCCGCCTCCGAGCTGATCCACTGGCTCTCGCCGCTCGCCATTGCGGTGCGGCCATCCAGACTCGCCGCCAGCTTGCAGCGCACGTAGGGTCGACCCTGCTCCATGCGCTTGATAAAGCCCGGATTCAGCGCGCGGGCCTCATCCTCGAGGACGCCGACCAGCGTCTCGATGCCGGCCTCGCGCAGCTGTGCCAGTCCTTGACCCGAGACCAGCGGATTGGGATCGACCATGGCGCAGACCACGCGCGCCACGCCCGCTTCGATCAGCCCCTCGGTGCAGGGCGGCGTGCGCCCATGGTGACAGCAGGGCTCCAGCGTCACATAGGCCGTGGCACCGCGTGCCCGTTCGCCGGCCGTGATCAAGGCGAAACGCTCCGCGTGTGGCTCGCCCGCCCAGCGGTGCCAGCCCTCGCCGATCACCTCGCCATCGCGCACGAGCACGCAGCCGACACGCGGATTGGGATCCGTGGTGAAGCGGCCGCGCTCGGCCAGCTGAATCGCCCGCGCCATGTACCCCAAGTCAGCTGCCTGATTCGACAGGGGACGCCGCGCGTCCATCAAGGCTTGGGCTCCAGGTTGTCGAGCAAATCGAGCTGCTGGCGCGTCTCCTCGGGCGTCGGCTGACGCTCAAGCCGCTCGATCTCCTCGCGGAATGCCTCGACGTCCTCGAAATGTCGATAGACGGAGGCGAAGCGCACATAGGCGACTTGGTCGAGCTGGCGCAGCTCATCCATGACCATCTCGCCGACGCGCAGCGCCGGCAGCTCGCTGTCGCCCGTGGACATGAGCCGGCGCTGGATGCGCGACATCGCCATATCCACCTGCTCGGTGCTCACGGGCCGCTTCTCAAGGGCACGCATCATGCCGGAGCGCAGCTTGCGCCCATCGAAGGGCACGCGGCTGCCGTCGCGCTTGACGATGCGCGGCAGATTCAGCTCGGCGGACTCATAGGTGGTGAAGCGCTCGCTGCAGACGACGCACTTGCGCCGGCGACGTACCTGATCGCCCTCGCCCGAAAGGCGCGAGTCGACGACCTTGGTATCCTGAGCACCGCAGAATGGACAGCGCATGGGCTAAGTGGACAGTTGTCAGTGGACAGTTGTCAGCGGTGAGCGACGCCTCGGACGCCCATCCGCCGACCTCGTGGACTCGCCCAGGACTAACGTCCGTAGACAGGAAAACGCCGGCAGAGATCCAGCACCTTTGCCTTGGCGTCCGCAATGACGCCGGCATCGCCGCGCGCGTCGATGACATCGCACATCCAACCCGCCAGCTCGGTCACCTCATCGACACCGAAACCACGGGTCGTGATGGCAGGCGTGCCGACGCGAATCCCACTGGTCACGAAGGGCGATTGCGGATCGTTCGGCACGGCGTTCTTGTTGACCGTGATATTGGAGTCGCCAAGCCAGGCGTCCACATCCTTGCCGGTCAGGCCCTGATCGATGAAGCTCACCAGGAAGAGGTGATCGTCCGTGCCGCCGGAGACGACGTCATAGCCCCGTGCGATGAAGACCTCGGCCATCGCCCTGGCGTTGCGCACCACCTGCTCCTGATAGGTCTTGAAGCTGGGTTCCAGCGCCTCCTTGAAGGCGACGGCCTTGGCGGCGATGACATGCATCAGCGGGCCGCCCTGGATCCCCGGGAAGACGACCGAGTTGAGCTTCTTCTCGATCTCCGGATTCGCCTTGGCCAGGATCAGACCGCCGCGCGGACCACGCAGCGTCTTGTGGGTGGTCGTGGTGGTGACGTCAGCGATCTGCACCGGGCTCGGATAGACGCCCGCCGCGACCAGACCCGCGACATGCGCCATGTCGACCAGCAAAAAGGCGCCGACGGCGTCCGCGATGTCGCGGAAGCGCTGCCAGTCGACCACGCGCGAATAGGCGGAGAAGCCGGCGATGATCATGCGCGGCTTGTGCTCCTTGGCCAGACGCTCGACCTCGTCGTAGTCGATCTCGCCCGTCTCGGGGTTCAGACCGTACTGGACCGCGTTGTAGATCTTGCCGGAGAAGTTGGGCTTGGCACCGTGCGTCAGGTGGCCACCGTGGGCCAGGCTCATGCCGAGCACGGTATCGCCAGGCTGGCACAGGGCCATGAAGACGGCGGTGTTGGCCTGAGAGCCGGAGTGCGGCTGGACGTTGGCATAGTCCGCGCCGAACAGCTGCTTGGCGCGGTCGATGGCGAGCTGCTCCGCCACGTCGACGTGCTCACAGCCGCCGTAGTAGCGCTTGCCCGGATAGCCCTCGGCATACTTATTGGTCAGCACGCCGCCCTGAGCCTGCATGACGCGGGGGCTCGCGTAGTTCTCGGAAGCGATAAGCTCGACGTGCTCTTCCTGTCGACGCTCCTCGTCCTGAATGGCCGCCCAGAGGTCTGGGTCGTAGTCGCTGATCTGCATGGTTTTGTCGAACATGGTGCTCACCCCGGCGATGCAAAGCAGGACAGTGTAACGGTTTTTCTGAGTTTCGTCGTCACCAGTTGAGTGGCCCGCCCAAGGCCCGGAATGCTCTCGCGATCCGGTCGGAACAGCATCGATGATCGAGCGTGGATTCCCCGAGACGATCGACCGACCGGGACCGCCAAATGAGCCATAACCAGAACTTCAAGAACCTGATTCCTTGACGATCGGAGTCAGTCGCTGGCCTTCTTTGCCGCTGGAGCTGGAGTTGTCCTGCTAAGTGGTGCTGAATAAGATGAGTAATTGCCCGGCTTTGCCGGGGTGAGCGTAGAAGTTTGACATTTACGGGAGTCCATCGGAGACACTCCGCACCGTGAGCCGCCAAGCACACGAGCGAGGTTCTAGAGTAGCGACCGCGCGACGGTTGGACTGGAGGCGGCGGCGCCGTTTCCTTGCACGGATTGGCTACTTGGAGCCTTTGGCGAAGAGCGACGCTGCGCTGTTGATGGCGATCGCGCCTGTGCCGCTGAGGGCGCGGTGGCGCATTTTCCTTGGGAGGCGCTCAAGCAGAGTGAAGCGCATGGAACGAGACGGCGCTTGATCGCTGGCATGTTCATGCCGAAACGCGGCCCGTGCGATGCCGACGTTTTCGGCGACTCGGGCTCGAAACCTGGACGTGAACGCTGTCAGCCCTGGGTCACAGCAATGAGATCAAACGATGCGCAGGGCGCGGTAGGGGCACCGAATGAGCACTGGAGAGCGCAATGACGAGTCTTTATGAGCAGGATTTCTACGCCTGGAGCAACGAGCAGGTCTCACTTCTACGCGCGGGGAAGCTCGGGGAGGCGGACATTGCCAACATCATCGAGGAGATCGAGAGCATGGGACGGAGTGAACGACGAGAACTCGTGAATCGCCTGGTCGTTCTCCTCCTGCATCTGTTGAAGTGGCGTTTTCAGCCAGCCCTGCGCGGCAACTCTTGGCGCCTGTCCATCAAAGAGCAGCGCATTCGGTTAGCGTCGCACTTGGCAGACAACCCGAGCCTGAAATCGAAGCTTGACGAGGCCATCTTGCAGGCCTACCGGCTGGCCGCGATCGAAGCAGAGCGCGAAACCGGATTGTCGGAGTCGAGCTTTCCAAGCGATTGCCCCTTTTCGTTCGAGCAACTGATGGATGATTCTTTCTGGCCCGCGCAGGAATAGGAAGATCCAGGGTGTCGAAAAGTCACAAGTCTCGAACCTAATCACTCAGAACCATCAACTCCGCCGAAACACCCAATCCGCCGCACCCGCGGCCCTTGATGGAATTGCTCCTTAGGGGCACGTCGGGGATCACGGGGTCGCCATTTAGCTGCCCCCCGATCAACAACATGATGCTTCTGCTCTCTCTTTCCTCTTGGGTGGCTCGAAGAACAATTTCGTCAAGCTAGCCCTCGTCGGATGCACTTGAGGCGTGAGAGGGCGACTCGCCACGGACCGCTTGGCGGAGCCCCCGTTCTCGTCCTTCGAACTCTCGGCGCTCCGGGCGATCCTTTCGGCGGCCGGTCGTTTAGAATTGGCGCATCTGCAACCATCTGAGCGCCTGGAGTGTCCGATTGCTCCAGCACTCACTAGCCTTTCCGGATCCCTGAACATGACCGAGCACAGCCACAACGTCGATCGCGCCGAGATCAGCAAATTCGAAGAACTCGCCTCCCGTTGGTGGGATCCGCACAGCGAGTTCAAGACGCTTCATGACATCAATCCGCTGCGCCTGGACTACGTCGAGCGTGGTGCCGGCGGGCTGGCCGGCAAGCGGATCCTGGATGTCGGCTGCGGCGGCGGCATCCTCTCCGAGAGCATGGCGCTACGCGGGGCGCAGGTGACGGGGATCGACATGGGCGATATGCCGCTGCGCGTGGCGGAGCTGCATACCCTGGAGACCGGCGTGGAGGTCGAGTACCGCCGCGTTCCGGTCGAGGCCCTCGCCCTGGAGCAGCCGGACAGCTTCGACGTCGTGACCTGCATGGAGATGCTGGAGCACGTCCCCAATCCGGCGTCCGTGGTGGATGCCTGCGCGCGCCTGGTTCGGCCTGGCGGGCAGGTCTTCTTCTCCACCCTGAACCGCAACCCCAAGGCCTATCTGCTGGCGGTCGTGGGCGCGGAGTACGTCATGGGCATGCTGCCGCGCGGCACGCATGACTACTCCCGTTTCATCCGACCCTCCGAGCTGGACTCTTGGATCCGGCCAACCAGCATGCGCACGGTCGACATGACGGGCATGGTCTACAACCTGCTGACCCAGGTCTATCGGCTCGACCCGCACAATCTGGACGTGAACTATCTGGTCAGTTGCGTGCGCGACACCCATGCCTAAGCCGCATCCGGCGCGCGACGGCGCCGTCCTCTTCGATCTGGACGGTACCTTCGCGGATACAGCGCCCGACATGGTCGCGGCGCTGACGAAAATGCTCAATGCGCGTGACCGCGACGGGCTGCCGTTCGAACAGGTGCGACCCTTTTGCTCCTACGGTGCCAGGGGCATCCTCAAGGTCGGATTCGACCTGGAACCCCAGGACGCCGCGTTCGAGCCGCTTCGCACCGAATACCTTGCGATCTACGCCGCCGCGCTCGTCGAACAGACAGTCCCCTTCCCCGGAATCCCGGACTTGGTTGATGCGCTGGAGGCGCGCGGCGTCCCCTGGGGCATCGTGACCAACAAGGCGACCGATCTCACGCTGCCGCTGATGGAACAGATCGGCTTTTTGGATCGGGCAGCCTGCATCGTCTGTGGCGATACCGCCGCGCGGCCAAAGCCGCACCCGGACCCCATGTTCCACGCCTGCGAGCTGATCGCGGTCGAACCCGCCCGCTGCTGGTACCTGGGTGACGCCGAGCGCGACATCCGCGCCGGATTGGCTGCCGGCATGGGCACCCTCGCCGCCCTCTTCGGCTATCTCGGACCCGATGACGACGCCTCGACCTGGGGCGCGCATGGCATGGTCGATCATCCGCTCGACGTCCTGAGCTGGCTGCCGGAATCCGCCGACTGATGGGCGAGCGTGACACCCCGTCCGCGTGGGACTTCCCCAACGCGGCGACCCCGCCCGGCTCGTCGATCTACTACAGTATCCGCTTCGCACCGCCGCCGATCCGGGACGACCTTGCCGCCCTCTTCGGCTGGCGTCACGCGATCCGCGCGGTGCTGGACGAGGTAACGGACCCTGGGGTTGCCGCGGCCAAGCTCGACTGGTGGCGCTCGGAGCTGGCGCGCATCGACGACGGCGAGGCCCGTCATCCGCTGAGCAAGTGCCTGGCACCGGTGATTGAGCGCGCGGGATTGCCACGGGAACCCTTTCTGGAGGTCATCCAGGTTCAGGCCGGCGTGCTCGCGCGGGCGTTTCCAAAGGATCAGGCGGCCTGGGTTGCGAGCGCCGAGGCTGATCTCGGGTCGATCGCCGAGCTGGTTGCGCGCTGCTTCGGCTGCTCCGATCCTGCCGACCTCGCCAGCGCCAGACGGGCCGGCACCTACTGCGCCCTGGTGGACCGACTCAGGGACAGCGGCTGGCTGCTGCGCCGAGGACGGCTGGGGATTCTGCCATCGGACCAGCTCGCCGCGGCGGATCTGATCCCGGAGCGGCTTTCCGGTCCCGACGGGCGTGCGGCACTGCCCGGGATGTTGAGCGCCGCTGGCGCGCAGGTCGCCGCTTTCGGAGCGGCGAGCGTCAAAGACGCGGCTCGCTTGCCCGTCACGCTGCGCATCCATCAGCGCCTGCAGAGGCTGCTGCTCGATGAGCTTGCCGCGAGCGGATTCGACGTGCTCGGCCAGCGCATCGCGCTCACGCCGATGCGCAAGCTCTGGCACGCCTGGCGAGAGCATCGCGGGGCTTAACCGCAAACCTCAATGCGGTATCCCCTCGCCGCGACGAGAATTCCGCCAGCCGCATCGCCCGCTCCGCAACCATCCCAGGCACAGAGCGCCAAGAAGCACGTGACAGGATCGGCTGCGAGCCACCCCATCGGCACTGACACCTGAAAACTGACACCTGACAACTGAATAAAGAGGCACATCCATCGATGGACCAAACCCCGACTGACGGCAAATCGCTTCAAGGGCGCATCATCCTGGTGACGGGCGCGCTCGAAGGCATCGGTCAAGCCGTCGCCCTCGCCAGCGCCGCCGAAGGTGCGACCGTCGTTCTATCCGCCTTCAAGGAGAAGGATCTCGAACCCGTCTATGACAAGATCCTCGAGAACGGCGGTCCCGAGCCCGCCATCTTGCCGCTGAATCTGCATAAGGCGACCGAGGCCGACTACATCGCCGCCGCCAACGTCATCGGCGACACCTTCGGTCGACTGGACGGTCTGGTCCACTGCGCGGCCTTCGCGCCCTACCTGAGCCGCATCGACGACTACGACGTGAAGGAGTGGGAAAAGGTGATCACGGTCAACCTGAACGCGCCCTTCCTGCTCACCCAAGCCTGCCTGCCGCTGCTGCGCGCCGCCGAGGACGCCTCCATCGTCTTCACCTCCGACCGTGTCGGGCGCACCGGCAAGGCCTACTGGGGCGCCTTCGCCGCCGCGAAGTTCGGCATCGAGGGGCTGATGCAGGTCCTAGCGGAAGAGACGCGCGAAAGCGGTACGATTCGCGTCAACAGCATCGATCCGGGCATCGTTCGCACCACCATGCGCGCGACCCTCTACCCGGGCGAGGATCCGAATGCGAATCCCCTGCCGGAGACCGTCACCGGCGCCTATCTCGCGCTCCTGGGTCCAGAGGGCCGCGGCAAGACGGGGCAGGCCTTTGGGGTCGATCCTCAGACAGGCCGGCTGGCGTAGCGAGCGCGCCTGAGCCCTGGACTAGAATTCGGGCGAATCCTGCTGCCTGCCGAGGACACCAGATGACGCGCAAACGCCTGCCGATCGGCATCCAGACCTTCCGCGAGATTCGGGAAGAGGACTGCTACTACGTCGACAAGACGGGCTTTGCGCTGGATCTGATTCGGGCAGGCAAATACTACTTTCTGTCCAGGCCGCGGCGCTTCGGGAAGTCGCTCTTCCTCGACACGCTCGCCGAGATCTTCAGCGGGAACGAGCCCCTGTTTCAGGGGCTGGCGATCCATTCCCAGTGGGATTGGGGGCAGTCCTTTCCGGTGATCCGCCTCAGTTTCGCCGGCGGTATCGTGCGCAGCCGTGAGGAGCTGGATCGACGCATCTACGACCTCCTGCGCATCAACGCCCAGGCGCTCGGCGTCGCCCTTCTCGAAGGACTGGATGTCGCCGGCACCTTCGGCGAACTGATTCGCCAGGCACAGGCTCTGCGTGGTCAGCGCGTGGTCGTGCTCGTCGATGAGTACGACAAGCCCATTCTCGACAACCTCACCCATCCGGAGACGGCCCGCGAGTTGCGCGACGGGCTGCGCAACCTCTACTCGGTCATCAAGGCGGCCGACGCCGACGTCCGCTTTGCCTTCCTGACCGGCGTCAGTAAGTTCAGCAAGGCCAGCCTCTTTTCGGGACTGAACAATCTGGTCGACATCACCGTGGACGCGAAATATTCGGCCGTCTGCGGCTACACCGAAGCGGACGTCGACAACGTCTTCAGTCCTGAGACGAATGACTTGGATCGCGACGAAGTACGGCATTGGTACAACGGCTATAACTGGACGGGAGAGTCCGTCTACAACCCCTTCGATCTGCTCCTGCTCTTCCAGAAGCGCCAGTTTCGCCCCTGGTGGTTCGAGACCGGCACGCCGACCTTCCTCATCGACCTGCTCACCCAGCGCCAAACCTGGCTCCCAGGGCTCGACCGGCTCGAAACGGATGCCGCCCTGCTCTCAGCCTTCGATGTCGACCACATCACCACCGAGGCGCTGATGTTCCAGAGCGGCTATCTGACGATCGATGTCGAGGAGGAAATCAGTGGCAGCTACTTCTATCGCCTGCGCTACCCGAACCGCGAGGTCTACCAGAGCCTGAGCACGGCCCTGCTCGATGCCTGGACACCCGACCCCCAGGCCGACGTCCATCACCGCAAGTCACTGTATCGCCTGCTGCTCGCGAACGACTTCGAGGGGCTGGAGCGCCTTTTCAGCGCCTTCTTCGCCAGCGTTCCCAGCGACTGGTATCGCAATAACCCCATCGCGCAGTACGAGGGCTACTACGCCAGCGTTTTCTACGCCTACTTCGCGGCGCTGGGCCTCCGCGTGACCGTGGAAGATGCCAGCAACAAGGGTCGGCTGGACATGGCGGTTCGATTCAACGGCCAGACCTATCTCTTCGAGTTCAAGGTCGTGGAGCTGACGCCAGAGGGGCGCGCCTTGCAGCAGATCCAAGCGCGCGGCTACGCCGACAAGTACCTTGCCGACGGCCAGCCCATCCACCTGATCGGCGTCGAATTCAGTCGCGAGCGTCGCACGGTCGTGGGATTCGAGGTCGAGACGCTCGACGCAGACTGAGCCTCAACGCAGACTGAGCCTCAACGCGGACTGAGCCTCAACGCGGACTGAGCCCACCTCAGGATCGCGCATCCCGGGGCACGTGATCGGTCACGCCCGGCCCGACGTAGATCTGGCGCGGACGCGCGATGCGGCTGCCCTGCGTTTGGGACTGCTCCCACCAATGGGCGATCCAGCCCGGCAGTCGGCCGATGGCGAACATGACCGTGAACATATTGGTCGGGATGCCGATGGCGCGCATGATGATGCCGCTGTAGAAATCGACATTGGGGTAGAGCTTGCGCTCGACGAAGTAAGGATCCTCCAGCGCGATCTCTTCGAGCTTGCGGGCGATGTCGAGCAGCGGATCCTTGTACCCGAGCGTGGGCAGGAGCCGCTCGGCCACCCTGCCCAGCATCTTGGCGCGCGGGTCGAAGTTCTTGTAGACCCGATGCCCGAAGCCCATCAGCCGCACCTTGCTGTCCTTGTCCTTCGCGAGCCGCACGTACTCCTCCGGGCTGATCTGGCCCTGATGGATCTGCTCAAGCATGTCCAGCACCGCGGCATTGGCGCCGCCATGCAGCGGCCCCCAAAGAGCACAGACCCCGGCCGCACAGGAGGCGAAGAGGTTCGCCTGACTGGAGCCGACCATCCGAACGGTCGAGGTCGAGCAATTCTGCTCGTGGTCCGCGTGCAGCAGCAGCACCAGGTTGATGGCATCCCGCACGATCGGATCGCACAGGTGCTCCGCATAGGGCTGCGAGAACATCATGTGCAGAAAGTTCGGCACATAGCGCAACGCCGGATTGGGGTAGATGTAGGGCTGGCCGACCGAGTGGCGGTAGGCATAGGCCGCGATCGTGCGGATCTTGCTGATGAGCCCGGCCGCGGCGACCCGGAAGCGATCGGCGTCTTCCAGCTCGAAGAACTCCGGATGGAAGCAGGACAGGGCGTTGATCATGGCCGAGAGGATAGCCATGGGGGGCGCCGAGCGCGGGAAGCCCTCGAAGTGGTGCTTCATGCTCTCGTCGAGGTTGGCACAGGCCGTCAGATCGTCCGAGAAGGCCTTGTACTCGTCCGCGCTTGGCAGATGTCCAAAGATGAGCAGCCAGGCGACCTCGACGAAATTCGGCGCCTGCTCGAACTGCTCGATGGGGATGCCGCGATAGCGGAGGATCCCCCGCTCGCCATCGATGAAGGTGATGGCGCTCTCGCAGCTCCCGGTATTGCCGTAGCCTGGATCGAGCGTGATATGCCCGGTTCGCGCTCGCAGAGCCTGGATGTCGATGGCGCGCTCGCCCTCGCTCCCCTCGATGACAGGAAATCGATATTCGTTTTCACCCAGGATCAGGATCGCGTCATTGGACATACATTAGATCTCGGCCACCAGCTTGTCGTAAAAACCCAGGAAGTCGTCCGGGGTCGCCCCTTCGCGCCACTCGATCGCGCTACGCGGATGTTGGTTGAGTTGACCGGTGATGTTGTAGGGGATGGACGGCCCCCAATCCAGCTCGTTGCGCAGCGGCATGATGTGCTTCTGGATCACATCGATCACCGGGCGCACCTCGAACTTGGGATTGCGCAGGAAGCCCAGCAGCAGCTCGGTATGACAGTTGCCGGCGCCGCGTCCGAAACCGAAAAGCGTGGAGTCCACCCGGTTGCAGCCGAGGATGATGGCCTCGATGGTGTTGGCAAAGGCCAGCTGCAGGTTGTTGTGGGCATGGATGCCGATCTCCTTGCCAGTCCCCGCCAGCGCCGAGGCATATTTCTTGTAGAGCCGGTCGATCTGCTCGCGGTAGAGATAGCCGAAGCTGTCGACGATGACCATGGTGCTGGCCGGCGTGGGTGCGATCGCCTCCAGAACCGTGTCGATCTCCTCCTCCGTGATATTGGAGACCGCCATGAGGTTCGCGGTGGCCTCATAGCCCAGCTCGGTCGCGTGGCGGATCATGTCCACGGCTTCCGAGACCTGATGGGCGTAGAAGGCGACGCGGATCGTCGACAAGGGGCTCTCCGCCGCCGGAACGATCTGGGTTTCCCAGTCACTCTTCCCCGCGTCCGCCATGGCCGCGAGCTTGAGGCCGGTCTTGGCCGCGTCATGATCGCCCACGACGCGCTGCAGATCCGCCTCGTCGCAGTGACGCCAGGCCCCGAACTTCTCCTTGGGGAAGATCTTGGCGGAGTTCTTGTAGCCGATTTCCATGTAGTCGATGCCGGCGTCCACGCAGGCCTGATACACGGCCCTGACGAAGTCGTCGCTGAACTGATGGGCATTCACCAGCCCCCCGTCCCTGACGGTGCAATCGAGCACCTTGAGCTCTGGTCGGAAGGTGATCCAGGGGGCCTTTTCTGACATCTGTCGTTCTCCGGGTGGTCATTGAATGGAAGGCCACGCTCCGACTGGCGGCTGCCGGGTTCGCTCTGGAAGCGCGAAAGCGGCGAAGGCCCCGGTCGATGCGTGACGTCTCCAAGGATTGTGAGCCTTAGGCGCCTGACGAGCAATGACACCCTACGGATGAATTGCCGCAGCGCAACATCGCGAACCCGCAGGGGCAACGGATTCGTCTTTGAACCGCCATCAGGCGGTCACAGCCGACGCCTATCCTGACGTGATTTCATGTGACCCTGATCGCGATCGGCCGGAACGCCGTGTCGCCGGGAGGCCCTCTCTGAACACCCTCGCAAGCCGCGCCAAGCCCACACTGTCCGACCGTATCGATCAGCAGGTTTTCAATGCCATCTACTCCAGGGCGTTGGTCTACAACACCTGCTGGGAGGATCCGGCGGTCGATCGGCTCGCGCTCGATCTCCAGCCGGACGACACGCTGATGGTGATCACCAGCGCCGGATGCAACGTGCTGGACTATGCGCTGACCGCGCCCAAGCGCATCCACGCCGTCGACGCCAACCCACGCCAGAATGCCCTCCTGGAGCTCAAGCTGGCGGCGATCCGCCGGCTCGCGCACGCGGACTTCTTCGCCATCTTCGGCCATGGCTTCCACCCGGAATTTCGCGCCATCTATCAGGACGTGCTGCGCGAGGAGCTGTCTCCCTTCGCGCTGCGGTTCTGGGATCGGCGCGCCGCCTGGTTCGGCAATCCGAACGGCAGCTTCTACTTCCACGGGCTCTCCGGCATCGTCGCGCGACTCTTTCACGCCTATCTCAAGGTGCGCCCGCGCCTGGCCGCGAGCGTGCGGGACCTCTTCGAAACCGACTCGATCGACGACCAGCGGCTGATCTACGACACTCGAGTCTGCCCGCTCATCTGGACGCCCAGCGTCAAGTGGACGCTCTCGCGCCAGCTCACCATGAGCATGCTCGGGGTGCCGCACCCGCAGCGTAAGGAAGTTCAGGCGCAGCACCTGCGCGGCGTCGCGGGCTTCGTTCAGGACGCCATCGAGTACGTCTTCCGCCAACTGCCGATCGCGTCGAACTACTTCTGGTCGGTCTATCTCAGGGGCCGCTATACGGAGCACTGCTGTCCCGAGTACCTCAAGGCCGAGAACTTCGATCGCCTGAAGGCCGGCCTCGTCGACCGGCTGGTTCTGCATACCTCGACCGTGACCGAATTCCTGCAGGGCACGGACGAGCGGATCTCCAAGCTCGTCCTCCTCGACCACATGGACTGGATGAGTTCCTACCATCCGGAGGCGCTCGCGGAGGAGTGGCAAGCCATCCTCGCGCGTGCGAGCGCGGATGCACGCATCATCTTCCGCAGCGCGCATGCAGCGCCGAGCTACCTCGATCGCATCGAGCTTGGCGCGGCGCGCACCCCGCTGCGCGATCGCCTCCAATTCCATCCGGAGCTGGCCCAACGTCTGAGTCTTCTCGACCGCGTTCACACCTATGCCGGCTTCCACATCGCAGACGTGCGGGCATGATCGCCTCCGACGCACGCGTCCTGCTGCGCCTGCTGCTCGGCCAACCCCGTCGGGGGTCTCAGGCCGAGCGGCTCCAGGCCTTCTACGCCCCGCAAGCGGCGGACTACGACCGCTTTCGCGAGCGGTTGCTGCAAGGACGCGAGGCATTGATTCGGTTCATGGACCTGCCCGCGGGTGCGCGGATCCTCGAACTGGGGGGCGGGACCGGGAGCAATCTCGTCCATTTCGGCCAGCGGCTCGCGACCTTCGAACGCGTCGAACTGGTCGACCTCTGCCCCGCCTTGCTTGAGCAGGCGCGCAAGCGCCTGGAGGGCCTGGGCAACGTGCGGATCATCGAGGCGGACGCGACGCGCTATCGGCCGCAGGATCCGCCGGACGCGATCTACTTCTCCTACTCCCTGACCATGATCCCGGATTGGCGAGGCGCCATCCTCAACGCCATCGACGTCCTGAAACCCGGCGGGAAACTGGGCGTCGTCGATTTCTATGTCTCGGATGCGCGGGGTGGCCCCGGCGAGGTGTGCCACGGCGCCTTCACACGTCACTTCTGGCCGCGTTGGTTCGGACACGACGGCGTTCGCCCGAGTCCCGATCACCTGCGCTTACTGCGTGAGCGCCTGGCGCATCATCAATTGCTGGAGCGGCGCGCGCCCCTGCCCTATCTGGAGGGACTCAAGGTGCCCTACTACGTCTTCGTGGGTCGCAAGCCGGTCGCGCTCGACGCGCCATAGAGGGGGCGGACATAGCCGCCCGGCAAGACGCCGGGCCGGGCGGCGCAAGGAGGCATCAGAGCGGCGAATCCGGCGCCGCGATCAGGGCCATGCGGACCAGCTCCGCCAGGGAGTCGGCACGCATCTTCTCCATCACGCGGGAGCGGTGCGCCTCGACCGTCTTGGCACTGACGCCCAGCGTCGAGGCGATCTCCTTGTTGGATCTGCCATCCGTCACCATCGCCATGACCTCGTGCTCGCGCGGGGTCAACTCCGCGAGCCGCATGGCGATCTCGGCCCTCGCGGAGCGGCTGGCGCGGGTCTTCTGGTCGTATTCCAGGGCATTGCGGATGCTGCGCAGCAGATCCTCGTCGTGAAAGGGCTTCTCGATGAAGTCCACGGCACCCGCCTTCATGGCCTTGACGGCCATGGCCACGTCGCCGTGGCCGGTGATCAGGATGACCGGCAGGCGATAGCCCTCGCGGGCGAGATGGGCCTGCAGTTCCAGCCCGCTCATGCCCGGCATGCGTACATCCAGCAGCAGACACCCCGCCCGGCCCGGATAATACTTGGCCAGAAAGGCGTCCGCGGAGTCATAGGTTTGCACCGACATCCCAGTGGTCTCGATCAGCCACTGCAGCGAGGTCCGCATGGCCTGATCGTCGTCGACGACAAAAACGGTTGCGTCAAAAGTCATCCAAGTGTTTCCAGCGATTCAGTCGCGCCGACCTCGGCATCCTTGGCGGTTTCCGAGAGCGGCAAAGTCATGTAAAAGGCCGAGCCCACGCCAAGTTCGGACTCGGCCCAAATGCGTCCGTCGTGATTTTCGGCAATGGTTTGGCTGATCGCCAGCCCCATCCCCATCCCCTTGTCCTTGGTGGTCACGAAGGGATCGAACAGCCCCGAGATGCGCTCCGCCTCGATGCCGGGGCCATTGTCTCCCACCATCACCTCGGCGACAGCGCCCACCCGCGCGGTGCGGATGCGCAGCCGCCGCTCGCCCTCGGGCATCGCCTCCAACGCGTCCAGGGCATTGCCGACCAGATTGAGCAGCACCTGCTCGACCTGGACCAGATCGACACAGATGGGGATCTCGGTGTCGGCCAGCTCCAGCTCGATCTGCATCCCGAGCCGATGGGTCTCGAACTCCAGGAAGGAGCAGACCTCGCGTACCAGATGGTTCAGATCCGCCTGCGAACGTGTCGGCGGCTGCTTGCCGACCAGGGCGCGCAGGCGCCGGATGATCTCGCTCGCCCGCTTGGCCTGGGCGGTGATCTGGTTCATCGCCCCGATCAGCGCCTCCGGCTCGCCCACGCCGCTCTGCAGACGCCGGGTGCAGCCGTTGGCGTAATTGACAATGGCGGACAGCGGCTGGTTCAACTCATGCGCCATGCCGGTCGCTACCTCGCCCATGGTGCTGAGGCGGCAGACGTGCACCAGCTCGGCCTGATGCTGACGGGACTCCTGCTCGGCGCGCCGCACGGCGGTGATGTCACGCGCGTAGATGTTCACGTAGCCGAGATCGCGAATCGGCGCGAGCAGCAATGAGTAGACCTGTCCGGAGACATCCAGCTCACGCTCCAGTGGACGGCTCGTCTGCGCCGCGATCGCGACCTCGGCACCCCATTCCGGCGGCAGACTCTCGCCCGGATCGGCGTCCCAGGCACGCAGCAAGGGCCGGCTGGCGCTGTTGGCATAGACGATGAGCCCCGCGTCAGTGACACGCAGGATGGGGTTCGGGCTCTCGCTGGCAAAGCGCGCGAGGCTCTTGATCTCCTGCTCGGCACGCTTACGGCTGCTGATGTCGTGGATGTAGAGGGTATAGAAGCGCTCGTCGACCAGATCGATCGGCGCGATGGAGATCTCGACCGGCACCTCAGAGCCATCGGCGCGCAGTGCGATCAGCTCGCCCCGGCCCAGTGGCTCGCGGTGCAGATGGCGGGAGCGATCCAGCAGTCGCTTGAAGGCCGCGCGGGTCACGTCAGGCAGAAAGCGCTCGGTGAAGATAGCGCCGATCGCGAAGGGACGGCCCACGCCGAAGAGCCGTTCGGCCGCCGGGTTGTACTCGATGACCCGTCCGCGATGGTCCAGCGTGACGATGGCGTCCAGCGAGGCCTCCATCATGGCCGCCTTGAGCGCCTCGCTCTCACGCATCTCGGCCTGATGCTTGCGGCTCATCTCCTCGCGGGCGGTCAGCACCAGCTGGGTGAAATGCTGGATCCAGTCCTCCAGCAGCACCAGTTGATTTCCGCCGCGGTCGAAGCCCGGCTCGGCGATGCCCAGCGCGCGCTGGGAGAAGCGGGTCATGCGCTTGAGCACCTTGTTCAAACGCGAGGAGACCAGGTAGATGACGGCGGTGAAGACACTCACGAACACGCCCGCCGCGATGAACCGCTGACGACGCTCCAGAATGCGCACATGGCGCGACATCTTCTCGACGCTGGTCAGCGGGACGAAGGTCGTGAAGAGCAGATTGGAGTCCGACCCCTCATACTCGGGGAGCGACTGCGAGGTGATGACGTAGGTGTCACTCCAGTCGCTCAGGATCGAGTCGGGCATGAGCGCGCGCGAGTCGACACTGGCGACGATGCGCTGATCGGCGCTGTCCACCAGCGCAACCGCCGCCCGGCCGACGTTGAGGCCCCGCTGGGAGGCCGCCAGAAAGGCATCGTCCACCGGCACGAGCACGACCAGATAGCCCATGTCGTAGCCGCCCGCATCTTCCACGGCGTCGCTGATCAGCAGATAGAGCCGCTCATCGAGCCGCTCGACCACGGTGCGCACATCCCGCTCGTCGACGAACTGACTGGGCACCTGGGTCGCGACCTCCGTCGGCGCCGGCTCGGCTCCCGGCTGGAAGATCTCGCGCACGCGGCCCTGGGGGTCGGTCAGCAGCACCTGGCTGGGCGCGGTCAAGGCATCGCGCTCGAAGAAGTCCGGTAGCCAGGTGGGCCGGAAATCCTTGTAGACGATCGGGGTGACAGTCTCATCGGCCGACCAGAACAGGGGCTCCAGATATTCGGAGAGCTTGCGATGATTCGCCAGCAGCCGCGTCGTCGCGCCATAGCTCGCCAGATAGCGATCGAATCGGATGAGACTCTCGCGGGCGCGCAGATCCAGTTGGACTTCCAGCTCCTGCTCGAAGATCTTGTCGACCTGCCGGCTCTGAATCTGATCCAGGAGCGTCCAGATCGCGGTCCCGGCGGCCAGACCCACCACGATGGCGACCCAGGGCATCGGCACCCGTCGCAAAACCCTGAACAGAAGTGGTTTAATAGATATCCGAATCACATTGGCGGCTTCTTCACGAAGCTATTTCCCGTAACACCCATGCCTGACACTAAGCACATGCAATTCGACGTCTCTCAAGCCAAAAAGCCTTCGATCCTCAGACGCCTTGGTGCCCTGCTGTACGATCTCGTGCTGCTGATCGCCATCCTCATGCTGGCCAACGCCATCATCGTCATCCCCTACGAGGTCGTCACCGGTCACCCACTCTACGAGAGTTTCCTTCCGCTGACCTTGATGCGGCTGTACCTGCTCGCCGTCATCGCCGGCTTCTACGTCTACTTCTGGACCCATGGCGGACAAACCCTGGGGATGCGCGCCTGGCGCATCCGTGTCATCGGCAACGACGGCGGCTCGATCGGCGCCGCAACCGCCTTCAAGCGCTTCCTCTGGTCCATCGTCAGCTTCGTGCCGGCCGGGCTCGGGCTCTGGCTGAGCCTGTTCAATCGCGACGGGCTCGCGCTGCACGACCGCCGCTCCAGCACCCGGGTCGTCATGATCCCAAAGACCGCCTGAGCAACAGGCCCAGCTGAGCAGTCAGGCCCGGCGCCCGCCGGGCCGCATTCACCGCACACCGCCCGTCAACCGCGTCACCCACTACCCCAGACGTCGCAACAGCAACAGCGCGGCACTGATGAAGAGCGTCGGCGGCGCAATCGCGGCGAGGAAGGGACTCATGCCGAACACCAGCGCCATGTAGGCAAAGGTCCGGCTGAGCAGATAGTAGAGGATGCCGACCAGCGCACCGGCAAAGATGCGCCGGCCAATGCCACTGCTGCGCGAGGAGCCGAGCAGCAGGGGAATCGCGACCAGGATCATCGACAGGGTCAGCACCGGGTGCAGCGCCTTGCCCCAGAAGGCGATTTCATAGGCCCCCGCATCCTGCTTATTGACCGTCATGAAGCGAATGTACTTGTAGAGCCCCCAGATGGGCAGCCCCTGCGGATCGGCAACGATGACCTTGAGCAGATCCGGGGCGAGCATGGAATCCCAACGCCGGCGCTCCACACGCTCCACCTCGACGCCGTCCGTGCTCACCTGGCTGGTGGCGATACCCTCAAGCTCCCAGTGCCCGCCCCGATAGCTCGCCGACTCCGCATGGGTCGCGACGAGCGAGCCCTTCTCCGCGTCGATCCGATAGATATCGATTTCGCTCAGGCTGGTGCCGGAGCGAACGTCGCGGATGTTCACATAGGCGCCGTCGTCGATCGCCCAGAAGCCATAGGGCGTGCGCTGGGCGACATCGCCGGACAAGGCCTGGCGGCGCAGCTCGACGGCGCGCTGCTCCGCGAACGGGGCCACGACCTCGCCGAGCACGACCGCCACGACGGCGAGCAGCACGCCGCCCAAGAGGGCCGCGCGAACGATCTGGGCGAGCGAGAACCCGGCGGCACGAATGGCGACCAGCTCCGAACGGCTGGCGAGCGTCCCGAGCCCGATCAAGGCGCCGATCAGCGTCGCGATGGGAAACACCTGGTAGAGGTAGCGCGGCAGGCTCAGCAGCATGAAGAGAAAGGCGTCCAGGAAGCCATAGTGCTCGACACCGATCGACTCCACCTCATCTGCCAGGATGAAGACGCCCATGAGTGGCACCAGCACGCCCAGAGTCAGCAGGGTGCCACCGATCACCGACCAGGCGAGATAACGATCGAGGATTCTCACTTCGACCCGAACCCGTCATTCTGTAGACTGCGCATCCTGCATCCTAACACCATCTCCAGCCGGCCAGAGCCAGCTGAACGCCGACCTTTCCAGCACCGCCAGGAGCCCCGCGATGGAATTCAAAGTCAAAACCGGTGATCTCACCACGCACAAGACCCCCTGCCTCGTTCTGGGCGTCTTCGATCGCCGCAAGCTCGCCGGAGCCGCCGAGGCGGCCGACCGAGCCAGCGGCGGACAGATCAGCGCGCTGCTCAAGAAGGGCGATCTGGACGGCGAGATCGGCCAGACGCTCATGCTCTACGACGTACCTGGACTGGCGGCGGAGCGCGTGCTGCTGGTCGGCTGCGGCAAGAAGAAGGAGCTCACGCGCGCCAACGCCCGCAAGGTCGTCGCCTGCGCCATTGGCTTACTGCAGCTGACGCACTGCGGCGACGCCACCCTTGCGCTCAGCGAGCCCTTACCCACGGATGCCGACCTCTACGCCGCACTGCGTGACAGCGTGCTCGCCGCGCAGGACAAGGTCTACCGCTACAGCCAGACCAAAGAGGACAAAAAGGCACCCAAGACACCGCTCAAGCGTCTCACGCTCTGGGTCGGCGGCAAGCAGGAGACGGGGGCTGCCGAGCAGGCGGTGCGGCACGGTCACGCCATGGCGAACGGCGTCGCACTCGCCAAGGAGCTCGGCAACCTGCCGGGCAACATCTGCACCCCGAGCTATCTGGCGGACAAGGCGCAGCAGCTTGGCAAGGACTTCAAGGCCCTGAAGGTCGAGGTGCTCAACGAGGACAAGATGGCCGAACTCGGCATGGGCGCGCTGCTCTCCGTCTCGCGCGGCAGCCGCGAGCCGGCGAAGCTGATCATCATGCATTACAAGGGCGGCAAGTCCGATACCAAGCCCGTCGTGCTCGTCGGCAAGGGCCTCACCTTCGATGCGGGCGGCATCTCGCTGAAGTCGGCCGCCGAGATGGACGAGATGAAGTACGACATGTGCGGCGGCGCCAGTGTCTTCGGCACCGTCCTGGCCGCCTGCGAGCTGGGCCTGCCGATCAACCTCATCGCCGTGGTGCCGTCCTCGGAGAACCTGCCCGACGGGGCCGCCAACAAACCGGGCGACATCGTCACCAGCATGTCCGGCCAGACCATCGAGATCCTCAACACGGACGCCGAGGGCCGCCTCATCCTCTGCGACGCCCTCACCTATTGCGAACGTTTCGACCCGGCGGTCGTCATCGACATGGCGACCCTGACCGGCGCCTGCGTGGTCGCGCTCGGCAAGCACCCGGCCGGTCTCTTCACCCCGGACGACAGGCTCGCCGAGGAGATCCTCAAGGCCGGCGATGCCGCCGCGGACCGCGCCTGGCGCCTGCCGCTGTGGGACGACTATCAGCCCCAGCTCGACAGCAACTTCGCCGATATCGCCAACATCGGCGGCCGCGAAGCCGGCGCCGTCACCGCCGCCTGCTTCCTGTCGCGCTTTACCAAGAAATACCGCTGGGCGCATTTGGACATCGCCGGGATCGCCTGGGTCGGCGGCAAGGAAAAGGGCGGCACCGGCCGGCCGGTCGCCCTGCTGACGCAGATCCTGCTGGAGCGCAGCGGGGTGCTCAAATAGGACTGGCGGCAGACGGCTCGATGCGCGGCGCTCGACGCCCAGGAACTGTCCATCAATTGCTTCCCGTCTTTCTGGTCACGAAGCTCCAGCTTCGTGACCTCAGCGATGAAGCTCTGCTTCACCACTTCAGCGGCTTCCGGCCCTTGATTGGGTCGACCCAGGCGCTGATCCTCGAGCTCGCGAAGCAGCGCTTCGTCTCGCGGGTGAAGAAGCTGGAGCTTCGTCACCAGGCTCGAATCGGAACGTAGACGATGGGCAGTTACTTAGCGGTGATGCGCCCAATCCGGGATCAGTCTCCATGCCTCGCGCATGCTGGCGTGCATCAGCTCGATCCGCGGCTCGTGACGGCGAACCCGCTCCCAGAAACGCGTGGAGTGGTTGTGCTCGAGCGTGTGACAGAGCTCATGCACCATCACATAGCGCACCTGCTCGGGCGGCAGAAACAAGAGTTTGCCGTTCAGGCTGATACGGCACTGGTGGGTGCAGCTGCCCCAACGGCTGCGCTGATTCTTCACCGAGAGCCCGCTGTAGCTCAGCCCCGTCTCTTCGCAAAGCGCGTCGAACCAGGGCTCCAGTGCCGCCTTCGCATAGCGCATGAGCCAGCGACGCAGCGCCGCCTGGCAAGCGTCCAGATCGCCAATGGCGCCGAGCACCAGCACCTGGTTGGACGGCCCCGCGCGCGCGCTCACCGTGGTGGACGCACTCTGGCGGTAGTCGACCGACCACCGCTCATCGAGCGCCCTCAGCGCGATGTCTTCCGGCCGCGCCAGGGCGCGGCTGGCGGGTGTTTGGCCACGGATCTCGAAGGCATCCAGGTGCCGAGCGACCCAGTCCGCCTTGTTGGCCACGAGCCGCATCACCTCGGCGAGCGGCACACCCGTGGGCGCGGTGACGACCAACCCGTCGCGCGCCGTGACGCGCAACCACACCGAGCGCGCCCTGGCCGACTTGCGAACCTTGAAGTCGACGCCACGGCCGTCCGGCAGGTCCAGATGCAACGCCGGCGGCATCAGAAGACCCAGGCGATCAGCAGGGTGAGGATCAGAAAGAAGGTGAAGAACGACCCCAGCATGAACTGAAGCTCGCCGATCAGGCCATCGCCCGACACGATCGCGAACACGACGAAGAGCGCGACGGTCAAGCCGAACCCCCAGGGGACGGACGCCTTGAGGCTCATGCCCTCGCCCATGGACGCGAGGACCGGCCCTGTCGCCGGCAGGAAGACGGCGATGACCACCACGAGGAGGACCACCGCGGCCAGGATCGCGACGGCCAAGATCTTGAGATCGCCCCGATTATCGGCGCCCATCGCGCTCAAGCCCCCGCTTGCGGATGAGCCTTGGCCAGTTCGCGGATCGCGCCCGGATCCGGCAGGCCGCGGACGAAAAGCTCTGGCGTATCGCCCGCGGTGAAGACAGTGATGTCGCCCGCGTTCATGATGCGCTGAAAGAGGCTTTGAGTGACCCTCACGGTGCGCACCGAAGACATGTTGATCTCGGTGTACTGCTTGCTGAGCAGACCATGGGTCCAGATCAGCTCGTCTTCGGTGATCACCAATCGGTCGGCCCGCGCGGAGACCCACCAGCTGAGGAGCTGCAGGGTCGAGAGCGCGAAGATGCCGATGCCAATCATCTGGAGGACCTTGCCGTCGATCCTCCCGACCAGCTGGGCTGGCAGCAGCTGAGGCCCCAGCACGGCGACGAGGATCCCGCCCAGAAGGAGGACGATCGCCATCAAGACGCCGAAGGGACGCATGCGCAGAACGGAGGGATGGGCTTGGTAGAGCATCGCGGACATACACAGACTCCTAGATGAATGCATGGACTGGAAACCGCCTCGATCAAGGGTCGCTTAGCGGCTTCTATTTACAGAAATAACAAAAACTTAAAGTATCAATCGACGACCAATCCGAGTCCAGCCGAGGATACTAGCAGCAAGCCCCCGGCATAGAAAGCGACCCGCGGGCAGCAGTTTTGAGCCGCGACGCGGTCCCGTTCTGCGAAGAACAGCCGGTTCCAGGCAGCCCAAATCATCGACAATGCAACCATGAACCAACGGCGCCGCAAGCCCCGGTAGCCGCGCTGCCGTCGGGACGCCTGAACGCGTTCCATCAAGCCGTTGCCCCATCAAGCCGTCTCACCATCACAGACCGGTATCATTGCACCATGAAGCGCCGCTCGCTGTTGACCGTCACCCCTGGCCCCATTCGCACACGTCTGCTGCGCGACCTCATCCTCCTCGTCGCCTTCACCGTCGGGCTGCTGGCGCTGATCAACATCCTCCTCATCGACGACATCAAGCACGATCTCGCGGGGAACCGCATCGAGGCCGCGACGACCTTGGTGCGCGACGAGGTCCGCAACCTGCTGGTTCCCGTGCAGCAACAGCTGCTCATCATCCGCGACGGACTGCACAGCGCCGAGATCGCCCCGGCAGACGAGCACGAGCTCAATCTGCGGCTCGTTCCCACGCTCGCCCACATGCGGCAGATTGCCGGCGCCATCGATGCCATGGAGGACGGGGCGGAGTATTTCCTGCAGCGGGACGGGGCGGATTGGGTGACGCGTGTGCGCGAGCCCGGCGACCCGGGGCGGTTTCGACAATCGCGCTGGGACAGCGCGATGACGCTGATCGAGCGCCAGGATCTGAGCATGGACTACGATCCGCGCAAGCGCCCCTGGTACGAGGACGCGCTCCAGGACATCGACCAGCTGGTGTGGAGCCCGCCCTATATCTTCACCTCGCTGGGCGTGCCAGGCATCACGGCGTCCATCGCATGGAAAGATCAGGAGCGCGTCCGCGTGACTGGGTTCGACATCACCCTGAAGACCATCGTCGAGACCATCGACCGCCTCGACATCGGCACCGACGGACAGGGCTTTCTCTTCAGCGGCGCGGGCGGCATCTTCGTTCAGCCAGCGCAACCAGACGCCCGTGACGCGAACCATCGAACCGCCGGCTTTTTCTCCGCCAACAGCCGGATGGGCGGCCCGCTCCAGTTCGACGCGGTGGCCGCCTGGAACGCCGCCGGCCAGCCTCAGGAGGACCTGCTGCGCTTCCATAGCGGAGGACAGGACTGGTGGGGTGGGTTCCGCCCCCTCACGGAGGATCCGGATGCCGCCTGGATCGCCGTGACCCTGCCCGTCTCGGCCACGCTCAGCATCCTGCAGAGCCGCTGGCACATCATCCTGCTCACCACGCTCGGGATCCTCGGGGCCAGTCTGGGCCTGGCGCTCGTCGTGGTGCGCAAGTACAGCCACCAGCTGCGCGATCTCCCCAAGCTCAGCATCGACCGCCGTCAGCCTGAGCAGGATCTGCGATACCTCATCGGCTCCGGCGAGGGTCCGCACCTCGAATTCAAGTCGACCATGCGGATGAACCTGCACGCCAAGACGCCGGGCAAGGAGATCGAGCTTGCCTGGCTGAAGGGCGTCGCCGCCTTCCTCAACACCGAGGGCGGCATCGTGCTGCTCGGCATCGCCGATGACGGAACCACCCTGGGATTGGCCGCCGACAAGTTCGAGAACGAGGACAAGTGCCAACTGCACTTCAAGAACCTGCTCAACCAACACCTGGGACCTGAGTACGCCAGGCTGGTGCGCTTCTTCCTGCTGGATCTCGACGGGCTGCGCATCGGCGCCGTCGAGTGCGAGCGCGCCGAGGCGCCGGTCATCCTGCGTGACGACAAGAAGCGCGAACTCTTCATCATCCGCAACGGCCCCTCCAACATCGAGCTCCCCATCAGTCGCGCGCTCAGGTACATCCGCAACAGGTTCTAGCCGGGTCGCGCCTCGGCGTGCGGGGCCACTCGCGCCGGGGCGGCTGTGGTCGCACCCTTACTGCACAGGCTGTGTCAGCCGGCCTACCGAGGATCCGAAACCCGATCTTCCACGTTTTGATTCGCTTTAAGGCGCCTCATTCCAACTTCTTTGCCAATTCCATGCACGCATCGTCCACCATCGAGGGTTAGTCTATGGCTCCAGGGAAACGCCGTTGCGGGATGGCCGTTCGCATCGCCATCCCAGTCCAGAAGCCGGCGGAACCCATCGCCGTCCAGGGCCAACGCGCCAAGACCAAGAATTAGCCCCTTCATCCCTCGCCTGGCGATCTCTTCCCCGCCAGGTGAGGGTTCTTTTTGTGCCGCGGCACGTCCTGCCTCCTCCTTGGCGAGACCGCAGACTTCATCACCTGGTCTCAACCGCCCTCGAACGAACGACCAGTGCGCTGGGCGCCGAGCCGCGTCCGGGTCCGCGCGATTCCTCAAGCCGCCTCCGCGATCACGGCCTGGCAGCGATTGAGCGCGGAAAGGACCGCGCGCAACGCGGCCGCAACCGTGTCCCGATCGATGGCCGCGCCGCTCACGCGCACCCCGTCGATGTCCAGATCGACATAGGCGGCGGCCTCGGCGTCCGTGCCTTCGCCAATGGCGTGCTCCTGATAATCCAGCACGCCGAGGCGGCGCCCGCTCGCCCGGGTCCAGGCATCGACGAAGGCCGCAATGGCGCCCTGCCCCTCACCATGCAAGGTGCGCGCGCCGTCCGGCCCGCCGATCCGAACCTCGATGACGTCTCGACCGTTGCGTTCGAGCCTGTAGCCCAGGAGCCGCTCGGGTGCCTGATCGACGATGAACTGGCGCTCGAAGATGTCGCGAATGCTCGCGGCGTCGAGCACACCGCCGCGTGCCTCGCTCTCGCGCTGAACCAACCGGGCCAGTTCGACCTGCAGCCAGCGCGGCAGCACCAACCCATATTCGCGCTCCAGCACGAAGGCCACGCCGCCCTTGCCGGACTGGCTGTTGACGCGGATCACGGCCTGATAGCTGCGGCCCAGATCGTCTGGATCGATCGGCAAATAGGCCACCTGCCAGGGTGCGTCATGATCCTGGCGCGACAGGCACTTGCGGATGGCATCTTGATGACTGCCCGAGAAGGCCGTGTAGACCAGCTCGCCGATCCAGGGATGGCGCGGATGCACGGGCAAGCCGGTGCACTGGGTGCAGACCTCCGCGATCTCGTCCGGGCGGCTGAGATCGAGCCCCGGATCGATCCCCTGACTGTAGAGATTCATCGCCAGCGTCAGGAGATCGGCGTTGCCGGTCCGCTCGCCGTTGCCGAGCAGTGTGCCCTCCACCCGATCCGCCCCGGCCAATATCGCCATCTCGGCCGCCGCGACCGCGCCGCCGCGGTCGTTGTGGGTGTGCACGGAGAGGATGATGCCCTCGCGTCGGCTGATGTGCGTGGCGAAATACTCCACCTGATCGGCAAAGACGTTCGGACTTGAAACCTCCACCGTGGCCGGGAGGTTGATGATGCAGGGGTTGTGCTTGGTCGGCCTCCAGACATCCAAGACCGCCTCGCAGACAGCGATGGCATAGTCCGGCTCGGTCGCCGTGAAGCTCTCCGGCGAGTATTGGAAGGTCCAGCGCGTCCGCGGGAAGTCCCGCGCCATGTCCTGGACCCAGACGGCGCCCTGGCGCGCGATCGCCTTGACGCCCTCGCGATCCTGCCCGAAGACCCAGTCTCGCTGCACGGGCGAGGTCGAGTTATAGACATGCACGATCGCCTGACGCACCCCGCGCAAGGCGTCATAGGTGCGGCGGATCAAGTCCTCGCGCGCCTGCACCAAGACCTGAATGGTCACGTCCTCCGGGATCTGCTCCTCCTCGATCAGCCAGCGCACGAAGTCGTAATCCGGCTGACTGGCAGCCGGAAAACCGACCTCGATCTCCTTGAAGCCCAGCCTCAGCAACAACCCCCAGAAACGCCGTTTCTGCGCCACGCTCATCGGCTCGACGAGGGCCTGATTCCCATCGCGCAGGTCCACACTGGCCCAGGTTGGCGCGGTCTGGATGGTCCGATTTGGCCATTGGCGGTTGGGCAAATCCACCACCGGGCTGGGGCGGTATCGACGGTGGTCGAAGCGGCTCATAGTGCTCTCCTTGATCGGGCGGTGTCTGATCGGATCTGGGGGTCGATGCCTCAGTCAGCTGGCCCTGTGCCGGGTATGGCTCGGGCCGCTCCATTTCTGGTTGGAAATCGGAGCCTGGACGGCGCGCGCCTTGTGAGCGCTTGCCTGGGTGTCGGCCGGTCAACCGACTGGCGCCAGGTTACGTGAGGCAGCCGGGCAGCCGATTGCGAAAGCGACAGGATTCCGCCAGCCTTGCGCAATCTTCTGCTAATTTTCCCGCTCTAGACACGAGCATCCCCGGCTGAAACCCGCAAGAGAAGCCGCTCATGTTGCCCGCCAGAGCTGTCAATCATCGACACAGGAGCCCCCATGAAGCTCGATCGCTACGACCAGCGCATTCTCACCGAACTCCAGCAAGACGGCCGGATCAGCAACCAAGAGCTCGCCGACCGCATCGGCCTCTCGCCCTCGCCCTGTCTCAGGCGCGTGCGCGCCCTCGAAGAGGCCGGGTTCATCACGGGGTATCGCGCGACCCTGGACGGACAGAAGCTGGGGCTCAGCCTCATGGTGATCCTGAGCATCTCCATGGATCGGCACACCCCCGAGCGTTTCGAGCACTTCGACGCCGCCATCCAGGGCATGCCGGAAGTGCTCGAATGCCTGCTGATTACCGGCCGCGAGGCCGACTACCAGCTCAAAGTGGTCGTGCGTGACATGGACGCCTATCAGGACTTCTTGTTGAACAAGATCACACGTTTGGAAGGTGTTGCGGGCGTCCACTCCAGTTTCGTGCTGAGACGGGTGCTGGAACGCGGCAATCTGCCGATACCCTAAGTGAGAGTTCAGAAGTGAGAGTTCAGAAGTGAGAGTTCAGAAGTGAGAGTTCAGAAGTGAGGCTTCAGAGAACGCCAGGGATCAGGCGCCGGCGCAGTGCGCTAGACAGGCCACGACCGGGGGATTCTCCCCGAGAGTGGCACGCGTAATGCTCAAGTCTAGGTGAAGACAGCATTCGCCAACCGAAACAGGGAGCGAAGACATGTATACCAAGCAAATCCAGACGCAGACAGTCAGCCAAGAGCAGCAAGACCGCGAGCGCGCTCGCAGGCTGCGCGGAGTCCTAACGGAAATGTCACTTCGTGACGAAAATGTGCTCTTTGCCAACACCCGTGGCATCAGTGAGAACAACAGGTCCTTCGGCTTCCAGCCGGGCTACCTCAACAGCCGCAGCGGTGAGCAGGTTCTGTCACGCTTCAGTGACGGAAGGCCCGCACCTGTTCACCTTCTTGACGGTCTGCCGGACACCTGGGTCCGCGCCCGCGACGAGAAGGGCAAGATTACGGCGGTCGAGCCCGAGGTGATCTCCGGCTTCATCCGCGACGGCCTCTTCTATACCCGCGAGGAAGCGCTGAAGGCGGCGGCACACTGAGGTGAGCATGCCTCGGCCCGCTCGGGAGCGCGTCCCCAGCGCCATCTCGACGAGACCGCGCCTCGGCGCGATGGGCGCCATGGAGCACATCCGCCGCCCCGGCATCCCGCGCCACGCCCGTCAACCCATCCGGGTGATCAGCCGCCGAGCGTGATCCCGGCACTGGCGTCTTGCATCGTCTCGAAGGATCATTCCGTCAGCGCGAGCAGCCCCGCTCTCAGCCCACTCCGCCCCGACTCCCGACCTTGACTCACGCGCGCGGCGACACCCCGGGAATCAGCCGATGCGGGTCATTTCGTTGACAGTGAAGGCGTCAACGCTCCCCTCGGTTGCGGCCAGATAGTCCTTCAGGTGCTGCGCGCCCATGTGCGTCTGCCACAGGTCACGCGACTCCCAGGTCTCGTAGAACAAGAACCGGGCTGGATCGACGTTGTCCTGGTGCAGGTCGTATTGCAGGCAACCCTGTTCCGCGCGGGTGGCATCGAGCAGCTTCTCCAGCTCCGTCCTGACCAAGTCGATCTTGTCGGATTTGGCCGTGATGTTGGCGACGATCGTCAGCGTTGGCATGTTCGTGGTGTCCATCTGGTGGAGTCGGCGTACGAAACGGCCACCGGCTGAAAGCCGGCGGGTTCGAGTCACGGACTGAACGACGCGTCCTGTCAAATGGACCCGAATCCCGCGTGCTCGCGCGGCAACGTTACCCCTGAGCGCGGATCGGCGACACTGGGCGCGGAGCCGTGCTACGCGAACCAACCCATGCGGTCTCTATCCGATACCCGCTTCACAGTCTCTTTCGCATGGAATTTCTACGATTATGCGCCTGCGGTCGATGGCAGAGAACAGGACGATGCGCTCGACTGTCAGACGAGAGAAGGCAATTTCCGCAAAACACCTCCCTCGCCGGGCAAAGCGCAGCGTGCCCAGCTTGCCAGCGCGGAGGTGTGAACGATAGGCACGCCCGTCCAACTCCAGTACGCCACTCGGTCGAAGCAGAGGGCACACCAAGCGGCGGAACAGTTGCACGGACGGCTGAGTGACTGGTTTTCACAAGGAGCACATTGATCGTGATGAAGCTGATCCCCAAGCTGATCCTCCTATTCATCGCCATGGTCGCGGTGGGCGTTCTCTGGCAACGGACGCAACTGAGCGCGCTGGCGCTCAGCCGGATCGATCCCGTCCCCGAGACGCGCCAACTGGTCGAGCAGGAGCGCTACGCCGAGGCCGCCGACTATCTCGGCTTTTTCATGGAGTATCCCTACGTCCAGAGCGATCCTCGCGCCCAGGCCTTGCAGCAGGAGATCGAGGCGGTCCGCGGGAGTCTCGGCTACCAGGCCAGCAAGCTCGCGGAAGGACTCTTGGGCGGCACCAGCGACGAGACCCTCGGGCAGGCAACGAGCGTGGCGACCGATTTCTTCGTCATCGGGGATCTGCGTGATCTGACCAAGCAAGGAATCAACTGGGCGAGCGGCGAGGAGACGGATGAGGTGGTCGTCGCGCTGGCGACGATCGGCGTCGCCGCCAGCGCGGCCCAGCTCGCCAGTGGCGCCGCAACCGTCGGCACAGTGGGGGCCGCGGCGCCGAGCGTGGCCGCGACAACCGCGCTCAAGGGCGGCGCAACCATCCTCAAGGCCGCGCGCAAGCTCGGCAAGCTCCCGCCCTGGCTGGGCAAGACACTCGTCAAGTCGGCCAAGAGTGTCAAGCAGACGCGCTCGCTGGATTCGGTGACCGAGCTGTTCGGCAGCGTCTACACACTGGCCAAGACGCGTGGCGGGATGACGCTGCTGAGCAAGACGCACGATGCCGCCTCGCTCAAGCGGATGGCGGCCTTTGCCGAGACCTTCGGCCAGCACAGCGCAACCCTCTATCGCATCGGCGGTGACAGCGTCCTGCAGACCGCCCGGCGCACCGGCGAACTCGGCCAGGACGCGATCAAGCTGGCCGCGACCTATGGCCAGCAAGGCTTGCGCGCGCTCGACCGGATGGGCGCGGTCACCTTCGTCAAGGTCTCGGCGCGTGCCTCGAAGATCGCCTATAAGGGTGATCTGATCCGCCTGATCGCCCGCTGGCTCATGCAGGTTCCGACCTGGGCGCTCTATGCCATCGTCGGACTCGGGATCGCCGTCTGGGTGCCATGGCGAGGACTGCGGCGCGGCGCGCGGCACTGGGTGGTCGCGCGCGAGCCCAGCGCGCTTGGCGCCTCAATCCCGCGTGTACTCCGGTAACCGCGCGCCACAGTCCTTGCAGAAGGCGGCGTCCGGCTCGTGCCCCTCGGTCAGGCACTCGGGGCAGGTGCGGGTGGTCGGCTGGCGGCGGAAGCGCAGGGCGGTCATCTCGGCGGTCACGATGCCGGTCGGCACGGCAAGGATGCCCCAGCCAATGAGCATCATCGCGGAGGCGATGAGCTTGCCGAGATCGGTGTGCGGCGTCACGTCGCCATAGCCCACGGTCGTCATGGTCACAATGGCCCAATAGACGGCCGTCGGGATGCTGGTGTAGCCGTTCTCCGGCCCCTCGACCACGTACATGGCCGTGCCGAGCAGCAGTACAGTGATCATGACGACCGACAGGAAGATGAAGATCTTGCGCGCGCTGCCGCGCAGCGCCTCTGCCAGGGCGCGGTATTCGGCAACGTACTCGGTGAGCTTGAGGATTCGAAAGATGCGCAATAAGCGCAGCAGTCGCACCCCTTGAAATGCGACCGCACCCGGCAGCAGGAGGGCGAGATAGCTCGGCAGAACCGCCACCAGGTCCACGATGCCGAAGAAACTGCGGGCGTAGCGGGTCGGGTGGCGGACGCACCAGAGCCGAGCGGCGTATTCCAACGTGAAGAGGCCGGTGAAGCACCATTCGAGCCCACGGAAGAGCGCGTGGTAGCGGCCCGCGAGGCCGGCCACGCTGTCCATGACCACGACCGACACACTGAGCAGGATCGCCACGAGCAGAATCAGGTCGAAGGCCCGGCCCGCGCGGGTGTCGGCCTCGAAGATGATCCTGTAGAACGCCAGGCGAAGCCCAGTCTCGGGCTTGCCGTATGGCCTCTCTTGCACGCGCTCGACCGCGCTAGCGCGACGGACAGGGGTCATTGGCAGGTTCTCCTGTCACCGATCAATGAGCATCCCATGCTCTGGAAAGTCCCGCCATCCGGCAGCGATGCGCGGATTCGCGCAGACAGTCGCCGAACCGGTCTGAGCCGGGCTCCGCCATGGCAGTTCACAGCCGCTCGAAGCGGCTGACGCCATGGACCACAAGGCGTCGAACGCGCTCCCGCTGGCCGTCATCATCCTGCGCCCGCGATAGGCGGCACGGCTCGCCGCGTGAGCCAGCTCCATCGCCCCGGATCGACTGCGGCGGGGCGTGGACATCTAGACGGCATCCGGCCCGACCGGGCGGACGATGCCGAGCTTCCGCATGCGCGAGCGCAGGGTATTGGGGTGCATCCCGAGCCGCTCCGCCGCATTGCCTGCCCCGCTGATCCGCCAGCCACAGCGCGCGCAGACGCTCTGGATGTGGTCGCGCTCCACCTCGGACAGGGTGCGCCAGTCGCCCCCCGCGGGATCGGAGACAGCCGCCGTCGCCCCCTGCTTGGCCGGACAGGGCAGCCCCTCGAGCTGGAGGCTTCGCCCCGGCGACAGGATCATGGAGCGCTCGACGACGTTCTCCAGTTCCCGCACGTTGCCCGGCCAGTCGTACTGCATCAGCGCGGCGAGCACGGCGTCCGGGATGTGCGTGACCTGTCGGCCGAGCTTGGTGCGCAGGCGATCGATGAAATAGGCGCTGAGCAAGGCGATGTCCTCCTTGCGCTCGCGCAGCGGCGGAACGGTGATGGGAAAGACGCCGAGACGGTAGAAGAGGTCAGGCCGGAAGCCGCCCTCGCGCGCCATCGCCAGCAGGTCGCGATTGGTCGATGCGATGACCCGGGTGTCCGTCTTGCGCGGCGTCGTCGAGCCCAGGCGCTCGAATTCCCCACTCTGCAGCACCCGCAGCAGCTTGGCCTGCAGCTCCAGCGGCAGCTCGCCGATCTCGTCGAGCACCAGGGTTCCGCCGTCGGCCACCTCGAAGCGCCCGATCTTGCGCGAGATCGCTCCGGTGAAGGCGCCCTTCTCGTGCCCGAAGAGTTCGCTCTCGATCAGGGTGGCCGGCAGTGCCGCGCAGTTGACCCGGATCAACGGGCGCTCGGCACGGCGGCTGCGCTGGTGGACGGCGGTTGCGATGAGGTCCTTTCCGGTCCCCGTCTCGCCGAGGATGAGCACGGTGCTGTCGGTCGGCGCGACCTGCTCGACCTGCGTCAACACCCGTCTCAGCGCCTGGCTCTCGCCGACCAGCTCATCGAAGTCATGGCAGTGCAGGACCTGCTCGCGCCAGACCGCATTCTCGGCCTCCACACGCTGGCGTAGCGCCAGGTTCTCGGCCATGGCCGCATCCAGCTCCAGATCCTTGCGCTGACGCAGTAGGGCATTGGCGAAGACGCCGGCAAGGAGCCGCAAACGCCGCACCTGATCGCGAGACCAGAGGTGATCCTGCCGCAAGGCGCCAAAGGACAGCCACCCCAGCACGTCGCCCGCCGCCGCCAGCGGCAAGACGGCAATGGAGCGCAGGCCCAGGCGCTGAAGCGACGCCCGGTCCGTCGCCGCCTCTGGGGGTAGCGCCTTGACCCGGTCGCAGATCACGCCATGTCCGGCGCGGACCTGTGCCGAGATGAAGGGAATCTCACGCTCGGCGATGGGCGAGGGCACGGGCTCCACCTCCGGCAAGGCCCAGGTGTGTGTCGCGAACAGCTGGCCCAGGGGCATGTCGTAGCGGCCCAGGGCACTGCGATCCACGCCGAGAAGACGCACGATGCGGCGCAACGAGGCGACCAGCAGGGCGTCCAGGGCGTGCGGCTCGACATTGACCAGGGACAGGGCGAGCGCGGTCAGGAGATCCTCGAAGTGCTCCTCATTGGAGCCTCTCTCATCATTGGAGCCTCTCTCATCGGAGCCTTCCTCATCCGGCCGCGAAGGGGCGGCGAGCACGATCTGATCCCGAGCCGATGACATAGCGTCCTCCAGTAAGCGTCCATGATGAGCCCCAGCCCGATCACGACATCTCGTGAATCACGACATCTCGTCAGCCTGGGTCGCGAAATATCGTGACTCAGGAGAAGGGGCACAAGCCTACAACCAAGCGTTCCACTCAACTACCACCTTTGGATTCAACCGGCTAGAAGGCGCGCAGACAAAGTGCGCCAATCTGGTCCGATTAGTGCGATGCGTGTCCACATGACCGTTCGGATCACCCCGACAGACACATCGGACGACCGCGTGCTCAAGATCGACGGCTGGCTGCACGCCCCCGACCTGCCCGAACTCGAACGCCTGTGTGCGAAGGGGGAGCAGGCGCTCACGCTCGATCTATCCGAACTGCGCAGCGTGGACGACGCAGCCGTCAGCTTCTTGCGCCAGCAGCGTGCGCAAGGCGCTCGGCTGATCGGGGTCTCGGCCTACCTGACCCTCCGGCTCGACGGCACAGGTCGCTGAATGGTCATCGCGCGTCAGACAACGACGAAGGATCGAAGGCGATCCAGATCATACCCGGCGCGTGCCCGCTCGCGAATCTCAACCGCGACCCTTATCGACCCGGACCTTTCTCAACCCGGACCTTTCTCAACCTGAAGCTCAACGAGGATTTGCATGATGCAACCAGAGAACCCACGGCGACACCGCCCTCGCCGCTTACTCGCCGCCCTCGGTCTGACCCTAACCACGTTGGGAGCCCTACCCTCCGCAGGGGCCGCCGATAAGCCCAACATCCTGGTCGTCTGGGGCGACGATATCGGCCAATCGAACATTTCCTATTACACCCATGGGCTGATGGGCTATCAGACCCCCAACATCGACCGTATCGCCGCTGAAGGCATGACCTTCACCGACTACTACGGCGAGCAGTCCTGCACCGCCGGGCGCTCCTCCTTCATCACGGGTCAGAGTGTCTTCCGCACGGGTCTCTCCAAGGTCGGCATGCCTGGCGCCGACGAGGGAATGCAGATCGAAGACCCGACCATCGCTGGCCTGCTGAAGGCACAAGGCTACGCCACCGGGCAGTTCGGCAAGAACCACCTGGGCGACAAGGACAGGATGCTCCCGACCAATAACGGCTTCGACGAGTTCTTCGGTAACCTCTATCACCTCAACGCCGAGGAGGAGCCGGAGAACGAGGACTATCCGAAGGATCCCGAATTCCGCAAGAAGTATGGTCCCAGAGGCGTCATCCACTCCTGGGCCCTGCCGGACGGCACCCAGAAAATCGAGGACACCGGCCCGCTGAACAAGAAACGCATGGAGACGGTGGACGACGAGACCTCCGAGCGCGCACTCGGCTTCATCGAGGAGCAGACCAAGGCCGGCAAGCCCTGGTTCGTCTGGTGGAACGGCACCCGCATGCACTTCCGCACCCATGTCAAAAAGGAGCTGCGCGGCATCTCCGGGCAGGACGAATACTCCGACGGGATGGTCGAGCATGACATGCACGTCGGCAAGTTCCTCAAGAAGCTCGACGAGCTGGGGATCGCCGACAACACCATCGTCTTCTACTCCACCGACAACGGCCCGCACATGAACACCTGGCCGGATGCGGCCATGACGCCCTTCCGCGGCGAGAAGAACACCAACTGGGAGGGCGGCTGGCGCGTCCCCGCGATGGTGCGCTGGCCGGGGCATATCAAGGCCGGCACCTGGAACAACCAGATCGTCCATCATATGGACTGGACGCCGACCTTCCTGGCCATCGCCGGCGAGCCCAACGTCAAGGAGAAGCTCCTCACTGGCTATCAGGCGATCGGGCGCGACTACAAGGTCCACCTCGATGGCTACAACATCCTGCCGATGCTGACCGGCGAGACGGACAAGAGCCCGCGGCATGAGATCTTCTACTTCTCCGACGACGGCGATCTGACCGCCCTGCGCTATGACGACTGGAAGGCCATCTTCCTCGAGCAGCGCGCGGAGGCAACCTTCCAATCCTGGCGCGAGCCCTTCGTGCACCTGCGCGTGCCGCTGCTGGAGAATCTGCGCCGCGACCCCTACGAGCGCGGCATGGTCACCTCCAACACCTATGACGACTGGTTCCTGGATCGGGTCTTCATGCTGATGGCGGCACAGGATTACGTCGGAAAATTCCTAGTGACCTTCAAAGACTTCCCGCCTAGACAGAAGGCTGGGAGCTTCAACCTGGATAACGTGATGGAGCAGTTGAGCAGCCCAGGCGCGCACTGATCCCGCGCCGGCTCGACCGACAGGGATGTCCCGCGACCCCGCAATGGGGTCGCCGACGGATCTGCGCCGCACATCCAATCAATCCGATGTAAACGCCATCCTAGTGATGGCAACGTAAGAAAAACGAAACGAGGAACGTTGTTATGTCACTGATGAAACGCGGGCTCGCCGAGCTGATCGGCACCTTCTGGCTGGTTCTGGGCGGCTGCGGCGCCGCCGTCTTCGCCGCGGGTGTGCCCGATGTCGGTATCGGCTATCTCGGCGTCGCCCTCGCCTTCGGCCTCACGGTTCTGACGATGGCCTATGCCATCGGGCATATCTCGGGCTGTCACCTCAACCCGGCGGTTTCCGTCGGCCTCGCGGTCGGCGGGCGCTTCAGCTTCGCCGACCTGCCGGTCTATGTGATCGCCCAAACCATTGGCGCCATCATCGCCGCCTTCCTCATCCTCTTCGTCGCCGCGGACATGGGCGTCTTCAAGGAAGGTCAGGCGACCTTCCAGCTCACCGCCAGCAGCCTGGCGGTCAACGGCTATGGTGAGCTTTCGCCCCAGGGCTACGGCATGATCTCCGGCCTGGTCACCGAGATCGTCATGACCATGATGTTCCTCTTCATCATCCTGGGGAGCACCGACAAGCGCGGGATCGGGAGCCACGCAGGAATCGCGATCGGTCTGGCTCTGACGCTCATCCACCTCATCTCCATCCCGGTGACCAACACCTCGGTCAACCCGGCCAGAAGCACCGGCCCTGCCCTGGCGCTCTTCTTCTCGGGTGAAGGCAAGGCGCTCAGCCAGCTCTGGCTGTTCTGGGTCGCCCCCATCGTCGGCGCCGCCCTCTCCGGCATCATCTACCGCTTCTTCGAAGAACAGTCGCAGGGCTGAGGATTGCGACGCAGGCGCCCGTCGACGATCGGTTGGGCCGACGCCAGGAGGCCCAACCGACAACTCGGATGTTTCACGCTCACCACAGCAAACACGGAGTACAGATGCTCAGATTGATCACCCTTCTCGTCGCCATGACGTTCAGCACCATTGCCAGCGCCGAACCGCTTGCATCCTGGGCGGACGGACCGACCAAGACCGCCATCACCGCATTCGTCACAGCGGTGACGACCGAGAACAGCCCGAACTTCGTGCCCCCGCCCGAGCGCATCGCCGTCTTCGACAACGACGGCACCCTCTGGGTCGAGCAGCCCATGTACACCCAGCTCGCCTTCATCATCGACCGCGTCAAGGCGCTCGCTCCCGAGCATCCGGAGTGGAAGGACGAGCAGCCCTTCAAGGCCGTCCTCGCGGGTGACCTGGAAGCACTGCAGGCAAGTGGCATGGATGGCGTGACCAAACTGCTGGCCGCCACGCATGCAAACATGACCACGGAGGAATTCGAGCGGATCGCGGGCGACTGGATCGCCTCCGCGCGCCACCCCCGCTTCGAGCGGCTCTACACCCAGGTCGTCTACCAGCCCATGCTGGAACTGCTGGACTACCTGCGTGCCAACGGCTTCAAGACCTTCATCGTCTCCGGCGGCGGCAGCGACTTCATGCGCCCCTGGACCGAGCGCGTCTACGGTATCCCGCCAGAGCAAGTCGTCGGCTCGCAGATCGCCATGAGATACGAAGTGCAGAACGGCACGCCCGTGCTGATGCGCAAGCCGGAGATCGCCTTCATCGACGACAAGGCAGGCAAGCCCGTCGGCATCCAGCGCCACATCGGCCGCCGACCCATCCTCGCCTTCGGCAACTCGGACGGCGACTACCAGATGCTCGACTGGACGACCGCCGGCGCTGGCAAACGCCTCGGGCTCATCCTTCACCACGACGACAGCGAGCGCGAGTATGCCTACGACCGCGAGAGCCACGTCGGACGCCTCGACAAAGGACTCGACGACGCCGCGTCCAAGGGCTGGATCCTGGTCTCGATGAAGCGCGACTGGTCGCAGGTCTTTCCCGCGATCGGGACGACAGGAGCGCAGCCATAGCGCGGTGCGCAGGGAGGACGTTGGCGCCGCGGAGCAGCGCCAAGAGGATCTTCGAGGGACGACCGCATCCGGGATGACCACTTGCAGAGCGCCGAGAGGCACGTAGCACTGAGGAGCGGTGCGACGAGAACCATCGGGTTGATGAAATCTGCCCGCTTGAAAGGCGAGATTGTTGACCTTCGGCATCAAAATCAAACAAACGTTTGACATCATCAAACGTTTGTTTAGACTGCGGCGGCATCCGTGCGACGCCTTGCCTGAGTCCCATGCCAGCCGTGAGTAGCCCACCACCGACCTCAGAGACCCGCGATCGCTTGATCGAGGCGGGCATCCGCTTGTTCGCCGAACACGGTTTCAAAGGCGTCGCGGTCCGCGACCTCTGCACCGAGGCCGAGGCCAACATCGCCGCCGTCAACTACCACTTCGGCAGTAAGCAGGGGCTCTACGCCGCCATCTTCGACACGACCCTCGCGGCGGACGAGGCGCGCTTTCGCGAGGCCCTGGCGACCATCACGGCACTGGCCGAGCGCGGTCGCGATGAGCCGTCCCAGCTCGCCACCGCCGTGAATCTCTACGTGCGCAATCTGCTCGGACCGCTCACCGGCGAGGAGCGCATGCGCTGGTTCGCGGTGCTGGCGATTCGGGAGATGGCGTTTCCAGGCGACGGCTTCGAGCAGATCTATCGCCGCCGCGCGGAGCCGGCCCAGACGGCGCTGACACGCATCGTGATCGCGGCGCGCCAGGCTGACACCGCCTGCGAGACGGACTGCCTGCAGGCCCATGCGCTCCTGGGGATGATCTGGAGCTTCGGCATCGCCAAGGCCATCCTCTGGAAACGTTTGGACTGGGAACGCTATACCCCGGAGCGCATCCAGACCATCAGCGACATCATCACCGACCTGATGTGTCGCGCCCTCGGGATCGCCCCGGATCGACGGCCGGGCGAGCGAGCTGACACATCCACCACTGGGTAGGCCCGCGGCTTGGCTCGGCCCGCCGCACTCCTCTTTCGCATGACCCTCTTCGAGATCGACAAATCACTCAATGTCCAGACTCTCTCCGCCTACCCTCAAAGGCTCCGCTCTCGGGCGGCTATTGATATTGACCCTCACCCTGGCGCTACAGGGGCCGTCACGCGCCGATGAGCTCGCCGTGCCGCAAGAGGCATCCACCAACGCCGCCCTCACGGTTGCGACCGTCCTCCCCGAGACGCGCGACTGGCCGATCAACGTCTCGGCCAACGGCAGCCTGAGCGCCTGGCAGGAGGCGATCGTCGCCTCCGAGATCGCCGGCCTGCGGGTCGTCTCGCTGACGGCGGATGTCGGCGACCAGGTGAAGCGTGGCGAGGAACTGGCGCTGCTCTCTCAGGACATGGTACTGGCCGATCTGGCGCTGCAGAAGGCGCGGCTCGCCCAGGCAGACGCGGCGCTGTCCGAGGCCCAGGCCAACGGCAAGCGCGCGCGCGAACTGGCGGGCAAGTCGACCCTCTCGGAACAGCAGGCGAAGCAGTACCTGGTCGCCGAGGAGAGCGCCAAGGCCAACCTGGCCGCCGCCGAGGCGCAGCTCAAGGCACAGCAGATCCGGCTGGAGCAGACGCACATCCGCGCGGTCGACAACGGTGTGATCTCGGCGCGCAGCGCGACCCTCGGCAGCGTCGTGCAGGTCGGCACCGAGCTCTTTCGGCTGGTGCGCCAGAACCGCATCGAGTGGCGGGCCGAGGTGCTGGCGGAACAGCTCGCCCGCATCCTGCCCGGCCAGACCGCACACATCCGCGTCGCCGGAGGCGGCACGCTGGAGGGGCGCGTGCGCATGCCGGCGCCCACCTTCGATCCCAAGACCCGCATGGCGCTGGTCTATGTGGATCTGCCGGATCCAGGCTCGGCGCGCGCCGGTGACTTCGCCCGCGGTCTGATCGACGTGGGCCATTCGGACACCTTGACCGTCCCGGAGTCCGCTCTGGTTCTGCGCGACGGCAATGCCTATGTCTTCGAGGTCGGCGACAACGGGCAGGTGGTCCAGCATAAGGTCGCGACCGGCCGACGGCGTGACGGGCGCGTCGAGATCACGGGACTCGCCGGGGCGGTCCCGCTGGTCTCCAGCGGCGGCGCCTTTCTCAAAGATGGCGACCGGGTGCGCCGCGCACCCGCACGTGAAGCAACGGCAGGTCAACCATGAACGTCTCCGCCTGGTCGATCCGCCACCCCGTCCCGGCCATCCTGCTCTTCATCCTCCTCGGCCTGCTCGGGCTCGCGGGCTTTCATGCGCTCGGCATCCAGAACTTCCCGGATATCGAGCTGCCGCGCGTCATCGTCACCGCCAATCTGGAAGGCGCGGCCCCCTCCCAACTGGAGACGGACGTCGCCCGCAAGATCGAGGACCAGATCGCCACCATCGGCGGCGTGCAACACATCACCACGACCCTGAGCGACGGCAGCGCCAGCATCCAGACCGAGTTCGATATCGACATCAATATCGAGACGGCGCTGAACGATGTGCGCAACGCGGTCGACACCGTCCGCTCCGAGCTGCCGCAGGACATGACCGACCCGATCGTCTCCAAGGTCAATACCGCCGGCAGCGCCGTCATCACCTTCACCGTCGGCTCGGATCGCCTCGACGAAGAGGCCTTGTCCTGGTTCGTGGACAATGATGTAAGCAAGGCGCTGCTTGCGGTCAGGGGCGTCGGCGCCGTCTCGCGGGTCGGCGGCGTCGATCGCGAGGTCGGCGTCGACCTGGATCCGACACGGATGGCGGCGCTCGGCGTCACGGCCTCGGACATCTCCGGTCGGCTCAAGCAGGTCCAGCAGGACGCCTCCGGCGGGCGCGGCGACATCGGCGCCGGGGTGCAGTCGGTGCGCACGCTCGGCGCGGTGCACGACATCGGCGAGATCGGCGCCCTCGACATCCCGCTCGACGGCGGCCACAGCGTGCGGCTCGATGAGATCGCGCGCGTCCATGACAGCATCGCCGAGCGCACGGCCTATGCCCTGCTGAACGGCAGGCCCGTGGTCGGCTTCTCGGTCACGCGGCTCAAGGGCTCCAGCGAGGTCGCCGTCGCCGAGGCGGTGCGCGCGGCCGTGGACCGGCTCCGCGAACGCTATCCGCAGGTCCGCATCGCGGAGGCTTACGACACGGTCGCGCCGGTGCTGGACAACTACCAGGGCTCCATGGAGCTGCTCTACGAGGGGGCCTTTCTCGCCATCCTGGTCGTCTGGTGGTTCCTGCGCGACTGGCGCGCGACCCTGGTCGCGGCCGCCGCCCTGCCGCTGTCGATCATCCCGACGTTCGCCGCCATGCATTGGCTCGGCTTCAGCCTCAATGTGCTGACGCTGCTGTCCATGGCCCTGGTCGTCGGCATCCTGGTCGACGACGCCATCGTCGAGATCGAGAACATCGTGCGCCACCTGCGCATGGGCAAGAAGCCCATCCAGGCGGCGACCGAGGCTGCGGACGAGATCGGCGTCGCGGTCATCGCCACCAGCCTGACCCTGGTCGCCGTCTTCCTGCCGACCGGCTTCATGGGCGGCGTTCCGGGCAAGTTCTTCCGCGAGTTCGGCATCACGGCGGCCATCGCCGTGGTCTTCTCGCTGGCGGTGGCACGCATGCTCACGCCCATGATGTCGGCCTACCTGCTCAAGCCCCATGCCCCTGGCGGCGGCGAGGGCCGCCTCATGCGGACCTACCTGACCACGGCGGCCTGGAGCCTGGACCACCGCAAGACGACCCTGCTCGGCGCCGTGCTCTTCTTCGCCGGTTCCATCGCCCTGGTGCCCCTGCTCCCGACCGGCTTCATCCCGCCGGCCGACGTCAATCAGACCGCCGTCAAGATCGAGCTACCGCCGGGCAGCACCTTGGCGGAAACCCGCGACGCGGCCGAGCAGGCACGCCAGCTCCTCGCCCCGATCAACGACATCACCAGCGTCTTCACCACGGTCGGTGCGATCGCCGGCGCGGGTCCGTTCAACGAGGGCGGCAGCGCGGACATCCGCAAGGCGTCTCTCATGGTCAACCTCGTCCATCGCAACGACCGGGCACGCTCTCAGATCGAGATCGAGCAGGAGATCCGCGAGCGGCTGAAGGCGCTGCCAGGCGCCAGAGTCTCCGTTGGGATCGGCGGCGTCGGCGAGCGCCTGCAGCTTGTCCTGGCCGGCGACGACCCGGAGCTGCTCGACCGCGCCAGCAAGGCGGTTGAGCGCGACCTGCGCAGCCTGCCGAACCTGGGCAACATCAGCTCCAACGCCAGCCTGCAGCGACCGGAGATCCACGTCGACGTGGACTTCGCGCGGGCGGCGGATCTCGGCGTAACGACCTCCGCCATCGCCACCGCCATCCGGGTCGCGACCGCGGGCGACTTCGAGGTCCAGCTGCCCAAGCTGAACCTGCCTCAGCGGCAGATCCCCATCCGCGTGCGATTGGACCCCGAGCTGCGCACGGACCTCGACGCCATCGCCCACCTGCGCCTGCCCGCCTGGTCCGGCCAAGTCCCCTTGAGCGCGGTCGCGGATGTCAGTCTGAGCAGCGGCCCGGCGCAGATCGATCGGCTGGATCGCGAACGCAACGTGACCATCGACGTGGAACTGGCCGGACGCGCGCTCGGCGAGGTGATGGCACAGGTCGATCCGCTGCCGTCGCTGCAGCACCTGCCGCCCGGCATCAGCCGCCCCGCCTCGGGCGACGCCGAGCGCATGGCGCAGGTGTTCAGCGGCTTTGCGACGGCCATGCTGACCGGCATCCTCTGCATCTACATCGTGCTGGTGCTGCTGTTTCACGACTTCCTGCAGCCGACGACCATCCTCACGGCCCTGCCGCTCTCGGTCGGCGGGGCCTTCGCCGCGCTGCTGTTGACGCACAACAGCTTCTCACTGCCCTCCATCATCGGCGTGCTCATGCTGATGGGCATCGTCACCAAGAACTCCATCCTGCTGGTGGAGTACGCCGTCAAGGCTCGACGGGAGCACGGGCTGGAGCGCCGCGAAGCACTGCTGGATGCCTGCCGTAAACGCGCCCAGCCCATCCTCATGACCACCATCGCGATGGTCGCCGGCATGCTGCCCACCGCGCTCGGCCTGGGCGCCGAGCCGAGCTTCCGCTCACCCATGGCGATTGCCGTGATCGGCGGGCTGCTGACCTCGACCGTCTTGTCCCTTCTGGTTATCCCGGTCGTCTTCACCTTCGTCGACGACCTGGTGAAGGGCCTGCGGCGGGCACGGATGTGGGCCTCGAAGGACAGGCACGCGGAGCCCGATGCGACAGAGGCCGCTCGGCACGCCTGATCGCGATGACAGCCAGTGGGAGCACCGCCCCGGCGCGAACAGCCACGCCAGGGGGTCAGGGAGAGTGCGGCGAGCGGCCCTCAGTCCTGAGTGACTGAGGTTCTCACCACGCGATCGGCGCAGAGCACCGGACGGAAAGGACGTAACACCGCACAGCGGTGCTACGCGACAGAGCAGCGGCCACGCGTGAGCGTCAGGAGGGAGCCGCCACCCCGACAGCAAGCGTCAGGCTTGCCTATTGGTGATACCCCAGAATGCGCTCCACCTCATTCTTCGAGCCCAAGATCACCGGCACACGCTGGTGCAGAGACTCCGGCTGTACCTCCAGGATCCGCTGCGTCCCCGTAATGGCACCACCGCCCGCCTGCTCGACGATGAAGGACATGGGATTCGCCTCATAGAGCAGCCGCAGCTTCCCGCCCTGCCCGTTCGACTTCATTTTGGAGTCCAGCGGATACATGAAGACGCCGCCACGGGTCAGGATGCGATGCACCTCGGCGACCATGGACGCGATCCAGCGCATGTTGAAGTCCTCGCCCCGCGTGCCCTCCTTGCCGTCCAGGCACTCCTGGACATAGCGGCGCACCGGCTCCTCCCAGAAACGCATGTTCGACACGTTGACCGCGAACTCGCGGGTCTCCGCCGGGATCGTCATGTCCGGATGGGTCAGGATGAACTCACCGATGTTCTGATCCAGCGTAAAGCCGTTCACGCCGTTGCCGGTGGTCAGCACCATCATGGTGGAAGGGCCATAGAGCGCATAGCCGGCCGCCACCTGCTGGGTGCCAGCCTGGAGGAAGTCGCGCTCGGTCGGCTGGTCCGCGCCGCCTGGGCAACGCAGGATCGAGAAGATGGTACCCACGGAGACGTTGACGTCGATGTTGGATGAGCCATCCAGCGGATCGAAGGTCAGCAGATACTTGCCGCGCGGGTACTTGGCCGGGATGGGATAGATCTCGTCCATCTCCTCCGAGGCCATGGCCGCCAGGTGCCCTGCCCACTCGTTGGATTTGATGAAGACCTCGTTGGAGAGGACATCGAGCTTCTTCTGTGTCTCACCCTGGACGTTCTCAGTGCCGGCGCTCCCCAGCACCCCCACCAAGGCGCCATGGTTGACCATGTTGCTCAACACCTTGCAGGCGGTGACCACGTCGTTGAGGAGCGAGGTGAAGTCACCCGTCGCGCCCGCGATGTGGCGCTGCTCCTCGATGATGAACTGGGTAATCGTCGTGCCGTTATGCATGCTGGTCCTCGTCTCGAAATGTAATCCGAAGTATTTATTACCGAACGACTCAGTATAAGCGCTTGGTGGCCTGACAGAAACCCAGCGAGCGGTTCGCGTTCGAGGCGGCCCGGCGCATGGTCTGGCTCACATCCCAGACGCCGGCTCCAGCGTCTCCACCTCGAACCCCACCACCGCGCGGCGCTCGCGGCTGAACTCCACCCCGATCAGGTGGATCGGCTGAGCGTCCGCGCGGTACTTGTCGGCATAGCCACGATCCTTGATCT